>CALWWW010000064.1 GCA_944385365.1 uncultured Oscillospiraceae bacterium | reverse complement strand
AGGGTCCGTCCGCTGACCCTTCGCTATTTCAATCACTCCGCCGCAGCGGGAACCGGGCCATCGGCCCCGGTTCGGTCAGCGGTTCGAGTCCGTTATCGTTCGCCAAGAGGCAGGTAAATACCTGCCTCTTTTCTTTTTATGTAAGGGGCCGTCCGCTCTGGCGTAGTGTGGCGGTAATCGGAAAAAAGATAAAAGTTTTACTCGATTTTTTTCAAAAAATCGCAGGGTCCAAGGGCAGCGCCCCGGTCGCGCCGCGCACGGCGCGAAACTCCCGCTGGCCGCAGCCAGCGAAACACCCCATCGTCCCCAAGCGCCCGTCGCAACGGGCGCAATCGCCAGGACGTAAGCCCTAAGGCCGCCGTCCCCACCCCATAGCGGGTGGCGGGCGGCAGCCTTTTTGTGTGCATTCACCCCAGTACATGGGAGGACGATACCCGGTACAGTGCATATGGCCCCCACCGTCCACCCCACAAGGGGCGGCGGCGGAGGCCATGGCCGTTGGCCGGGGATTCCGCCATCTGCGGATGGCGGTTTAGGACGCTAAGGGATTTCGCGCCGTGCGCGGCGCGGGTATTTCGCCCGCTGCGACGGGCGACCAAAGGCTCTGCCTTTGGAAACCGCGATTTTTTGAAAAAAATCGAGTAAAACTTTTATCTTTTTCCTATTACCGCCATACTGTTTAACCGGACGTGCCGCCAACGGCACGCCCGGTTATGATTTGGAGGAACTCAGCCCTTCTTATAGCCGCACTTGGGGCAAACGCCCTTTTCATTCAGTGCGATGCCGCACAGGGGGCAGCGGTCAATCTGATTATGAGTGTCAAACTCGGCGGAAGCCGCGTTGACGCCGCTGGTGAAGGTGATCTTGGCAATATTCAGCTTGTCTTTCAGCAGGTCGTAGACGATCTTGATCATGCCCTCCACGGTCATGGTCTCCTTGGTGACCACCAGACGGCATTCGGGATAAGCCTTGGCCAGCTCCGTCTCAAAGGCGGGGCCCTTCATCTGGTTCTGGGGCGCGCCGTTGCGGATGCCCTGCTTCTCATAGACGTCCAGAATGGCGGGCAGCAGCGGGTCGTCCTCCCGGAGAATCAGCGCATGGTCAAAGTTCTTCAGCACCGACCAGGCCGTCTTCTGAATCTCGTTACAGGGGAACACCATATTGACGCCGGGTTCCACGGTGTCCTCTACTTCGATGGTCAGCACGCCGGTGTGGCCGTGCAGGTACTGGGCTTCGCCCTTGAAGCCGTAAAATCTGTGGGCGTACTGCAGATCCAATGTGGTGATACTTCTCATGGTAAATTCCTCCTGTTTTTATTGTTTTGTAACCGGTATGGCGCATGCTGCGCTCTTGACCGGTTGGTTTGCTGTTTTAATTTTAATAATTAAAATTATTCTAATTACTGATTACAGGATACTACAGTTCCAATCCTTTGTCAATCCCTATTCTATAAAAAAACAGCCCACAGAGGCTGTCTGTACACTTTCTGTATAAGGTGCCTAAAAATCACCCCTTAGTTTTTACTTGACATTTGCAATAATACCGTATATATTGAGGGTAATCAAGATTACCAAAGGTGGTGACCCCCTTGAAGCCACTTCGTAAGATCCGTTATATCGAGATCACCAGCGAGATTCTACAACAAGAGGGCATTGAAAGCGTCACCATCCGCAAAGTCGCCGAACGGGCCGGATGCACCAGCGCCGTGCTCTACAAACACTTTGAAAATAAGGAACACTTGATTATGCTGGCTTCCGTGCGGTTCCTGGAACCGTACATTATCGAGTTTATCAAGCTGTCCGCCCGCGAGGACCTGTCCTCCATCCAGATCGACCTGCTGCTGTGGAAATGCTTTATCGACGAAGCCTTCCGCAACAAGCCCTATTATGAGCTGATGTTTTTCAGCGACCATCGGGATATGCTGGAGGACTGCGTCTACGAATATTATCAGATGTTCCCCGAGGTCCAGCGGCGCTTCGACGGTTTTTCCGCCAGCATTATTTTCAGCAACAATTTGCAGGAGCGCGAGCTGCTGCGTCTGCGGCGGGCCGCCCACGCCGGTGTCCTGTCTCTGGAGGACGCGGCGTTGCTGAGCCGCCTGACCGTGGCCGTGTTCAACGGCATTTTTACCCAGTATTCCGGCATCACCATGACCGACAGCCAAATCCGGTCCGCTGCCGACGAATGCTATCAGCTGATCTATACCCTGTTCCAGCGGTTTCTGCCCGCCGGCGTACCCCTGGACGCCACTTCCTGACCTGTGTGAAATACTGGTACCCCGCGTATCAGTATTTCCTTTTCACCCTGAAAAGTAATCAAGATTACCCTTGTGATTACCCTCACGATTCCCCATCTTTATAACTATTTTAGGAGGAACGCATCATGACGAGAAAAGAGCAAAGCGAAGAGTTCGCCATCAACGGCGGCATTCTGGCCCAGCCCTCCGACATCGACGCGGAAATCTCCGCCGAGGCCATGGTTTACGCCACCCTCTGCCGTTCCGACAAGGCCCTGTTCTCCGTCTGCGGCGGCAAGACCCAGGCCGAAAACATCATGAAGATGATGCGCATTGTCTTCGACGGCGACATTACCGAACTCCCCTGCACCTTCAACCTGATCTCTCCCCTGAGCCCCCTGGGCGTCACCGAAGCCACCATCGACACCATTGACGTCTGCGCCCTCAACGGCCAGCCCCTGGTCATCGCCCCCGGCAACATGGCCGGCGCTACGGGCCCCATCTCCCTGGCCGGCAACGTATCCCAGGCCAACGCGGAATTCCTGGGCATCAACGTCTACGCCCAGATGGTCCGCCCCGGCACCCCCGTGGTCTATGGCTTCGCTTCCACCGTCAGCGACATGAAGAACATGCAGGCTTCCAACGCCAGCCCCGGTTTCGTCAAGGAGGCCAAGTACGGCGCACTGATGGCCAAGAAGTACGGCCTGGCCTGCCGCAGCGGCGGCGGCATGTCCGATGCCTCCGGCCTCACGGCCCAGGCCGGTGTAGAGAGCGCCATGAGCATGTTTGAGTCCTTCTCCGAAGGCGCCAACCTGATGATGCACGCCTGCGGCTCCCTGCACTCCTTCAATACCGTCAGCTTCGAAAAGTTCCTGCTGGATATCGAGACCTTCACCCGTATGAAGTACTACTTCTCCGATCTGCCCTGCGACGAAGATGCCCTGGCCTTCGACGCCATCAAGGAAGCCATTGAGGACGAGGGCGGCGTGTACATCACCCTGGACCACACCTACGAGCGCTGCCGTATCGACCCCTGGTACCATCAGGTTTCCGTCCACACCAACACCAAGGGCGATCCCAACCAGGCCCTGTACGATTCCATCCACAAGCGCATGGATGCCCTGCTGAACTCCTACGAGTGCCCGGCGCTGGCTTCCGAAAAGCGCGCCGCCCTGGACGACATTATGCGCGGTCTGGGCATGAAGGACAGCGACATCGCCAAGGTCTGAGCCCCTTCGATTGTTTTCCATAGGAATCCATACACCTCCAAACATACACACTCCAAGGGCAGCGGCCATCCCGGCAACGGGATGGCCGTTGTCCTGTTTGCCGCACTTTTTTCAGCAAGCGGGGCAGCAGTTTTTTTACCTTTGACACAGGCCGTCTATGGCCTTTTTTACAGTCTTGACGAGGGCCCCATTCCATTGTATGATGGAGCCATCCCACAGACGAAAGGAGACATTCCCATGCAATATGAACTGGCAGGCGGCGCCTTCCCCGTCGTGATCTGCTCCCTCCAGGACGGCGAACAGATGATTACAGAAAAGGGCTCCATGGTCTGGATGACCCCCAGTATCCAGATGGAAACATCCGGCGGCGGCCTCGGCAAAATGTTCTCCCGGGCGTTTTCCGGTGAAAGCATGTTCCAGAATATCTACACCTCCAAGGGCCAGGGCACCATTGCCTTTGGTTCCAGCTTCCCCGGCCGCATTATGCCCCTGGAAATCGGTCCCGGCCGGGAGATGATTCTACAGAAAAACGCCTTTCTGGCATCGGAAGCCGGCGTGGAGCTGTCCGTCCACTTCAGCAAAAAGCTGGGAGCCGGATTCTTTGGCGGCGAGGGCTTTATTTTGCAGCGGCTCTCCGGCCGCGGCATGGCCTTTGCCGAAATCGACGGCGAGCTGGTGGAATACGAACTGGCTCCGGGTCAGCAGCTGATTGTGGACACCGGCAATGTGGCGGGCTTTGAGCCCTCCGTCTCCATGGATATCCGGCAGGTGCCGGGTCTGAAAAACAAGCTCCTGGGTGGCGAGGGTCTGTTCAATACCCTTTTGACCGGCCCCGGCAAGGTGTGGCTCCAGACCATGCCCATTTCCAATGTGGCCATGGCCATCCGGCCCTTTATTCCCACCGGCAACGGATGACCGCCGCACCATAGAACTGAAAAAGCAGCCGGGACCGGACGTGTATGCGTCCAGTCCCGGCTGTTGTCGGTTTCCCGTCTATTCATTTGGAATAATGGATACCATAACAATACGCCTCCTCGACAATTTGCCCGTCATCGGTACGGTAACCGAAGGTTGGCCGCTCCACTGGGACCACCGACGATTCGTACAGCTCCAGCACGGCGTTGAACGCTTCCTTTTCCAGCGGATACGGCAGGGCAAACGACCGGGTGGACAGTTCACCCGACGCCACACCGCCGCTGAACACTTCGGAATAGAGCAGATCAAACAACGCCTGCTGCTCCCGGGTCAGTGTGTCGTATCCCGGCACATCATCACAATACGGCACAGCCAAATCCCCGTACAGCCAGCAGCCCGACGGTACCGGCAGCGGAACGTCCGCCCCGGTGGTCCGCAGCGTTCCCTCAGCGTCGGTGATGGTGAGAATGGTCCCCGTCTCCGGGAGATACGTCACCGTATAGGATGGCTGCATCAAATCCGTTTCATAGAGCAGCGTCACGGCGCACCGCAGAGATTCCCCGGCGGAATCATAGTACACAAACCGGAGATCCGGCACCTCCCGCACGCCGTCGCGCATCTGCCGTTCCACCCGCTCCAGCGGCCCCTGATAGACGGTCGGATGCCCCGTTCGATAGTCGTTCAAATCGTTTCCCATCTCTTGAATGTGCTGGGGCAGCATTGGCTGCATGACGCCGCTGGTGAACAGAAACACCGCGATGCCGCACAGAACCGCATAGATTCCCCAGGGTATCCCGCGGGGTATCCATCGTTCCTCCCGGTGTACACTGCGGTCGAACGCCTCCCGCCCCGTCTGGATGGCAAACTCCTGGTGCGCCAGCTGCCGCCGGGCCCGGCGGATGGTCACCCGCTCCAGCAGGAAACAGGCCACCGGAACCAGCGGCCCTATGGTCAGCAGTACCGCCCGAACCACCGCGCCCCAATACTCGCCCCGAAGCACCGCCACCGCCGGGTCGCTGCTCAGTTTCCAAAACAAGGTTTTCAACACCATGGGCGCCAGCAGCGCACAAAACGGCAGCAGCACCGCCATGGCCAGCGCCAGCCCCAACCAAATCAGGGAGCGTTTCACCGTTCCCCCTCCTCTCCGCAGGAAATCCACAGTACCAGCTTACTATCGTCCACCAGCCCGGACGCCCGACATTGCTCTCAGTATAACACCGGCAGAATTTTCCGTCAATCGCGCGGAAGACTCCGGGAGCGCTCCCGTGGGATTCCGGGCGTTTCCCCGGCTGGCCCTGTGTTTTTGGATGCATCGGACTTGCCCTTTTGATATATAACTGATAGAATAGAACCGTATTTTACCGTGTGGGAGGCGCAAACGTGGTATTTTCTTCAATTGAATTTCTATTTGTCTTTCTGCCGGTGGTGCTGCTGCTGTACTTCAATCCCCTGACCCGCAGCCGCACTTACCGCAATGTAATTCTGTTGGCCACCAGCCTGTTTTTCTACGCCTGGGGCGAACCGGTTTTCGTCTTTTTGATGATACTGTCCATCATCATGACGTGGCTGGTGGGCGTGAAAATGGACGCCGCCGCGCCAAACCGCAAAAAGCCATGGCTTACCCTGGGCATCGGTCTCCATGTGCTGCTGCTGGTGGTGTTCAAATATCTGACCTTCCTGTGCCAGCAGCTGGGACTGCTGCTCCACATGGACACGGGGGCCATCGACATCGCCCTGCCCATCGGTATTTCCTTTTTCACCTTCCAGCTCATGAGCTATCTGTTCGACGTGTACTACGGCAAAAGCGCCGTGCAGAAAAACGTTTTTTGGCTGGGACTGTATGTGTCCCTGTTTCCCCAGCTGATTGCCGGTCCCATTGTCCGCTATGAGCAGATTGCCGACGAAATTCTCCACCGCAAGGAGACGCGGGCCGATTTTGCCGAGGGCATGACCCGGTTTATTTTCGGTCTGGCTAAAAAACTGCTGCTGGCCAACTATATGGCCCAGATTGCCGACAACACTTTCCTTTTGTCGTCGCTGCTGCCCATTTCCGTGGCGTCGGCCTGGCTGGGCGCCGTGGCCTATGCCCTGCAAATCTACTTCGATTTCTCCGGCTATTCCGACATGGCCATCGGCCTGGGCCGCATGTTCGGCTTCCACTTTGCCGAGAACTTCAACTATCCCTATGTGGCCACCAGCATTACGGACTTCTGGCGGCGCTGGCATATCTCCCTGAGCTCCTGGTTCCGCGATTACGTCTATATCCCCTTGGGCGGCAACCGGGTCTCCCGCCGCCGTCAGATCTTCAACATCTTTGTGGTCTGGGCCCTCACGGGCATCTGGCACGGCGCAAACTGGACCTTTGTGGCCTGGGGCCTGTTCTACTTCGTTCTGCTGATGGCCGAGAAGACCTTGGGCTTCGCCAAAAAGCTGGGCATCTTCTCCCACCTGTACGTATGGCTCATGGTGCTGCTGGGCTGGGTCCTGTTCCGGGCCGAGAGCATCGGCGCGGCCCTGCGGTATATGGGGCAGATGTTCGGCCGCGTCACCGCCGGATTCACCGACGAGACCTTTTTCACCTACCTCAGCAGCTGTAAATACGTCCTGCCGGTGGCCCTGTTCTTCTGCCTGCCGGTGTACCCTTTCATTAAACGGCATCTGCCCGCCGTGGCCGCCGATCTGGTGACCGCTGTGGTGCTGCTGGCAGCCGCGGCATTGTCTCTGCTGTCGGTGGTGGGCACCACGTACAATCCCTTTATCTACTTCAATTTCTAAGGAGGCAGTCATGGCAAAGAAACCGTTCACATCCATCATTTCCTGGCTGTTTCTGGTGGCCGTTCTGTTGGCCTTTTGTTCCATCGCCGCCCGGGCCGTCATTAAGGAAGTGCTGATCGAGGGGTTGGGCATGGACAACGCCCTGACCCAGAAGGCATTCCCCGCCGGTGACGGCGGCGGCAAAGTTCAGGTCACCGGCGATGACGGCTCCACCGATTGGTCCCTGACCTATCCGTTTCAGGAGCAGTCGGCCACCGTCCAGGTGTCTTTCCTCCAGGAGCTGGAAAACCGTGTAACCGAAGCTGAAACGGCGCTGACCGATTATTGCAAGCAAATGCTCCCCTATTATGACACGTTGGTGACCCAGACCAGCGCCATGCAGGAAAAAATCGGCTGGAACATTACCGCCTATCCCGAGTATAACGCCATTGCCCAGGTCACCAGCGATTATTACGCCACGGTGCTGGAAAAGCAGGATATGACCGAGAATATCCGGTCTGTGTCCCTGCTGCAAGAGTATTGTGAATCCCTGGGCACCGGATTTCTCTATGTCCAGGCCCCCTATAAGATCTGCAAGTACACCGACAATGTGGTGGGCGACTTCTCCAATGAGAACGCCGACGCCCTGGTGGCCGGTCTGGAAGCGGAGGGCGTGGCCCATATCGACATGCGGGAGGAAATCCACAACGCGGGCTATGACCACCACAGCCTGTTCTTTGTCACCGACAGCCATTGGAAACCGCGGACGGGACTCTGGGCCACCGGCGTCATTGCCCAACGGCTCAACGACCTGTACGGCTGTGATATTCCGCTGACGTACTTTGAACAGGACCAGTACATGGCCCAGGTCTATGAAGACTGGTTCCTGGGCTCCCAGGGCAAGCGGCTGACGCTGGCTCGGGCCAATCCGGAGGATATCGAACTGCTCTACCCCACCTATCCCACGGACCTGCGGTTCTATGCCCCGGCCCTGGGTGTGGACCTGACGGGCGATTTCTCCGTGGTGTACGACATGAAGCACATTGAGACGAAGAACTATATGTATCTGACGCCCTATTCTGCCTATGCCCACAGCGATTCCGCCGTGGTCCGGTATGAAAACCATCTGGCGCCCAACGATACAAAAATTCTTTTAATCAAGGATTCCTTTGCCAATGTGGTAGCCCCGTTCCTGTCCCAGGGCGTGGCCCAGCTGGACCTGTTGGATCTGCGGTACTTCAACGGCAGCGTGGAAACGTATATTGCCGAAACCCAGCCCGACGTGGTCATGGTCCTGTACAACCCCGGCAACCTCAAGGAAATTGACTGGGATACCCACCTGAGCACCTTTGACTTCCGATAAGCGCAAGAACCCCCGGCCTGCCGTCCGCAGGCCGGGGGTTAATTTATGTCACTGGTTGTCAATGTGGCGCAACAGGCCCTCACAGCCCTCCAGCACGTCCTCCCAGGTGGCCTGGAAATCCCCCGTATACCAGGGGTCCGCCACCTGACCGGGCCGGTCGGTGAAGTCCAGCAGCAGATGAATTTTCCCATCGGGGTCACCGCCGCACATCCGCTGCATATTGCGGAAGTTGGCCTGATCCATGCCGATCAAATAGTCATACTGGGCATAGTCGGCCTTGCGCAGCTGCCGGGCTGTCTTGCCAGTGCAGTCAATGCCGTGGGCGGCCAGCATCCGCCGTGCCGGTGGATAGACCGGGTTTCCGATTTCCTCCGTGCTGGTGGCCGCCGAGGCAATGGAAAATTCCTCCGCCCGTCCGGCCTTGCGCACCAGGTCTTTCATCACAAATTCCGCCATGGGGCTGCGGCAAATATTTCCATGACATACAAACAGTATTTTTACCATTTCTTTTATATCCCTTCATAGCCTATAAACCATTTATATCACTGGTTTTTGGGCAATATTGATATGATACTTGATCATTATATCATATGCAGGCACTCTTTCACACCATCAATTATGAATATGGTGTGTAGGAAGAAGCAGAGATGGTTTGATCAATACATCGGCTTTATAGGTCGACTTTATCAAAGTGTTTGACAGAAATTCGATATGCAAGTCCCAAAAGCAAACCATAGCAGACAATCCCCGCAACCAAAATAGGTAGCTGTATTTGTAAATATTTTACTTGAAAACTGTCCAGCCAAGCAAGTGACGGGATATGCGCGACAACCTCAATTACAATCATCAGCACTACCAAGGGGATTGCTGCTACGATAAAGGCTTTTCCCGCCTTGTACCCGCTCTTATAAAACGTCGAAAGGAATACCAAGTCAAATACAGCATACACAATCAGACCAAAGCCATACCAAGCCGGCGTTGCATCCAATCCCACGGGATTATTGGCTATGTTTAAAGCATTGCGTAAAAAAACAAACGGGATAGAAAACAGCAACTGAAACAGTTGAATAAAAACAATCAACAGGCATTTCCCCAGCACACTTTCACACTTGGTCACCGGAAGAATAGCCGTATACCAAGCGTCATTCGTCTCACGTGCATTTAGAAATGTAATGTAGGGGGCCAGACAACCAAACATAAAGATTACACTATAGGGATACGCAGGCACAAGGACAAGGCATCCCAGAAAAGCAAATACAATCGAGTTTGGATGTGCAGCAAGCCTGATTTCTTTATACAGCAGCCTCATCATCCCACTCACTCCTCTCCGTCCGCAGCATAATTTGCTCCAAAGTGAGCAGCCCCGTATCCTCTGGCGTTTTTAAATGTTCAAAAGAGCGCAGGAACGAATCCTTGTCCGCACTTTTCAGTACGCAGCCATTCTGAATGTATGTGATGTCATCTGCACATTTATCCAAATCGGAGGTAATATGCGTAGAAAATAAGATAGAGCAGTTCTCATTTTTTACGATTTGTCGGAAAATATGCAATAGTTCGTCACGAGAGACGGGGTCAAGGCCAGAAGTCGGTTCATCCAGAATCAGCAACTCGGCATGGTGCGATAGTGCCAAAGCAAGCAGATATTTTACTTTCATGCCGTTTGAAAGCTCTTTGAATTTCTTACCTTCGTCTAAACCAAACCGCTGAACATACTTTTGGTATTGCTCCTGATTCCAGTCAGTGTAAAACTTTTTGGTTACAGCTGTAATGGTAGAAAGTTTCTTCAATGGATAAAAATCAATTCCACCAAACACAATACCGATTCGCTGCTTACACTCTTTTTCATGCCGGCTAAAATCCTTCTGAAAAACCTTTACGCTCCCTTTGTCCATGGATACCATATTGAGAATGGATTTTAAAGTTGTGCTTTTCCCAGCACCATTCTTACCGATTAACCCCATAATGCGTTTAGGAGCAAGAGAAAAACCCACATCGTTTAAAGCAAATCCAGGATATTGCTTGCAAAGGCCCTGGACATACAATACAGCATCCATCAGTTCTTCTCCCTTTCATCCTCATCGGATGTGTCTGCCATATTTAAAACCGTTTTAAATACTTGAACCATTTCCAGGAAAAATTCCTCTTTTATCAGAGCAATTCCTGGATGTTCGAGGTCTGTATCTCCCAAAACCACCAACCGGTCGCCAGCTTTAATATGAAACACATCCCTGGCTTGTTTTGGCAAAACGATCTGGCCACGCTCACCCACACGTGCTGTACCAAATATATACTTCCCTCTGGGTGGAATGTGAAAACCAGTTTGCTCCTGATTATAATAAAGCAAATCATTTAGTTCGACATTATACAGCCGTGCCAAAGCGTCACAGTTTACAATATCCGGTACCGTCTCGCCAGCTTCCCATTTTGCCACCGTCTGGCGGGAAACGCCGATTTTTTCCGCCACTTGTTCCTGAGAGTATTTATTCAACTGCCGCAAGGTTGTCAAATTACGGGCAATATTACTTTTCTGCATTTTCATACTGTTCAAACCTCCTGAAGCCATTATAGCCACAGGTTTTTAAAAGTTCCACCAACCATAGTAAACGTAAAATGTTATGCTTGGTTACGTAGTCAATGGACAATTACAAAAAAGACATTTGCAATATACAACGCCCTTTTGCTTATTACCGTATTCATGCACAATATCCGGCAATCTGTCTCTTATCAATCTCATAATTGCCCGCGCATTTTCCGGTGAAAAAAATAATAGGAAATCCCTCCGGGAATTCCAATCCACACCACCATAGCTGCCAGGGTCACCAGTTCAAAATCCTCTATGGTAAATGTACAGGCAATATAAAGCAGCACAACCGGCAGGGAAATATACCCGATCACTCTATGGGCCAGATTCCAGGTCTCCTCATCCTGCACCGTCCAAGGCAGCCGCAGCCCCGTATGACGGTTGTACGGCAGTTTGGGGGACACAATTCCTGCAAACAGCATCACACAGGAAACCAGGAGCATCGCCAAGAGTTTTTCCCCATTTTTTGAAATAGTAACAAGATCGGAAGCCGTCAACACGGCAAACACAATGCCCACCACCAGGACGCCCACATTAAAGAGCGTCGTGGTGCGCAAAACACCCAGTTTCATATCCTCTGTTGTAATACTTGTCAGCAATGCCAAATTGCGATACAGCACCACAACAGCCGCCAGAATACACACTCCCACCAGCAGAATGGAAACCACTTCATTTTGAACCGTTAGCGCCAGCAACATGGCCAGAAAAGAACTAAATAAAATCCATCCTCGTTTCTGATTGGCCTGCCGAAGCTGTTTTTCTCTCTGATTTTTTCGGGCAAGCTGTTCGTTTAGCCTTGCCAATTCCTCCGACAACTGCGCGGTGGTATCGGTATCCGCCGACGTGCCCAGCAGCTGATTTACAGACACCCCCAACAGCTCCGCCAGCTGTATCACCATATCTGCGTCCGGCACCGACAAGCCTTTTTCCCATTTAGATACGGTCTGTCGGACCACATTTAATTTTATCGCCAGTTCCTCCTGGGTCATTCCCCTTGCTTTTCTGAATTGTCTGATCGTTTCGTGAATCATACTCCTGCGCTCCTTTCCGCTGTCAGTACGCTCATTATACGGATCAGCCGCTTCTCAAGCAAGCAACGGGAATTAACACGGCTAAAAATGGCGAAAAACATCCTAAAATAGACTGTTTTTATAAAAAAGATTCCGCAATATAGAGTCGGTTCATACCAGCATCCCACAGACAGATAATTTCGCTCTTGTCATCCTTGGTGCGATACCAGTAGCTGCAATTTGCAAATTCCGGGCAGTTACTCCTCGGGAACCTCCAAGTCGTTGAGCCATTGCGTTACAGCCTCACTATAACTGTCGTAGTAATTGGTCTCCCGTTCTACGGGACTCCATGCAAACATTAAATCAATGAAATCTTCGTATTTATAAGAATAGACATGATAGCGAAGACCGTCCCCGTGAAAGCTGGGGCCGGAGTCTGTCTTGTAAATCTCCGAATATTGGGATTGCCAGGGCACCTTAAAACCCCAATTTGCATTCAAGGCCCTGTTATAGTCAGACATCACACGCCAACCCATGAACGCCGCGAAACCCAAAATACAGAGCAGCGCAACAGCAATGATACTGCCCTTGATCAGACACCCTTTTTTCATTTGGTCGTGCTCCTTTTTATTTTTTAGATATAGCAAAAAACGAGGATTGCAAACGCAACCCTCGTTTTTTGTGTTGGCATTACCTATTTTCCCGTGCAGTCGCCCGCAAAGTATTTTCGGCGCAAACGAGCTTAACTTCTGTGTTC
>CALWWW010000063.1 GCA_944385365.1 uncultured Oscillospiraceae bacterium | reverse complement strand
GCCACGGGTGCAACGGGTCCCACCGGCCCCAGCGGTGCCACAGGCGCAACGGGTCCCACCGGTCCCACCGGTCCGTCGGCCACGGCGGCGGCTTTCGTGGCCAATGCCACCGGTACCAACGATATCGTCAACAAGTTCAACACCTTGCTGGCCAATCTCCAGACGGCCGGTCTGATGAAAAACAGCTGAAAAAAGACGCGCCCCGGTGCTTTGGGGCGCGTCTTGCTATATAAAACGGTTACCGCTGCTTCAGCAGTTCCACCAGGGCGGCAATGGCGCCCTCCTGGCAGCTGACGGGCAGGGGCGTATATCCCCGATTGTGGAGGGAAGATTCCGCCGACGTGGGATAAAAGGCCTCGTCGGCCTTGTCCAGCATATCCAGATCGTTGGGGGCGTCGCCGACGCACAGCAGCGTCGACCGGCCCAGCCGCCGGGCCAGCTCCCGGGCGGCGTTGCCCTTGCCGCAGCCCTTGGGCAGCAGCTCAATCATCCGGGGCATGGACCGCACGGCTTCCAGCAGATGGCTGTACCGTTCCGCCACCAGGGCTTCGATGGCCTCGAAAGGCGCTTCCTCCTCGGGGGTGGTATCCTCGGGCCGGGCGTGGGCTGCCTTCTGGAACGGGGCATAGAGACAGGCCACCGACATCAGATCCTGCAAATCATCCCAGCCGCCGTAGTTGGGCTCCAGGCCGTACCGGGCCAGATAGGCGTCCCGGATGGCGTCATAGCCCATGCAGCGGTGATAGTCCAGTCCCTGGAGCTCCAGCCGCAGATGGGGAAACTGGTTGGTGATATCCCGGACAGCCGCCATGGCTTCGTCGTTGAGCTGGTGGAACACCGTCACCCGGTCCGTGTCCGGCTCCCAGAGCGCGCCGCCGTTGGCCAGAATCACCGGCACGGAAATGGGCAGCTGCTCCACGGGCTTGCGGAACATGGGCCGGGACCGGCCGGTGGCAATGGTGAACACGCCGCCCCGGTCCGTGAACTCCGCGATGGCGTCCAGATTGGCCTGGGGAATGGTGCCGTCAAAGGCCGTCATGGTGCGGTCGTAGTCGCTGACCAGGAGAATGTGGGAAAAGTCTGTCATGGTATAGCCTCAATTCTTGTCTTGGAGTTTTCTCCAGTATACCGTGTTTCGACGGATTTGTCCATTCGTTCATAGTTTGTTCATATTTTTTCTCTACCATAGCAGAAGAGCAAAAAGGGGGAATCTCCATGAAACATCCTGAGCGCCGTCTGGCGGCGCTGCTGTTGGGTCTGACCCTGTGGACCGTACCGGCTGCTGCCGTCGAGACGCAGGCGGCCTCTGAGGATTTGACGGCCCTGATGGACGACTTCCGGGCGGAGTATGGCCTGAACGAGGGAAATTTTTCTCTCTGCTACTACAATACCGTCACCGGCGAGGAGTACCGTTACAACGACACCAAATTTATGATTGCAGCCAGCACCTACAAGCTGCCGCTGAATATGCACTATTATGAGATGGAGGCCGCCGGAGAAATCTCGTCTGCCGCCATGATCGGCGCGACCACTCTGGCCGACGCCCATTACCAGAGCCTTGTGTGGTCCAACAACGATGTTTCCATCGATATGCTGTACAACCTGGGCAACTTCCGCACGTATAAAAATACCATGAAGCAGTATTTTACCATGCCGGAGGAGGAGATCGACTCCATCTATTACGCCGACAACTATTACTGCACGTCTATGATGCTGGACACGCTGAAACACCTCTACGAGGGCGGCGACAAGTTCGACGAAATGATCGGTTATATGAAGCAGGCCCAGCCTGGGGAGTATTTCAAGATGTACGTCACAGACTATGAGATCGCCCACAAGTACGGGTACTATGTGGACGACGGCGTGACGGCCATCAACGATACGGGCATCATCTATACGCCCCAGCCCTTCCTGCTGGCGGTGTACACCAGCGACGCCCCCAGCGGGGCGGAGGTCCTGGGCCGGGCCGCGGAGGTGCTGACGGAGTATACCGTCACCCAGGATGTGCCCGAGCCGGAGCCGGAGGAATCGTCCACTGTGACGGAACAGCCGGAGGAGCAGCCGGAGACGGCGGAACCGACGGAAACCACCGACAATACCGAGCCGGAACCGGCCCAGCCGGAGGAGCCGTCCGCGGAGGAACCGAAAGAGGAAACGCCGGAGGAGACGGAACCGCAGCAGGAGAAGAGTACCGGGGGGCTGCCGTTTTCGCCCTGGTGGCTGGCCCTGGGGGGCGCGGCGGTGTTCCTGGTGGCCGATGTGGTGGTGATTCTTAAAATCCTGCGGCGTCGTTAAAGAAAATTTTCAATACGGGCAAATAAAATGTTGACACCGTGTGCAAAATATGCTATGATGTTGTGGCTGACAAGGCCGCTTGCGGTTTTTCTGTCGGAACTGTCCAACTGCGGGTGTAGTTCAATGGCAGAATCCCAGCCTTCCAAGCTGGTCGCGTGGGTTCGATTCCCATCACCCGCTCCATCTGCAAAGCAAGCAGCCTGTCTGTTTGCTTTCCAGGTGGACTGCGGTCTCCTGCGGAATAGCCCGTGCGAGAGGCGGTGCCGCTTGTCACACGGCAGTGCAGCATACGCCAGTAGCTCAGCTGGATAGAGCAACTGCCTTCTAAGCAGTAGGTCGGGGGTTCGAGTCCCTCCTGGCGTGCCATTTTCAAGGACGGCGCTCCGGCGGCCTGTGGAAATTTCATATGGTGGGTGTGGCGCAGTTGGTTAGCGCGCCAGATTGTGGCTCTGGAGGTCGAGGGTTCGAATCCCTTCACCCACCCCATTTACAATTTCCGTAGGCGGCCCAATACCGAAGGATTTGCAATATTCCGTATATTGGGATGTCGCCAAGCGGTAAGGCACCAGACTTTGACTCTGGCATTCGTAGGTTCGAATCCTGCCATCCCAGCCAAACGACCCGCTAGCTCAGTTGGCAGAGCAATTGCCTTTTAAGCAATGGGTCCGGAGTTCGAATCTCCGGCGGGTCACCACGTCGAAGCAAAGTCCGCTTTGCTCCGGCGTCTTTTTTTATATCTTAAAGGGGTGAGATTTGATGGAACTGCTCGAATTTCAATATGAATGTCAGGATGCATTGGAGTTTTGCAAGGATATAGCCTCCGGTTCTGTTAAACTAATTGTTACCTCACCACCGTATAATATTGGAAAAGCATATGAGAACAGAACAAGCATAGAGGAATATATATGTAATATGCAGCCAATGTTGAAGGAATTCTCGAGAATCCTTGCCGAGGATGGAAGTCTATGTTGGCAAACAGGGAATTTTGTTGAAAATGGTGAAATTTTTCCTTTAGATATTTACTTTTACCCGTATTTTAAAAAGTTAGGGTTACATTTGAGAAACAGAATTATATGGCATTTTGGTCATGGATTGCATTGCACAAAAAGATTCAGTGGCCGATACGAAACTATTTTGTGGTTTACTAAATCCAATAATTATACATTTAATCTGGATGATGTAAGAGTTCCTTCTAAATATCCTGGCAAACGCCATTTTAAAGGCGTAAATAAGGGTAAATTGAGCGGCAATCCTAGGGGAAAGAATCCGGAAGATGTATGGGAAATTACATTGGATCGCCTGATAGACGATTGGGATGCATTGATATGGGAAATTCCCAATGTAAAGAACAACCATCCAGAAAAAACAGAACATCCGTGTCAGTTTCCAGTTGAACTGGTGGAACGGTGTGTACTTGCGTTGACAAACGAGAATGACATTGTATATGATCCTTTTGCGGGAGTCGGTTCTTCATTGCTGGCTGCGCTAAAAAATAAGCGCCGTGCCTATGGGACAGAGTGGGAAGAAAAATATGTTGAAATCGGCCTAGCAAGAATTGAAAAATTGCGCCGAGGAGAATTGAACACTCGGCCTATTTATCAAACAATTTGGAAACCATCTCCCACAGATAAAATTGCACAAAAACCGGCAGAATGGAGTGACCTGGGATGATTGTGGCCAATCTTTATAGTCACTTAAATGGTTATGAATATATGATGGTTCATCGAAAAAAGCTTTGGGATGAAATTGTCCGTGCAATTAACGATATTGATGCGAATCAATATACGAAATTGAGCAAAGCTAAGCCGTCACTTGGAAAAATTCATTATGATCAAAAAGCGTTAAATAAGCAATTTGAACATATTTTGTTTCCTCAAGACTGGAAGTCGGTCAAGACACCATATTATGTCACTGGTGATATAAAAACTGCCAGGGAAATTGCAGGAATCCGGGATAAGTCGGAACAAAAAAGAATTATTGAAAGTAATGGCTTTGAGGCGATTCGCACGAATAACCAGGTGGATTTTGTAAAGGACCGTGTTGCGGTTGAGGTACAATTTGGAAAGTATTTCAGTGTTGCATATGACCTTCATGTAAAGCACACCTTTTTCTTTTTGCGTAATGACATTGATGTAGGTATAGAAATTGTCCCAACTCGTGCTATGTGTTTGAAAATGGATACGGGTGTGGCATGGTTTGAAAATGAGGTAGCCAACGTTATTCGTGAAGGTCGCTCTAATCCAACTGTTCCAATTGTGATGATCGGTATTGAACCGGAACACATCGACATATAATATGAAAACGCCGAAATCTATCGAGATTTCGGCGTTTTCATATTTGATATGGATAAATCTTATTATGACCTTTGAGAACAAATGTAAGCGTAAAATCTAACCACGCCTTGTTCCAATAAGTGTAATATGAAGCAATACCTCCGTGTAGTGTCAGACAGTGCACGGTAGTGTCGTACACTGCCAGCGAAGCGGAGGTATTATTATGAACA
>CALWWW010000062.1 GCA_944385365.1 uncultured Oscillospiraceae bacterium | reverse complement strand
AACAATAAGACCTGTAATATAATCCATAGCCATAAATAAAATTAAAGTAGTTAATGCAGTAGACCACCCACCAAAAAGCATTGAAAAAAATCCGCCAACAGCACCTGTTACAGTAATTAATATTGCTTTATATTCCATATATTTTCACCACCTTCATAATAAAAAAGGGGCATTTGCCCCTTTATTTATGTAATTTAAGCATTTAAAATCATTCTGTAAGCTTCAGCTATTTTAACTAAAACAGGAGTGTTACAAGGAATTGTCTTATAAGTTCTTGTTTCTTTTGTATCACCAAACTGTTTTAAAAGACCTGTATCAGAAACACCATGAACCACAACACTATCACCGTTATTCTGTGGGTATCCGTTTTTACAAGGTATTTCATTTTCATCAACCTCAACAACAGGTCCATTACCAACTACTTCAAAAGCAAATTTCGCACCATCTAACATATGGAATACACCGTCAGGTGTTATATATCCATAATTCTTTTCTGGGTTAATTGATGTATATTCTTTTCCTGTTTCTTTGTAAATAATTCTCATAAATAATCTCTCCTTTTTCTTTTTAAATAATATGTAATAATTAACAGTTACGGTTTTAAATTAATAAGCCCAATGGAATCACCCCCTTTTCAGATAATAAATTTTTTAAAATCCCAAAAAGTCCCAATAAAAAAACACATCTATTGATGTGCTAATTAACAATATAATTAAATTCTTCCTCGTTTATAGTGCCTTTTGTTTTTCTTTCTTCAATATCTTCAAGTGTTAATCTATTGGATAAATATAATCTTTTTAAACTTTCAACCAATTTTCTCATTAAATAACACCTTCCTTTATAAAATCCATTACACAGTTGTCATAGCCTTCTTGTCTTAATTCTTCATTTGATTTTAATACCGCTTCTTTTATTATATCTAAATCTGTTGGTCCAGACTCAGGAAGCGGCTCAGGTGTATATTCTATCCATTCACCATTTATATATTTTTTGTTTGTAATATCAAAATCAGAAGAAATTAAAATCATATCAGGTTTATTTACTTCTCCTGTTAAGTTGCTTATACCTTTAACAATTCCCGTTTTTATATTTATAATTGCATATCTATACATAAAAAATCACCTCTTAATAAAATTCAATCACTTGCCAATTAGTATTATGATAGTTATTTGTACTATTAACAACACTATATCCAGTTCGATATATTCTGATAGTATTAGAATTTAAAATTTTACCATTAGCAGCCTGCACATATGAATTATTACCTGTTGAATTTGAAGCTGTAACTAAAAGTATAGATTTATTGATGTTTATAGTATTTATTGTTAAATCTTCATAGTCAAGATCAGATTCTAAAGTTGTATTATATTCTCCTCTTTGAACACTCTTTACAATTCCTTTAGATAACAACCCCTTTAATAATCCAAAAATCGTATCTGTCCCACTATCTGAACTTGCTCCAATAAGTGCTCTAATATAATTCAACCTCTGACATAATGTTCCTGTACTACTTGATGTGGTACTGGTATTTGTATTTGTATAAATAGTATCAATACGACTTGCTCTTGTTGTAGTCCAATCAGTTAATAGTTTATTTAATTTTGCAAATATACCTCCCGCTGATGAAGTACCACCTGTATCTGTCGTAGTGCCAATTTTACTATCAATACTAGTTATTTTGGAAATAATCTCACTAAACTTAGTTGTAAGTGTTTCTTTAATTTCTGCCAACTTACCAAATATTGTTGGACTTGAACTTATATCAGATGGACTTCCAATATCAGTTTTTATCTCTGTCACATCACTTTGCAATTGTTCACTTTGTCCTGCTTCTTTTAATTTTTGGTCTATAATATCCATATTTTCATTTATATCCGATATTGATGCAGTATCATTCATATCAGGCTTTTTTAAATTATAATTTTCTGTGTATTCCACTTACCACTCACCCTCTTTCACATCATTCCAATTTTTATCACCGAAAAATCCCCAAGTTTTTTTGGCAACATCACCCCAAGTGTGATATAAAATACTATATTCTAAAGGTAAATGTGCAGGCTTTATATTTTCGATTGTTGCAAGAAGGCTGTCTATATCAGACGGTCTACCATAAATATCATTAAATTCAAGTACAATTACACCATTTGTAAATGAGACAGAAACTTTACCATTTCTCCACGCATTACAAATGTTTTGTATGTCACTTAATTTAAACTTTTTACCTCTAACAGCTGTCCAATTTGCCTGCACATTTTGTCTTCTATCAGATATTAGTGTCTTTGTATTAACAATACCCAAATCACGCTCATAAAGTCTAAGACCATAGTTTGTGGCTGTATCAAAGAAAAGCTGTGATTCAAAATCTGCAATATTTGTTTCCGCATTGTCTAATTCTGAACCAATAGCCTTTAAATATTCATTAGTAAAATCATCTTTTCTGTATATACGATTAATATAGCTTTTTATAGTATCTTTAAAGCTCACTCAAATTCACCTCACCAAGTGTTGCCACTTCTCTTTCACCAACAGGAATATTTGAAATCGAACCATTTAACTGCAATTCTGAATAGTCTTCAATACCTGATGTATTAAATATCACATTAGCTATTTGAGCATAACTTATATAATCTACATCAAAAGATTTTTCTTTTAAAAATTCTTTGATATTGGTTTCTATCTCTTTTTTTACAACATCAAAATTATAACCTGCTATTATTTTTATATTTCCAGTTATATTAATTTTAACTTCTGTTGCAGTTGTAACTGTACAATATGCACCTGCTGGAGCTTCGCCTTCACCTTTTCCGGTGCTTCCTGGGTCGATATAATTCTGAACATCTTCAATCAATTCTGGAGATGCAGAAAGACCATCATTTCCAATAATGCAGACTTCTACTGTATTAGGTCCAAACGCAAGAGAAAAACACTTTGCCTTACCCACTCCAGGAACTTCTTTCGCCCATTTGATATAATGATTTTTGTTTCCGGAAATGATAGGTTGTTGAAGGTCTTCATAATAACGTATTCTTAATTCTTCATCGCTTTCTTCCCTATATCCACCAGTAAATGCTTCTTTATTCGTGCATTTATTAATACCAGTTATAGTTATTGGGATTTGTGTTACCGTTTCAGGTGGCACATTTCCGCTTATACCTGCAACAACAGCTTGAACTACAATATCTGCTTCACCTTCAATAACTGTTGTTTCAACAGCTTCAAACCTTACAAGACCTTTAGTCTCAAAAAAACTACCTTTTTCAACTGTTCCATTACCTGTTACTGTTAATATTCCTGTTGCATATGTGGCCGTACGTCTTTCAATTCCTGTCCTTTGAGAAACAAAACGGTCTAATTCACTTCCGGTAAGATTTTCAATATCCAATTTTTGAAACACAACTAATAATTGTGAATACAGGTTTTTTATAGCTATTGCAACTCCCTTTAGTGTATCCCAAAGGAAATAACCTTTTGTTTTTTCATAAGTATCATCAATATTTTCAAACATTTCGGCTTGTATTTCGTCTGAGGTTTTATTTTCAAACATCAATAATCACCTCTTTGTTGATTGTTTCACTGTTTTTTAATAAAACAGTGAATTGTATATGTAATCCTCTATTTACTCTTTCTGTGCTGTAATTTGTGATGCTTTCTATAAATCTATGTTGCAAAAGTTGTTCCTCAATTTCTCTTTTTAATTCTGAAGAAAGGTATATTAATGGAATATTTCGCTGTCCTATATATTTATATATAGAAATCCCAAAGTCTTCTGTTTCATCTTCTGTATAGATTTTATATTTGTTCAATTCTGTCCTTAAAATAACTTCTATCCATTGTGATATATTTTCTGTAAATGTGCATTCTTGAAGCCTTCCGTCTATAACATTATGCTTGCCTGTTTTAAAATTAAAAATAAATGACTTTCCTAAGGGCTTTATTTCCGCTGTATCTGCGTTTATAGTACTTAGGCGGTCTATATCTGTATTGATTGCAGGAAACACGCACACACCCCCTTATTCGCCGAATTTTTCGCATTTTCCAGCAACAAAAAAAGACTGATTATCACCCGTAGCCATTAAAACCACATTATCACCTACTTCAAACGTGGCATTTTCAAACTTATATCCTTTATCTATAATAACTTGACCACTTAAAACACTTATCTTTAAAGGATTTTCTGACACAACAACACCTGTAAGAAATCCTAACGTAGATTGATTATTTCGTTTTTTAAATTCATTAGCCATTTTTCCTGCCCAATCACTCATAAAATCACCCTTTTACAACACTATTTCAAGTTCTAAATCCATTGTATGAACCGCTGATGAACAGCTATGACTGCAAGACTTTATAAAATAATTACCATTCAATCCGGTATAATCTTCTTTAATAGCTATCACACGACCGGAGCGAACATTGAAATCTCCAAATAATTGAACACTTACCGTTTCACTTATTTTATTCAACTCTTTCAGTCTATTTTCAGCTATATTTTGTGCTTTATTCAGGTCTTCATCATCAACATTTTCTATCTCCTGCAACAACCCATATTTGCTTATAGAACCTGTATCTTGTGCTTTTCCGACTGTATAAACGGAGTTTTCTTCTCCGGATATAATCAATATAGAGTTTTTCATATCCTCAATGCTAAAACTTCTTGAAGGCATCGCAGGAGCAAGTGTAACATCAAATGGTGCAATATTACTTGCTGGTCTAAAAAATCCTTGAACTATCTTAGAATATTTTTCAAATATATAAAAACTGCCTTTGTCTATTTCTTTAATATAGGTCTTGCCTGTTTCGTTGAATTCTTGCTCTAAAATATCATCTATAATTTCAGATACAGTGTTTTCATAGTAAATATGATTTATTAAACACCTCATCGGTGCGATACTACCTACTTGAATAGAAAATTCTGAACATAATTGACCTATTGCATCTCCTGCATTAACACCATTAAACTGTTTAATTACCTTAGATTTATTAAAATACCACAGGAAATCAAATGCTGTATATGATTTTTCCGAATAATTGCTGAAATCAGATGTAACGACTATTCCTCTGAAAATTTCATTTTCTTCCGTCATTACAACAATATCACCACATTCAATATCAAATTGGGGGAAATATTTTTCACTTGAATAACCCGTTGAAAAATCAAGTTGACTACCTAATGTATCAACGGAATCACTCCAACTAACATTGCCAACAAAAGATGTAATATCATATGTTTTGTTGTCCTTTACAATATAAATATTCATTATTAAAATTACACCTCCGGCAATGCTGAAACAAAGCGATATTCCTTTAAATCCAAATTAAATTCAATATCTCCCCTTCTGTTAATCTGTGTGGAGAAACTCTCCACTGTATAAGCCAAATTGGATATTTCATTGAATCCATTGGTCCAAACCATTCTTATTGGTACTCTTTGATTTGCGTATTTGTTGAAAAAATCAACGTATTTCCAACCGTCTTTTTCGGCCTGCGGTCTAATGAAAGGATAGTTTTTATTTACCGGGAAAAAGGACTGTATATTAACAGTCCTTAATGCTCGTTGACCTATTAAATTAATTTCACCTTTCACCGTTTCAAATGTACTGTTATTATAAGAGTTTATAAGTTCTGGCATTTTCTCCGGTAATACAGGCATTACAAGAACAGTTTCATTATTATTTGCCGAGAAAATAATATCCATATAACACCCCCATTAAGTATTTCCTAAAGCAGTTATAAATTTCTTCACGATTTTTTCACCAAGCTCATCTACAGCTTTATCGTTGCTGTAAAAATTACCGTGAACGTGAACTGTAACTTGAACATTTTGGCTTGATTTATTTAATATACTCTTAGTCTGACTGGCTGTTTTAACACTGCTACCGCTTGGTAAATTAACAAGCTCAGGACCTTCTTCACCGACAAGTGCAACACCGCCACCAAACCAGTTTGTACCTTTTGCGAATGTAGGTATTAAAGGTATATTAATTCCTGCTGCCCAACCAAGTCCAGGAACTTCACTTGCTTTACTTGCAAGGTCGTTAATTCCACCAATAATGCCATTTATTGTGTTTATAATTCCATTTACAATGCCTTTAGCAATTGACTCTATTTGAATAAATATTCCATTGAATATATCTGAAACACCTTGCCAAGCCATTTGCCAGTTGCCTGTAAATACACCAACAACAAATGTTATAATGCCATTCAAGATAGTTATAAGACCTTCTAAAATTCCACCTATCATTGTTATAAAATTCATAGCCTGTGACGTTATAAGGCTAAATGAATTAACAAATACAACAGAAAATATAGTTCCTATAAATGTGGCTAATGGTTGTAATGTATTCCATAACTCATTTACCTTGTTTCTAAATGTTTCTGAATTTTTATATGCCAATACAAATGCAGCTATAAGCAAACCTATACCAATAGCAACCCAAGTTATAGGATTTGCAAGCAATGTAGTATTTAATAGTGCTGTTGCATTTCTAAGTTTATCAAACAAAGTAACAACCTTTGTAACTACAACAAAAGCACCCAAAGCACCAACAACACCAGAAGCTATTGGAAGTATAGTACCCATATTGTTCTTCAAAAATTCAAAAGCTGTTTTAAGTCCATTTACAACATTTTTTGCATTGTTTATAGCTGTATCTAAATTATTGTCAAGAAATCCTGTGAATTTTTCAACAGCAGGTGGCAGCTTCTCATTTAAGAAATTAGCAAAATTGTTTAAATGAGGCATTAGTTTTTCACCAATTGGAAGTGCAGCAACTTCTATCTGCCTACCAATACCCTTGATAACCTCGGTGAAACTACTGTATTTTATTTTATTTATTTCACCCATAGTATCAGCCGTTTTATTAAATGCATTTTCAACATCTAATGCGGCCAATACAGCTTCTCCGCCAATATCTTCCCACATTGTACCGAAAAGATTAACTCCAGCAAGGTTTCTTTGTACTGGATCTTCTAATTTCTTAAGAGCCTCTAATGTTTTTTGAAAAGCCGAACTTGCAGACTCTCCACCTTTGGCGAAAGCATTTTGCATTTCAGTAGCATTAAGTCCAAGTGTCTTAAATGCTTCTGTTGTGCTGTCACTTCCATCTTTTCCACGAATACCAAACTCTTTGAAGGAATCACCCATTTTATCAATGTCAAAGATACCTTTACTCGCACCTGCAGAAAAAATATTAAACATTTCTTCTGCACCTAAACCTAATTGCTTAAAATGCACCGAATATTCATTTAAAGAGTCGAGAAAGTTTCCGTTTTTATCAAGTCCCATTTGACTACCTTGTGCAATAAGATTAAAAGCCTCATTTCCTGTTATTCCAAACTGCTTCATCATCATATCTGCAGCTCTTGTGCTTTCTTGTATTTCATATCCAAAAGTATCTCTAAGAGTAAGAGCGTTTTCTGTGGCTTTTTTAATTTCTTCAGATGTTCCACCTATATTTTTTGTTACCTCTGCAACGGAATTTGCAACATCTTCCCAAGACTCTCCAAAATTATTAGCATAGACACCTTTAATTACATCTCCAAGCTCACCCATTTGAGTAGCCGTGGCACCTGTTGATGCTGCTGCTTGTCTTAATGCGTTATCATAATCAACAAAACTTTTTGTAGCAGCTGCTATACCAGCACCAGCAAGAGCAGTTCCTACACCTAAAGCAGATTTTGCAAAAGTACCAAAAGTTGATATTATTTTACTTGAGGCTTCATTGGCTTGACGCAACTGTACTTTAAATTGATTAGTATTTTCAGATGTTCTTCTAAGAGTAGGACTGAAATTGTCGCGTAAATTTAATATTGTATTAATGACTCTACCCAAATTTTAAACACCCGCCTTTGTTAATGCTTTAAATTTGTCCTGTTCTTCTTTATAATATTGTTCCATAGCACAACTCAAAAACAACCTTTCCGAAAGGGAAAGGTTGCTGAGATATTCTAATGTATAACCTCTTACAGCATAAAAAGCATACATCTGCATATCTCCGTCGTGCTTTATTAGTTTTTTATATTTGCAACAATTTTATTTTCATCTGTTCCAATACCATTAAATTTTAAAATTTCCTTAGCAATATCATCGGTTTCTTGAAGTGTAAATACTTCTCTAACAACATCTATTGGGTCGATAATTCCAAGCATCTTATGTAATTCAGGATTTTGTAAGTCCTTGCAACTTGAATATATAAATTCTCTTTCCATATTAATATCTTCGGCTCTATTATCACCGCTAATTCCATCTAAAATACTAAGTAATTTATGTTCCGGAAGGCTATTGAAAATAAGCTCACCACCCATAGAAGGAATATATATAGACATAACCTTCATTTTGTCTTTTTCACGTTGCATTTTTCTTGCCAAAATATCATCAAAAGTTAGTTTTTTATGTTGTTCTTTATTCAAAATAATCACTCCTTAAATAGTATCTAAAATTTCATAATACGATGCCTTAAGCGGTACAGCCTCTTCAATAAGTCCTTTAGACTCCCAATTCGCAATATCGAACTCGGTAAAGTTTACATTTGTAACGGCGGCACGTTCTGTTTTACCTGTAGATTTATCTGTTAGCCTTGTTATAATCTTAATATCCGGCATTACACCTGTAGCAAAGGCATTTCCCAATGTTTTCAATACAAAACTGTCTACTTTTTGCATGGTCAATGTACCCTCAATAGCATAGCCTGTGTATACAGGGTGAGTTCCAAAGTCGTCAACAACGCTTACATCTTCAAAAGAGCCTTTGACCTTTATTTCGACTTTTTTTATATTCGCAAGTTTTTCACCATTAACCCAAACTGCTCCGTTTGTCCCTACTAAAAATCGATTATTTATAGCCATTTCAACACCCCCTTTTTAAAATAAGTAAACTGTAAATTTCAAATCTTCCATTGCACCTAATATTTTAATATCACCTTTTAAAAACACACTACGTTTGAATGTATTGTTTTTAATAGTTACATCATCCCAGTCAGCAGCCTCAGTCTTACCAACTCCAAGCCAGGAATTACGCTGTGTTTCCGTATCAATGGTAACAGTATTATTATAGTTGTAATCCAATATACGCTCATTCTCAAGGTCTGTGAAATAGCTATTTATAGCAGACACGAACAACATCTGATTGTCATAGTTATTTTTGTATCGACCTAAATAGGTTTCAATGAAAGCCTTGGAAATATCATCATTGATTAAATCCATTGTTTCGACTATATCAATGAATTTCATATCTTCAGTAAGGTTCAATCCGTCTGTTGTCGTTAAAGAATTAATACCTCGTGCTATTTTAACTACATCATCATCATTAAACAAAATAAACTTACCAGCACCAAGAGCCTCATCTCTGTTTTCATCAATATCGCCTTCTCCAGTAAACTCCTGTACTTCCGTAAGGTTAGTGCACGTAAAATATGCACAGCCTCGTTTCACATTGCAACTTGCAAGAATACCTACAAGTGAAGGACAATAAAAGCTGCCTTCCTTTTCTCCTCTCTCATCAGCAAATGTTACTTTGTCATTATAAAAATTAACAATATGTCTACTATCGGTTGTAGCAGTTTTATAAACAACAGCCTTATATGTTTTTCCCTTGTTTTCTTTTGATTTTATCCAACTAACAAGTCCGGTAAAATCCTCTGTTTGACCGCCTACAACTGTTATCCAGCCTGTTTTAACTCTACTTTCCATATTTTTCAAAGCCTCGTTGAGAGTGCCATCTTCTGCATTAATTCTAAATACATAACACTTCACAGGACTAAAAGCAAGACAATCTCTTATAGCATTATAATTATCGTCTGTATACTTTTCTTTATCCTCGTTAAGTTGAGGTATGTCACTATACGATTTATAACTGAAACTTTGGTCTGTGTCATCTTTGACAATTAAAATAGCTATGCCTCGCTCACTTCTCTCAATTAACGAACCTGCGAGCTGCTTAAATACAACCTCAATGGTCGGCATTGTTACTGCCATACTATCACCTCTCTTTAAATACTCAAAAACAAAGCTATAAGGCATTTTATTTTTTTTGGATATTTACATCCTAAATTTTAAAATAAAGCCTTATAGCCTTTAATACAAAGTCGTTTTTTTAAAAATCTAAATTTTAAAGTTAATTTCTTCCATAATTTCACTTGTGTCTATGTCTGGAAGAAGTTCTATCGTGTAAAGGTCAAAAGATACTATCAAAACACCGTCAGATGTTTCAAATTCTAAGTTTTCAACAGGAATAAAAAAGGTATCAGTCACTTGAATATCATTTATAAATTCATTTTCAATAGCCTCTCTTATAGCTATATTTTCAGATTTTGGTTTTTGTCTGTTTTTTGCAAAAAAATAAACACTGCAAGAAATATTTCGTTCTTTACACTGTTCATTAAATTTTGCAGAAGTTGAATTTTCAAATATAACTTTAATACTCGGTCTTATTATTGGTTCTGAAACATCTTCAGCAACCAAAGACACGTCATATTCAAACACATCTTTAATAGCATTTTTAATTTTGTCATTAATAGCAATGTTAATTTGATTAAACGTAATCATAATTCATCAGCCATTTTATCAATAAATTTCTGAACATCATTATAAAATTCCGGTTGAAATTCATCAGCTGCTTCTTGAAATACATGATAACCAGGAGCGAAACCAACTTCTTCACCACTTTTATTTCTTACAATGTGTCCATATTCAATTAAATGTGCGTGATGTGCAGGTTTACCACTGTAGACACGAATTGACGTTCCGCCATCGCCGCTATATTTATAGACTTTTCCGTTTTTTATACCTTTTAAATAGTTTCCTGTTCTTTTCTTAACTTTACTTCTTGCTTTTTTCTTTGTTTTTGTTTTTAACTTCCTGCCCTCTGTTTTTACAAATTTTTTGGTTTCACGAGGCATTTCATTTTCAGCAATTCTTAAAATATTTCTATCATATACATTTAATTCATCAAAATCAAACATTACTCCACCACCAAGCTACAAAAAATGTCTATACTGTCACCATATTTATAATTCGGATTAAAGTATTTAATATCGTATCTTTGATTTTTAAATATGAAATACATATCGTTAGTCAAATTTGGGATTGAATTACTACGTACAGTGAATTTATGGCTAACGTCACTATATATAGTGTTGCCTTTTCCGGCAACTTCCCTACCACTTTGTGGGGTTACCTCTGCCCACAATGATTTTATTTTGCCATATCGTAAATCAATTTCACCATATTCATTTGTAAAATCCATTTTTCCATAAATATCAACTCTATTTTTTAAACGACTTGAAAGTCCCATTTATTCCACCTCTTTTTGAGCTGACGCAAGCTGTATAATAATAGACTTAAACATTATACCCATAGTTCCGTTTAATGTTCGACCATCATAATATTCAGCGACAAGCATTTTTACAGCTAATTTATACTGTGCGTTAGTATAGTCGGGTGCTATACCTGAACTTTTAAGATAATTTTCAGCCGCAGATATAAACTCAAGTATCAATCCATCTTCATCATCTGTATCCAATCTTAAATACAATTTAACCTCATCTAAGTCCATTATTTACACCTTCTTTAGGCAACATCTTTTTTCTTGATATATATCAATCCTTTTGCACCTACATATGTACCAGATGAATTTTTACCCAAAGCCATTTGTCCGTCAGCTATCATTAATGATTTATGAACCCACTTATTTTCTTTGTCATCAAAATATTTTTTATAGTACATAGCAAGGTTTGAATTTAACATATACTGTGAAAGGTCACATACTATAGCAAAAATATCTCCTGCTGTAGCTTTAACAAATGACGGAAGTTTGTTTACAACAAGAACTTCTCTACCATTTAATATCTTCTGTCCTTTCTCATTTATTTTACCGAGACCAATTCTTTGACCTGTTGTATCTGTCATTCCGTTTAAATACGCTTCCCAAGTGGATTTTGCCATAATATATATAACATCATCTTCATATTCTTCTGGAATTGCTGCTTCTACAGTCGCCCATGCTTTAACAGTTCCTATTGTATTTTCATCCATTTCAATAACCTGCTCCGCTGGAAGGTCATCATATTTTGTAATACCTTTAGGTTGTCCAGTACCTGTACCGGAGATTATAGCTGATTCAATAGCCTTCACCATAGCTTTTTTAAGTTGTTTCACCATAGTAGCCTCAAACATTGGTAAAGATACTGTTTGTGCCAAAAGTCCAATAGATACACGAGCTTCTAATGTATGATATGTGAATGAGATTTTTGCGTCCATCTTAGCCTTTTGTTCTTCAGATACTTCTCCATCACCTATCCAAGTAGCAGTAATGTCTAATTCTGAAATAGGGATTTGAACACCACCTTGATATGCTGTTTGTGTTACTCTTGAAAGGATTTTACCTGCAACACTCATATCCTCAATAATTTTATTCATAATTGTTGTTGGAATTACAGCACCAATATCCTCTGCAAGTGTAATTCCAGCTTCTCTTTTTGTAACAAATTTTTCAGGGATTGGAGTCCCTTTAAGCATATAATCTTTAAAAGCTTTTCGATATTCCATAGATGAATAAATATCTTCATTATCACTATTATCATCAGATAAACTGCCTAAATTTCTAAATGTATTAACAGGGTTGAATTCACCACTTCCCTGTGCCTGTTCAAGTGCCTCAATCTGAATGTTAAGTTTTCTCATTTCGACTTCAATTTTATCAAGTTCCTCATTAGTTGTAGCCTTTGAAGCCTCAGCGAGAAGATTTTTTCTTTTCTCTACAAGTTCTTGTAAATTCATATCTTATCTCCTTTCAATAAAAAAAGCACAACATTTTAAATACTTAAATGCTATGCTCAATTAAAAATTTTCTTTTTCTAAACTCAAACTCTTTTTGTTTTTCACTTTTGAAATGCTCATCAAATTTTCTTGCATATACTGATGTGTCTTCATAGAATGGTGTGTCTACAACAGAAACATCAAATATCTTTTCAATATTAGTTACAGTTCTGTATGTTTCATTCTCTCCATGTTTCCAAATATCTCCGTTTGGTGCAACAGAGAAAGCAAAAGACATACTGTCTATTAATCCTGCTTTGATAGATTTATATATGTCCCTATTACTTTGAGTATCAAGAAGCGTTGCTTTAATTTTGAGACCAGTATCATCTACTGTCAATTCAAGACTGTTATTTTTAGTCCTTGCCAATACACAAACTGTATCATTATGATTATACCTAAGCACAATATCTTTCATATTTGTAAAGTCAAGAGCATTTCGCTTTATGACTTCAGTAAATTTATATTTACCAAAGCTATGTGTTTGTGGAATATCAAAAACAATGGCATAGCCTTCAATTATCATATTTTCTTCAGGACTTTCCAATGCTCTAAACTCCATATATCTAAGTTCTTTGTTTTCTTCCATTTTCATATTAATTCACCTCCTTCCCACTACTTGCGTTTTTCATCTGGTAATCATTTGCTATTGATGTATCTATAAAATTTAAAGATTGTTTACGCACATTTCCTCCCTCAAAAGGTGGATAACCGAATATAGCAAGTATCTGATTATCTGTTAACGTGCCTCTACTACTTACTATATCAACGAATTTTATTTTATTTTCTATCGTAGTGTATTCTAAATTTTGATTATAAAATACAATCTGATTACCGTGAGAAAGCTCTGTGTCTGTAAACAGTGTTTTTGTAAAACATCGGCCAAGACTTATAATCATACCCTCAAGTGTCTTTTCAAAGAAGGATTGATACTGTTGCTCTGTGAAATCTCCATTGAAAATTGGTAATGACACACCATAATTATGAAGAATCCTCTCTGTGATGAACTGCATTGTTTCTGTGTCAACAGCTTTAGGATTTATATTAACAGGTATAAAATCACTTTTTAAGTCAAGTGGTAAAATTCCACTACCTGCACTTGCTATTTTTTCCTCAAAACTTTTAATCGCTGCTTGTTGTTTATCATCATCCAAAAAAGAATTAATTTTAATTATTCCTTTAATTCCAAATGAACTTTTCACAGCCTTATCAATACTTTGAATAGCAGTATTATCTGTATTTAAAAGTGTTAAAAGGCTTTTGTTATTAGCATGTCCATTAACATCTCCACCCATAAGGTCATTTGCTGCAAAATCCTTTCTCCAATGAATCAAATCTGAGTAAGGAATTGTTGTTTTATAACCGTTAATGAAAGTAAACTCTACAAATAACTTTCCTGAATTATCCTCCACAAAAACCACATCCATAGGGTTTAATGGATAAAAGCCTGTATATTCTCTTGAAATTTTTCCCTCATTTATTATTGTTCGATATGTTGGATATATAAATACATTCTTATGCATTTCCCTTATATATACAATTTTCTCCAAAAAATCTGTAGTTGTCATATATTCATTGGGTTTATGACGGAGTAATTTATTAATACTACTTCCAACAATAGTCTGCATACCGTCTTTATCCGCACGTATATGTTTTGGCTGTAATTTTCCTATTGATGTAGCTATACAACGTATACAACCTTGTATAATATCACTTGCGTATATATCATCACCAAAAGATGTGAATACTGGGATTCCTCCGTTCATCATCTCAACATATCGCATTTTTGTTTCAGATTGCCTTCTTTGTTTTAAAAAATCAAATAGTCCCACTTTTTCACCTCCTAACACTTATAATTAATAATATCCATATACTCTTTCTTATATCTGTCTAACATTACATAGCACATAATCATAGTTAAACTACCGTCTATACGCTTATTCTGTTTATTCAATGCCTTTGTAGGCATTATCCTGCCCAACTTATCCACTACAAAACCTGTATTTTTCAAGCAAAATATATCTACTGGGTTCATATTGTAATTAACAATATTTCCGGATTTTAAATCAGCCTCCAATGATTTCATTGCATTGGACAAATTCATATAATCTTGAGTGATTTTTTCATTCTCAATGCCATAATCATCTAACTCTTTTACGAATGACTTTGCGTTCCACCTGTCGTGACCTTCTTTATATATTCGTATTCCATATTTTTTATATAAACTTAAATACCAAGCAACAACCAAACTATAATCAACTTCATTCCCTGGCGAAATGGTTATAAATCCTTCTTTTGCCAACTGAAAATAATCAATACCATCTTCATTACTGCCTTCTTCAATTTTGCTTTCCGGAATAAAGTATTGTTGAAAGAAAAACTTCTGTCGGTTGTCTTTTCTTAGCAACAATATTCTTGCAGATGTAAGGTCAGTTGTCTCCGAAAGGTCCGTAGCTGCAAGAGCTATCCAATCCCTAAAATCTTCAATATCAAATTTCAAATTATTTTTGATATACTGTTCCATTAGCCAGGTGTTGACTGAATTTTGTTTAATATTAAAATCCTTAGATAGCACAAAAATTCTATCTGCCTGCGATACTTGAGCTTTTCTTAATTGTCCTTCAAGATATGAATATTTTTTTATCTTGCCCAGTGAAGGATTTGCCTTTTGCCAACTTGTCCTATCCGTGTATATTTCAGTTTCGCTATCCATAGTGTACAACCATACTAAAAGTTCATCATCTTCTATTTCTCTATTCAAAACTGCTCTGCCATATTCAAGTTCATTGTCGAGATAACCATCTTCAACAAATCCCTCTGTTGAAATGATAATAAATATAGGCTCGTCTTTTGTAGACTGTGATTGCTCTATTGACTTTGCAATAACATTTGTTTTCATCTCATGTGCTTCATCCAGAATTGCAGCATTAATATTTCGACCTTCTTTATTTTGAGTTTTTTCTGATAGTTTGGTAATAGTGCTATCATTTAACTTATTAAATATACCTTTTAAATTTTTATGTGTATATTTACTTTTTGCATCGAATTTCTGACGCATATTTGCAATTTCATTAAAAATTAAGTTCGCTTGGGCATCATCATTGCTACTGCATACAATATCACTACCACTGTCACCCACAAGAAATTCAGCAAAACTTATAGCTGCACAAAATGTACTTTTGCCATTTTTGCGACCTATTAACAACACAAGCTTTTTAAACCTTCTTAGTTTAGTTTCTACATACTTGAAAGAATAAAACACCTCAAGAACAGCCTTTTCCCAAAGTTCCAATGTAAAAGGCATACCATTAAATGGACTTTTTGTGTGTTTAACAAAAGTTTCAATGAACTCAATTCTAAGTTCTGCATCTGAGTTATCATAAATGTATTTGTCGTCATTTAGGTCTTCAATAAGATTTTCAAGTTGTTTTCTAAGTTCACGACCAACTACAATATTTCCCTTTAAAATCTCATCATAGTATTCTAAAAACCAAGAATGCTTTCCATTTATAGTCAAAGTATTCAAATCATAATTAATCATTTTCTGCTTCTTTCTTCTTCATCCAGTTTAAAAAAGGATCATCTTCTGCACCATCAACATTTTTAAGAATAGATGCAAGGACTTTAATATTTAAAGAATATATATTAAGTGTTCTTCTATACTCATTCGCAATGGGCAAAGCTTTTTGCCTCGTTAAATCAGTAGGATGTATTTTAATCATTCCTGTGCTTTCAAGAACTTCTCTCATATCCTGTAACTCAACAGACAAAAAAGCTGTCTCTTGTAAAAGTCCATTGATAACCTTCTTAAGTGGTTCATCACACGCTTCAAATATTTCTTGAAGTTTTTCAAATTCTTTTTGTATTTTTTCAAATTTCTCCATATTTCCACCTCGATTTCATTTTTTCGGTTTATGTGAAATCTGACTTCGGGGCTACGGTCTTGGGGTATAGCTCAAAAAATTAAATAGGGGGGGAGTATTTTTCAAACCATTCGTCAATAAATATTTTATATTCACTCTTTTGATAATGCCTAAGGTCAAGGCAAGTATCAAGTCTTTTGATACATATATCCTTAGGTGTATCGATAAGCACAAGCTCTGCCCCCAATTCATTAGCAAGCCTTGTCCTATCGTGAGTGTCTGCATAGCCACCTATAATCCACGCATTATTCCATTTACCATAGCGAGTTTTGATATTATCAATTAAAGTTTTTCTTACAGCAAATACATTGTATTTCAATGCCTCCGGCTTATCATAGGCATCAAAAAAGGATATGGCATTATATAATCTATCCATATCCACGACAATATCTCCTCGTTCCATATTCTCTTTTACATATGTTTTCTTACCAGCTAAAGGTGGTCCATAAACAATATATACATTATGTTCCTTTGAATTACCAAAACGCTTATGTTTTTTGTTATGGCAAGCCTTGCAACTTATCTTTAAATTATTCGGATTTAAAGATATATTGTAATCATTTACATTATCAAGCGTGAGTTCTTTGATATGGTCAATCTCCGCATCTCCCGAAGACACAATAATCTTTCCACAGTATTCACAATGTATTATTCCTTTAGGACTGCGTTCTGCAATTAAATTTAAACGACACTTTTGCCATTCTTGGCTATTGTAAAATTGCTTTATTGTACTCCACATAAATTCACCACTCTTTCGCCTCTACTTCCTTTTTCCTTAAATGAAGTATTTGCTTATCATTCTCCACTTTATGAGGATTGTCTTTCCAGTTTCGTCTGTCTCTGTTTATTAAATAAAATTTAGCTGCAGCTACATCAGGTGGAACAAAAACCTTTTTAGATACTGTTTTTATACTTTCCTTTTCCCACTTCTTTCCTCTCTCATCATATCCACTCTCTTTAACTTTGATATGTTCCTCTTGCTCATATTCATAACCTATTGCCCTTTCATACAAAGCCTTCTCAACTTTTTTAATCTTTTCATTGGGAAATCTCTTTAACCTGGCACTGTTCGGAAAGAGTGCCGATAGTGCCAGATTTGTGCTTTTTAGTTCTCTAAAAGTTGAATATCCTATATTTAACCTCTCTGCAATTTCTTTTTGAGAAAGTCCAATACTTGCCCAGTTTTCAATGTTTTCAAGATTATCCATAACAATTTGTTCTGAACTTTTTGCCATAATAGCACCTCCTTTTTTCTGGCACTTTTTGCTGAAAGTGCTATAAAAATTTGAGTTATTAAACAAACTTTGAAAAGTTGCACAAAAGTATTAACAAAGCCTTTAAAATCAAGTCTTTAAAGGCATTTAATAAAAAACTATATCATTTAACGTTTCTTATAAAACTGTTAAATGAAACTTTTTTAATATATTTATAGGATATTTATTTTTTTAAAAAGCAAATTTTTAATGTGGACATAATTTATTAAATTAAAGGTCTAAAAAAAATTTTTTAGCTAATATTGCTAAAATTCAATTTACAAATCATGTTGTCTTGGCATTCCTGGTCGACTCCGATATATCTCTTGGTTACAGATATATCACTTTGATTTAATATTTCTTTTATTGCCATAACATCTTTTCCATCTTTATATAACCAATATCCAAAAGTTTTTCTAAGCGAATGACAACCTAACGGTTCTTCATAATCGAATTTTTCAGCAGCTTCATTTAAAATTTGCCACACCCTTACACGGCTAATAGGTTTAGGAGTATGTCGATTGTTTGGGAAAAGGAATTCATAATCACTTTTGCCCTTGCAATACTCAGAAAATATTTTTTTAAGTTCAGGATTGACAATAATATCTGCTCTTTTGCCAGTTTTCTTTTCATTGAAGATAATACGGTCTTTATTTTTTACATCTCTAACTTTAAGACTTAAAATATCTGATATACGTCTTCCTGTATAAATGCCAGTCCAAAATAACACATAATCTCTTTCATTTCTTTCTTTTAGATAATCTGAAAAATCTAAAATCACAGAATTTTCTGTTATAGGCTTTACCCCATATTATTCATCCCCTCCCTTCTATTTTTTACATAAAAAAAGACCAGTGTTTTCACATTGGTCTAAAAATTCATAATACTATATTACCACATATTTTCCATAAAAAAAGGACATGTTTATGTCCCATTTTCAGAAATACAACTTATATGCTGTATTCATTTTTTTTAATGCACCATCTCTAATACGTCTTATTTGTCTTATAGAATATGATGTTTTATTTGCAATTTTAGCCCATTTATAAGATTTTATATAATATAAATTAATTACATCAAATTCTTTCGGCTCAAGACCTTTTAATATCTTTTCACATATATTACAGATTTTTTCAATCTCTTCAAGTTCTACTTCAAATTTTTTAATCTGTTTGTTGTACTTATCATTTATAATTTTATCAGATATATCTAGTTTTTGAGAAGCTCTAGGAAGACCATCACAACAAACACTCTTTACATCATAGATACCTGCTTTTAAAATATTTATATTTTCAATATTGTAATAAATGTTATCAATTAATTCATCCTTATTTTTATATATATCTAACATTTTAATTATATCTGGATATTTACCTTCCATCACAACCCTCCACCTACAATCTCTGTTGTAAATTAAAATCGTTAACCTTCAATTTCTTCATTTCTGCTGATATTTTATTTAATTTTCCTTTTAATTCTTGCATTTTATAATCTACTAACCCAGGTTCTTTTAAAATTTCTTGATAATAATCTCTTTTTAAAATCAACCTTTTAATGTATAACTCACAATATTTATTTGAATTTTCATCAGTAGCAAATTCTTTTAATTTTGCAAGCTGTTCTTCCCAAAAATCATCGTTAAACTTTTCAAGTTCCTTTTCAATCAGCCTTATTTTTTCATTTTGGGAATATTCTTTTTTTATATTGTTTTCCTGTGTATATTTTAAAACCGTATCTTTAAGGCTCATTTTTTACTCCTAAGATTTTCATACTTTTTTTCTACTTTACGCATTTTTTTTTCTAAAGCCTTCATTTTTCTTTCTAATTCAAGACCTTTTTCAAAAATTTCTTTTGGCATATCATTAATATTGTCATAAGGCTCTAAGAAATCAACATATTCATTAAGAGCTTTTGAATACTGTTTAAATACTATATTTCTTTCTTCTAATCTTTTTTGTAGCCTATAAAATACTATAGTTGATTCAAAATTTTTCAATGCATGTTCCAATATGAAACTATTTTCTTCAATAAAACATATAAGCTCTTCTTTTGTTGCATCTTCTAATCTCATTTCTTATCACTCCTCAAAAGTATTTTTGATACCTGCTTCAAAAGCTGCTCTCATTGCAGTTTTTATACGCATTTTTTCAGTATCATCTAAATCTGAATTAGAACTAATAACTGTACCTATATTTTCCATATATGCTGTAATAGAAGTTATTAAACTAAGGGTATATTCATTTTTTACTTCAAAATCCGTTTCTTTTTTTTCATTCTCTTTTCCTTTAACATCATACCATTTAAAAATAATCATTGTTTATTCCTCCATTAATTCAGGATTATCATATATATTACCTATAACATCAATCCCATTACTATGTACTTCATTCATAAATAAAAGACCTTTTTCATCTTTATCATTCAATCCAAAGCCACAGACTGCTTGCCACCATACAACCTTTAAATTTTTACCGTATAACATTATATTTAATATATCACCTTCAAAAATTCTTTTTCCGTTTACGTCTAGTTTTCCTGTATATTGCCCTAATGTTTCAGGTTTTATTTTTGTATACATTAATTCTCGTGGCATATTCCAATCAGCAAAACTCTCAAAAAACATAAAATGCTCTACATCTTCATCTTTCAAACTATCACCAATCGGGCAAACCATTCTCTTTTGGTATTTCACATAATTCCCTTCAACCCATTGATTATCTTCAACTCTTTTTGCTCTAGATAAAACCTCTCTCACTTTGAATTCAACTCCAATCTTTCAACCCATCTATCCAACTTTTTCTCTTTTACAGCAGCCTTTTCTTTTTTTATAAAAATTGTGCTGTTTATAGTTAAACTCAATTTGAGTACATCTAAACACAACTCCAAATCAGCTGTTTCCTCTGCAATATTTTTTAAACACATATAATCAGTATTCGGTGTATAATTTTTCCCGCTATATTCAATGTATCACCTCTTGATTATTAAAATGGTACATCATCATCTTGAAGACTTTCATCTATTGGATAAAATCCTTCTGGATGTGTTTCATTCCCTAGTTGTTTATTTCTAGAACTTCTCTTACTTTCAGTAAAGTAATGTTCTTCAATCACTACTTCAGTAGACCACCTTTTCTGACCGTTTTGGTCGTCCCAAGAGCGAACTTGAAGCCTTCCAACAATGCTTATAAGTTGTCCTTTTCTCAAATACTTCTCTGCAAACTCTCCCAATTTGCCAAAAGCAACACAATTTATAAAATCCGCCTCCTGCTGCCCATTTTTAGTAAGTTTACGATTAACAGCAAGAGTATATCTTGCAACAGCCATAGGCTCTCCACCTTGTGTATATCTGACTTCTGGCTCTCTTGTAAGCCTGCCAAGTAATAAAACTTTATTCATTTTCAAACCTTCTTTTTATAAAATTTTTTGCTTCATTCCAAGCGTAAACTTTAATACTCTTTTTTTCTATTTCTTTAAAAGTATCCATAATTGCATTGTAAACATCATCATCACGACTATATTCAAACTTTATATGTGCTATATTTTTATTTAAGTTACAAGGTAAACAAAATATATTAATATTATTTTGCCATTCTTTATGTTTGTTATAATATTTTGTATCTGTGTAAAATGTAATATAGACTTCTTCAATATGTGCTTCTAGTGAACAATGTACTTGATAGCCTTGCTTATATAATTCAAATGCTTTGTCCATTATTTCTTTTTGTTTTTCCAAATACTCTATCATTCTTTCACCTCATTCAAACGCTTTGATTTAAGCCATTCTTCAAAACTTTCATAACATTCTTTACATATATCTATTTCAATATTTGTGTAAAAAAAATCACATTCTTTTCCACAACAGTCGCAAATTTTTATTTCTTTAATCATTTTATTCTCCTCATTTCTGGATTATAAAATCCGGTAAATTCCTTCTTAAAAATCAAATCAACAGTACCAAGTTCACCGTTACGGTGCTTTTGGATTATAAGCTCAGCCATTCCCTTTTTCTCTGAATTTGGGAAATAATAATCTTCTCTGAAAAGAAAAGCTACAATGTCGGCATCTTGTTCAATAGCTCCAGACTCTCGTATGTCTGAAAGTACAGGTTTCTTATCCGCCCTGGTCTCACAGGTTCGTGATAACTGTGAAAGCACAATCATAGGGCGGTTTATATCCCTTGCAAACGTCTTCAATTCTCGTGAAATGTTCGTAAAAACACTTACACTTGTCTGTCCTTCTCCAATTATCCTCTGTAAATAATCTATACAAACCAATGCAGGCTTTCGCCCCCTTTTTACTGCTAACTCAAGCGTAGTTCTGTATATGTCCGATACTGACATATTGGGATTGTCAATTACGAACACGTTCTTAAATATTTTTTCAAAGTCATCTGCACCTCTTTGAATGTTCAAAATATCCTCATTCTCCAACATTGCCGGAGTTTTCCATTTTTGATTGTCAATCTTAAACTCCCTTGAAGCAAATCTTGAAATAAGTGCATCTTTTGACATTTCAAGCGAAAATATATAAACATCGCAATCTTGCAATCTTGCAACATTCCTCGCAATATCGCACATTAATGCTGTCTTACCCATTGAAGGTCTTGCACCCACAAGTATATAATCTCCCTTTTGGAGTCCACCTGTCATTACGTCTAACTTATGAAATCCAGTTTTGATACCAGTGAACTTTTGACCACTGTCTTTCTGCTCCATTTTTAACTTAAAAAATTCTTCAAATACTTCAACAGCTGAAGGTGTTTCCGATACACCAACATTTTCAATTTTCAAATTTTCAAGACTCTTGCAAAGGTCATCAAAAGAGCCTTTTTCTGCTAATTTTTCAGCATTTTTAAGTATTGGCAATATATTTCTTCTTGCACTTTTTTCAAGTACAATAGATGCATATATAGCACTATTCACACTATTTCCAACACTCGAAACAATCTCTGTCAAAAAAGCTGTTCCACCGCATTTTTCAAAATTTCCGGATTGTTTCAACACATCAGAAACAGCTATAACATCTATGTTTTCGCCTTTTTTATGTATTTTGCTTATAGCCTCCCAAATAAGCCTACAACCTGTATGATAAAATGCTTTAGGCTCAACATTTGCAACTTTTAAAAAAACAGCATTTCCACCCAAAAAAACAGAAGAAATCAAGGCTTTTTCGGCTTCAATATCATACAAATTGTTAGTCATATAAACCACCTTCACCCATTAATTTTTCAAGCACTTTATCAGCTTTTGACGATACAGTCTGTGGCTGTGGTGTAGGTTTTTCCTGTGGTTTTTGGTTTTGTATGGTTATCATAAGTCTATCAAAATGCTTTCTTAAAGCTGACGGAGACAATATATTTTTACTCCAAAACTTATCTGATTTGACAAAATTAAGCACATCGTAAATTTCTTGAGGCTCAGCTTTATCAATCCTAATCATTTTGTCAATCAATTCTGCCCATTTTTGCATGTCTTTAAAGTTTCTTGGAACTTTAGCTTTTGGTCGTAACTCAAGAATGTTATCACTTAATGTTTTAGCTATAATATATTCTTGAGAATTTTCATCAAAACAAGACACTTCATCAGGAGCAGCGTCACAGTCTTTAGACTGCTGACATGTTTTTTTATTTAAGTATTTTGTTATATTAGTATTTTGTTGTGTCGGATTTTCGGTATACGGTTTTTCGGTATACGGTTTTTCGGTATACGGTTTTTCAGAATATGGTTCTTCTATATCTGTACATTCTTCTTCAGACTTAGTTTCTTGTGGTGTTTCATAAAAAACATATGTAAACCCTGCAAATTTTCCACCTTTTGCTCTGTTGCGTTCTCTTTTTAAATATCCAAATTTCTCAAGTTCATCAAAAGCAGTCATAACAGCTGCTTTACTTTCTTTAACTATCTTACAAACTCCGTTAATACTATACTCCCAATCTTCCGGAAGTGTAAAAACAAGAGCCAAAAGACCTTTTGCCTTCAATGACAAATTTTTATCTTGCAATGGTGTATTACTCATAACGCTGTAATTTTTATTTTTTTCCACTCTTATAGTTGCCATAAAAAACCCTCCTTTTATACTTCTTGTACTTATTGTACAAGTTATACTTCTTATACAACTTGTACAACTTATACTTAATATGCTTTTATGTAAAAATTAAATATGCTAATGAACAGCCTAAAAATGCTGATATTCCGGTAAAAACATAAACCTTAATAGCAGGTTCATCAACTTTATTTTTTAATTTTCTAAGCATATAAAAATATCTGACATTATTTCTTTCTCTGTTTTTTCGAACACTTATTTTTAAATGTTTTTGCTCTTTTTCGATTTCATCAATACGTGCAACTGCACCTGCACAACTTCCCTGAGCATATGATACATTGGCTTGCATTTTTAAAAATTTTTGATGATATTCATTGTTGGTATCAATTACGACTTTTTCCAAAACCTTATTTCGCATTTTCAATGTTTTTAAATCTTTTTGAATACGTTCAATATTATTTTTTTTACTTTTCCTACTTGACCTGTATCCCACTTATAAACTCCTCCTTGAATACACTTCCTCTAATGTTCTTTGAAATTCTCTTTCTATCAATGTATTTTCAAAGCATCTTTTCGCATGACTGTAAGAGCCTTGCGAATATAAGCCATTTTTAAAACAATCAAAAGCATCTCTCTTAAATTCTTCTTCTGCATCAGGTAGGACATTTTTTTTAATAAGCAACTGTATACTTTTTCCAAAACTTTCTATTGCATTTAATATTTCAAATCCTGGAATATCTTCAACTTTTAAGTCGTATTTTCTATTTTTCTTATCAAACTCAAATTTAAACATTAAACTCTCCTCCAAATACACTCGCCTGTTCTAAACAAGTTATAACAAAAAAACTCACGAATAATGCCTTTCATCACTTTTCTTTGACAAAGCACTCCATGGGGATAGAGTGCTATAACTTTATAATTTACAAGAGATTTCCTTGTCTTTTGAGGATTTTCATTTTCATAGTCAACAATTGACTTTGTTATTTTTACAATATCCCCCACTTTGATATTAATTGTTTTCATAAAATTTCCCCTTTTTTAACGTCTACAACAAACGTTAAATATTAACTTAACAATAATTATTACAAAGTCCCAAAAAGTCCCTATATGGTCAAAATAGAGACTTTTTTTGATATTTAACTGTCAGCTTGCTTTCATTTTGCTTTTATAGGCGATTGCTGCACCTTTTATTACTAACAACATGTCCATAACAGCATCTTCTGGTAATTTTTCTAATTCTGTCGCACATTCAGTTAAAAGTTCTTTTTTCTTTTCTAATTTTTCCTCCATAATTCTCACCTATCCTTTTATTTTTGATAACTTGTAAGCAAATTTTATAATAATCAAGATAACTTGTCAATATTAATGTTGATTAACGCCTTTTTAAATGTTGACAAGTTAGCATTTTAATAATATATTAAATAAACGAGGTGAAAATAAATGATAAACGAAAGATTAAAGGAAATTAGAGAAACTTTAAAATTAAGCCAAAGTGAATTTGCAAAAAAATTAAATCTACAAAGAAATTCAATATCTCTTGTTGAAAATGGGAAAAGAAACTTATCAGACAGAACTATTCAAGATATTTGCAATAAATTCAATGTAAATGAAGAATGGTTGCGTGACGGTATTGGAGAAATGTTCTGCCAAGATGAAAAAAGTATTGTCAACGAGTTAGTTGTGAAGTACAATTTAGATGATATTGTAAAATCTTGTCTTGATGTTCTTGTTACACTTGAGCCAGAAGAAATAAAGCCACTTTTAGACTATATAAAAAAAGTTGCACTCAAGTATGCTTCTGAACACATTGAAGAAGTGCAACAAGTATATGAAGAACAACAAGAACAGGAAGTACAACAGGAACAAGAAGAACAACAAGTACAAGAAGTGCAAAGCCAAATTGATGAAGACATTCAAAGAGAACTTGAGGCTTATCGTCTTGAACTTGAAGCCGAGAAAAAAGGGAAAACATCATCAGTTTACGAAGATTACGCAAAGAAAAACGCATAATAAAAATATAAATTAAGGGGGTATATTATGGGTTTTAAATTTAGAAAAAGCATTAAAATTGCACCGGGGGTTAAATTAAATATTAATAAAAATAGTGTCGGTATATCAGCCGGCACTCGTGGAGCAAGAGTGTCTGTTAATTCCAAAGGTAGAGCAACAACTACTGTTGGAATTCCTGGCTCTGGAATATCTTACTCACGAACAACTAATTTAGGCGGTAATAATCACCAAAATAATCAAAGGTCTAGTAATGAGCCTTTGAATTTTACGGGAAGCAATAATGGTCATCAAAATCAACCACCCAAAAAAGGTAAAAATATATTATTAACAATTCTTATAATTATATTTTTACCTATCATATTCCTTTTAGGAATAATTCCGGCCATATTATATTTTGCAATATGGCGAAAGAAAGTTGACCAAAACAAAAAGAAAATTTATGACATAGTAGCTGGAGTATTTTGTATAATATCTATCATAATTATAGCAAACTGGGCATTAAATCCTATTACACCTGCTAAAGCTATTGAAATTTCAGCACAAACTGAAATGGATATTAATGAAACTCAAAATATAAATACAACATTGACTCCAAGTGATGCAAATTCTGAAATAGAATACATTGTTGACAATACAGATGTAATTGCATTAACAACAAAAGACGGAGTTGTAACATTAGAAAGTAAATCAGAAGGAACAGCAACAATAACTGCTAAAAGTGGTAATGTTAAAAGTAATTCAGTTACAGTTACAGTAATTGATGAAGAACGTATTGCACAGGAAAAGGCTGAGGCTGAAAGAAAAGCTGAGGAAGAAAGACTTGCTCAAGAAGAAGCTGAAAGAAAAGCCGAGGAAGAAAGACTTGCTCAAGAACAGGCAGCAGCTGAACAAGAAACTACTCAACAAGAATATGTTCCAATGGTTTGGACTCCAGCTGACGGTTCAGGAAAGTATCATAAAAAATCCACTTGTAGTGGTATGAAAAATCCTGTTCAAATATCATTGGAAGATGCAAAAGCACGAGGAATACAACCTTGTGGCAGATGTTATTAAAATATATTGCAAATTGTGTAAAAATGAATTATAATTAAAGGCAAAAAAAATCCCTAGTTTGTTGGCCGCAAACTAGGGAAAAGGAATGTTTGAAATGATGACAAATCGCATTAACCACACCAAAGCCAAACAAACCAAAAATCAAATTTATTGTATTATATCATTGAAATGTAAATTTTACAATACTGTATTTTTGGCTAATGCGATTTTTCACATTAGCATTTTTTTATTCATTTTTAACAAAAAACGACAAAAAATACATATGTAAAGGGGAAATAACTATGATTAATACAACAATTTATGAAAATAATTCCTTCTGCATGTTTCCAAAGGAATTATTCACATCTACATATAAATCTTTAAGTACAGATGCAAAAATATTATACATGCTTATGCTTGACCGTCATCAACTATCAATCCAAAACAATTGGAAAGATAAAGATGGCAACACATATATAATATTTACAATTAATGCAATAAAAGAAATTATAGGTTGCGGAAAGACCAAAGCCATACAGTTATTAAACCAATTAAGAGACCCTGCTATTGGTTTAATAAAAACTGTAAGACGTGGGTTAAATAAACCTAATTTAATCTACGTAAATAATATAATACCTGCACAGGTAAATTCTGATGAACTGCCTAAAGAGCAGAAACAGGAAGAAAAAGAAAATATAAAAAATGTCCCAACAGCTCATAAGATGCAAACATCAAAACCTAAAAAACAAAATAGATTTTGTAACTATGAGCAGCGTCAATGGGATTTTAATAAAATAAGGGAACTTGAAAGAAAGTACATAAAATCAATTTTAAAAGAATAATTTTAAAAAACTGAATAAATTTTAAAAGCCATAAATTTAACTATATAACTTATGGCTTTTTGTCGTGTCTTTTTTTATATTTTTTATATTTATTTTTTTTATTTTAAGCAAAATACAATCTTCAAATTGACATAAAGGTTGTATTTTTTTTTAATTTTATCAAAATTTTAATTGAAGTTCATAAAAATGAACATCCAAAAGTTCATTCTTACAAACTTTTAAAAGTTTATATATCCTGCCTTCAATAATACTAATATTCAACAATACTAAATTTATTATTTATTTGAGAGAGATAAAGCAATATTTTTTCTTTTTGCCCTTATCAAAGTGCTTTTGGATATACCTGTAATCTCTTCTACTTCTTTATATGTATGTTCTTCAAGTAGCTCAAGTGCATGTTCTATTTGTTTTCTTTTAAATTTTTTTGGTCTGCCTTCTCTATAGTCAGGATTTTTCTTGGCTATTTCTTTTCCTTCCTGGGTACGTTCTATTATTAAATCTCTTTCAAATTCTGCGAAGGCAAGCATTATTGTTAGTATTAATTTTCCAACGGGACTATCTTCTATCATTCCCATATTTAATATATATACATTTATACCGTCAGCAAGTAGCTCTTGAACTAATGAAACACCTTCCACAGCAGTTCTTGCCAGTCTATCTAATTTTGTAACAACAAGTGTATCTCCTGTATTTAATTCTTTGAGTAGACTTTTAAATACAGGTCTATCTTTTTTTGTTCCAGTGCAGGCTTCTTGGTGTATAATTTCACATCCAGCATTTTTTAATAGTTCAATTTGATTTTCTATACTATTGCCCTGTTTATACTGTCCTGTAGTAGAAACTCTTGCATAGCCATATATTTTACCCATAAAATAAAACTCCTTTCACAGCGTATATTTGACACTTATTTTTGATACTGTTATAAAGTTATTATATCAAGAATAAAAAAAAGGTGTCAAAACCGTCAAGTTCTGACACCTATAAATAATATTAATCTATATATTTTTCAAATTGCTCTAAAATTTTTTTCTTTTTTTTCTTGTCTTCATAAATTAATTCATTCATATACTCAGTCATAGTCATACCACGAAGTCTTGACATTTTTTGTATATATTCTAAGTTATCATCATAAAATCCCATATTCATTCTTGGAAGTTTCTGACCTTTTCTGCCCTGTGTATCTTTAGATGTTCTTGTCTTTTTAACTTCTGATACTTCTTGTGGTTTTTGTACTTCTTGTACATCGTGTACTTGTTGTATATTTTTTTCTATATTAATGAAATTAAGAGCTGGGTTATCTGATTTTTTAAAACTTTTAGCCATTATTTACACTCCTTTAAAATTTCTTCAATCAATGCAGAATAATCATTAGTAGCATTACTGTTTTTAGAATATTCAAATATATCTTGTATTTGTGTTTTAGCCTCTTTTAATGCCACACACTCTCTTATTGGTTGAGTGTATACTTTTGTACCAATAGCCTCTGCAATAACCCTGTATGCTTGACACATCAGCTTCAGCAGGAATTAAAACCCTGTCACATGCTGTTAATGCGTTTATAGTCAATACACCTAATGCAGGAGGCGTGTCTATTATTATATAGTCATATTCATCATTTAATTTTGATAATGCTTTTTTTAATTTATACTCCCTTCCTGGAAGATTAAATTCTGTGTCAGCACCACTTGCAGCTCTATCACCCACTATAATATGTTTTCCGTTTATAATTTGAATTGCTTCATTAATATCAATATCACTTTTAATTACATCATATATAGATGTTTTATTCTCATCTCCACCCAGCGATGTAGTTAAATTAATTTGTGGGTCAAGGTCTATGTAAAGAACCTTTTTCCCCTTTTTGATTAAGCCAGCTCCAAGAGCTGATGCAGTAGTTGTTTTACCAACCCCACCCTTTTGATTTGCGATTGTTATTATTTCCATATCAAACATCCTTTCTTGTACGTGTTATACTTGATGTACTTATTATACTTCTTATACTTCTTATACATCGTATTTAATTATACACAGTAAGTACAAGAAGTACAAGAACTTTTGAAAAAATACTTGACTTTTATATACTGCGTGTAGTATATTATAAATATAAAGAACGGGAAATAAAAAAATAAAAAGGAGTGTTATATATGTTTAATAAATCAGAAATCTTTAAAAGAGCTTGGAAATTTAAAAAAGAATTCAATATTAAATTTAGTGATTGCCTTAAAAAGGCTTGGAGTCTTGCAAAAAATACTCTAAGTATGACAGGAAGTGAAAAACAAAAAACTTGGGCATCTGATATTCTTAATACAATAAAAAAATGTGTAGAAGAAATATATAGTTCTGAAGATTATTTCAAAGTTACTAAAGAAAACCAAGACGTAATAAAAATGTTTAATGAAAACATAATATATAACATCAAACATTCTTATGCTGGTGAAGTTATTGATTGTTTTAAAAACGTTAAGAATTTTAAAGAGTTGTATATGCAAATAAAAATTATTGCAAAATGTGGCGGCAATTATGGCAAAAAAGATTGGAGATATAAATTTAATTAAATAAAAGGAGAATTAATGGTTTGGAAATAGCAGTTAAAAAAATAGGATTATAGTTAAAGGAGACAATTTTAAATGGGTACTTCAGCAACGAAAGCAAAAGCTAAATGGCTTGAAGAAAATTATAAAAGAATTCAAGTCCGAATTGAAAAAGACTTGGTTGAAGAATTTGACCAAGCTGTAAAAAGAACTGGTGATAGTAAAGCTAGTGTATTTAGATTGGCAATAAAAGAATATATAGAAAAAAATAAGGAGTGTTGAAAATGAAAAAAGAAGAAATCAAAAGAAGAATTCAAAATATGAAAGATAGAAGAGAAGATATGAAAGTTATTAAAGAATATTTTAAAGTATTTTTTATTAAAACAAATGCATACAATATGGTAGCTTTTGTGGACAAAGAAAATAAATGTTTTTGCTTTGGAGATGAATGTTTTGATGAAAGATTGACATTTGAATATGCTAAAAATGCAGACTATAGCAATATTGTAGGGTGCGAAACTGCAGAAGACGTAAAATATATTACAGGTGCTGGAGATGGTGAAATATATGATTTTGAAGAAATAGAGAAATATGCTGAAAAAATTTTGGAATTTTAAAGAAAAGCTTGAACAAAATTAAATTTATAAATCAGGTGACGTCTAATGAAACATATAAAAGTTAAAAATTATCATGAAGAGTACAAAGATTACAAAACAGAAAAGCAATGGGCAAAAATAGGATTTAAGATTAAAGATAATGCTACTGGCGTTGAACTTTGGCAGAATCAATTCTGCAATTCAACTTTCATTTACTATTCGGAAAATGAAGTTGTTAAAATGTCTGACTCCGAATTTGAATTATACAAAAAAGAAAGAAATAAAGAAAATTATGAAAAATATAAAATAAGAAAAAAAGAAAAGGAAAAAGAAGAAAAGAGAGAAGCGTATCTTAAAGCCTACAATACCTTATTGACTTCCTGGCAATGGTTATATCATTGTCACAGAGAAGTTTTAGAAAATGCAGAACCAATACTTAATGATGACAATAATTTCTATTATTATAGAGAAACTGAAACAATAGAAATATCTGAAGAACGATTTGAAGAACTTAAATTAATGTATGTTGAAAAATATGGTGGTTGGGAAAAAATTGACCTTGAGAATACTATATATAATGGCAAGAAGTGGTATTGATTTAGATAATATTAAAAGGAGATAATGTATATGAGAACAGTATATGAATTAATCAAAGCATCAACAGAAATAAAAAATGATAAAATAAAGATAGGTTGTACTGACGAGGCAACTGAATACGATTTTGCAATCAAATTTAACACAGCAGAAGACGCACTTAATGAATTAAAGAAATACAGAACCACATTTTACAGAGGTGGTATTCAGAACTATAAAGTTGTAGAAGAATATTTCGTGCAAGAAAAAATATACGATGATGATGACGAATGGATAGACGGTGGGGACATTTATAAATATTCTGATATAGATATTGAATGTGTTCCATTTTACATTAATATATCTCACAAATTTAATTTTTATTATTTGGACGACCTTGAAGATTTCGTTGATGATAAAAATTTATCTGAAGAAGTTTGGACAAAAATAATTGATAAAGCCGAATCCGAATGGGGTAATAATGCTATATCATATTATTATGATGAAGAATTAGAAAAAGATATTTTTTATTTTGAAGATTGGGCAAAAAAAGAATTTGAATTAAACTAACTTAGGAGGTTTATAACCTCCTTTTTTTATTATATTTTTTTTACAAACACTAAATAAATGGCTGAATTGCAAGCAGTGGAAATGTATATACATTTCCTGCTTTTTTGGGAAAACCCCAAACCCCTGACTTCGCTCCGCTCAGGCTTTAAATTGTTATGACGTCACAATAGATGTCAGCCAAAAACCTTATTTTTTCTAAGCAAACATCAATTTATTAAGCCAAACAACTCTGATACCGACGTCAAGCCCATATTTTTGACGTCAGCAAAAAATCCCCGCACTGCGGGAGATTTGAGGAAATGACCGACGTCTTGACGTCGGTCTTTCACCTGCACTTTCGATGCATAAAAAAAAGAGCCGGAATAATCCGACTCTCTGACAATAACTATACTACATAGCTATGTCTAAAATTATATCATAGCAAATATAATTTTATCATAGATTTATAAAAAATACAATTAACTTAAAAGCACAATCATTCTAACCATATCATAACTTAAATCAAGTTTATTTACATCAGCAAACTTACCTGTATCAATTAATTTTTGTACTGCACTTTTTGCCCAACTTGGAACTTCTTCTATATTATTATATCTTATTTCCACTTCTTTTTCCTCCTCTTTCTCTCTGTAAACTACACCATAATATCTACATACACCTTTAGCAATAGCTTCTGCAACAGTTCTTCTATAATCATCACTCAGAAGAAGCTCGGCTTCATCTTTGTTTGTCATAAAACCACACTCAATAAGTATAGCTGGCATCTTAGTACTGTTTAATACAAATAATGT
>CALWWW010000061.1 GCA_944385365.1 uncultured Oscillospiraceae bacterium | reverse complement strand
TTCCTCCTTAGCTCAGTCGGTAGAGCACATGACTGTTAATCATGGGGTCGTTGGTTCGAGCCCAACAGGGGGAGCCATTAAAATGTTACAGCTTTGGCTGATAACAGAATATAGTTGGTGTTGATTGTAGCGAGGGTCCACCTGTTCCCATTCCGAACACAGAAGTTAAGCTCGTTTGCGCCGAAAATACTTTGCGGGCGACTGCACGGGAAAATAGGTAATGCCAACACAAAAACCGCGAACTGGTTTCAGTTCGCGGTTTTTGCATGTTCCGATCCATCAAACCATACATAACTCTGGGAAGCAGAAAGAACGGACAGGCGAGTGACCAGCTCGTCTGTCCGTTCTTCAAAGGAAGTATTATGAGGGGAAAATGAAAAATGAAAAAGTTGTATCGCTTCTTGCATGATTATCATACCAAGGAGATATTAAATATATAAGTGGGCAGATATTAAATAAGTATGAACTATTGTTGCAAACCTATGGAAAAATCCTGCCGCCTTTTTGGCGGCAGGATTTCCCGTGGAAGAAAATGAAAAAATGAAAAAAGAAATTGCTCCATGCGAGCCTTAGTATACTGTGTCTTTGTAAAATCTGATAGACCATTTAGGTAAAACCCATATTAAATTTCACAGGAGCTACAGACAGGAGAACGCCTCCGCCGGTGACCAGCCGGCAGAGGCGTTCATCCTATAACAAAAAAGAGGGAGAAAAATGAAAAAAGTCTATCGCTTCTTGCAGTATTATCATATCAATTAAATATTAAATAAGTTAGAGGGCAGATATTACAAAAGCGTAAAATCATCAATGCAAATGTATGAACCGAACGGTTGTTCACAAAAATATAATAATTGATCGACCGAAAAACCTATTGACATGGCAGGAAAACAGGCGTATATTGTAGTTACAAAGGTTAGCACTCTACAAGTGAGAGTGCTAAAATCTATAGGAGAACGGCGGTACATGGAAGGAAGTCGAAGGAACAGAAGGTAGTCGCCGCCGGAAAGGAAGGTCATTGCTTTATGAATGCACAGAAATATACGAAAAAGTCCCTGGAAGCCATCCAGGGCGCTCAGGCCATTGCCCTGGAGCACGCCAACCAACAGATTGAGCAGAGCCACCTGCTGCTGGCCCTGCTGGAGCAGGAGAACGGATTGATTCCCCAGCTGCTGCAAAAGATGGGCGTGACGGTGGAAAGCCTGGAGGCGGCGGTCCGTCAGGAGATCGACCGGCTGCCCAAGGTCACCGGCTCCGGCCGGGAAGCCGATAAATATTATATTGCCCGGCAGGTGGACGATGTGTTCCAGGCCGCCGAGCATCTGGCCGATCAGATGAAGGATGAGTTTGTCTCGGTGGAACACCTGTTCCTGTCCATGCTGGACCATCCGGACAATGTCTTGGGGCCCCTGTTCAAGACGTACCAAATCCACCGGGAGGACTGTCTGAAAACGTTGCAGACCATCCGCGGCAACCAGCGGGTCACCAGCGACAACCCGGAGGAGACCTACGACGCGTTGAAGAAATACGGCACCGACCTGGTGGAGCGCGCCCGGCAGAATAAGCTGGACCCGGTCATCGGCCGAGACGATGAAATCCGTAACGTCATCCGGATTCTGAGCCGGAAGAGCAAAAACAACCCCGTCCTGATTGGTGAACCCGGCGTTGGTAAAACGGCCATTGCCGAGGGCCTGGCCCAGCGGATTGTCAAGGGCGACGTGCCCACCACCTTGCAGGATAAAACTATTTTTGCCCTGGATATGGGTTCTCTGATCGCCGGTGCAAAGTACCGCGGCGAGTTTGAGGAGCGGCTGAAAGCCGTCCTTAGCGAAGTCAAGAAGTCCGAGGGCCGTATCATCCTGTTTATCGACGAGCTGCACACCATCGTCGGCGCAGGCAAGACCGAGGGCGCCATGGACGCCGGCAACCTGCTGAAACCCATGCTGGCCCGTGGCGAGCTGCACTGTATCGGCGCAACGACGTTGGATGAGTACCGGCAGTATATCGAAAAGGACGCCGCCCTGGAGCGCCGGTTCCAGCCGGTCATGGTGGGCGAGCCCACGGTGGAAGACACCATCGCCATTCTTCGTGGCTTGAAGGAACGCTATGAGGTATTCCACGGCGTCAAGATCACCGACGGCGCTATCATCGCCGCCGCCACCCTGTCCAACCGGTATATCACGGACCGGTTCCTCCCCGACAAGGCCATTGACCTGGTGGATGAAGCCTGCGCCATGATCCGCACGGAGATCGACTCCATGCCCACGGAACTGGACGTCATCCAGCGGCGTATCATCCAGCATGAGATTGAGGAAGCCGCCTTGAAGAAGGAGGACGACGCCCTTTCCAAGGAGCATCTGGCGGAAATCCAGAAGGAACTGGCCGAGATGCGGGACGAGTTCAACGCCAAGAAAGCCCAGTGGGACAATGAGAAAAACGCCATCGGCAAGGTTCAGAAGCTCCGGGAAGACCTGGAAGCCGCCAACGCCGATCTGGAGAAGGCCCAGCGGGAGTACGACCTGGAAAAGGCCGCACAGCTGCAATACGGCCGGATTCCCGAACTGAAAAAGCAGTTGGAGGCCGAGGAGCAGATTGCCCAGGCCGGCAGAGAGCGCAGCCTTCTGCGGGATAAGGTCACCGAGGAAGAGATTGCAAGAATCATCCAGCGTTGGACCGGCATCCCCGTGTCCCGTCTGATGGAGGGCGAACGGGAGAAGCTGCTGGGCCTGGAGGATATTCTCCACAAGCGGGTTGTGGGCCAGTATGAGGCTGTCCGGCTGGTCAGCGAGGCCATTCTCCGCAGCCGTGCCGGTATCGCGGACCCCAACAAGCCCATCGGCTCGTTCCTGTTCCTGGGCCCCACGGGCGTGGGCAAAACGGAGCTGGCCAAGACGCTGGCGGAGGCCCTGTTCGACAGTGAGAAGAACATGGTCCGGATTGATATGAGCGAGTATATGGAGAAATACGCCGTATCCCGTCTCATTGGTGCGCCTCCCGGATACGTGGGTTATGAGGAAGGCGGCCAGCTGACGGAGGCGGTCCGCAGAAAGCCCTATTCGGTGGTGCTGTTTGACGAGGTCGAGAAAGCCCATCCCGACGTGTTCAACGTGCTGCTGCAGGTGCTGGACGATGGCCGGATTACCGACGGCCAGGGCCGCACGGTGGACTTCAAGAACACCATTATCATCCTGACATCCAACCTGGGCTCCCAGTATCTGCTGGACGGCATCGAGGACAACGGCGAAATCTCCCAGGAGGCTCGGGAACAGGTCCAGGCGCTGCTGAAGCGGTCCTTCCGGCCGGAGTTCCTGAACCGTCTTGACGAGATCGTCTTCTATAAGCCGCTGACCAGGGAGAATATCACGAAGATCATCGACCTGCTGGCCGCCGACCTGAATAAACGGCTGGAGGATAAGCAGTTGACGGTGACGCTGACCGACGGCGCCAAGTCCTTTATTGTGGACGAGGCCTATGACCCGGCGTTCGGCGCCCGGCCTCTGCGCCGGTACGTCCAGCATACGGTGGAGACGTTGCTGGCGAAGCGGATTCTCTCCGGTGAGGTGGAGCCCGGCGCTCACCTGACGGTGGACGTGGAAAACGGTGCGTTGATCATCCGATAATTATCGCACCCCAAAACAAAAGTTTTACTCGATTTTTTTCAAAAAATCGCGGGGTCCAGGGGCAGCGCCCCGGTCGCGCCGCGCACGGCGCGAAATACCCGCCCGCCGCAGCGGGCGAAAGCCCCAATCGTTCCAGAGCGCCATCCGCAGATGGCGCAATTCCCGGCGAAGCCGAAGGCCGCCGTCCCCACCCCAACGCGGGTGGTGGACGGCGGCCTTTTTTATGTGCTGGGTACCTATTCGCCCTAGTGCGGCTGGGCAATGCGTTTCATCCTGACTACGAATCGAGTATGTAGGGCGGCACCTGCGTGTGCCGCCGTGCCGTACCGGGTGACGTTGACCGGCGCATGGGTGCGAATGCGTAACCGTTTCGTAGGACG
>CALWWW010000060.1 GCA_944385365.1 uncultured Oscillospiraceae bacterium | reverse complement strand
GAATGAAAATTATGTGGCCTGACAGTATTGGACAGATGGAAGGAGGCACCGGCTGCCACATAAGCGCTCGGTTCCGGCCGAGGTTACCATATGCGTTCCACAGTTGAGTGCATAGGAAGAAAGTAAAAACTCAGTGTTGAAAGCACGAAATGGAGGGAATTGTATGCATAGAGAGAAAGATACCCTGCACAATGGGGGCAAGCAGATCAAGCTGGGCGTTGTCCCCAAGCTGCTCTTGGGCATTCTGTGCCCTCTGATTATCTCCATGCTCCTTGTCACCATCTTTTTGGGTTTGAGAGGTTCCGCAATCGTCAATGAAATTATGAACGATCAGCTGAACGCACAGGCAAATGAGGCCGCCAATGCGTCGGAATCTTTCTTTAATCGTTACTATGGCGTGGCCGAGTGTCTGGCCGCCACGCAGATTGTCCGGGATACCACCACAGAGTATTCGGCAGAAGGCTTTGTAGGTCACGACCTGTACGGCAGCCTGATGGAAACTCTGCGTCTGATTCAGCAGGACTATGCGGATGATCTGGACTATGTCTGGCTGGCCAATCTCCAGACCGGAGAATTGCTGCAGAGCGACGGCACGCTCTTCCAGTCGGGAGAAATTGATTTCAATACCCGTTCCTGGTACAATCTGGTATCCAGCAAGCAGGATACCATCGTTTCGGAAATGTACAGCAGCGCCAACGGCAACGACTCTGCCGTCACCGTGGCCAGCCCTGTTTTTTCCAACGGCACCATGGTGGGCGTCGTGGGTCTGGATTTGAATATCTCCAGCATCATGGAAATGCTGAGCAATGTAAAAATCGGCGACACCGGCTATGTGACAGTTTATGACGTGAGCAGCCGGATTATCTACCATCCGGATTCGTCCGTGGTCAACACCAACGCTGCCGACGCCAACTACTCCTCCAACATGCGGGAAGCCATCCTCAACAAGGAAAACTCCCACTCCATGCTCTACACCCGCGGCAATACCGAGTATTACGGCAGCACCTCCCCCATTGGTAATACGGGTTATGTCGTGCTGGGCGTTATGCCTGTGGCGGAGTATACGTCCCATACCAATGCCATCCTCCGGGTTCTGGTCATCGGTGTGGCGGCCTGTATCATTCTGCTGAGCATCATCTGCGCGTTTATTGCCATGTCTATCACCCGGCCCCTCAAGCGGCTCAACACCGCCGTCAGCCAGCTGGCCGATGGCGAGCTGAACGTGGCTGTGGACGTTCGCAGCCATGACGAAGTGGCCGAGGTGGGCGCCGGTGTGGAACGGATTGTGGACCGTTTGAAGGAATACATCCTGTACATCGACGAAATCTCCCTGGTGCTCAATCAGATTGGCAATGGTGATCTGACGTTTACATTGCAGCAGAACCATGCCGGTGAGTTTGCCAAGGTCAAGTCGGCGCTGATGCACATTCGCAGTACCTTGACCGAGACCCTCACCTCCATCGCCCAGTCGGCCGATCAGGTCAACGCCGGCGCCGAGCAGATTGCCAGCGGCGCCCAGGCCCTGGCCCAGGGCGCCACCGAGCAGGCGTCCTCCGTGCAGGAGCTGTCCTCCGCGGTGCAGGACCTGTCCACCCAGGCCACAGCGGAAGCCGAGAAGGCCGTGGAAGCCGGTCAGTTCCTGGAGCAGATCAAGGATGCCGTGGACAAGAGCAACCAGCAGATGGACACCATGCGGAAGGCCATGACCGATATCAGCGTCCAGTCCGCCGCCATCCGCGGCATCATCAAGACCATCGACGACATCGCGTTCCAGACCAACATTCTGGCCCTGAACGCAGCGGTGGAAGCCGCCCGGGCCGGTGCAGCCGGCAAGGGCTTCGCCGTGGTGGCCGATGAGGTCCGCAGTCTGGCGGGCAAGAGCGCCGAAGCGGCCAAGAAGACCAACGAACTGATTGAAAACTCCGTCCAGGCCGTGCAGAAGGGCGAGGAGCTGACGAAGCTCACCGCAGAATCCCTGGCCGTGGTGGCCGACGGCACCGCGCAGGTGTCCGAGACCATCGACACGGTGGCGCGGGCCTACCGCGAGCAGGCGGGCCGCCTGTCGGAGATCGCCAAGGGCGTCGATCAGATTGCCGATGTGGTACAGACCAACTCGGCCACTGCCGAGCAGAGCGCCGCGGCCAGCCAGGAGCTGTCCGGTCAGGCCAATATGATGCATCAGCAGATTGCCCACTTCAAGCTGGGCCAGGACTTCGGCGGACGGCCCGCACCTGTGGCGCCGCAGCCGACCAAGTCGGAACACAGCGACTACGCCGGTTCTTCCAAGTATTGAGACCCATTGCAAGCGCCGGTTCCGTCGGTTTTCCACCGGCGGAACCGGAAACTTTATGCAAGGTAAGGAGAATACAGTATGCAGATTGAGGAATTACGCCGGGAGATTTGCGACCGTCTCCCCACCCTGTCCGACGATCAGGTGGAAGCCCTTTGGGAGTATATGCAGATTCTGACGGCCGCCGACGTGGACGCATTGGAAAACAGCAACAAGTATCTGACCTTTTACTGCTGCGATCAGGTGTTCGGCATGGACATCCGTCAGGTGGTGCAGATCATCGGCATTCCGCCTGTGACGCCGCTGCCGGAATCCTCTCCCCATATGCGGGGCGTGGCCTCCGTCCGGGATGAAATGATTCCCGTGGTGGACCTGCGGGTCCGGCTGGGAAAAGAAGCGGTGGCCGTCAGTGAGAAGAGCTGTCTGGTGGTCACCAACGTGCAGGACCATTCCATCGGCATTCTGGTGGACGCCATCAGCAATGTGGAGACCATTCTGCCGGAGGAAATCTGCCCGCCGCCCCGTCAGGACGGCCACAACGCCGAATATCTGACGGGCATTGTCAAGCGGAACACGGTGATTCTGCTGGTGGATGTGGACGCTTTGCTGACGGCAAAGGATATTGATTTGCTCAATATGCCCGCTTCCGCTCTGGTATAATCAGCCGTCCGGCCCGTTCCCCATATAACTGCACACAGGGGTGCTGCAAACTGCAGCACCCCTTGGCAAAAAGCCGAACTCCGCAATGGAGTTCGGCTTTTTGTGTCGCCTGCGGGCGGGTGATTGAACGCGAAGGGGGCTCAAGGCCGCCCCCTTCACACTTCCCCAGCCAAGAAATTGTGCATCTTTTCAAATCGAATTTATCTTGCAGCAGGCCCGTGTTTTATTTTGCGCCGCGGTCAGACCACCAGTTCCACCCGGCTGCCGCCGGTGCGGTCCTTGGTGACCACGATTTGCTTGTCGATGCGCTCTTTCAGCTCGGCCACATGGGAGATGATGCCTACCAGCCGGTCCCCCTCGGTCAAGGCGGACAGGGCCCGGATGGCTTGCCGCAGCGATTCCTCGTCCAGGGAGCCAAAGCCCTCGTCCACAAACATGGTATCCAGCCGGATACCGCCGGCGGAGGACTGAATCACGTCGGACAGGCCCAATGCCAGGGACAGGGACGCCTTGAAGGATTCACCGCCGGACAGGGACCGGACGCTGCGGCGGGAGCCGTTGTAATGGTCCACCACATCCAGTTCCAGGCCGCTGCGGCTGCGGTTGTTGTCGGCCTCCCGGCGGCGCAGCAGCTCGTACTGGTTATCGGTCATGACCAATAGCCGCAGGTTGGCCCGCCGGAGAATCTCGTCGAAGAAGGTCATCTGTACGTAGGTTTCCAGGGCGATTTTCTCCCGGCCCGCCAGGGTGCCGTTGGCCGTGTCGGACAGTGCCGCCATCCAGCGGTATCGGCCCTCCAGGTCCGACAGGTCCGCCGCCTTGTCCCGGATGTGGTCCAACGCCCGCCGGTTGGTGTCCCACCGGGTGTGGACGGCCTGTTGTTCCGCTGCCGCAGCCCGGCGGGACTGGGTCAGCTGTTGGCTGTGTTCCTGTTCCGCCGCCGCGTCGATGGCCGGAGCCTTGTCCAGCAGGGCTGCCAACTCTTCCACCGCCGCGTCGGCGGCGGCCAGGGCGCTGCGGCTCTCGTTCCAGGCCGTTTCCGCCGCCTGCTGCCGTTGAGTCAGACCGTCCAGTTCTGCCCGGACCTGTTCCCAGGCAGCGCGGGCCGCCGCGCCGTCCTCGTATTGGAGCTGGCTCCGCAGCTGTTCCGCCTGCCGCGTCACCTCGTCCCGGCGGCTCTCCAGCGCCGCCGCCGTCTCCCGTCCCTGGGACAGCGCCCGGTCCAGGTCCTGCAATGCCGCTTCCCCATCGGGAATGGCCTTGTTCAGCGCTGCCTGCCGCCGCAGCTGGGCCGCGACGGTTTCCAGGGCCGTCTCCGTCTCCTGCCGGGCCGCCGCTACAGCGGCCCGTTCCGTCTCCAAACACGGCTCGATCTGGTCCGGCGGACAGTCGCCCAACAGGTCCCCGGCCTGCTGCTCCAGACGGCGGGCCAGCTGGTCCTGGCGGCCCGTCAGCCCGCTTTGCTCCACGCGGGCCGTCTCCGTCTCCCGGCGCACGGTCTCCTGACGGTCCGCCAGCCGGTCCAGTGCTTCCTCCATGTGTTGGATGTCCTGGGCCAGCCGCTGCCGCTCCTGCCGCCGGATTTCCAGGTCCGCCAAGGCCGTTTCCAGGTCATCCAGGGCCGCCGCGTTCTCCCGGCGGCTTTGGGCCAGCTGGTCCCCGGCCCGGTCCAGGGCCGGGGCTTCCACATGGGACGCCATGGCCGCCAGCAGCTGCCGCTGCCGTTCCTCCAACGCCGTGGCCGCCCGGCCAGCGGCCAAGCTGCGGTCGTTGGCTTGACTGGCCGCCGTCTCCGCCGCCGTCCGGGCCGTGCGCAATTCCGCTTCCGTGGGGACCGTTTCCGGCCGCAAGGCTGGGGCCGGATGGTGAAGGGACCCGCAGACGGGACAGGGGGTGTCCTCCGTCAGCGTCTGAGCCAGAATCCCCGCCTGACCGTCGAGAAACGCCCGCTGTTTCCGCTGGTACTCTCCTTCCGCCGTCTCCGCCGCCGTCCGGGCCTGCCGGTATGTCTCCTGCAAGTCTGCCACGGTTCCGGCTTCCTGCACGCACCGGTCCAGCAGGGCCGTCAGGTCCGCCAGCGCCGTTTGCTGCTCCCGCAGCCGGTCTCCACGGTGACGCAGCTTTTCCTGTTCCGCTTCCAGCCCCTCCCCGGCGGCGTGGGCCGTCCGGGCATCGGCCAACGACTGTTCCAGCGCCCGGCGTTCCTCTGCCAGCTGGGTTTGATGCGTCTCCTGGGCCGCAATGGTTTCCCGGCTCGTCTGTAGCTGTTGGTCATAGGCCCGCTGCTGCTCCAGGTCCCGGAACAGGCCGTCCAGCGCCGTCAAGCGGCTGTCCAGCCGGTCCCGCTCGCCCAAAAGGCGCTGCTGTTCCGCTGCCGCCGCCGTCAGCGTTTCGGCCTCCTGCTGCCATGCTTCCAGCTGGGCGGCCTGGGTCTGCCGTTGGGCCTGCCGCTGGTCCTGTTCCGCCGTCAGCGCTTCCAGTTCCGCCGCCAGACGGCGACACGTCTCCTCCTGGGTCTCCAACGTCTCATACCGGGGCAGCTCGGCTTCCAATGCCGTCAGCTGCTCCTGCAGCGCTGTCCGGCGGGGCGTCTCCGCTTCCCGCTCCTCCAGAGCCGTCCGGGCCGCTTCCACCCGCTGCTGCTGCTCCGTCTGCCGGACCCTGGCCGCTTCCAGGTTTGTCCTGGTCTTGGCCGCTTCCTCGGCCTGGGCCAGCCGGGCGGCGGTCTCACTCATGGCACTGTCCAGCCGTTCCAACTCCGCCGCGCATCGGTCCTCCGCCGCCTGATCGGCTTCCAGCAGCGTTTCAATGAGGGCCACAGTCTCCTCCAGGGGCAGCGCCCCCTGGGCCGCCTGAGCCAGCTGGGGCCCCAGGGGGTCCTCCTCCCGGTACAGGACGCCGCCGATGTACTGCTGTACGCTGGCCCGGGCGGCGGCACAGGATTTTTGCAGTCCGATGGCCTCACCTTTCAGCTTTTCCTGGAAGACCATAAAATACCGGGTCTCAAAAATCTCCCGGAAAATGTCCTGGCGGCTCTTGGTATCGGCCAGCAGCAATTTGAGAAAATCCCCCTGGGCAATCATGGCAATCTGGGTAAACTGGCTCCGGTCCAATCCCAGGATGGAGACCAGTTCGGCGGTGACCTCCCGGCTGCGGGTGACAACCCGCCCGTCGGGTAGATGGAGCTCCGCGTCGGCCCGCTGTAAGGTGGTGCCGCCGCCCCGCCGGGCGGGGCGTTCGTATTCGGGATTGCGCCGGACCGTGTACGTCCGGCCCTGGTAGGAAAAGACCAGCTCCACCAGGGTGGGCGTCTCCGGCAGGGCGTATTTGGAGCGGAACATGGACGGGTCCCGGCTGTCGCCGCTGGCTTCGCCGTAGAGGGCGTAGGTGATGGCGTCGAAGATGGTGGTCTTGCCCGCGCCGGTGTCGCCGGTAATCAGATACAGCCCCCGGACCCCCAGCCGTTCCAAATCCAAAACCACCGTACCGGCGTAGGGGCCAAAGGCCGACAGGGTCAATTTCAGCGGTCTCATACGTCTCCCTCCCAGATGCGTTCCATCAGCTGCCGGGCAAACTGTCTCTGTTCCGGGCCCATGGGCTGGCCGTTCTGCTTTTCGTAAAATTCCTCCAGCAATTCCATGGGGGAACTGCGCCGGAGATCGCCGCCCGCGTCCCCCACACCGGCAGCACGGGTCCGGCAGTTGTCATACTCCAGCTTCATCAGGTACGGATAAATCAGCCGCAGCTTTGCCAAGGCGTCGGGTACGTCCTCTTCGTCGGTGAGGGTGATATGGACGTAGGAGTCCCGATACCCGGTCCCCTCATAAAAATCCCGCCGGGTCACGTCCTCATAGGTCCCCCGCAGCTCCACCAGGTCCCGCTGGGGCGTCAGGGGGACGGTACGGACCGTCACATTCCCCTTTTCCCCCAGCTCCACCACGGTGACGGATTTTTTGTGATGGACCTCGGAAAAGGAATATTTCAGCGGCGTGCCGCAGTAGCGCACCGTCTCCCGGCCCACGGTCTGGGGCCCGTGGAGATGGCCCAACGCCACATAGTCGAACCCGTCGAACACCGACGCGTCCACATTGTCGGCACCGCCCACGGACACCTCTTCCGATTCACACCGGGCCGCGCCGGTGACAAACTGGTGGGTCACCAGTACATTCCGCACGGCGGGGTCCACGTCCATGGCTTCCACGGCGGCGGCCACGGCGTCCGTGTACGTCTCGATCTCCCGCTCCGGGAAGCACCGCCGGACGTGGACCGGCTTCACAAAGGGCAGCAAATGCAGGTTCACCGGCCCGTGCTCGTCGGTGAGGGTCCATCGGGCGGCGGTCCCGTCGTAGACCGGCGCCAGATGGACGCCGCTTTGCTCCATAAGCCGCCCGCCGAAGGCCATGCGTTCGGCGGAATCGTGGTTGCCGCTGATGACGAAGACTTGCAGTTCCCGCCGGGACAGGTCCACCAGGAACCGGTCCAGCAGGGCCACGGCCTCGGCGGTGGGCACCGGCTTGTCGTAGACGTCACCGGCAATCAGAACGGCGTCGGGCCGTTCGGCGTCGAGGACCTGCAAAATCTGGTCGAGAATGTACCGCTGGTCGTCGATCATGGAAAATTCATTGACCCGCTTACCCAGGTGCAGGTCGGAGAGATGGATCAGTTTCATGGATATCCTTCCGTTTCATCGATTGCAATGGTTATACTATGGCACATTTTTGGGAAAAAAGCAATGTGCCGCAGGAACCAACGCCGTTGTTTTTCGTCTATAGAATACAGACAAATTTTGCCCCAATTCGACAGAATCGAGGTGGTCCCATGTATTGCGGAACCGACGTCCAACGCGGCAGGTCTTCCAGAAGACGCCGCTGGAGAACCAATGTCTTTCTTGCCCTGGTCCTGCTGCTGGAACTGGCGGTGGTGGGCGGCTTTGCCGCCTGGCTGCTGCTGCCGGACCAGCCAACCGGACCAGATTCCCAGCAGCCCGCCCCGGAACAGCCGTCCGTCTCCGCCCCCGTGGAGCCGGAACCCATGCCGGAGGACCCCGCTGTGACCCAGGCCCGTACCCAACTGCTGGAGGAAGCCCGGCAGCTCATGCGCGGCTATTACTACGAGGAAGCGCTCCAGCTTTTGGACGGTTCCCCGGACCTGGCCAACGACGAGACCGACACCCTGCGACAGGAAATCGCCGACCTGCAAGCCCAGCTGGTCCCCTATACGGACGGTCAATTCTACCACATTTTCTTCCACAGTCTCATTGTGGACACGGACAAAGCCTTCGACGGCGACTACGACGCCCCAGGCTACGACCTGTACATGACCACCGTCTCCGAGTTTACCGCCATGCTGCCCAAGCTCCAGGCGGCCGGGTTTGTGCTCGTTGATATCCACGATCTGGTGGAGTTCCAGGACGGCGTGGCCGTCCGCAAGGAGCTGCTGCTGCCGCCGGGCAAGAAGCCCCTGGTCCTGTCGGTGGACGATGTGAACTACTATCAGTACATGGCGGACGACGGCTTCGCCACCCGGCTGGACCTGGACGAGAACGGACAGGTGAAAACGGTGGTGGACGGCGTGCTCACCGACGACGGCGACGTGGTCCCCATTCTGGACCGCTATGTGGCGGAGCACCCGGAATTTTCCTGGCGGGGTGCCAAGGGTATTCTGGCCCTCACCGGGTACGAAGGGGCCTTCGGTTACCGGATTACCGATCTGGAGGACTACGACGAAGCCACCGGACAGGCCATGCTCCAGAAGACCCAGGCCGTGGCCCAGGCTCTGCGGGAAACCGGCTGGCAGATCGCCTGCCACAGCTACACCCACAACCAATACTGGAACAACCGGACCATCACCATGGACCAAATCCAATACGACATCGGCCGGTGGACGCGGGACATTGCCCCCTATGTGGGGGAAACAGATATTTTTATCTCCCCCTTCGGCGTGTCCTTTGCCCGCGACGACGCCCGCATGGCCTTTTTGCAGGAACAGGGCTTTTCCATCTACTGCCATGTGGATTCCACCATGCCCACCAAGTGGGACGGCTCCTGGTTCTTCCAGGGCCGCATCAATCTGGACGGTCTGACCATGAAGCGCTACCCGGACCGGATTTCCAAATTCTTTTTTGACCCGTCGGAGGTGCTGGACCCGGCACGGCCCCAATAATCTCTGAGATTGCAAACGGAGGAGACGTCCCGCGACGTCTCCTCCGTCTTGTTTCTTTACCGTGTGCCTAAATGGGCTATCACACCGTTGACCCGGTCGGAAAACTCCCTGGTTCCCAGGCCCACGCCGGTACGCAGCCACGTCCCCGCCGGTCTGGGGCCGAAGTCGGCGGCGAAGCGGCGCAGCAGCGCCGCGCCGGTGGGGGTACACAGCTCCCGCTCCACGGGACCAGGCACCGTGGGAATCCCCTCCAGCAGAAATGCCGTGGCAGGAGCCGGGACCGGCAGAACCCCATGGGCGCAGCGGACCGTACCGCCGCCCACAGCCACCGGCGAAGCCGTCACCCGCTCCACGTCCAATTCCTCCAGCAGCAGGCAGCAGCCCGCCACATCGGCCACGGCGTCCAGGGTCCCCACCTCATGGAAGTGAATCTGTTCCACGGTGCAGCCGTGGGCCTTGCTCTCGGCGTCGGCCAGCAAGCCATAGACGGCCTGGGCGTTGTCCCGCACCGGGGCGGGCAGGTGCAGGCCGTCAAGAATACGGTAAATATCTTCCACCGTGTGATGGTGGTGATGATGGTGGGCGTCCTGGTGCCCGTGGCCCTCTTCCGCGCCGTAGACCGTAACCACGGCGTGAAGTCCCTGGGGCCGTTCCTCCACGCTGTACCCGACGCCCGGCAGGCCCAGGCCGTTGAGCCGTTCCAAAACGTCCTCCCGTTGGGGATGGAGGGCCAGCAGCGCCCCCAGCAGCATATCCCCGGCCAGACCCATGGGGCAATCCAAATGTAAGATCATGCGCTGCCTCCCAAATGGTTGATGCGGCTGGCCAGGAATCCCGCGCCGAAGCCGTTGTCAATATTGACGACGCTGACGCCGCTGGCGCAGGAGTTGAGCATGCTCAGCAGCGCCGCCACGCCGCCGAAGGCGGCCCCGTAGCCCACGGAAGTGGGCACGCCGATGACGGGGCAGGACACCAGCCCGCCGATGACGCTGGTAAGCGCCCCCTCCATCCCGGCCACGGAGACCACCACACGGGCGGCCATCAATTCCTCCGCATGGGCCAGGAGCCGGTGGATACCGGCCACGCCCACATCGTAAAGGCGGGTGACCCGGTTGCCGAGAAATTCCGCCGTGACGGCGGCTTCCTCGGCCACGTTCATGTCGCTGGTTCCGGCGCTGGCCACCACCACGGTGCCCACGCCATCCGGCTCCGGCAGAGGGCCGACGATGCCCAGCCGGCCCATGGGCCGGTAGTCCAACGTGTGGACCTGTCCCACCTGGGCGGCGGCCTCCGGGGACAGGCGGGTAATGAGAATCGACTTCTGCCCGGCCTCCAGCATGGCGGACACAATGCCGGTGATCTGTTCCGGCGTCTTGCCCTCGCCGTAGATCACCTCCGCCGTTCCCTGCCGCAAGGCCCGGTGGTGGTCGATTTTGGCGTAGCCCAGCTCCTCAAAGGGGGCCAGCTTCCACCGGGCCGCCGCCTCGTCCACTGTCATCGTACCGTCGGCCACGGCCTGCAACAGCGTTTTCCAAACCGTTTGTTCCATGGGTTCCTTTCCCTGTGCCCGCCGTCTGCGGGACAGTGCGCAACTGTTATTTCTTATGGTTCTGCTGCATCTCAAAGTGAATGAGGAAGGACAGCAGCGCCCGCAGGAGAATCACCAGACCCAGTACCACCAGTTCCTTGAGTTCCCGGACCAGGACGGTTTTGAGAATCTCCGCGCCCATTTTAAATTCCAGGCTGGTGGCCAAGCCGTTGGCAAAGGCGAATTTCACGTCCACCTCTTCCCGGGTGATCAACCCCCGGAGATACCGGATAAACGCGCCCACCGCCGACACCAGCACCACAAAAATGCCCATGAGCTCCAGGAGCCCGATGATCCACGGCAAAATCTGTGCAATAAACTCTTCCAGCATGTACCCCATCCTTTCTGATGCCCGTTCAGCGGTCCGGCGGCAGCACCGTGGACAGCACCACCTGGGTTTGGGTGGTGCCGAAGCGCTGCAATTTGGCCACCAGACCGTCCAGCTGCTCCATGTCCTCACAGCTGACCTGCAACAGCATGGAATGGGGTCCCGTCACATGGTAACAGGCCAGAATCTGCGGAATTCCGGCGGCAAAGGCCGAAAATTCCTTCTGCTGTTCCGGCGGCAGCACCAGATGGATAAACGCCTGAATCTCCCGGCCCAGGGCCTTGGGCGATACAACGGCCCGGTATCCCTGGATAATGCCCCGCTGCTCCATCCGTTCCATCCGGGCCGCCACGGCGGGCGGCGACAGAAAGACGTGTTCCGCCAGCTTTTTCAGGGGCATTCTGGCATTTTCCCGTAGGAGCTCCAACAGTTTTTGATCGATCTGGTCCATACGGTGTGACCTCCGTGTTTTTGCGTGCTTTTGGATTATAATATTGTATCGTAGATGGGACGGAGAATCAAGGCCCGCCGCCGGTCCGCGCCGCTTTTCTATCGAAAGTTTTCCCCGGTGAAAACCTTTCATCCTTCAGCCCGGAGGCCGCTTTTTTTCGTTTCCGTCGGAAAACGCCGCCGGGTCTTTACGGCGGCAGAATCAGCGTGTATGCTGGGGGCAAGAATCAAACGCACCCATGAGAAAGAGGGAACCGTTTTATGAAAACCAGAATGGAATCCGACTCCATCGGCACATTGGAAGTCCCGGCCGACGCCTATTACGGCGTCCAGTCCCTGCGGGCCAAGCAGAATTTCCCCATCACCGGCCACCCCATGCACAAGCTGCTGATTGTCAGCCTGGCCCAGATCAAAAAGGCCGCCGCCATGGCCAACCGCCATGCCGGAACCCTGGACGAGGAAAAGGCCCAGGTCATTATCACCGCCTGTGACGAGATCATCGGCGGCAAGCTCCACGACCAGTTCATTGTGGACGCCATCCAGGGCGGCGCGGGCACGTCGTCCAATATGAACGCCAACGAGGTCATTGCCAACCGGGCCATTGAACTGCTGGGCGGCGTCAAAGGCGATTACAGCATTGTCCACCCCAACGACCATGTGAACATGGCCCAGTCCACCAACGACGTCTACCCCACCGCCGGCAAACTGGCGGCCCTGGCATTGCTGCCCCAGGTGTCCACCCAGCTGAACCGGCTGTATGAAGCCTTGGAGAGCAAGGCCGTGGAGTTTGACGACATTGTGAAAATGGGCCGGACCCAGCTCCAGGACGCTGTGCCCATCCGTCTGGGCCAGTCCTTCCACGCCTATGCCAGCGCCATCTCCCGGGATGCCCGGCGGCTCCATCAGGCGGCGGCGGATTTGTGCGTGGTCAACATGGGCGCAACGGCCATCGGCACGGCCATCAACGTGTCGCCGGACTATCTGAGCCGCATTGTGCCGGAGCTGCGGGAAGTGACCAAATACCCCCTGCTCCAGGCCACGGACCTGATTGACGGCACCCAAAATCTCGACTGCTTCGTCCATGTGTCCGGCATCATCAAAACGTGCGCCGTGACGCTGTCCAAGATGTCCAATGATCTGCGGCTCCTGTCCAGCGGTCCCCGGACAGGCCTTTCGGAGATCAATCTTCCGGCCAAGCAGAACGGCTCGTCCATCATGCCCGGCAAGGTCAACCCGGTCATTCCCGAGGTCATGAGCCAGGTGGCCTTCAACATCATCGGCAACGACACCTGCATCACCATGGCCGCCGAAGCGGGTCAGCTGGAATTGAACGCCTTTGAACCGGTGCTGTTCTACAAGCTGTTTGAATCCCTGGAAACCCTGGCCGGGGGCATTCAAACCCTGGTGGATAACTGCATCCTGGGCATCACCGCCAACCGGGAACACTGTCTGGAACTGGTGGAGCACAGCGTGGGCATGGTGACGGCCCTGTGCCCCTATATCGGCTACAAGCGGGCGGCGGAGCTGGCCAAGGAATCCCTGAAAACCGGCGTACCCATCCGCAAGCTGGTGGTCCAGCAAGGCATTGTCTCCGCCGACCAGGTGGATGAAATTCTAAACCCTCTCAAGCTGACCTTTACGGAAAAGGAACGGGCGGAGCTGGACGCCGCCGCCAAAGCCCTGGATTAACTGTTGCAGACAACGGCCCGGAACGCCTTGGTACGTTCCGGGCCGTTTTTCTTATTGGTATCGCTTCCCTACAATATACATCATGACAAATAACCCAGGCAGCACAATCCCCAGCGTCATAATCCATAGAAGTCCCGACCACAGCTGCGTCACGACCAACAGCGGCAGCACCACCATCACAGTGCAGGACCAGACGCGGCCCACCTTGAGAATATGGGGCCAGTTGCGATTATTGAACGCGATGCCAATCATATGCATCCGGAAAAAGCCGTCGTACACCAGATTGATTCTCTCCCGATCGTATATCTCCGGCAGCTGGAGACGGGCGTATAAACAGAAGTACGCACCGAATACAGTGCCCAACACCACCATTACCCATATTTCGTCGCCGGGCCATCTGCCGGGAAGATGGAGGCAGAAAAAAAGCGTCACCGCCTCCACCAGCAGGGCCAGCAAATAGATCAGCCGCCAGGGCCCCTTCTCCCGCCAAGTCCGCTGCGGGCGCTCCTTGCCGTAGAGAACAGCAGTCTGTACCACCTGTTCCACATCCTCCTGTTCCATGGTCTGGGCCGGGTCCTGGCGGCGGCACAGCAGCAGCTCCGTCACCGTCACGCCCAGCGCTTCCGACAACGGCAGCAGCATGGCCGTGTCCGGGATGCTGGCCCCCGTCTCCCATTTGCTGACGGCCTTATCAGAAATGCAGAGCCGCTCCGCCAGCTCCTTTTGGGTCCAGCCCTTTTCCTTGCGCAGCCGGGCCACAAACGCGCCGAACTGCTGTTTATCAATGGTCTGCATACGCCTCACCTCAGGAAAATTGTACCGCCATACGGTCCATTTGGCAACCGAACGGCAGTAGAATCACCGGTTTTCCGGCCTCTGCCGCCCGCTTCCGGCCCTGTCGCGGGGAAATTTTCTCCCAACAGGTGGAAAACCCGTTCAAATTCATTGACATGTAAATAATTACATGGTACCATGGAGCCAACGAGCGAATACCGGATAATTCGACCAGAAAGGATGTACTTGTATGACACCAAAGTATCCCAATCTGTGCAAACCCATCACCATTGGCCGGGTGACCTTCCGCAACCGCATGTTCTCGGCGCCCATGGGTGGCACAGACATCACCAACGACGGCTGCATCGGCCCCAAGTCCACGGCGTTTTACGAGCTGCGGGCCAAGGGCGGCGCGGGCGCGGTTACGGTCAGTGAATGTATGGTCCACCCCCAGACCGACGGCTCCCACGCTTACCATCTGGATACGGCCATTCTCAACTCCCTGGCCTCCTTCACCTACACCGCCGACGCCATCCGCCGCCACGGGTCCATTCCCAGCGTGGAACTGTCCCACTCCGGCATGTACTCCGGCACCTATATGACCGACAAGACCCGCCAGCACGGTCTGGCCCAGTGGGGTCCCTCGGCCTGCGTCCGTCCCGACGGCGTGGAGGTGGGCGAACTGACCCACGAGATGATCGACGACATTGTGGCCGCCTACGGCAATGTGGCGGGACTGGCCAAGCGGGCCGGATTTGAGATGATTATGGTCCACGGCGGCCACGGCTGGCTGGTGAATCAGTTCCTGTCCCCCTACTTCAACAAGCGCACCGACGAGTACGGCGGCTCCCTGGAGAACCGCTGCCGCTTTGCCCGCCGGGTGCTGGAAGCGGTCCGGGCCGCCGTGGGTCCCGGCTTCCCCATTGAATTCCGCATGAGTGGTTCCGAGCTCTTCGACGGCGGCTACACCCTGGAAGACGGCGTGGAAATCGCCAAGCAGCTGGAGGACTGCATCGACCTGCTGCATGTGTCCGCCGGTACGTACCAGCGGGGCTTCGGGGACACCCACCCCTCCATGTTCAAGGAACACGGCTGCAACGTCTATCTGGCCGCCGAGATCAAAAAGCATGTAAAGATTCCCGTTGCCACCCTGGGTGGTCTCAACGACCCGGCCCAGATGGAGGAGATCATTGCCTCCGGCAAGGCCGACGTGGTGTACATGGCCCGTGCCCTGCTGGCCGACCCGTTCCTGCCCAACAAGGTCATGGCCAATAAGGATGAGGATATTGTCCGCTGCCTGCGGTGCTTTACCTGTATGGCCGAGCGGGCCGCCACGGCTACCCGCCGCTGCACCGTCAACCCCCTGATTGGCCGGGAGATGGAGGGCGACGTGGTCTACCCCGCCCCGGTCAAGAAGAAAGTTCTGGTGGCCGGCGGCGGTCCCGGTGGCCTGTACGCCGCATACACCGCCGCCCGCCGCGGCCATCAGGTCATCCTCTGCGAAAAGGAAGCAGAGGTGGGCGGCATCCTCAAGAGTGAGCAGGCACTGTCCTTCAAGTGGGAGATGTATCAGCTGGCCCACACCTATGCCAAACTGGCCAAGGACGCCGGGGTAGAATTCCGTCTCAACACCCCTGTCACCAGGGAGTATGTGGAGCAGGAGGCCCCCGACGCCCTGATTGTGGCCGTGGGCTCCTCTCCCCTGGTGCCGCCGATTCCCGGTCTCCACGGTGACAATGTGGTGGTGGTCAACAACTACTATCGGGAAAAGGACAAGGTCACCGATGATGTGGTGGTCTTCGGCGGCGGCCTGGCAGGCTGTGAGTGCGCCATCCACCTGGGCATGGAGGGCAAGCGGGTCCATCTGGTGGAAATGCGGGACCAGCTGGCCCCCGACGCCAATGTGCGCCACCGTCCCCTGCTTCTGAAAGAGATTGAAAAGTACGTAACGGCCCATACGGGCTGCAAGGGCCTGGAAGTCCGGCCCGACGGCATTCTCTGCGAGACGGCGGACGGCAGCCAGGTTCTGGTACCGGGTACCAGCGTTATCTGTGCCCTGGGCCAGCGGTCCAATACGGCCCTGGTGGAAGAGCTCCACGGTACAGCTCCCTTTGTGCGGGTCATCGGCGACGCCGCCCGGGTGTCCACCATCACCAACGCCGTTTATTGGGGCTACCACGCCGCCCTGGATATCTGATTGATCTGCAAACGCCCTGTCCCCCGTAAAAATAAAAGTTTTACTCGATTTTTTTCAAAAAATCGCGGAGTCCAGAGGCAGAGCCTCTGGTCGCGCCGCGCACGGCGCGAAATTCCCGCTGGCCGCAGCCAGCGAAACACCCGCCCGCCGCAGCGGGCGAAATCCCCGGCCAAAGGCCATGGCCCCCGCCGCCGCCCCCTACGGGGGTGGACGGCGGGGGCCATATGCATTGTACCGGGTATCAACCAACACACCGAAGCGAATGCGCACAAAAAGCCGCCATCCGCCACCCATTATGGGGGTTGGACGGCGGCCTTTTGTTACGGTTCGAGAGACCGCACAGCACCATCGTTTTGGGAATGTAGGGCGGGACCTATGTGTCCCGCCGTCGGTACGCACCATCGGCCATCCTCATCGTAGGGGCCGGCATCCTTGACGGCCCCGGACGGAATGCGCCATGGACGCGTCAAGGATGCCGCGTCCTACGAAATATTTACGCATTCGCCCCTATGCGTCAGTAAACGCAGCCCGGTACGGCGCGGCGGCACACACAGGTGCCGCCCTACGAACATGGACGGACTGCCCCACATGGTTTGTGGGGCGGGTACGTCGTCGGGCACGGTACGACATAAGGCCGCCGTCCTCCACCCGCCATGGGGGGGGGACGGCGGCCTTAGGGCTT
>CALWWW010000059.1 GCA_944385365.1 uncultured Oscillospiraceae bacterium | reverse complement strand
GTAGCTTAGGCACGAGATGGAGAGAAAGCCGGACTGGCTGCCCGGCTTTCCTGTCCAAATTTATTGTAATAGGAGGGGAACGACCATGGAACGGAAGATTTTGATCGTAGAGGACGAGGCCAGACTGCGGGAGGTGCTGTGCGACTACTTCGCCAGCAAAGGAGAGCGGCCCTATGAAGCAGACAACGGCCTGCAAGCCTTGGCGCTGATGGAGGAAACGACCTTTGACGCCGTGCTCCTGGATATTATGATGCCGGGGCTGGATGGCCGTGCCGTATGCCGTGCTGTCCGCCGGACCAACGATGTACCCATTATTTTTCTCACGGCGCTGTCCGATGAAGAGGATAAGCTCCTGGGCTATGAACTGGGGGCCGACGACTATGTAACGAAACCCTTTTCCATGTCGGTGCTCTATGCCAAGACCATGGCCCTCATCAAGCGCAGCCGGGGCGGCGTCCTCACCGGTGAACGGATGGAGGCCGGGGGTATCGTTCTGGAGCGGGCTGCCAGGACCGTGTGGGCAGGCCGCCGGAAACTGGATTTGACGCCCAAGGAGTATGCGCTGCTGTGCTGTCTGATGGAGCACAAAAATATGGTCCTGAGCCGGGAACAGCTGCTGGTCCGCTGCTGGGGCTACGATTATGAGGGAGAGAGCCGGGCCGTGGATACCCATATCAAGCGGCTGCGGGAGAAGCTGGGGGACTATGCTGCCTGCATCAAGACGGTCATCAAGGCCGGATACCGACTGGAGGGATAGACCATGGCAGAGATAGGGACGAAGAAGGGCCCCAAGGCACTGGCCGCTGTGACCCGGCGGCTGCTGGCCCTGGTCCTGGGCCTGTGGCTGTTCTGCATGGCCTGCCTTACCCTGGGGACTGCCCAGTTTGTCTATCGGGAGCTGATGGAGCAGGGGGAGACCTTTTCGCAGTATGTCTATCAGTTGGGATACTTTTCCTATCTCTATGAGCCGGAAAGCGTCCAGATGGCCCGGCGGCAGATTCCGGGCATCGTGGAATATTCCATGAATGATGCCATAGCCAAGTCCGGCGCAGTCCTCACGGCCCCCGACTATGACGCTGCACCGGAGCCCAACCCGCCCCAATGGCTCAATCTCTTGCAGGGGGGCAGCCGCTGCGAGACGGCGGTCCTCTTCCTGGACCAGGACGGGACCGTATTGCGGCAGAGCGGGGACTTCCTGTACTTCGGTTATATGACGGAGGCGGCATGGCAGGCGGGCAGCGATGTCACCGACGCTTACGGCTGGATGGACCTGGGCAGCGGCGACGATGACCGATTCACGGCTTTGCGGACCCTCTACGAGAACGACAAACCTCTCTGGAACCTGGTGGGACTGCGACTGACGGGGTATTTCGACGGCTCCCGCCTGGAGCCCATGGCCATGGATTTGCTGACCCGGACGGCCTACCACCGGGCATTGGATACGGTCTATCCCGAAGGCAGCGACGACGACCGGGAGTACAGCGTCAGTGAACTGGACGCCATGGGATTGCTCCAGTGGGAACAGCAATTTGACCACACGGCCACGGCGGACCGCCCTCTGGTGACGATCTACGCCCTGGACCCGGCCATGAGCCTCTATGTACCGGAGGGGCCGGTGGCCTACCGGGATACGGAGCGGTATGAGACGCTGCGGGACCTGCTGGCCACCGTGGGAGAATCCGGAGATCTGGACGCGCCGACCGTGTACTCCGGTGCATCCCAGTTTGATTTGTGGGATATGATCGTCTTCAGCGCCCGCAATGTACGGGACTGGACGTTGTACGACGGCACCGAGGAGACCTGGCCAGAAAAAGAATTCACCATACTGACGGCCCTGCGTGCCAGCCCCTTGCGCATTGCCGTGGGGTATCTGGAGAAAGTGTATCTGCTGACCGGCGGCGTGGCGCTCTTGGGCTTTTTTCTGGTTCGCCGCAGCGTCCGAAAACACTTGATCGAGCCGGTGCAGGCGGTGAACCGAGCCATAGGGGAGGGGTGGACCCATCTGCCCCAGTATCGGGAAAAAATGCCCCGGTGGGCCGAGTCCAGGGAACTGCTGGACCACTATTTTGCCACCCAAGACACGTTGCAGGAGCACAAACAGGAGCGCGCCCGTCTCAATACGGCCCTCCAATACGCACAAAAGGCCGAGGCCCACCGGCGGCAGATGACTTCCAACATCGCCCATGAGCTGAAAACGCCCCTGGCGGTGATTCACAGCTATGCCGAGGGGCTCCGGGAGCGGGTAGCGGAGGAAAAGCGGAATCGATACCTGGAGGTCATTCTGTCGGAGACAGAGCGCACCGATGGGATGGTGCTGGAACTGCTGGACCTGTCCCGGCTGGAGGCGGGCAAAGTGAAGCTGGCCCGAGAGACGGTGTCTCTGGCTGCGTTGATTCGGGCCATTTTTGAGAAGCTGGAGCGGGCAGCGGCGGAAAAGCATCTGACCATCGACTACGATTGCCCTGGAGACGGCACGGTGACGGCGGATGAGAGCCGCATGGCGCAAGTCCTGGAAAACCTGGCCACCAACGCCATCAAATACACCCCGCCGGCGGGACGCATTACCGTGACTATCCGTGCCGACAGGTCCGGAACGACCTTCACCATGGAAAACGACAGTCCGCCCCTGCCGCAGGATGCGCTGCATCATGTTTGGGACCCCTTTTATCGGGCGGACGCCGCCCGCTCCGGCGGCGGCACCGGCCTGGGGCTGGCCATTGCCAAAAATATCATTACACTTCACGGGGGTACCTGCTTCGCCCGGAACACAAAAACCGGCGTGGCCTTTGGCTTTACCATATGAAAAGAACGACAACGCCGCGGCGCGTCCCTCAAAGTGGGGACATGCCGCGGCGCTGCCTGTTTCTGCGGCGCTCCATCAGCCGTAGAGCAGGTGGAGGACATCGTCGCCTTCGCCGTGCCAGGCCCCGTCCTGCTCCGTCATGGGGAAGACAGTCAGATGGATGCGCCAACCGTCTGCGTTGTGCACACCGCCGGGGCCGTAGGCGATGGTCCGGCTTCCGTCGGCGGGGGGAGCGCTGTCGCTGAGGGCCACCAGGTAGCGGCCTGCCTCCGGTGCAAGCTGCCGGATGGCTTCACCGGGCAGATGCCGCAACGCCTCCAGATAGTCTTGCAGATGGTAGATTCGTTCCTGCTGGGGCCAGTCTGTCATCTCTGTCACAAAGAATTCGCCGCTGTGTGTGAATAGTCGAAGCTGCGCGCTGTAAGTTCCATCGGTGGTCTGATAGAAAAAGCGGATGGCTTCGTCGTTGACCAGCTCCAGTTCCGGTGTTAGTGTACACTCGAAATTATCCACGTTGACCAGAAGCTGGGACGGGTTGTCCAGGCCGGTGATCTGCGTGATACGGTCTGTAATAGAGCTGGGGTCCAGATCCGCCACATTGGTCCCTGCCATGGGGAATGTCCGACTGGGCAGCGGGTCCGTCAGAAAGCAGACGGCGGCCACCGCACAGACGGCCAGGGCCGCCGCCAGAACTCGCATAGCAGGCTTGCGATAATCCATGATCGAGCGGACCCGCTCCCGGACGCCTACCTCACCGAAGGCCAGAGGAGAGGCGGCGCTGCGGCGGCGGATGCTGCAGGCCACCAGGGCTTCCGTATAGGCAGCCCGACGAGGGGCGTCCAAATCCCGGATGACGGCCTCGTCACAGGCCAGTTCCAGGTCTCGACACAGGAGAAGATAGGCCACCCACAGGAGGGGGTGGAACCAGTGGACGGCCAGCAGCAGAAATCCCAACAGCTTCCACCAGTGATCCCGGCGGCGCAGATGGGCCTGCTCGTGGGCCACCACCTGGTCCAGCACGTCGTCGGGCAGATGGAACGGCACATAGATGCGAGGCCGTACCAGGCCCAGGAGAAAGGGAGAGGCGGCATATTCGCTTTCATAGACGTTGTTCCGACGGCGGACGGCAGTGGCCATACGGCCATGGAGCCGCAGGGCGCTGACACCGGCCCAGAGCAGCAGCAAGACGGCACCGCTCAGCCAAACAGCCGTAGCCACGGTGATTGGAGAAATAGGGTCAGCGCTCTGGGAGACAGTCACGGTCTGAGCCGCCGACGGGGCGGCGGACGGAGCTGTGCCGGTCCATTGGGACGCCAGAGACACCGGGTCCACCGGTTCCGGCGTCAGAGACAGGGGGCTTTCCGGCAGGACCGGACAAAGGAGCCGCAGGGCCACCAGACCCCACAGGACTACGGTGATCCACCGGGGCGCCTTTTTCAAAAACAGCCGCAGGATCACCACGGCCAGGATCATCCAGCCTGCCGTGACGCTCCGCTGGAATACAGTGAGAAACCATGCGTTCATGGTTTGCCCTCCTTCCGAATGCGGTCGATCATCTGCTGTACCTGGTCCAAATCCTGCTCCGACCAATCCTGCCGCCGGGTGAAGGCCGCCACAAAGGCCGGAAGGGAGCCGCCGAACTTCTTCTCTACCATTTCGTCGATCTCCGATGCCTGGACGTCCTCCCGGGATACCAGAGCGGTGACCAAGCCGTGGTCATTTTTCAGAACGCCCCGCTGGCCCAACCGCTGGATAACCGTATAGGTGGTGGTACGTTTCCAGCCCAGCCGCTCCAGACACAGCCGGGCCAGGTCTGCGGCAGAGATGGGTTCCCGCTCCCAGAGGATCAGACAGAAGCGGTACTCACTTTCGTGGATTTTCGGAATTTCCATACCATGTCCCTCCTTGTCTACTGTAGTAGACTTCTTATAACCAGTCTACTACAGTAGACAACAGATGTCAAGTCCTCTGCAATTACCCATTGCATTCCAGCTGCGGCTGTGCTATACTCACGGCGAACAATATTGCAGAATAGGACTCTGTGCGTCAAGTGTTCCGTGGATGGGGAGTTGCCACAGAAACGAAAAGCTCGTCTTACGATGCGGAGTCCGCACCCGTTGCAACATACAGATGAATAGATACATCTCGATTGTGAAGGGGTAGTGCAGCCGTCTCCGGATGGCTGTGCGGTATTGTCAATTCCAACGGCTCACTCACATCGGGATGCTTTTTTATGCCTTGGCTCGCGTCCCGAAAAGAAAAAAAGGAGGAACACGAGCATGATGGATCAGGACAAGATCAGAGAAGGCGTCCGGCTGCTGCTGGAGGGCATCGGCGAGGATGTGAACCGGGAGGGTCTGCTGGAGACGCCGGACCGCATTGCCAGAATGTGCCAACAGATTTTCGGCGGTCTCTATGAGGACGCAGGCACGCATCTGGCCAAACAGTTCCAGGCGGTCAACAACAATATGGTGCTGGAAAAGGATATTCTCTTTTACTCCGTCTGTGAGCACCACCTGCTGCCCTTTTACGGCAAAGCCCATGTGGCCTACATCCCCGACGGCAAGGTGGCGGGTCTGAGCAAGCTGGCCCGGACCGTGGAGGTTTTTGCCCGGCGGCCCCAGATTCAGGAGAATATGACGGCCCAGATTGCCGACGCATTGGAGCAGCATCTGCACCCCAAGGGCGTCATGGTCATGCTGGAAGCGGAGCATATGTGCATGACCATGCGGGGCGTCCAGAAGCCCGGCAGCAAGACCGTCACCACCATTGTCCGCGGCGTCTTTGCCGAGGACCTGTCCTTGCAGCAGACCTTTTTGCAGATGGTGAAATAAGATGGACACCATGAAACGACTGGAGGCTGTCCGCTGCCACCCGATTTTTCAGCGGGAGTACGGGCAGCTGTGGGCGGCGGAAGCGGACCGGAAATTCTGCCGCCACTCCATGGAACATCTGCTGGACGTGGCCCGGATTCTGTACATCCTGGGGCTGGAGGACGGCGTGGACCTGCCGAAAGAGGTCCTGTATGCCGCTGCCCTGCTCCACGACGTGGGCCGTCAGGAGCAAAATACCGTGGGCACGCCCCATGAGATTGCCGGGGCCAGGTTAGCTGGGGAGATTCTCCGGGACTGCGGTTTTTCTGAGACGGAGACGGCGGCCATTCAGCAGGCGATTCTCTCCCACCGGAAGACGGGGGCGGAGGATTGGCTGTGCCGCAGTCTTTATCGGGCCGACAAGGCTTCCCGGGCCTGCTATGCCTGTCCGGCGGCAGCGGACTGCAACTGGCCGCCGGAAAAGAAAAATCTGCAAATTGCATATTGAATCACAAGGAGTTTCGTTATGATCATTGGAAACCGTACCTTTGCGGACCATGGAAAGACGTACATTATGGGCATTCTGAATGTGACGCCCGATTCCTTTTCCGACGGCGGCAAGTTCGACCGTCTCGACGCGGCCCTGCGCCACGCGGAAGAGATGGTGGCCGACGGCGCGGATATCATCGACATCGGCGGCGAATCCACCCGTCCGGGCCACACGGTGATTCCCGACCAGGAGGAGATTGACCGGGTAGCGCCGGTCATTGAAGCCGTCAAAGCCCGGCTGGATGTGCCTGTGTCCATCGACACCTATAAGGGCCCTGTGACGGCGGCAGCCCTGGCGGCGGGGGCCGATCTGGTCAATGATATCTGGGGCTTTCGCCATGACCCCAAGGTGGCAGAGCTGACGGCCCAATACGGCGCCGCCTGCTGCCTGATGCACAACCGCCGGGAGGCGGTCTATGACGACTTTTTGGAGGACTTGGTCCGGGACCTGGAGGGCTCCGTGGCCATTGCTGAAGCTGCCGGCGTCCCACGGGAGAAAATCATGGTGGACCCCGGCGTGGGCTTTGCCAAAACCTATGAACAAAATTTGCTGTGCATCCGCCGGTTGGAGCGGCTGCACCAGTTGAACTTGCCCATTCTCCTGGGAACGTCCCGGAAATCGGTTATCGGTCTGACCCTGGACCTGCCCGCCGATCAGCGGGTGGAGGGGACACTGGTCACGACAGTTATGGCTGTGCTCCAGGACTGCGCCTTTGTGCGGGTCCACGATGTCAAGGAAAACCGCCGGGCCATCACCATGACCGAGGCCATCCTGGGCCGGTAAGGAGGAAAACATGGACAAGATCACCATTCAAAAGCTGGAAGTCTTCGCCCATCACGGCGTGTTTCCCGAAGAAAACGTCCTGGGGCAGAAATTTGTGTTCAATCTCACCCTGTACCTCAGCACCCGCAAGGCCGGATGCACCGACGATCTGACCGCTTCCCTCCACTACGGCGAGGTGAGCCACTTCGTCCAGAAGTATGTCCAGGAACATACCTGGAAGCTGCTGGAAAGCGTGGTGGAGCAGCTGGCCCGTGCACTGCTGCTGGAATATCCCCTGTTGGAACAGGTGGACGTGGAGGTGGAGAAGCCTTGGGCCCCCATCGGTTTGCCCCTCCAAACGGTTTCGGTGGCCATCCACCGGGGCTGGCACACGGCCTATGTGGCACTGGGCTCCAATCTGGGGGATAAGCGGGCGTATTTGGACGGTGCGGTGGCCCAGCTCAACGACCGGCCCGACTGCCAGGTGGTCCGGGTGTCGGACTATCTGGTGACAGCCCCCTACGGCGGCGTGGAACAGGACGATTTCCTCAACGGTGCCCTGGAGCTGCGGACACTGCTGGAGCCGGAGGAGCTGCTGGACTGTCTCCATGAGATAGAAGCGGCGGCCAACCGGCAGCGCACCATTCACTGGGGCCCCCGGACCCTGGACCTGGATATCCTGCTCTATGACGACCGGGTGTTGGACGCACCGGCGCTGCAAATCCCCCATAAGGAGATGCACCTGCGGGACTTTGTCCTGGAGCCCATGGCGCAGATTGCCCCATGGAAGCGCCATCCGGTGATGGGAAAGACCGTGGAGACCATGCTGGCGGAGCTGCGGAACGGATAAAACCACCGCAGAAAAAATACCGTTGGGGTTTACAGCGGGGCCGGAATGTGGTAGGATGGTTGCAGAGAATTGAATACCATGATGTAATGTATAGAGGGTGGATTACACCAAAAAACATTACATCATGACTGGCGGCTCATTTGTGGCGAATG
>CALWWW010000058.1 GCA_944385365.1 uncultured Oscillospiraceae bacterium | reverse complement strand
TACGTTCCATACCGGCAGTCCGTTTGTGTATGTAGGGCGGCACCTGCGTGTGCCGCCCTGCGGCAGCCGGTCCCCGTCCCCTGCCGCACCGGGGCGAACTCGTCCCAAACCACAAAAACGGGAGATGCACCAGCCGATTGGATGGTACATCTCCCGATAATTTCCGCAACAATGCGAAGCATGGATTCAGCGGCTTACCGCACCCATTCGGCGGCAGCGCACCAAACCATTTAAAAAACTCCAAACCATTAAAAGTTTTACTCGATTTTTTTCAAAAAATCGCAGGGGTCCAGGGGGCAGCGCCCCCGGTCGCGCCTCGCAAGGCGCGAAACACCCGCCCGTCGCAACGGGCGAAACTCCCCTTGCAGGGGCCTCCCCTCTTACACCTCGAACATCAGATCGCCGTAGGTGGGCACGGGCCAGATATCCTTGTCCACCAGGAGTTCCAGTTCGTCCACGGGGCTGCGGAGGGCGGCCATGGCGGGAATGACGCGGTCATGGAACGCGTTGGCCATTTCGGGGACGTTCTCCAGGGCCATGGTTTCCGTGACGGCCTTTTCCAGATCGGCCAGAGCCTCATGGGTTTCGGCCAGCAGGTCGGAGCAGCGGGTCAAAAGGTCCTGCTGGGTGGTCACATCGGCGGTGGGACAGGCGGCCTTGACGGCGTTGATGGAACTGGCCAAACCGGTCACATACTGAATCACCGTGGGAATGTAGTGCTTACCGGCCATGTGGATCATGGTCTGGGCCTCGATGTGGACGGTCTTGGCGTAGGTCTCGTACATGACCTCCTCGCGGCTCTCCAGCTCGGCTCTCGTAAAGATGCCGAACTTCTCAAAGAGGGCCACAGACTTCTCTGTGGTCAGGGCCGGGATGGCTTCCACCATGGACTTGAGGTTGGGCAAGCCGCGGCGGGCCGCTTCGGCCACCCACTCGTCGGAATAGCCGTTGCCGTTGAAGATGACGCCGGAATGGAGAATCATATACTTGGCCACCAGGGTTTTGGCATCGTGGACGAAGTCCTTGGACTGCTCCAGAATGTCGGCGGCTTCGCAGAACGCCTCGGCCACGATGGTGTTCAGGGCCGTGTTGGCGTTGGCGACAGAATCGGAGGAACCCACCATGCGGAATTCAAACTTATTGCCGGTAAAGGCAAAGGGAGAGGTCCGGTTGCGGTCGGTGGCGTCCTTGTTGATGACAGGCAGGGTGGAAACGCCCGTATCCAGCTTGCCGCTCTGGAGCACACCGGCAGCCACGCCGGAATGGGTAATCTGCTCCACCAAATCCCCCAGCTGATCGCCCAGGAAGATGGAAACAATGGCCGGAGGGGCCTCCTGAGCGCCCAGACGGTGGTCATTGCCGGGGCAGGCGGCGGTGTTGCGCAGCAGATCGGCGTGGGTGTCCACGGCCTTGATGATGCAGGCCAGAATCAGCTGGAACTGCAAATTCTCATTGGGCTTGGGGCCGGGGTCCAGAAGACGCAGGCCGTCGTCGGTGTTGATGGACCAGTTGTTGTGCTTGCCGGAGCCGTTGACACCGGCGTAGGGCTTCTCATGGAGCAGGCACACCAGATCGTGCTGGGTGGCGACGCGCTTCATGGTCTCCATGGCCAGCTGGTTCTGGTCCACGGCCACGTTGGCGTCGGAATAGATGGGGGCCATCTCATGCTGGGCCGGGGCCACCTCGTTGTGCTGGGTGGTGGCGGTGATGCCCATTTTCCACAGCTCTTCGTTCAAATCCTTCATGTACGCGCCGACGCGCTCCCGGATGACACCGAAATACTGATCGTCCAGCTCCTGGCCCTTGGGGGCCTTGGCGCCGAACAGAGTGCGGCCCGTGTAGATCAGGTCCCGGCGCTTGAGGTACTTCTGGCGGTCAACGAGAAAATATTCCTGCTCCGCGCCCACGGAGGGGATGACCTTCTTGGAGGTGGTGTTGCCGAAGAGCCGCAGCAGGCGCAGGGTCTGCTGGTTGAGGGCTTCCATGGAACGCAGCAGGGGCGTCTTGTTGTCCAACGCCTCGCCGGTGAAGGAGACGAAGACCGTGGGAATGCACAGCACCGCGCCGCAGGCCTGCTCCTTGATAAAGGCCGGAGAGGTCATATCCCAGGCCGTATAGCCGCGGGCGTAGTGGGTGGAGCGGAGACCGCCGGAGGGAAAGGAAGACGCGTCGGGCTCGCCCATAATCAGCTGCTTGCCCGTCAGCTTGAGGATGGTCTTACCGGCCACGGGCGGCGTCAGGAAAGAGTCGTGCTTCTCGGCGGTGATACCGGTGAGGGGTTGGAACCAGTGGGTGTAGTGGGTCGCGCCTTTGCTGACGGCCCAATCCTTCATGGCGTTGGCCACGACGTCGGCTGTCTGCATGCTCAGCTGGCCGCCGTTTTGCAGCACGTTCATAACCTCGGAAAACTCCTTGGTGGGTAACCACTGTTTCATGACGGTTTCGCTGAAGATGTTCTGGCCGAAAATCTCTGCAATGTTCATGGTGTCCTTACCTCTTTCCCGGTCCCGTTCGGACCTGTAGTTTTTTACAGAATACCGCATTTTTGCAGCAAATGCAAGATTTGCTTTCACGCTTTAGTCCCCTGCGGCACATAATCGGCAAAATCACGCAGATACTGTTTTTGAGAGGTGGAATCTATGTTTATTTCTTACATTCGTACCATCATTTTATATGTGCTGCTCATCGCCGCCGTCCGGCTCATGGGCAAGCGGCAGCTGGGAGAACTGGAGCCGACGGAGTTTGTCGTGGCCATCCTGATCGCCGATTTGGCTTCGGTGCCCATGCAGGATATCGGCATTCCCCTGTTTGCCGGCGTCATCCCCATTTTGACGGTGCTGTCCATCGAGCTGATTTTCTCCGTGCTGTCGGTGCGGTTCCGGCCCGTCCGGAAGTTCCTCTCCGGCAGCCCCGTGATGCTGATGGAAAACGGTAAAATCCTCGTGCAGAATCTCATGGAGACGCGGCTCACCGTCGATGAACTGACACAGCATTTGCGGGCCCAGGGCATTCTCGATCTGAGCACGGTCCAGTATGCCCTGATGGAAGTGGATGGAAAGATCAGCGCCATTCTGGACCCCAAGTATCAGCCCCCCACGGCCCAGGACCTGCAAATCCATGTGGACGCGGCGGAAATGCCCGTGGCCGTTATCAGCGACGGCGTCATTCTCGACGATCAGCTGGCGGCGTCGGGCCGGAACCGGGCCTGGCTGGACAAGCAGCTGCGCCACTTCGGCTGTACCGCCGAGGAGGTTTTTCTTTTGACCGCCACCAAAAGCGGCAAGCTGTATCTGTGCCGTCAGGAGGTGGACGCATGAAACATCTGGCCACCGGCGTGGTGATTTTACTGCTGTGTCTCGCCATCTGTTTTACGTCTCTGGCGGTGCTGGACCACTGGACCACCCACGCCACCTCTCAGCTGGAACAGGCGTTGGAGCTGGCCGACCAGGAATACTTCGACGAGGCCGAAGCATTGGTGACGGAAACGTGGGAGTTCTGGCGGCGGCGGCGGGGTTTTTTCGGCATGGTGCTGCGCCACACCGAAGCCGATCAGGTCAATTCCACGTTCCGGCAGCTGGTGGAATACGCCCAGAACGGCTGCGCCGAGGAATTCGAGCCCACCTGCGCCGACCTCATCGAACAGATCAACCACCTGTGCGATATGGAGAAACCCTACTATTATAATGTGTTATAGGGTTAGCCCTGGCGGTAACGGGATGGTTCGGGTAATGGGTTGGTTCGTATACGCACACACCCTGTAGGGGCCGATGCCCACATCGGCCCGCACGCCGCACCGCCGAACATCGTGCCTTGGGGCGTCCGTCCGTTGATACGCATTCGCCTGGGTGCGCTGGGTTTGGCGACATTGTGCCGCCGGGACGATGTGGGCATCGTCCCCTACGAACTTGTACGAACTGCCATCATCATTTGTAGGGCGGGGGCTTGCCCCCGCCGCCGGTACGGGTTCGCCTGGGTGCAGTAAAGGGCCGTCCCATATTCCGCACGGCGGCACACGCAGGTGCCGCCCTACAAACATCAACGGACTGCCCATGTGGTTTGTAGGGCGGGACCTATGTGTCCCGCCGCCGGTACGGGTTCGCCTGGGTGCAGTGGTAACCGGAACATTGTACGGCACGGCGGGGGTGAACCCCCGCCCTACACAGTGCGGAATTGCCGTCCTGGTAAAAACCGATTGCTTCCGGCCCGTAGGGCGGGGGCTTGCCCCCGCCGCCGGTACGGATTCGCCTGGGTGCAGTAAAGGGCCGTCCCATATTCCGCACGGCGGCACACGCAGGTGCCGCCCTACAAACATCAACGGACTGCCCATGTGGTTCGTAGGGCGGGACCTATGTGTCCCGCCGCCGGTGCGGGTTCGCCCCGGTGCGGTGGGTCGCACCACCGTCAATAAATGGCCCCCGCTGTCCACCCCCGCAGGGGGGCGGCAGCGGGGGCCATGGCCGTTGGCCAGGGATTGCGCCATCTGCGGATGGCGCTTTGGACGATTGGGGATTTCGCGCCGTGCGCGGCGCGGGTATTTCGCCCGCTGCGGCGGGCGACCAAAGGCGCTGCCTTTGGAAACCGCGATTTTTTGAAAAAAATCGAGTAAAACTTTTATCTTTTTTCTATTACCGGCACTCTGCAAACAGGGGCGCGCTGCAAAATTCTTTGCAGCGCGCCCCGCATGATATACCTATGGTTCTGGAATCAAATCCGGAACTGATTGACCAGATTCTTCAGCATGGCCGCCTGACCGTTCATTTCCTCGCTGACGGCGGCGCTCTCCTCGGCGGTGGCGGAGTTGTTGCAGACCACGCCGGAAATCTGCTCCAGACCCTCGGTGACCTGTGCCAGAGAATCGCCCTGCTCCTTGGCGGCCTGGGCAATCTTCGTCATGGCCGCCACCGTATTGGATGCATATTCCGCCGTCTGGTTGACGACCTCCACCGTATCGCCCACCAGATCGGTACCCCGCTCCACCGACTGGATGGAGCTGCGGATCAAATCCTGGGTCTTCCGGGACGCCTCCGCCGACTTGGCCGCCAGACTGCGGACCTCGTCGGCCACCACGGCAAAGCCCTTGCCCGCCGTACCGGCCCGGGCCGCTTCCACCGCCGCGTTGAGGGCCAGAATATTCGTCTGGAACGCGATGTCGTCGATGGTCTTGATGATCTCCTGGATGTTGAACGAACGCTCCTTGATCTCGTCCATGGCGTCCATCAGTTCCTGCATCTTCCGGCGGCTGTCCTCCAGATTCTTCCTGGCCTCCTGGGCCTGGGCGTTGGAGCTCTCCACAAACACGGCGCTGTCGGCCAGCTGGGTGGAAATCTGATTGGAGATATCCTCTACCGTGGCCGTCAGCTGGGACACGGCGCTGGCCTGTTCCGTCGCGCCCTGGGCCAATGCCTGGGCGCTGTTGGACACCTGGGTGGCGCCGGCGTCCACCTGATTGGCCGCCACGTTGATCTCCCGCAGAGCATTGCTGACGTTCTGCGACATTTTCACACTGGCGTCCAGCAGGGCGCTGTACTCGCCCACATAGGCGTCGGGCTGGCTGGGCCGGGCGGTGAAATCGCCGGACGCAAACGCGCCGAGCATTTCGCTCTGGGCCTGCAATACCTGGCTCAGACCGCGGCTGATATCCCGCATATCCGAGGCCAGCTGTCCCAATTCGTCGTGGCTCTCGTGCTGGACGTTGATCTCCGAAAGCCGTCCCTGCTGGATCAGCCGCAGATTGCCGCTGAGCTCCTGGACCGGCCGGAGCACGATGGTTTGCAGGAAGAAGAACAATGCCACCACCAGGGCCACCACAGTCACCGCGCCCACGGTGCCGTTGGCGAACAGCATGGTACTCAGACTGGCCGAATACTCTGTGGCGGGCAGATAGGCCACAATGGTCATGTCCTCATACTGGGCCGCGGCGGCCAGATACTTCTGGCCCCCCAGACGGACCCAATCCGCCTCGGTACCCGCCGACGTCAGGGCCGCGTCGGCCTGGGCGCCCACCTGGGCGGCATCGCTGTGGGCTACATACACGCCGTCCTGGATGACGCCCACCGAACCGGTCTTACCGATCTGCATGGACTGAATGCGGTTTTGCAGAGACAGGACGTTGTCCAATGTCTCCGTCATCTGGGCTTCCAGGCCCACCTGCACAATGCCCCGGCCGCCGTCCAGGGCGACGCCCGTATACTGGACCATCTGGCCGACGGAATTGGCCTGGGGGTCCTGGATGATCTCCAGCGAGGGGTCCTCCACCAGCTTCATAAACTCCCGTGCCTGTTCCGTGGTATTGAAGTCAAAGCCGTAATATTGCTCTCCGTTGCTCCAGTAGATCACGCCGTTGGCATCGGTCACATGGATTTCACTGACGCCCAGCTCATCGGCCAGGGCCTGGAGCTCCGCCGCGTCGTACCGGGCCGGCTGCGTCATCTGGGCCTCCCGCAGCGCAATCAGGTGGGCCACCGCCCTGGTCAGCGACAGATTGCGATTTCGCACATCGGTAAACACCACGTCCTGGACCTGTTCGGTGATCTTGATCTCCTCTTCCAGCGAGCCGATGGTGGTCTCAATCTGATTGCGGTAAATGCTGATGACCTCCCGCTGGGCGATAAAATAGGAAATACCGCTGATGGCCAGCACAGCGCAGATGGAAATGATGGAAAGTGGCAACAGAATTTTTGTGCGTAGTTTCATGGTTCTCTTCCTTTTCCTCAGGTTCTCTGTTCCGGTTTTATCCGGGGCCGATTTTACTTTATCATAGCCCATCCCGATGGAAAATACAATATCAATCGACAAGATTTTCCTGTCCTGTATCCGGCGCGGTCTTGCGCGATTTTACGGTTTTTGGTATAATATGCTATAAACTGTTAATTTCCGACCCGTTGGAGAGGAGGATTCCATGCCGCAGATCATGACGCCCCCGGCTGGCTGCCTGGGCAATATCGGCTATTATGGCGGGTTTTATGCCATCCGCTCGCGCCCGGCGTTCCTGAACCATGTGAACGCCGCATTGCCGCCCAATGGGCTGGACCGCTGCCATTCCTACAGCTTTTCCGCTATGCAGCAATGTCTGATCTCCATTTTAAACCGGTTTGTTATGTCTCCCGCCGCCGTCTCCCATATCTCCCGGTTTGTCAGCATTTTTTTCGCGTTGGGAGACGCCGCATCCCAACAGCTGCTCATTAACGCCCAGGCGGATTGCAATCTGGCCCTTTTTTGCTACCGGTATGGTCCCTTCCAGAGTAATCTCAGCTATCTCCTCCAGATGCTCAACACGCTGCTGTCTGCCCTCAATTCCGTCACCGGCAATCTGCGGTACCCTGCCAGTGCCGCACATGGAAACAGCTGGAACCGTTCCATTGGGGAGTGCTACGACATTGGGCCTTGGTTTTATGTGCAAAACGGTTTTGTGCTCTATGATAATACCGGGCCGCGCCCCGCTATCCCAGCCCGGCAATACATGAACACCATTGGCACCTTGCAGCCCCTGAATCTGCCTGTGCCCGCAGATGGATTTTGCGCCTACGGCCCGCATGACTGCAATCTGCTCCAGGCTTTACTGGGATTCAACCAGTCCATTGGCTTTCGTTGTGCTCCCATTCAATATTATTCTGCCTGCGATCTCAGCGCCAACAGCCTGTTTCTGTACAGTTCCAGCAATCTGTTTTCCATCCCCCAGAACTGTGTAACAGCCTATGGTTCCCTGTGTGTGCCCTTGCAGCTTCAGGTCTTTCCCCCTGTCTGGACTTGGCAGACACTGTAACGGCCCCCGGCAGAAAGGAGGACGATTGTCTTGGACCTGCAAATCATTCAAGAACAAATCCGTACCATGACCCCCGGCGGAGACTATGATTTTTCCGCGTCCGCTTTCGGGAATCTGGCCTGCATTGCACCGACGCTCCAGACGTTTTTCGGCGTCCCGTCCCTGTCCCTGCACGGTCTGGAGCCCGAAGCCGGCCAGCTGCGGTTCCGGGGCGTGGCCGACGGTTTGACGTATCTGGACCATCCCTGCACCCAGGTCCCCGTGACCGTTCAATTCTCCGGCGGCGACGGCTGGCTCTGTCTGGAGCTGGGTCTGCCGGTGAATGGGGCCTGGGAACCCTTCGCCCATCTGTCCCAGCGCTTTGGGCTGCATGCGGAATCCCTGAGCTGTACGGGCCGGTTTTGGGACCGGGACGAGGTCGCAGTTTTCGAGTACCAGGTGTCCCTGACGCTGGGGGACGTGGCCCTGGACGCGGTGCTGTCGCCCCTGTGGGGCACCTGCTGGAACCTCAGCGCCGGTGCGCCGGGGACTGATGTGGTCCTGCCCGCGCTGACGCTGGACCATCTGCTGGACCTGAGCGGCCAGCGGGCTGTTTTACAATGGCTTCCGCCGGACCTGACGGCCCTGCTGGCCGAAACGGCCTGTACCTGTCTCAATCTGACGGTGGATTGCAGCCCCGACGCGAAAAAACCCTTTGATGCTTTCCAGGGGGAGGTCCGGCTGGGCGACGGTCTGGGCGTCTGGACCCCGGCCCCCGGCCTGTCCCTCCGGGCGTCGGCCCTGGGCGTGACGGTGCGGCCCGCTCCCGCCTGGGACCTGGAACACACCGCCCCGTCTGTGGATGTGCAGGTGTCCGGTGTTCTGGACCTGGGGGGCCAATCGGTCCCCGTCACCGTCTCCATCGCCGACAACGGCAACCAACTGACGGCCCTGCTGGGCGGCGACACGCCTTTGACCAATCTGGCATCATTGGCAGGCCTCACCGGCCAATCTCTGCGGATGGAGGACTTTCTGCCCGCCGGATACGATGCCGGACGCCTGTCCCTCCGCAGTCTCCTGCTGCAAGTGGGCGGCGATTCCCCGGCCTTTGCACTGGACGTGGCCCTGTCGGCCCGCTGGACGTTCTTCGACTGGCTGCAAGTGGAGGAACTGCGGTTCGCCTATCAATATGATGACGGCGGCTCCCGGTTCCTGTTTTCCGGCATTCTGCAATTTGCCGGGGTGCCCTTCGATTTGACGCTGCAAGGGGGGGACCAGCTGGAACTGGCGGGGTTCACCCTGTCGGAAGACGGCGTTTCCCTGAAAACCGTATTGGAACAGGTAACCGGTGTGGACCTGCCCGTGCCGGACTTCGTCCTCGACGGCCTGTATTTCCACTGCATTCCCGCCCAGGAACGGTATGAGCTGGCGGCGGGCGTCTCCCTCCGGCCGGAACGTGACGGCGGGCTGGGCTTCACCCGGCTGCAAGCAGCCTGTTCCATAACCGTTACGAAAACCGGCGGCGGCTGGGACCATACATTAGAACTTTCCGGCACGGCGGAGCTGTTCCACTCCCTGTTCCAGCTGCACTACGAATTGAATCCGGACGCCAACGCCATTTCCCTGGACTGGCTGCCCGACGAAACCTTTACCCTCTCCCATCTGCTGGACGCCCTGGGCCTGGAGGGGGCGGCGGTGCTGGACCAATGGGACCTGTCGCTGCACAGTGTCCATCTGGACTACGACGTGGCCGGCGGCGTGTTCACCGGTTCCCTGGACACCAGTCTGGGCCGGGCGTCCCTCCACAGCGCCCCCGTCCCGGATTCGGACCGGCGGGCCACGGTGCTGCTGCTGGACGCGGCGGACCCCATCCGTCTGTCGGACCTGCCCTTTGTGGGGTCCTGTCTGCCGGACATGGCGGATGCGTCGCTGGACCCCATCGGCGCGGCAGCTTCCAACGTTCCCCTGGACCACTTCGCCCTGGACGGTGCCGACCTGACCATGGAGGCCGGTCTGGCCCTGTACTGCCGTCTGGTGCTGCCGGGGGACGAACAAACGCTGACGCTGCCCCTGGTGGAGACCAAAGGCCCCCGGACCGGGTCCGGCGGCGACGGTGGAGCCAGTCTCAGCTATCCCCTGGACAAGATGCTGGGACCCCTGCTGCTGCGGAATCTGCTGCTGCGGTATGAACCGCCGGTGCTGTCCTTCGGTCTCGACATGGGATTGACCGCCGGTTTGCTGTCCCTGTCCCTGGACGGCCTGCGGGCGGGGCTGAATCTGTCGGACCGGTCTATGTCCGCCGGTCTGGACGGTCTCGGCGTCCGGGTGGACGCCCAGGGGCTCACCGTGGGCGGCTCCCTCCTGCGGGAAGCCCCCGACACCTATGCCGGTACCCTCACGGCGTCCCTGTCCGCCTTTACCATCCGGGCCGTCGGCTCCTACACCGCCGGGGACCTGTCCTCCCTCTTCGCCTTCGGCGTTCTGCGGGGACGGCTGGGCGGTCCGCCCTGCTTCCAGGTCACCGGCATCGGACTGGGCTTCGGCTATCAGCGGGCCCTGCCTGTGCCGCCCGTGAAAGAATTGGAACACTTTCCCCTGCTGCTGGCCCTGGGCGACGGGGCTAATTTGGACCAGATTCGACAGGAAGCCGATGCACTGTTCTCCCCCACCCCCGGCGCGCTGTGGCTGGCCGCCGGTCTTACGGCCACTTCGTTCGGCATGGCGGATATCCGGGCGCTGCTGACGCTCTATCTGTCCCCGCCCCTGGAATTTCACCTCCTGGGCCGGGGGGAAGTGAGCTTCCCCAACGGCGTGGCCCATCCCATGGCCCACGCGGTGCTGCTGCTGGACGCCGCCATCCGGCCCGACCGGGGCGTGGCGTCCATCGAGGGCATGCTGTCCGACGATTCCTATGTATTGTCCCCCAATGCCCACCTGACCGGCGGCTTCGCCTGCTGTCTCTGGTTCGCCGGGCCCCACAAGGGCGATTTTGTCGTCTCCTTCGGCGGTTACGACAGGAACTACCGCCGCCCGGACCACTACCCCAATCCCCAGCGGCTGGGGCTGGTGTGGCAGGAGGGCTCCACCCTGTCCATCCGGGGCGAAGCGTACTTTGCACTGACCCCCGCCTGTCTTATGGCCGGCGGCGGACTCCATCTGGACTTCTCTCTCGGCCCCATCCACGCCTGGCTGGACGCCGATGTGCGCATTCAAATCGGCTGGAAACCCGTTTACTACGAATTTGCCATCAGCGTCCTGGTGGGCGTCCGGGTCAAGCTGTGGCTTTTGAAACTCTCCCTGGAGCTGGGCTGCGCCCTGGACCTGTGGGGGCCGGATTTGTCGGGCCGGGCCACCATCCATCTGTCGTTCCTCCACTTCACCATCTCCCTGGGCAGCACCCCCAAGGGGAAAGCGGAACCGCTGACCCCGGCCCAGTTCGCCCAATCCTTCCTGCCCGCCGCCGAACCGGCCCGGCTGGGGACCCCAGACAACGGCGGTCTCTATGCCAGCGGCTCCCTGCAATGGCTGGGGGGCGTTCTCGGGGAGCGGACCGTGGACGGTCAGCCCCAGACGGTGGCCGCCGCCCACGCCCTGGCCCTCTGTTTCCGCGGGGCCGTGCCGTTCCGGACGTATGAATTTGTCCAGGACGGCGGCCCGTCCCAGCAGGGGGCGGTCCCCGGTTCCCTGCCCCCGCCGGTGCTGCGGCCCTGCGGCGGCCGGACGCTGGAGACGGCCCATCTCCGGCTCCTTTTGCGCCGGACCGACGGAAAGCCCGTGGTGGGCCGTTTCGCCCTGACGCTCCAGACAGAACAGCTTCCGGCGGCCCTGTGGGCCGCTGCCAATTATGACGGCGAGACCGTGGAACAGGCCACCTCGGTGACCGTGACGGTGGAGCCGTCGGAGGGCTGCACCGTCACCACCTTTGTGGGCCATCTGTCCCTGGGGAACACCGCATCCCTGCCGCCGGTGCCCCCGCTCCGGGAGACGAAGCTGCTCGAGAAGAAGGAAGCCACCATAGCCCTGAACGCTCTGACAAACCCGGCCATCCACCGGCGGCGGCTGGCCTTTCTGGAACAGGTGGGGCTGTCGGACGCCCCGATGGATTTAACCGGTCTGGAATCGCCCCTGGACGTGTTTCTGAACCCGCCTCAGGTGTGGGAATCGCAGCCACAGGAGGTTCTGCCATGAAACAAACGCTGCTGTATTCTGAGGAACAAACCCTGATTTTGGAGGAATCCTGTCTGCCGCCCCTGCAAAGCGGCACCTATTCGCTGACGGCTGCCCAGGAAACCGACGCCCTGGGGCCGGGCGCGCCGGTCTCCGCGGTCTTCGCCGTGGAGGGGCCGCGGCTCCGGCTGGACCCGTCGGAAATCGACTGCGTCTACCCGCCCGCGGGCCTGTCCGGCAGCTACCAAAGCTGTCTGCCCCAGATCACGTTCCGCCGGAAAACCCTCCCCTGGGAACGTGCATTGGACGCGGAAAAAACGCTGCGGTCCGCCGCCGACCACACGGGCCGTCCCCTGTTGGAACGGCCCTGGCTGGCCCTGCTGTGCTTACAGGGGGAGGAACTCGCTTCTCTGGAAACCGCGCCGGCCGGACAGGCCGCCGCGCCGCCTCCCGGCACGTATTTTCCAAAACTCACTTTACTGGACAGCGAACGGGACGAACTGTGCCGGTATCTGGACCTGGACACGGACCTGTTTCTGCGGGTCATGCCCCGGCCCGACGAGTTGGCCCTCCTGTGCCACGGGCGCAAGGTGACCCGCTCCAATCAGACGCGGCAGGACGAGACGGCGGAGGACTGGGTCTCCATTCTGGCGGGCAACCGGCTTCCCACCTCCTCGGAGGCCGGGACGGTCAACCACATCTATCTCGTCTCTCTGGAGGGCTTCGGCGCCTATGAAGCCCTGTCGCCCCAGACGTTTCCCAAGGTCCGGCTGCTGGTGCTGTACGACTGGGAATTTGTGTCCGTCACCCGGCCCCGCAGCTTCCTGGACTATGTGGAGGGGCTGACCCGGCGGCGGCTGGAGGGGGCCGCCCCCTCGGCGGATGCCCAATACGTCCCCAACGGCTACACGCCCCTGACCCATCACTTCCGCAGCGGCGCGGTCACCGTCTCCCTGTATCGGGGGCCCCTGGTGCCCACGGAGACGGCGTACCAGCCGCCCCAGGCCGACAGCATCGACGGGCTGTACCGGTATCTGCCGGAAATCGGCCTGTTCGACGTATCCTACGCCGCCGCCTGGCAGCTGGGCAAGCTGGCGGCCCTCCACAGCCAGTCCATTGCCGAAACACTGCTGACCATCCGGCAGACCTCCCGGCAGCAGGTCTTGCGGCAGGTCCAGTACCGTACCCTGAACAACCATCTCGGCGGGCCCAACGGCACGCCATTGGAAACCCTGCTGGAACGGCTGGAAGAAACGGAGGCGACGCCATGAACTCCTGGTATCCCACCGATTCCCTGGAGCCTTTGAAAATCAAATTGTATGATATCGACTCCCAGTGGCAACTGGCGAATGCCCCGGAGCTGACACCCTTTCTGGATGGACTGCGGCGGCTGGAGGGGGTGCCCCTGTCCTATCTGATTGCCGACCCGGCGGCCCTGCCCCCGGAATCCATCAGCCTGTTCTATGTGGACCCCAACTGGATTTCCTGTCTGCTCCAGGGGGCGTTGGACCTGGGATGCAGAGCGATCCACGGCAACGTGGCCCAGCGGGTCCTCGCCGCCGTGGGGCCGGACCTGAACCGGCCCGTCAGCGGCTTTCTGCTCCACTCCCGGCTGCTGCGGGGCTGGCCCGGCCTGACCATCTCCTGCGCCGGAGCCGGAACCCCCCTGCCGGTCCTCCGTCTGGAACGGCTCAACGATACCCTGCTGCTCTGTCTGGTGGAGGGGCGGCTGGACCAGGTGACCATTACGGAGCCCCAGGAGGGGCTTTCCCTGGGCTTTACGGAACAGGCCGGCGGGGCCCTGGTTCTGGAGCTGGTCTCCCTGGACAGGGGCAGCGTGGGGCTGCCCCTGTCCAAACGGAAGGACGTGGCAGCATCGTTCCGGTCCGACGGCGCCCCCGGCGTCCTGGACCTGCGGCAGATGGCCCTCCAAATCCAGGAGACCTTAAACCTCCCGCCGGACCGGCGGGACCAATTCAGCGCCCTGGACCTGACGGCAGAACTGCTGAAACACCGGTGCCAATACACCATCACATTCCAACAGGAGGCGGACCATGGCAACTGACTGCATCTATGTCCCACTGGCGGTGGACGCCCTGGTGGTGGGCGACGATTCCAGCCGCCCGGCCTTTGCCGATCTGGCGGTGCGCTACGAACAGCTGTCCGCGGACAATCCGTTCTGTTCGCAGCTCAGCAATGACCCCTTTGCCGTGGCCAACGGGCGAAAGGGCGTCCATCTCCACTGGAAGATGCCCGACGCCCTGCTCCACGGAGAACAGCAGCCCGACGGCTCCCTATTGTTTCCCGATCTGCCCAACCGGTGGATTGTCCAGCGGATTGCCGCCAGCGGCAGCCGTCCGGCCCTGCGGGCCTGGATGGTGGAGAGCGATCTCTGTTCCCTTTTGGAATCCCACACGGAGACCGGTATGGACAAAACTTCCCTGCCCTGGTTCCGCCAGACGGACCGGGGGTATGTCCCCGGCGGTCCCAATGGGGAGCCGTTCTGTTATCTGGGCGGGGCCCGGCGGCTGTCCAGCCCCCGGCCCGCCGACGCCTGGGCGCTGGACCATCTGACGGCGGTGGGCGGCGGCGACCCCCTGTTCGCCGCCTGTTACCCCTACTGCAAAACGGTCTTCGGCTTTTACGACGATCTCCGGGACGCGGAACCGGGAGACTATACCTATCTGGTCACCGGCTGGTACAGTAATCAGCAAAAGGACCCGGTCCGCAGCGGCGGCCCGGAACAGCTGGCGGCCTTTGGCTGGCGGTGGGACAGCAGCAGCATTCCCGCCCGTTCCGTCTACCACGGACAGGTCAGCCGCGTTCGGTGGGAGGGGCCGGACCGGCGGTATCCCGACGGCGTCCCCACCGGCAAGCTCACCGTCTCCCTGGGCAATACCTCCGCCGAGACCCTGGCCGTCCATTACAGCCGGGGCCGGGACAGCGGGCTGGAACGGGGGTTGACGGCGCTGCAATACCGGCTTTTGGAAGACCTCCACTCCACGGACCGGGCCGACGGATTGCTTCGGATGGAGAACCAGCTCCACGCCCGGCAATTCACCTCCCACAGCGGCGGCTCCCGGTGGATTCTGCGGACGGCGGACCAAACCGCGGACCCCTTGGCCCTGGAGCTGTCCTCCACCCTCTATGAAAAGCTGCTGGACCTCAACGACCAGCAGCGGCAGCTGGACTGCCTTGGGGACCGGTTCGCGTCCCTCCAGCGGGAGGCCTTCGACGCCTGGTACCGGTATGTTCAACTGGAAAACGACCCGTGGCGGCAGACCCGGAACGAGGACAGTCTGGAACCAGCGGCGGCCCAGGTCCAGGAAACGGAGGATGTGCTCCGCCGTCTTAGAGACCAGGAGCAGCAGGTGGCGGCCAAGGTCCAGGAATTGGAGGACACATACCGCCGTCTCGGCGAACAGGAACAGCGGCTGGCGGACCGGCGGCGGGACCTGGAGCTGGCCGCGGCCAATCAAGCGCTCCAGTTGCAGCAGATTCCCGACGGCCTGTACTACACGGCCAATCAGCCGGTGATTCAGCTGGCCGGAGACGGCGCAGGCTGTCCCGACACCGGCGGAGAACTGCTGTGCCGCGCCCACGTTCTGGACCGTCTGACGGTCCCATGGGACGGCGGCGTGCTTACCCTCTCCGCCGGGGACCTGCCGGACCTGTGCGCGGAGTACGACCCGCTGCTGCCGCCGGAAGCGGCGTCCCTGCTGGCCGAGGCGTTCTTTACGGACCCGGACCTGGTGCCCCTTTTGGCCCGGTTCCTGCTGGACCGGACCGGCGGCGGCGACACCGCCGCCATGGAACAGGCTGTCCGGGACGCCCAAAAGGAGCTGACCGGTACCCCGAACCCCCCGGCGGTCCGGACCTGGGTCCAGCCCTGGATTCCCCGGATGATGGCGTGGACCTTTGCCCTGACCCCCAGCCGCACCGAAATCCAGCAGGACAATTCCTTTGCACCCTTTGTCCTGGGGGACCTGGATTTGGAACCGCGGGGCAATTTGCCCGAAACCGACCCGGTCTTCCTCAGCGGTACCACCCTCCTGACGCCCCACGGCGCAGCCAATCTGGGGGCGGCATTGCAGCAGGCGCTGGAAACCGTGGACGCCGCCGGGTCCCCCAAGGACCTGCCCCACGTCCGGCGTCTGGCGAAACAGGCCGCCGGAAAGCCGTTCCTGTCCCAGCAGGCCGACGGCTTCGACGCCATACTGCAAATGAAACAGCAGCTGCCCATGCTGCCCATCGTCAACTGCTGCGGCGCGCCGCCGGACCTGGTGGAACGGCTGGCACGTCTGGCAACCGGCATGGAGTTCCTCCCGGTCACCGACGCGTTTTTCCTGCCGGTCCGGGCCGGGACCATGACGCTGCGCCGTCTGCGGCTCATCGACGCCTTTGGCCAGTATCGGGACGTTTCCGTAACGGACCCGCCGGTGCAGATTGCCGAAAGTCTGCGGGCGGACGCGGAAAACACGGCCCTGCTGCGGCCCCGGCTGGTCCAGCCTGCCCGGGTGGAATTTCGATGGCTTTCCCATGCATCCGATGAGGAATCCCTGGACCGTTCCTCCTCGCCGGTGTTCGGCTTTGTCATTGCCGACGCCATTGACCGGGGATTACAGGTCTACGACAACAGCGGTCAATTCTGGGGCATGGTGCAGTGGACCAAAACCGGCGCCGTGTGGCGGGGACGGCCCGGCGACGGCCAGGCCCCCGAGAACATCCCCTCGGACCATCTGCGGGGCTTTGTCCAGGGGCTGCTGGGGGACAACAACCCGGCCCTGAGCGAACTGCTGGGCACGTTGGCATGGGAACTGCAATACGCCTTGCCGGACCACGCGGACCCCTTCCGGCAACTGTGCTTTGGAACGGTTCTGGCCCTGTGCCGGGCCAGCGTGGCCATCCGGGGCCAGGGCAATGCGCTGGTGTCCCAGGGATACGACGACCCGCCCTGCTCCTACGACACGGAACCCCTGCCCCTGCGGCTGGGGGACGGCCACCGGGAACAGAACGGGCTTTTAGGCTTCTACACCGGTACGGACCCGAAACAGATGTACCATCAATTCCACCGGGTCCGGTCCCGCTTCGGCGACTCGGGGAAAGCGTATGTGGTCAATAACACCCAGCTGGAGACCAGTCTCCGGGACGAGCCCACCCTGTTGACGCTGCTGCTGGACCCCAGCGGCGTCATCACCCTGCGGACCGGCTTCCTGCCCGCGCTGGACGTGACGCTGCCGCCGGTGTTCTATCAGAAGCAGCTCCAGGCCATCCGTCCGGCGTTCCGGGCCGCCCCCATTCTGGCGGACCCGGCGGAGCCGCGGGTTCCCCTGCCGGGCGGCGGGGCCGATGGCTGGGACTTTTCCTATTGGGACCGGCCCGGCGTGCCGGTGCACGGCGTGAAGCTGCAAGAACCGTCCCCGCTCCTGCCCACGGGGCGAGCCCACATCCTGGAGGGGTACATCGCCATGCAAAAGGAGGAATCGTGATTGATGCTGCAATTCGACTTTAACGACCTGGGCCTGGACCTGAGCGGCCATGTCTTCACCATGGGAAAAACCATCGGTTTCGACCTCTTTTTACGCAACAACGGGTCCCAGCCCCTGACGCTGCGCAATGCCGACCAGATTTCTGTGGAAGACGCGCCGGATTTGGACGAAGCCTGGCCCGATGGTACCGACGCCATGGTGTGTATGGTGCGGTTCGACTATGGCCGGGAGGCCGGTTCCCTGACCACGCCGGAACAGGCCCAGCTGATCACGGCCAGTCTGGTGGAGCAGCCCAACTGGTCCATCCAGCGGATCACCAGCGGCAGATACGCCCCCTACTGGAAGTTTCTTCCTCAAAACAATTTCACCCTACAGCCGGGGGACTGTATCACGGTCCGGTTTTCGTCCATTGACCTGTCGGACCGGTACGGCGAAGCCAACCTCTATTTTCTATTGAAATACGACCAGGACTACAGCCGCAATCTCCCCATCCGCAAGGTTTACCTCCCCCGCATTCTCAGCCTGACGGCCCAGCCGGAATTGTACCATCTGCGCGACACCATCCAGCTCCAATGGGAACTGGAAAACGCCCTGGACTGTAAACAGTATCTCAACCACCAGCTGCTGCCCGACAGTGACCGGCGGCGGGATGTTCGGGCTGTCAGCGACGAACGTTATATCCTCAACGTGGTCAACCAGGCCGGAGACGGCGATTCCGCCGCCTATGACGTTGTGGTGCCCTGCATCGACCGGTTTGAATTGGTTTCCATTTCCCATGAATCTGTGACGCTCTATTGGCGGACCTTTCCCCAGGACACCAGCCGCGTATATCTTCGGGAGTTTCCCGGAGAATTCCTACAGCTGGAAGAGACCAAAAGCTTTCAGCAGAACACAGAGGATGACTGCACCTTTACCCTCATAGCCCATCAGATGTCCTCCCGCCGGGAAGTGACCCGGCAGATCGAGTTCCACTGCCCCACCCTCCAGGCCCAGGCCTATCGGCTCTACCGCCGTGCCGCTCCCATGGGGCTGCCGCCGGTGGGCGACGCCTTTCTGTCTCCGGCGCTGCTGCGGCAGTCCGACGGTCTCACCGACAGCATTGTGACCATGAAAGGCCCCGTTCCCATCAGTCAGGTCGCGTTCTCCTGGACCACCACCAACGCCGTTTCCGTCCAGGTGTCCGTGGAGGGGGAAGAGACGAGGGAGTATCGCCCCGAAGAAAGCCCCACCATTTCCATTGGGGTCTCCATCCATCAGGCCACCGTGACGGCAAAGGACCGATATGGCTACACAGTGGAACAGACGGTAACATTCTGACGGTATTGGATTGTATAGGAGGGAAACAACACGATGCAGCAATCTGTTTATCAGCTGGAACGGTGTTCCTGGGACATTACGGACCGCTGTCCCCTGAACTGCGCCCACTGCTGTGCCAAAAAGGACACCGTGGGGCCGGAACTGACCCACACCGAAGCCCTTTCTCTGGTCCGGCAGCTGATCGCGCTGCGGGTCCGGTCTGTGAGCCTCACCGGCGGGGAACCCCTGGTCCGGGAGGACTGGCCGGAGATCGTCAGGGCCCTGTCTGACGGCGGTATCCAGGTGTCGCTGACCACCAGCGGCTGGACCCTGGACGCGGCCACGGTGGGCCAAATGCGTTACAGCGGTCTCCATCAGGCGGCCATCAGCGTGGACGGTCCACGGGACGTCCACGACCAAATCCGGCAGCCCGGCAGCTACGACCGGTTTGTGCGGGCCTTGCAATATCTCCAGGCCGTGGACATACCGGTGACCGTCATCACCACGGTACTGCGCACCAATCTGGACCGGCTGCCCCAGCTGCGGAACGAATTGGTGCGGTTGGGCGTAAAAGCCTGGCAGCTGCAATTAGGCGTGCCGGTGGGCAATCTGAAACAGCGGCCCCAATCGGTGCTGGACCCCCGGCAAATGGGCCCGCTCATTGACTTCTGCTATGAGACGGCCCAATCGTATCCCATCCGGGTGTTCCCGGCGGACGGCATCGGATATTACACCCAAAAGGACGCCTTGGTCCGGAAACACGCCATGCAGAGCGACGCGCTGCCGGTCTGGCGCGGGTGCATCGGCGGCAAGCGGCTGGCCCATATCACCAGCGACGGCAACGTTCTGGGCATCTCCATGGCGGTCTTTGAAGGTGACCGGGGATTGCGGGCCAACATCCGGCAGCGGTCCCTGGAAGCAATCTGGAACGATGACCGGGTGTTCGCGGAATTCCGCAAATTCGACTGTACCCAGCTGGAGGGGCTCTGCCGGACGTGCCAGTATCGGGACCTGTGCAAAGGCGGCTGCACCATGGTGCGGCTGTCCCTGGGCGGCGGACGGTACGCCGAAAATCCCTACTGCGCCTATTACCAGGCCCGGCGGGAAAAGCAGGCCATTTCGTATGTGGAGCAGCTGCCCCTTTAGTCCATACTTCCGCGTCAAATCGATATTTTGCAATAGAGCGCGCTATTCAAATGGCAAAACTGCCCAGCTCCTCCCAGGGAGCCGGGCAGTTTTGCATCGTTTGCTTCTACAGTTTAATTTTTGCCGACAGGTTCTCGATGTTCTGATAGGGAGCGGCGGGCGTTTCACTCCAAAATCTGGCGATTTGGAACCCATGCTTTGTCAATTTGCAGTCCAGATTGGAAACGCAGATGAGATCATGCTTAAAATCGCTCCGGGACTTGCTGTTCAGCAGCTCCTGGATGGTATGGATTTTGCTGCAGCTGCGCAGCAGCTCTTCCTCCAAATTGTGAACCTGGGGAATGGTGACAATTTCGGAAACCGATGTACATTGGTTTAATCTGTCCAGGTTTTCTTGAAGCGTTGCCGGATTCCCGGCATCCGTGTCAAAAATCAGCACAACCATGGTATCCTGGGAGAGCGTCCGCAGACGGGCGGGGGTCAGAAGGTGGGTCGTCGCATTCAGCCTCTGTACCTTGCCCGCTCGAATTAACCCCATCTTTCCTTTTAAGGTATTGAGCAGTTTTACTTCATCTTCCCCCTCGACATAGTACTGAACATATCTGCTCTTCACAGTTCTCACCCCTATTCTTCCAGGTCCGCAATGGCATAAATGAGGTCCACCGCAGGTGCGCAGGAGAACAAGTCGTTCTCCATGGCATTTTTCAGAGAATCTGTACTGCGCTTCAGGAACGCAGAGGCCTCTACGCAGAGAATCGGGTGTTCCGCATCGTTGACATCCTTACGAAAAAAGGAAAACGAGTGCTTGGGCAAATTCATATCCAATATATCGGTATTATGCGTAGTGAAAAACAGCTGGCTGTTGGGGCGAATGCAGTCAATCATCAGGGATAGAACGGCCTTTTCAATATCACTGTGGATATAGGGGAATTTTTCGTCACAGTAATAGAACGTATAGTTTCCCTGGAGCATAGACGACACAACGCAGGCAACCTCCACGCCGGCTTTGGTGCCGCTGGACAGCAGCTCCGTTGTAAACCGCTCCCCGTCCTGGAGAATCACCGCCTTATCCCGCAGCCGGATAACGTATGCGTTCTCCACGTCCCTGGATACTTCCACCGACTCAATAGAGGGGTCCAGTGCTTTTAAAATATTCTCCAAAACACGGTGAAAACGTTTTTCTTTTCGTAGGTCCGGGAATCCTAGAATCCGCTCCGTATCCTTGGGATACTCAAAAAACCAGTCCAATGGTTCGATTTTCTCCAACTCATCCATATAGTTGCTCTCCGGCGTATACGGCATAGCTTCCAGCCGTTTGACGCAGGACTCATAGCTGTCCTTAGAGGTGATATTCACTTTGCGGATTTCCAATTTCACATTGTCCGCCGTATACCGGTCATCAGAACAGGGCGTAATTTTACACATGATACGATAAAATGTGTTGCTGTCAAAAGCCATATCCAGAGAGAAAAAAGCATTTTTCTCCCGATTGCAAATCACGTCTGTGATCATCTCATAATTTTTTTTAACAATAAAGTTAAATATACTCCGCAGCATATGGCCAAAGGTGGTCTTGCCGGAGGCGTTGGCGCCCATTATGATATTGACTTTTTTATACCGGAAATTAGGATACCCCGCCAAATGCTCATCCTTAATGCTGGAACCCACTATCTTTTTCGGGTAGGTTAAATTCATATGAAAGTTTTTAAAAGCATAAAAATTATCCAGACGGACATCTAAAATAACCATTGTGCTCTCCTTTCCGTCTATTTTTTCGTGTTTCACGAAGTAATCCTCCTTTGCTATTTTAGCGCAATCCCACTGAAAAATCAAGCGATGCTTTCAATTTAACCATCATCAGATACAGAATACCGTTTTTCGCAAGCGGAATCCCGCGAACGGAAACGAAGTCATACATACGATACCCAAATATCCTGAATAGAAAACGAGAGCACGTTGGAAATTTCAACGTGCTCTCGTTTTCTATTGGCAGACCAGCTGCGTTTCTCTTGGACTGTGTTGTCATTTCTCCGCAAGAATTTTGTTAAGCTCCTGCATAAACGTATTGATATCCTTGAACTGGCGGTACACCGACGCGAAGCGCACATAGGCCACTTCGTCCAGGGGTTTTAACCGCTCCATAACCAGCTCCCCGATCTGGGCGGTGCTGACCTCCCGTTCCAGAGAGTTCTGAATGGTCTGTTCGATGGCATCCACAGCCGCTTCCAGGTCCGCCATGGACACGGGACGCTTTTCACAGGCCCGGACCATTCCGCCCAGAATCTTGCTCCGGTCGAAGCTCTGGCGGCTGCCGTCCTTCTTCACCACCACCATGGGTAGACACTCCACCGTCTCATAGGTGGTAAACCGCTTGCCGCACTCCAGGCACTCCCGGCGGCGGCGGATGCTCAGCCCATCGTCACTGTGGCGGGAATCCACCACTTTGCTCTCCTGATAGCCGCAATAGGGACACTTCATCTCTCTTTTGACCTCCCGGTTTGACTATGGTAGAGATTATAACAGATTTCCCCCTGCCGTGTCCACTATTTCCCATGAATTCCCGTCAGAAACATTACAAAATATCCTCCAGTACGTCCCGCAGCCCCGTGGGCGTCACCGTGGCTTCGGCCAGCAGACCGATGATGCGGGTCATGGACGAGGCCAGGGGCGTAATGCACCCCACGGCACACCGTTCATCCTCCCGGCCCCGCCGCAGTACCACCTCCGTGCCGTACTGCTCCAGTCCCGCCGTATACTCGCTGAGCAGATAGTAGTCCAGCTGTACGGACCGGCCGGTCTGGTCGGTGGTCAGGGCCGTGCGTACCAGTGTCTTGTTCATTTGCATTTCCCCTTCTCTTTCCCCTGCCTCACACGCTCTGGGGCAGCTGCGCGTTTTTCAGCTGCAGCTGCAATTTGTCCGCGATGAGGGCGATGAATTCGCTGTTGGTGGGTTTCCCCTTGGTATTGGATACGGTGTATCCGAAAAACCGCTGCAACGTCTCCAGGTCGCCCCGGTCCCATGCCACCTCAATGGCGTGGCGAATGGCCCGCTCCACCCGGCTGGGCGTGGTGGAAAACGCCTTGGCCACCTGGGGATAGAGCACCTTGGTAATGGCGTTGATGACCTCCATATCCTCCACGGCGATCAGAATGGCTTCCCGCAAATACTGATACCCTTTGATATGGGCCGGAACGCCGATCTCATGGATGATATTGGTGACCATGGATTCCACACTGGCCTGCCGTCCGGCGGAAAGCCGGTCCAGGGACGACGCCGGGGCCTTGGGCTTCTGACGCGTCTGCCACATCTCCCGCAGACGGTCCACCACCACCGCCGCGTCACAGGGCTTGAGCATCAGATACGACACCCCCATGGTGGAAGTCACATTGGCCACATACTCGGTGATAAAACTGGACGTTACCAGGATCATGGGGCGCTTCTCCATCTGCGCCACCGCCTGCAATACAGCCATGCCGTCGAGTAGGGGCAGCGCCAAATCCAACACCAGCACATCCGGCGTCTGCTCCCGCAGCATCGCCACGGCTCTGTGTCCATCCCTGGCTGTTCCGATGAGTTGAAAGCCGCCGGCCCGTTCCATGGCAGTTCGTACTTGCTCACAGAATTCCTCACTTCCGTCGGCGATCAGTGCTTTGATACGTTGTTCCATCTGGTTCCTCTCCTGTCGGTAATTTTGATTCTCCACAAAAGCCGCCGGGTTTCCGATGCCTGCGACACCAATAATTTACCATAATTACCAATATTTTGCAAGTATCAAAAACCAGAATATCCCAATTTTTTATCGACACTTTTTCCAGTTCCTTTTCAGGTTATTTTATCATTTCCGATGGTATCCGGAACAAAATTTAATTTTTCGTCAAAATGGGCGGCGGTCCGTATTTCCGGGAAATAGGCAAGTTCCCGACTGGGAATATGGTACCATTGGAAGCTCCCGGCGACAGCAAATACCATTTACCGGCGCATGGGAGCAAATCGGAAAATCCGACGCGTCCCGTCCGGGGCCGTCAGGGATGCCGGCCCCTACGTCCACTATGATCGATGGCCCATACCGGCGGCGGGGGCAAGCCCCCGCCCTACGCGGTCGGAACCAATCGGTTTTATCCATATGGGGCGGTGCATTCCAGCGGCGGGACACACAGGTCCCGCCCTACGAACCACGTCGACAGTCCATCCGGGAATGTAGGGCGGCACCTGTGTGTG
>CALWWW010000057.1 GCA_944385365.1 uncultured Oscillospiraceae bacterium | reverse complement strand
CGCACCAAAAACCACCGGGTGGGCCCATTACGTTCCGACCGCGTAGGGCGGGGGCTTGCCCCCGCCGCCGGTACGCATTCGCCCCGGTACGGTGGGGGACCGTCCCACATTCCGCACGGCGGCACACACAGGTGCCGCCCTACACACATCAACGGACTGCCCGTGCGGTTCGTAGGGCGGGACCTATGTGTCCCGCCGCCGGTACGCACTGAAAACCACCGGATGGGCCCATACGTTCCGACCCGTAGGGCGGGGGCTTGCCCCCGCCGCCGGTACCATTCCCTGCAACCGCCCCCACTCCCCCACCACACACAATCAAGGAGGTTTGACCATCATGCTGTATTCATCCCATGACGCCGAACAGGCCCACATTCTGACCACGGCCCAGGCCATGTGTGCCGCCGCCCGCACGGCCCCCAAAACGAAAGGCCAGGACTATTTGGACACCTGCATCGTCACCGGTGACGATTTGGAACCCCTGGCCGCCAAAATGGAGGAACTGTCCGACGCTCACAACGCGGCATTTCTGCGCCGGGACGCGGGCAACGTCCGCAAAAGCGGCGCGGTGGTCCTCCTTGGGGCGAAAAACGTTCCCCATGGGCTCAACGGCCTGTGTCAATACTGCGGCTTCCCCGATTGTGCCGCCGCAGCCGAAGCCGGTGCCGCCTGTGTCTATACGTCCATGGATTTGGGCATTGCCATCGGTTCCGCCTCGGCCATTGCCGCCGACAACCGGGTGGACAGCCGCGTGATGTTCTCCGCCGGACGGGCCGCCCTGGCCCTGGGCCTGCTGCCCGGCTGTTCCATGGTCATCGCCATTCCCCTGAGCGTTTCCGGCAAGTCCCCCTATTTTGACCGCAAATAACCGGGCAGGGATTTCGCGCCGTGCGCGGCGCGGGAGTTTCGCCCGTTGCGACGGGCGACCGGGGCTTTGCCCCTGGACCCCACGATTTTTTGAAAAAAATCGAGTAAAACTTTTTAATTTGGGGATTTTGAGTTGTTTTATAGTGGTTTGGTGCAGTGGGTTGGAAGAAGTGCGGCAGCGCACTCAATCCATGCTTCGCATTGTTGCGGTAAGAGGGCCAAAGGCCCCTCGGCCCTGCCGGTAGAGGGTTCGTATGGTCTCGTAGGGCGGGACCTGTGTGTCCCGCCGCCGGTACGCGCCGAAAAACCACCGGACAGGCCGATACGTTCCAACCCCGTAGGGCGGGGGCTTGCCCCCGCCGCCGCACCGCACCCCCGTCCATCCACAGCGTAGGGGCCGGCATCCCTGACGGCCCCAATTTCTTATCCCCCATAAAAAACATCTGGCCATGGAATCCGTTGGATTCCATGGCCATTAAAAGTTTTTACTCAATTTTTTTACAAAAAAATTGCGGGGTGTGGGGCAGCGCCCCACAAAGCCCCCGCACAAGCCATCCTTACGGCTCCCAAACAGTGATCTCATACGTATTGGTGCCCACCGGGACGTGTTCGATCTCCACGGCGTAGTCCACGAACAGGCTGCCGCCCTTTTCGGTCAGGTCGGTGCGGACCCGCCGGGACGACACACCCAGCAGCATGGCCCCGAAGCCCATATCATAGAGGGATTCCGTTTTTTCCCCCTCGATAAAGGTCATGGTGGAGTTCAAATCGCCGTCCCGCTGGAGAATGACCCGGTCATTCTCCACCCGGAACGTGGTGATCACACCGTCGAGACCCGTCATTTCCGATTCCCGGTAGGACACGGTTACCACACCGTCCTCCGCCGTCAGCGTGCCGTCGGTGGTCAGTTCGATAACCTGCGGTTCCTCGCCGTCGGTGTGCTGGGTGCCGCGAATGGCGATGAGTACATCTTTTGTCATAATTCCTCTTTTCCTTATTCTTCCATAGCCAACTGCAACAGCTGGTCGATGAGGTCACTGTAGGCGATGCCGCTGGCCTCGAACAGCTTGGGATACATGGAGATGGAGGTAAAGCCCGGCAGGGTGTTGATTTCGTTGAAAATGACCTCTTCGCCGTCGCGGGTCACAAAGAAATCGACACGGGACAGGCCCCGGCAGCCCAACGCCTCGTAAATCCGTACCGCCGTTTCCCGAACGGTTTCGGCGGCTTCCTCGGAAATCCGGGCAGGGATATAGAGGGTGGACGTATCGGTGATATATTTGGCCTCGTAATCATAAAATTCCACGCCGGAGTCGATTTCGCCGCAGGTGGAGGCGGCGGGGGTGTCGTTGCCCAGGACGGCCACTTCCACTTCCCGGCCGTCGATGAACTCTTCCACGAGAATTTTCTTGTCAAAGGCGGCGGCCTTGTCCAAAGCTTCCCGCAATGCTTCGCGGTTTTTGGCCTTGGAGACGCCCACGGAGGAGCCGGTACCGGCGGGCTTCACAAAGACGGGATAGGCGAATTTGGCTTCCACGGCGTCCAGGACCTTGTCGGCGTCCCGCTGGAGCTCCCGGCGGGTCACCAGATGCCAGGCGGCCTGCCGGACGCCCACATGATCGGCCACCAGTTTGGTCAGCGTCTTGTCCATGGCGGTGGCGGAAGCGGCCACCAGGGGTCCCACACAGGGGATACCGGCCAGCTGCATCAGGCCCTGAATGGAGCCGTCTTCGCCGTTTTCGCCGTGGAGGACGGGGAATACCACGTCGATGCGCTCGCGCACCACGCAGTCGCCCTCAAAGCTCAAAAGGCCCTGGCCCCGGACGGGGGAAATGGCGGCCCGGCGATTGTCGGGGCAGTCGAGCCAGGTATTTTTGGGGAGCATGGAGTAGTCCTTGCCGCCGAAGAGGACCCAGTCGCCGTCGCGGGTGATGCCCACGGGGAAGATGTTGTATTTCTCCGGGTCCATATGGCGCAGCACGGACTCGGCAGACCGGAGGGACACCTCATGTTCCGGGGAGACGCCGCCGAACAGTACGCAAACACTGAGTTTTTTCAAGGTTTCATCCTCTTTTCCAGATGAGATGGTCGGGCGATGCCCATTGCATACGCACCGATGCTTTGTATATAATATTCTAAAACGCGCCGAATGACAAGGGTATTTTTCACAAAAGAAATTGTTTTTACAGTGGAAATTCCCCACAGGGCCGTATATAATGGAGAGAGAAAGACCAAAGCGCGAAGGGAGGGCCTGTGCAATGAACATCGAGCTGACAACGAAGGAGTTCCGGCGGCTGCTGGACCTGGTGTACATCGGCAACTGGATCCTCAACTCCACCCGAGGAGACGACCGGTTTGAAGACTACGATCAGGTGGAGAGCAAGCTGTTCGGATTGTGCCGGACCAACGGCATGGATTCCCTGGTGGAGCGATGGAAGGGCGAGGATATACCGTCCCATGCCTTTGCCGACGGCGGCATCCACGAGGCCATCATGGATTATGAAGATACGGTGTTTTTTGAGATTCTGGCGGAAGAACTGGCCCGCCGGGATATGGGCTATGTGGAGGTATCCTCCGACAACTACGAGGAATTGGTCAGCCGGATGGACGATTATATCGCAGAATTTGAAGCCCACGGCACCGACCATATCACCATTGAAACCTGATCCGGCCTGAAAAATTCTGTTTGACAAATGCTGTCACAGCAGGGAAAATAAGACATAAGGAACACGGCTGCCGGGGAAACGGCGGCCAATGGGAAAATTACGTGTTTCGCCGTGTATCGCAGAGGACTGCTGTGCCCCATCTGAGACCCTTTTCGGATTGAGCACAGCAGTTTTTTCCGATACAGAGGGGACCGGTCACGAAAGACTGTAATACGGAGGGAACTTCGCACCGATATGAAGAGAAATATGGGGTTGATTTGCTATATTTCGGTTTTTCTTATTGTGGAATTCCTGTTTGGATATTTCATATTGGAGACCCGGCGTATTTTTCTGGATAAGACGGCCCAGACGGGCCAATTTTTAGCCCAATCCTATGTGGAAAAAATTGACATACAGTTGGATGACTATGTTTTTTCCGTGGAGCTGGCGGGCCAGTATCTGCGGGATATGAACGCTGCCGACGCCTCCAACGAGGAATTGCAGCAGTGGCTGAAGGAGTATTGTGATAAAATCCAGGTCAAATTCGGCAGCAATGTGCTGAATTATTATGCGGTCATCGACGATACTCTGGTAGCGGCCAACCCATGGGACGGCGCCAGTACCTATGATTATACGGAAAAATCGTGGTATTATGACGTCGCTGACGCCGAACCGGGTACCGTTGTATTTTCCGATCTCTATAAGGACGTGGTTACCGGGCAATACGTGTTTACCATCTCCCATTCCTTTGATGATTCCCGCGACGTCATCGCCCTGGATGTGTACCTCAGCAGCGGCGACTGGATTGGGTTTACGGAGCTGCCGGAGGATTACAGTATTTTTCTCTATGATACGCAGAATATGCTTGCCTATGCCATGGGGCGGCCCTATCTGATCGACCTGCCCGCATCGGAGTACATGGAATTGGATTGCCCGGCGGGTACCCATTCGATTCAGTACCAGCAGGCGGAAGCGGAGAATTACAATCTGTATCTGTCCTGCCTGAACAACGGCTGGAAAGTGGTGGTGGCCATTCCCAGTGAGAACCTGGTTTCGTCGAGACATATGTTCCTGATGGATGTGGGCCTGCGGCTGAATATTCTAAACGTGGCCATTGTGATGATCTTCCTCATCAAGAATGAGCTGAGTAAGAAGAAACATAACCAGGACGTTCTCACGGGTCTGCTGAATAAGTCGTATTTTACAAAGTGCGTCCGCCGGAAAATGCGCAAGAGCGAAGGCGTGCTGTTGGTCATCGACCTGGATAATTTCAAGAGCATCAACGATAATTACGGCCACGATAACGGCGATCTGGTGCTGCGGCAGGTGGCCAGTCTGCTGGAGCATACGTTCCGGAAGACGGATTATATCGGCCGGTTCGGCGGCGATGAATTTATCGTCTATGTGGATTGTGAGCTGCCCGATTCCATTCTGCGGCTCAAGTCCCAGGAATTGATTCATCAAATCGGCAAACTGTCCCAGCAGTACCCCCTGGGTGCGCTGTCGGTGAGTATCGGCGGATGCCGCAGCGTCAAGGGCGATAAATATGCCGACGTGTTCAAACGGGCCGACGAAGCGTTATATACCGTCAAGGGCCACGGCAAGAGCGGCTATGCCATGAGCGAAAAGAATTAGCAAGCGGATAACATGTTCAATGGCCCCGGATTCCATGGGAATCCGGGGCCAGAATTGTTTGTGTGTGGAATGATTGGGAGGAACGCGAAGTCCCGACGTAGGGCGCGGCATCCCTGACGCGCCCCCATCGCACCGGGGCAAACCCGTACCGGCGGCGGAACATATGGGCATTCCGTTGGTATTTGTAGGGCGGCACCTGCGTGTGCCGCCGTGCGGAATGTGGGACGGTCCCCCACCGCACCCCGGCGAATGCGTACCGGCGGCGGGGGCAAGCCCCCGCCCTACGCGGTCGGAACCAATCACCCGGTCATATTGTTTTCGGTGCATACCGGCGGCGGGACACACAGGTCCCGCCCTACGTCCCATGTCGGCAGTTCGTCTGTGTATGTAGGGCGGCACCTGCGTGTGCCGCCGTGCGGAAT
>CALWWW010000056.1 GCA_944385365.1 uncultured Oscillospiraceae bacterium | reverse complement strand
GGCTTTTATTTTGATGTTCATTTTTTGTGAATAAAAAACTAATAAATATACTATTGACAAACATAGCAGGACTGTATCACCGAAAATATTAGGAAATACGGAAAGTACAAGTGTTATAAAAAAACCTACTTCAACAATGAACATTACAGGATTTTTAATCATATACATTGGGTTTAATTTTATAAAAGCACCCCTAACTGCATCTTGCAGAATATCGGGAGTTATTGTTTTTGATTTATTTTTACGGCTCATATATAGCCCCTCCTTAACTTAAAATTGTTAAATATTCAGCAATAGGTCCTAAAGCAAGAGCAGGAAGAAATGTAAGTGCTGCAAATATATATACAACCACAACAAGTGTTATTGCAAAGCCTATTATATCTGTTCTAAGTGTTCCTGCTGATTCGTTTACAAAGTTCTTATTCATAAGAGAACCAGCAACGGCAAGTTGAATTACAATTGGTATATATCTTCCGAAGAACATTACAAGACCTGTTGTAATATTCCAGAATAATGAGTTATCTGCAAGACCTTCAAAACCTGAACCATTATTTGCTGCTGATGAAGCAAATTCATAAAGTATCTGTGAAAGTCCATGATATCCTGGGTTTGTGACACCAGCAAGACCAGATTCTGTACTTACAGCAAGGGCAGAAAATCCAAGAATAAGTAATGGGTGTATAATAATACTTAAAGCCACAAGTTTCATTTCTTTACCTTCGATTTTTTTGCTGAGATATTCAGGTGTACGACCAATCATAAGACCACAAATGAACACTGCAAGTATTACATACATAATCATATTCATAAGACCTACACCTTTTCCTCCAAATACCACATTAAGCATCATATGAAGAAGAGGAACAAGTCCACCAAGTGGTGTAAGTGTATCGTGCATATTATTAACTGTACCTGTTGTAAATGAAGTTGTTGTTGTTGTAAAGAGAGTAGATTGTGCAATACCAAATCTCATTTCTTTACCTTCCATACTTCCCATTTCTTGATTAAAACCTAACTGTGAAAGTATTGGATTTCCCTGACTTTCTGCCCAATAGCAAAGAGCAATACCAAGAACAAAAAGTATACTCATTGCAACAAATATTGTAAATCCTTCACGTCCAAATAATTTTTCTTTTATATTATCTTTAACTTTATTTTTTCTTGTATCAGATACCATTTTACCAAATGTAATAACACAAGCTGCTGGTAAAATCATCATAGAATAAAGTTCTATAAGATTTGAAAGTATTGTAGGGTTTTCCATAGGTGTTGATGAATTTGCACCAAAGAAACCGCCACCATTTGTACCAAGATGTTTAATTATTTCCAAAGATGCAACAGGACCTGTTGCTATTGTCTGATATGTACCTTCAAGTGTTTGTACTTCAATATTTTCTAAAAGATTTTGTGGTACTCCCTGCCAAATAAGTAAAAGACCTCCTACTATTGAAAAAGGTATTAAAATTCTTGTTGTAATTCTTACAAGGTCACAGTAGAAGTTACCCATATTTTCTTTCGTTTTTCCTGCAAAACCTCGTATTAATCCAACACAAGCAGCATAACCACTACCAGCTGAAACAAACATCATAAATGTAATTACTATCATCTGTGAGAAATATGATAAACCTGTTTCACCAGAATAATGCTGAAGATTTGTGTTTGTGATAAAACTTATGATTATATTAAAAGCAAGAGAAGACTCCATACTCTCTATGCCATTTGGATTAAATATAGGAAGACTCTGAATACGAAGTATCAAATATCCTATAAGTATCATAATTGCGTTTGTCATAAAAAGAGCTATTGCATACTCTTTCCAATTCATTTCTTTTTCCTTATTAATACCACATACTTTGTATATAGCTTCATCTACCTTATCAAAAATAAAATCACCTTTTATTTTCTTACCAGAAGTTACTTTATACATATAATTTCCAACAGGTATAGCAATAATAAGAAAAAGTATTAATATCACTATAATCTGTATCATAATTTACTCCTCCTAATTTTATTTTAAAACTTCTCGGGATTTATTAATGCATATATAAGATATATTATTAATACCAATGCTATTAATCCAAGTGCTATCATAATAATTACCTCCTACTATTAATCAAAAGAATTAATTTGCTTTTGACACCAATTTATTAAAAACCTTATAGATACAAAAGAAACCAATAATATTAAAATCATTATTAAGTCAACCATATATAATATCTACTCCCTTTCTTTATTTTGTATAGTAAATATAGCATACATGTTATGAAAGTGCTGTTAACGTTTTTAATACTATATTAAGATAGTATAAATATTTATTAATACAAAAAAACAGACTACAAAAATAAATTTGTAGCCTGTTTTTTAAAAATCAAACTTTTATCATACGATATCCAACACTAATATGAGTTTGTATATACTGTGGATTTGAAGTGTCTTTTTCTATTTTCTTTCTTAATGTTGCCATAAATACCCTTAAAGAAGGTGTATCAGATGCAATAACACTTCCCCAAACTTCTTTAAGTATGTAATTATGTGTAAGAACCTTACCTGTGTTTTTAGCAAGAAGACAAAGAAGTTTATATTCAATTGGTGTAAGATGTATTTCATTTTCATCAACGTATACACATCCTGCCACATAGTCAATTTTAAGACCGCCGTTTACATACACACTATTATTTGTATCACTTTTTTCACCTTCACTATTTTTTCTTCTTAAAGCAACTCTAAGCCTTGCAAGAAATTCATCAATACTGAAAGGCTTTGTAATATAATCATCTGCACCTGCATCAAGAGCCTCTACCTTATCTTGGTCTTCACTTCTTGCACTTACAACAATTATAGGTGTATTTGTCCAACTTCTAACCTTATTAATAATCGTTACTCCATCCATATCTGGAAGTCCCAGGTCTAAAATTATTGCATCTGGATTATAAGAAACGGCATCAATAATAGCCTCCGAACCTGTTTTTGCTGTATGGTATTGATAATTTTGAGTTTCAAGAGTGGTTTTTATTAAATTGCTTATTGCAGGGTCATCTTCTATAATAAGTATTTTTTGTTTATACATCTGTATTTACCTCCACTAATTTTAATGTAAATTCAAATACTGTACCATTAGGAATATTATCATACACATCAATTTTACCTTTATGTGCAAGAATTATAGAACGACACAGTGAAAGTCCAAGCCCAAGCCCTCTCCTGCTGTCAGCCTTTCCTTGTGACGCTGTATAGAACATATCAAAAATATGTTCTTTTGATTGGTCACTTATACCATTACCATTATCACTTATTTTAATAGATACTGTATCTCCAATACGTTTTGCACTTAAAATTATTTCAGAACCATCAAATGTATATTTTATAGCATTGTTCACAATATTTATAATAACTTGTATTATAAGCCTTGCATCCATATATGCCATAATAAATTCATCATCAATATCTACTTTTATAGTATGATTTACTTTATTTCTATCTATATGTTTAAGTGCTTCTTGGAATACTTCTTCAATAAGTTCCGGCTGTAAATTAATATTTATAGTACCATTTTCAATACGAGTAATGGAAAGTAAATTTTCTGTTAGATTTACTAGCCACATAGCATCATCATATATTACTGTATAAATTTCATTCTTTTTATTATCATCAAAATATTTATTATTTTCCATAAGCATAAGAGCATTCCCACTTATACTTGTAAGAGGTGTTCTTAAATCGTGAGAAATTGCTCTTAGAAGATTGGCACGTAATTTTTCTTGTTTTGCCTCCATTTCCATAGCATATTTTTCATCGCTTATATGTTTCTTTTCAAGAACTATACCACATTCATTTATTATTGCAATCATAAGATTTTTTTCAAAACTATCAAGTAATGGATACTTGTCACAAGGTATTCCTATTATACCTAAAACACCACTTGCACCTCTTACTGCAAGATATAGACATTTTGCATTAGGTAATGTGTTTGTTGAGGCTCCTGCGTGCTTATTATTTTTAAGAACCCATTCTGCAACACCATATTCCTCTAATGTTGTATAATCGTTAATAACATTTTTCTCACTGTTATCAAAAATATTAAACTTTATTTTATTACATTTAGGAGAAAGACAGTACAAAACAGGTCTGTTTAATAAAAGACTTACTTGACCTGCTGCAATTTTAAGTATTTCTTCCTCAGTTCTACCTTTTTGCAATTTTTGGTTTGTACCAAGTAATATTTCTGTATAATATGCTTTCTGAGCTGAAAGTTTAGCCTGTTTTTTTACCTTTATTGCAAGTGAACTTGATATAATACTTGACATAAGCATTATAAAAAATGTTATAGGATATGAAGGGTCTATCGCATTAAATGTAAATTTAGGGTCTGTAAAGAAAAAGTTAAATGTAAGAACACCTAAAAATGAGCTTATTGCACCATACATCTGACCATTTGTCCATACAGCAGTTATAAGAACACCAAGTATATAAACAGTTATAATATTAGCCTCACTTACATTATATTTTGCAAAAATCAAACATGTTAATGTAGAAATAACTAAAACAATAAGCATCTTACCTATATCAATCCAACTGAATGAAAAAGTTTCCTTTTTAACACTCATTTTTTTAGGTTTATACAGAGGCTGATTATCAGGTATTATATAAATATCAATATTTCCAATACATTCAATAAGTTTGTCTGCAAGATTTTTTTTATGAAATACAACACCAGTTTTATGATTTGTACGTCCCATTACTATTTTTGTAACACCACTTATTTTTGCATATTCCGCAATTTGTAAAGCCATATCATCACCATAAACAGTTGTTATTTCAGCTCCAAGCTGTTCTGCAAGATGTATATTTTTTCGTAATCTTTTTAAATTATCTCCTTGTAATTCTTTTGACTCTACAGTTTCTACAAAAAGAGCTGTAAATTTACTATGAAAAGCTTCTGCCATACGAGCAGCTGTTCTTATAACTCTTTCATTTGATGGCGAACTTGAAATACAAATCAAAATATGTTCTTTTGCCTTTACAGCATTTTCGTGTCCTTCATTAACAGCAGTACGATTAAGACGGTCTGCTGTTCGTCTTAATGCAATCTCTCTTAATGCTGCAAGATTTTCTTTTGTAAAGAAATTGCCTAAAGCTCTTTGAGCTTGTATCTCTTTATATACTTTTCCCTCTTTAAGTCGTTCTATAAGGTCTTCCGGCTCTATATCCACAACAGAAACTTTATCAGCATAATCAAACACATAATCTGGTATTCTTTCATTAACTGCAATACCTGTAATTGCCTCAACAACATCATTTAAAGACTCTATATGTTGGACATTAACAGTTGTATAAACATCTATGCCTGCTCTAAGAAGCTCTTTAATATCTTGATATCTTTTTTTATGTCGGCTACCTTCTGCATTTGTATGTGCAAGTTCGTCAATAAGTATAAGTTTAGGATTTCTTTCTAATGCCTTATCAATATCAAATTCTTTAAGTGTAATTCCCTTATATTTATATTCTTTTTCCGGAATAATCTCAAGACCTTTTAAAAGAGCAAGTGTTGCCGGACGTTGATGTTTTTCAACATAACCTACAACAACATCAATACCCTCTTTTTTCGCCTGATGAGCAGCTTTAAGCATAGCATATGTTTTACCTACACCAGCTGCATAACCAAAAAATATTTTTAATTTTCCCTCTATGCTATTTTTATTGTCTTGTATATTAATTTCTCTAAGAAATACTTCCGGAGAAGGTCTAAAGTCGTCCATTAAATTAACCACCTTAAAAATAAAATATATTATAATAATATCATATATTCTATTATGTTTATATGAAATTAAAAAAATATAAACGGTATTAAGATTATATTAATAAATAAAAAATATACAAACTAAACTTTATAATAATAAACATAAAAATGTATTTTATATATTCTTTATATATTAATCTAATCTAAACTTAATTTAAATACAATATAAAAATTTATATTATATTAAAATTACTTAAACTAAATATATTATATTATAAAAGCTTTATACAAAAACAAAAATAGTGGATACATATATTTGTACTGCCATAAAATAAATTTTAGTTACTTATCTTCCTTTTATAGTACGAGTATACAATAATCACTTATTATTATAATTGTTATTTTTTTATCATACTTTATTAAATATTTTTAAAAAAATGGTATATGGATTTATTAAATTTTGACATATATTTTAAGGTACAGAAAAAGCGATGTGATTTTAAATTCACATCGCTCAAAACCGATTTTTTATCTAATTTTTTTCTATATATTTATATCGTTATTATGAAATGAGTAGTCAAACATGATGACATAGTATAAAAGTTTGAAAAATCAACGTTTTTAAAGGGTTTTTTAAACGATTTTTAGGCTTAAAAATTCTATTTTCATACAATAGTATGTAGTCCATATCTCTATTTTATTAAAAAGATATACATATTTATTCTATATCTTCTGCAGCTTCTGTAATCCATTGGTTAAAAATCTCTGTATTGCTGTTATTCATTCTATAAGCTCGTTGTGTATTCGTACCATCCGGTGGCATCACTTCTACAAGAACTATAATATTTTTTCTATCTTGATTCAATGCAAATATTCCTTCTTTGTCTAATTCTTTCATAGCTTCTTCCATCGCAAACAATCTTAAATTATATTCTTTCTCAAATTCTATATCATCTAATTCCCATATATTTCCTCTATCACATAATAATTTAGATACTTTGTCAAAGTATTCTTGTTTCCAGCCGCAATATGGAGAGTCAGCATAAGACCACTTTAGCATTTCAGCATCTTCTTTATCATTTCCACATTTTCTTTCTAATGCTTCCAGTGACCATGCGGATATACAAGGTGTATTTGCTAAACCACTTGTAACAAGTGTTATATAATAAAAATGTTCTTTGTTATTTAATAAATCCAATACTATGTTTCTTGCTGCTATAGTAATTTCAGATTTTAAAATTTCATAAAATATCATTAATATTCTCTATTCCTTCCATATTATTTATTGACTCAAATACTCCTTCTATTCTAGTTTTCATTACAGATATTAGTCAATTTTTAAATTCGATTTCTTCTTTATATATACAATTTATCCACATTAATTTTATAAACAATCTTAAATTTAGAGGTTATCAATTTCATATAATCTCTGCAACCACTTTTCTATTATACCATGTTTAAAATAATAGAAAATAACACCATCACCAAATCGTTCTTGACGTATTACACACATAATCATTGCTACAATACACTGACCATCTAAGTCAATAAGATTAACTTCTTATAAATTTTTAATATTATTATGTTCTAAAATTTTCCTATATTCATTTAATTTCATATTAGGATTAAGTTTTTCAAATTTATATACATCGTTTATAAATTGATTTACCATATCAGAGTATATAGGATAAGAAAGTATCAAACTGTCTTCTTTGGTAGTTTTAGCTTTTGTCCAATATGCAAAATTATCTTCCTTTATATGCAACAAATATTTTGTTAAAATTTCATATTTCTTCATAATTACAACCCCTATATAATATATATTAAGAATACTAAACAAAATAATAATTTATAAGCACTTTGAATAAACTTCAAAATATTAATATCCATTGAATATTTATACTCCAACATATAGCATCAATTAAATTTTGATGTGTATATAAATTTTTTGATATAACACATAATCCTTTTATCTTGTTAATAAAAGGTATAATTTGTTCATATTCTTATACTAAATCTGATTATAATCGTTATTTAGTCTTTGTTAAAAAGAATTTCTATCTAAGACTCTCTACTTTCCTTCTACTAATATCATTTATAACGTAGCCAAACATCTCCAAAGAAATCAGCTATTTCATATGAATCAGCATATCCATCTATAATAGCTACTCCTTCTAATTGAATATGAACCAAACTATCCAAAATTTCAATAATTGTAAAAGAATATTTCTCCATTGGCTCATGTTCATAAATACAAAGAGTATCTTCTCTAACAACTACATCTTCAATATTTTCAACTATGTACTTACATCCTATCAATTCCTCAATATTTAATTTTCCTGTTTCATGTTTTTGAATTGAAAGAAATGGTACAATAGTTTCATTTTTATATTCTTTGCTTTGAAACAATATATCAAAGCAGATTGCTATTGTTCCCTCTTTTTCATCACTATCAAAAATAAAAAATTTAGTATCACTACAATCGTCTAATATAAATATAATTCCATCTAAAATTAGCTTTCCTGATTGCAAAGTTTTCATCTTTTTTCCTCCTTTTTTATATAAAATAACAAACAATATACTTTTGCATAATGAAAAAGAAAGATTTTTTATAAAATTTTTTCTGATTAATTATAAATTTTAATAATTTTATTTCTTTTTTTGTGTCTACTTTTTTATTAACTATAATCCAAATATATTATTTTATATTATATCAGAAAAAAGAGTTGACATCTTTTAAGCCTGTGCCATATCCATAACAATCCAATATTTCTTCTAATTTTTTTGCAATTATTTAAACAATTGTATTAAATGGATTTTCATAAATTTTAAATACTAACTTCTGTAATTCTGAACAATATAGAGTACAACATTTTTCTAACATAAAATCGGTTAATTCTTTAATCATTTGATAACCATCTATATTATCAATATTGATATGGTCATCTTTAGTTGTTAGCAAGCCAATTATTCCAACAGCTACAGTAAAAGCACCACAACATGACTGTTCTGTTTGCATTCCTAATCCCATAACCGAAAACATTTTTCGAGTTTCCTCACTAAGATTAAGGTCATAATATTCATTACAGGCTTTAAACATCGCTTCTGAACATCTTAAATCTGTATCAATATGATATTTATTAACTAATTCATATAGCTTATATTCTTTCATAATAATACCTTCTTTCATTTGTTTTTTTATTTATCTTTCTTGTAAATTTTTTAATAATTTTTACTATTCTTACGGGATTTTTAGAAATTTTTATTAATATTGGAATATAATCAGCTTAAGTTTTTTTAGATATATAGTATGATTTTTTCTCAAATCTGCACTTATATAGTTTATAAGATATATAAAACATTCCCATTGTTAATTTCCAAAATTTATTTTTCTTTTTTTGATATTTTCATAATTCATAAACATTCCATTAAATCTCCAGTTTCATATTATGTACTTTTGTAGACTAACCATTATCAAAGTTCAATGCACTAATTGTCTATACAAATTTGGTAGTATCTTACTTTTTTATTATCTTTGATTTTTATCAAATTTTTTTAAAGTTTGGTATCGTATTTTTTATACACTCCAAATCAGTGATTTCTATCATTTTTGCGTCTTGAGGGATACTTACTCTACTTATTTGTATACCCATATTGTAGTTCGTACACCAAATAGGCAAATAACCAATATGTGTTGTTACATCTCCAACATATATGTATTTGATACTTTTTTTGCCACAGATAAGACAGATTAAATCTTGCGTTGAATATTTATTTTTAGATAACTCTTTCATTACTTTTAGCCAATCATTCAATATTCATTCTACCTCCTTTGACAAATATTGCTTTGTGTATTCTGTTTCAATGATTATTAAACGACCATTTTCATTTCTTATAATCAATGTTGCTTTTGGCATTGTTTCATAATCATTCACCAGCCCCAAAACAGGTATATCACTTGGTTGAAAAAAACCACACTCATTATAAGATAATTCAAATCTCTGTGTTTTTAACCTTTCAAGGGAAAGACCTTTCTGTATACAATAGCCTTTTACATATTCTATTGCTAATAATCTTTGTAGATTTTTTTCTTCTTTCCACTTATTAACTTTTGCATTGTATATATTCGTCACCTTGATATTCCTCTCTATTCTTTGTCTTCATAAAGTCTCTAAAAAAAGAATAACACTCAAATTCCGATTTATCGCCTTTTTCTAGGATATCTATCTACCTGTTAGTACAGAAAGAGGGCAGTCGATTTCTTGGCTGTCCTTCTTTAATATATTTAGTTACTTACATCTATCTATTTTCCTGTACTTCTGTTATCAAATATTGTTCCCACCCTTCCTTCGCTATTTTTTCATATGGGGGAACATCTTCAATTAAATCAATACTATTCGATAATGCCTTCTGCGGCATCTTTAAATCTCTAGGATTATCCCATATTGAAAGACATTCCTCACACTGAACAAATAATTTTCCTGTATCTGCATCAATAATTATGACTTGCCAACCTTGATTGAAAATCAGGCACCATCCAACTTTAAACTCATTTTCTTGTTTTAAAAAATTCATAATAATTTTTCACCTTTTTACAAATTCAAC
>CALWWW010000055.1 GCA_944385365.1 uncultured Oscillospiraceae bacterium | reverse complement strand
AAAAATATAGCTGTATACTTTGAAAAAGAAAATATTAATACATTAGATTCGTCAGGAGAATTACTTATAACCATACTTAGTAGTCAGGCTCAGGAAGAAAGCAGAAATATTAGCGAGAACGTAAGGTGGGGACTTAAAAGGAAATATGAAACAGGAGAAACCCTTGTAAGCAGACTTTTAGGATATAAAAGGAATAAAAACGGTCAGCTTGAAATAATACAGGAAGAAGCTGAGATTGTAAAATTTATATTCGCTGAGTTTATGGAAGGTAGTAGTTATAATAACATAGCTAAAAAGCTGAAGGAAAAAGGCTAAAGGCTATAAGACAATACGAGGTAAAACAAACTGGGGTGTTGCCTCTGTCATAAGAATTTTAAGTAATGAAAAATATATAGGAGATACACTATGTCAAAAGACATATACAGTAGATTTCCTTACAAAAGAACGTAGAACCAATAATGGTGAGGTTAATCAATATTATACTGAAAATAGCCACCAAGGTATTATACCAAGAGAATTGTTTTATAGAGTACAGGAAGAAATGGAAAGACGAGCTAATTCAAAAAATAAAGCACCAAGTAAAACCGAAACTGATAGAAAATGCCGATATAACAGTAAATATGCCTTAACAAGTATATTTATATGCAAGGAATGTGGAACACCTTACAGAAGACAGGTTTGGTCAAAGTATGGTGAGAAAAAAGCTGTTTGGAGATGTGAAAACAGACTTAGAAATGGAACAAAATACTGCAAAAACTCACCTACATATGATGAAAAAGTTCTTCAGCAGGCTATTATGAATGCCATAAATAAACAGATACAGGACAAAAATAAGTTTATTGGAAATTTTAAAAAGAATGTTATAAGTGTAATTTCAAAGGATACAACAACAGAATATGACTCACAAATAAAAGAATTGGAAAAACAACTTGTAAATCTAATAAAAGATAATGCACACAATAACACAGAGGAATACGAAGAAGCTTGTAAAGAGATAACACAACGTATTGAAGAGCTTGAAACTAATAAGATAAAATCTTTAGGCGGTAGAGATAAACTAAATAATGCTCAGGAGTTTATGGATAATACAAATATTTATATGTCAGAATATGATGATACACTTGTAAGAAGGTTAATAAGGAACGTGATTGCTGTAAGTGAAAATAAAATTGAGATATGCTTTCAGAATGGAGTTGTAGTGGAGGAAAATGTGGACTATAGTCAATAAAGTAGTTACAGAAAAGATGACTTTGTAAAATGAAATAAGAGGTTTATATATAATGCAAAAATTAATATTTGAAAATGAAATAAATGAGAGTTAACTTATGTTATTAGTATATCTAAAGAAGAGTATGAGTAAAGTTATTAAACGCAGATGATGTTATTCAGAAAAAAGTGATTGTGTATTATTTAAATTAGGTGGTAATAGAAGAATTCTATAATATTATAAAAAGAATAGAAAAAGAAAAAAGAAACAAATATAATAATTGATTTTGATTTTATGAAGTTGTTGAATCTTTTTGCAAGAAATATATTGGATTTTTTAGATTATACTTATATATAGAGAGAAAAAGAAGAATAACAAAAAAATCTGAAGTGATAAAAAATAATAGAAAGTATAGTTTGAAATGTGCTTTGAGCTGTGAGTGTGATAAACTTCAGTCAGTTATTGAAAAAAAGTGGTATAGATATGGAGATACAGCAAGCTGAAAAATAGAAACAGATACTATAAAAATTTGTATATCATCAATAAAAATGATTTGCAAGAATATATTTTGTAGATAATTAATATTTTTTTAAAATAAATTTGATTTTATAAATAACCTCAAATATGATTTTTTATGTAATCGAAAGAATATAAATTTTAAAGAATAGATTATGGTAAAGAATTTTATAAATTAATTAACTCTACAAAAATGAAGATAAGTATAAGCATGGAAACAAGATTTAAGAGAGTGTGTTTATGGTAAAAGAAGATTATTAATTAAGAGAAAAGAAAATAGTGATAATGAATTTTTTGTCATATAATTTTTTGTCATATTATTGCGAAGAAAAGGATATAGAAATATAATATAGATGTAGAAGATTTAAGTCTATAATTAGGGAGAATTACTATGAAAGAAATTTTGAAAATCAATAATGTTGAAGAACTAAAAGATATATTACTTAATATACATGAGAAATATTATATTGAATTAAAAAAAGCTAATGAATTACCAAACTCATTTTGGGAAAGTTATTCATATTTTTCAAATACAAGTGGTGGATTGATAATTTTGGGGATAGTAGAAGGTAATCCGATTAATGAAATTGTTGGTGTTGGAAATGTGGAGAAAACATTAACAAGTTTATGGGATCAACTCTCAAATAGTAATAAAGTAAGTTATAAAAATATTAATAATGAGGATGTAAATACATATACTATTGATGGAAAGACTATAATAATAATACATGTAAAGGAAGCGCCAGAAAATATGAAACCTGTTTATATAGGCGGAAAACTAGAAAATTCTTGGATTCGTACAGGTGATGGAGACAGGAAAGTTAGTAATGGAGAACTATTTTCTTTTATTAGGAATGCACAACCAGGACAGGATAGTTTACCAGCAGAAAACTTCACTATAGAAGATATAGATATAGATTCTCTTATTACTTATAAAGAAAGAGTAAATAAGCGATTTCCTAAAAAGAAATACATTGAAATGGAAAATATGGATTTTTTAATTGAAATTGGAGGATGTTATAAAGATCGAATTTCAGGAGATTTAAAAATAAGAAAGGGAACAGTATTATTTTTAGGAAAATATAACTCTATTAAAGAGCTTTTTCCTCATTACCATTTAGATTTTTTTAATCGTATAGGTAATAATGAAAGATGGATAGATCGTGTTTCAGATGATGAGCCAAGTGATTATGAAATGAATATATATAATTTTTATAATATTGTATACGAGAAAATGAAGGTGATTTTAAGGGAATCCTTTAAACTTGATGAAAATCAACAGAGAGTGCCAGTATCTGATTTTGATGAGACGATTAGAGAATGTCTTGTAAATTGTTTAGCACATGCAGACTATATTCAAGGTTTTCCATCAACTAAAATTGATGTATATGATGGTTGGTTTGTTTTTTTAAATCCAGGAAAAATGTTAGTGACAAAGGAACAATTTTTGATAGGTGGAGATTCTAGACCAAGAAATGAAATAATAATGAAATTATTTAGATTATTAGGTGTATCAGAACGACAAGGTTTTGGTGGACCTTTAATTTATAAGACCGCTATAAAAAATGAATATAAACGACCAGAAATTTTTACAAATATTGAAAAAACCGAAATAAAAGTATGGAACATTGATTTGATTGATTCATACCCAAATTTATCAACAGAAGAAAAAAGTGTTTTAAAATTTATTGCTAAAAGTAATGAAGCACATTCGGTTACTTCAATTAAAGCTGCATTGGGTTACACCGATTATCGTGTTAGAAATGCAATTTCTGTATTAGAACAACAGAAATTAATTACTAAAATAGGTAAAGGTCCTTCAACTAAATATATGATTTGTATTGAAAGTACAGAATTTTTAACACAACTACAAATGGTAATGGATATATTAAAAAAACATATTCTTTAAGATTATCATTTCGATATATTTTAAAAATTAGATAGTTTTAAAAGATAATTGAAATTTTAAAAAATTGATGTTTATATTACCATAATATCTTTTGAATATCTTTTGAAAAGCTATATTTTTTAAAAGATAAGTAAAGTTTTTTAGAAAAAATTAATATTTTAGATTAGTATAATATCATTTGAATATCTTTTGAATATCATTTGAAAAGCTATATTTTTTAAAAGATAAGTAAAGTTTTTTAGAAAAAATTAATATTTTAGATTAGTATAATATCATTTGAATATCTTTTGAATATCTTTTGAAAAAGCTATATTTTTTAAAATATATGTTTTTATAAGATATTTTATTTTAAAGTATATTTTTATAGGATAATATAAAATAATTCAATTAATGTTATAACTTAATATAATTCTATTATTTAAAATTAATTATTAAATTATTATGACAATTCAACATCTCAATTAACTGTTAAATATAATGCTTTTAAAAGCATTATTCTTGAATGAGCTAAAAAATATGATGAAGAAATGTCAATATAAAAATAACACTAATAAAATATATAAAAGTGATTCTTTACATGAAATTCGCAGACTTAATCAAATACTTAAAGAAAAAGAGAAAGAAATTTAATTTCTAAAAAACATCTATATTTTTGTAAAAGAATTTAATTAATTGTATATTTTTTTCTTCCGATTTTAATGGATAAAAAAACAATAAATTACAAGACAGAGCAGATTATGAACAATATTTTCGGTAGCAATTCAATATGGAGTTTCTTATTTAATAATATACCTATGAAAAATATATTTTGAATTAGATGCTGAACTTAGTAGTGAATACGATATACAATAAACGAAATAATATTCGTATTACCTACTATGATAAGTATTTGGGTGTAAATTAAATTAAAATCTATCTTCAAATTGTTATCATTGTGTTTAATTAACTTAGGAGAGAAGGTAAAATACATGATTAATATTTCAAAGGCGAATATTAATGATATCAACAGATTGAAATGGTTCTACAATAATTACAATGAAAAGAATATTCCAACCCTATTAACTTATAAAATGCAACTCTGTAATAAATTTAGTTTATCAAATATGCAAATTTATGATATGAATAATTATTTAAAAGCTATAAGACAGGATATGGAGAAAATATTTTTATCTGTACAAAATATTGACTCAATTTACTCTTTATATAAAAATCAAGAAAAGAAAAATCTTTCAGATAATGAAAGAGAAACTATAGCCATCTATATTGAATATATAATTACTAAGTATAGGGTTATCATTGAATATATGTTAAAAATTCTTGATATGATTGTAAAATATTCTGATAAAAAAGTTAAAAAAAATAGGAAAAAAATATCTTCCAATGAAAGGTATAACATGAAACTTGATTATTTAAAGAGTTTGATTGATGATGAGAGACGCACAATACTAAACAATAAATGGTTTCAAAGCATTCGCAAAACTCGTAATTCAATAATCCATAATGGTGCAACATGTTTGGTGTTTGGTGAAAGCAAAGAAAAATTATTTCAAATTTACAATTTGGAAGTTGAAGAACTGATTACAGATAATTTTTATTTGTATAGTGGAAATTGTGTTCATTTTGATTACTTTATATCTTTAAATCTAGCGTATCTGACATATTTTATAGACACTATTTTTTCAGTAATCTGTACAAAAGTTGGTTATGATGAAAAAATAGATCCAATAATGGAGTCAATTTTAAATCCTATGCCCAATACAGTAGATAATAAGCAATTAAGTGTTATGAGGTGGGTCAAAAATATTATAATTGCATATGAAGATTGTTATTAAATAACTTCCTAAGAGTAGCTGTTAAAGCGGTTGCTCTTTTTTGTTATGAAAGACTATCTATTAGATTGGATTATGGTCAATAAAGTAGATACTAAAAAAGAGAAATAAAATTATTAAATTTTATACTTAAGTAGAAAAATTTTCATAAAAAAGTCTTTTATAGTAGACAATTTTAAAGAAGAAGTAAAAAACTATGATTTAATAAAAGTAGTTATGGTATTATTGGGAAAAAGTCAGAGTGATAATAATTTATTAAAATTCCTTAGAATACTTTTAAGAAATGATATGCTTATAGAAGAAAAACAAAGGATATTAAAAGAAGACTTCGACTATAATATTTCTAAAAATATAGAGAAGGAGGTTATAGATATGTGTAATTTAAGTATGGGTATATATGAAGAAGGTATAGAAAAAGGTATAGAGCAAGGCATAGAAAAGGGTATAGAGCAAGGTATAGAAAAGGGCATAGAAAAAGGTATTACAGTAGGTGTTGAAAAAACAGCTATAAATATGTTGAAAAAGAGTATGGATATAGCTACTATTATGGAAGTAACGGGGCTTTCAAAGGAAAAAATTGATGAGTTAAAGTCAAAGTTGTAAAAACCATATCAAATATTAAAATAATTTGATATTTTTATATTTTTGTGATAATATATAATATGAAAATGTTATAGTATACTACAAAGATTTATGTAATATAATGTTTTATATGTAAGTATTGCAAACTTACACCATACCCACCAGTATGTTAAAGTTCGGTGATAACCTGATTTGGAGTTTGAGAACCTTGTAAGTTTGTAGTATACTAAAACCCAAACCCCTGACTTCGCTCCGCTCAGGCTGTTTGAGAACCTTGTAAGTTTGTAGTATATTTGTATATGTTAAATGATCGAATAGCTTTATATTTAATAAAAAAAATAAAAATCTGTAATAGAAATAAATATCTATTGCAGATTTTTTTGTTTCAATTAATTATTTAGATAATAGAATAAAATAAATTTATATAAAAATATAAATATATTGTAAAAAAATAGTTACATTAAATAAAATTTGTATTATAATTAATAAAAAAAAAGACTTATTATATAAGTCTTTAAAACTGCACAATGCAGACCATAAAAGGTAATTTCGGATAAATCCTTATTTGCACTCACCTTGTAAGTTTGTATTGATATAGTATCATTATAAATAACATTTGTCAAGTTTATGGAGGAGTTTATGAGTAAAGATTATTATATCGGCTTAGATTTGGGAACATCATCAATAGGTTGGGCTGTAACAGACAACAATTATAATATATTAAGGAAAAAAGGTAAAGACTTATGGGGTATAAGAGAGTTTGACGAAGCAACTACCGCAGAAGCAAGAAGAAGCAACAGAACATCACGAAGAAGAAGATTAAGAGAAGTTGCAAGAATAGAAATATTAAATTCATTTTTTGAAAAAGAAATAGAAAAAGTTGATAAAAATTTTTTAAAAAGACTTAAAGAAAGTAAATATTATTTAGAAGATAAAGAGATAGATTGTAAATATTCAATATTTGCAGATAAAAATTATACTGATAATGAATATTTTAAAGAATATCCAACAATATTTCATTTGAGAAAAAGTCTTATTGAAAAAGATAAAAAATTTGATGTGCGTCTTGTATATTTAGCTATTTTAAATATGTTTAAGCATAGGGGACATTTTTTAAGTAATATAAGTAGCGATATTAAAGGTTATTCTATAAATGAGCTTTATTTGGAGCTTATAAATAAAAGTGATTTTATAAAAGATGAGAAGTCTTTTATTTATATTGAAGATGCTAGTAAATTATATCCGGATAAAAATATTTCAAAATTAAAAGCAGTAGAAAATATAGCAAATATTCTTGAAATAGATAAGAAAAAAGATAAAAAGCATTATGAAATATTAAAAGCTATTTATGGTATTAATTTTGATTTAAAAGTTATATGGAATAAAGAAGAATTTAATGAAGAAAAATATGTATTAAATTTTAGAGATTTAAACGAAGATAATTTTTCAAAAATTCAAGATAATATTACAGATGATAAAAATGAATTTATAGAACTTTTAAGAAATATACACGATAATATATATCTATCAAGTATTATGAAATCACATAAATATTTATGTTATGCAAAAGTAGAAGATTATGAAAAGCATAAAAAAGACCTTAGATTATTAAAAGATTTTATAAAATCTAACAAACCAGAGATATATAATTCTATATTTAGAGAAGAAAATGTTAACAGTTATTCAAAATATATAGGAAGTATTAATTATAATAATTTAAAGGTTAGAAGAATAAAAGAAAAAGATAGCAATAAATTTTTTAAAGAATTAGAAAAAACAATTAAAGATTTTAAAGATTGTGATGAAAAAGAATATATATTAAATGAAATTAAAAATGAAACATTTTTGCCAAAACAAATAACAACAGCTAATGGGGTTATACCAAATCAATTATATGTTTCTGAAATGAAGGCTATACTTAAAAATGCAGAAAAATACTTAACATTTTTAAATGATAAAGATGAAACAGGACTTAGTGTATCAGAGAAAATATTACAATTATTTTCTTTCCATATTCCATATTATGTAGGACCACTTATTAATACAAAAGATAATAATGGTTGGGTTGTTAGAAAAGAAGAAAAAGGTAAAATTTATCCTTGGAATTTTGAGCAAAAGATAGATATAAAACAATCAGCAGATAAGTTTATAGAAAATCTTATAAAAGATTGTACATATATAAGTGGAGAAAAAGTTTTACCTAAAAATTCATTAATGTATGAAAAATTTATGGTTCTTAATGAGCTTAATAATTTAAAAATAGATAATAATAAAATATCAGTAGAATTAAAACAAGACATATATAATGATTTATTTTTACAAGGAAAAAAGGTTAAGAGAAAACAAATTGAAAATTATTTAATTGGAAAAGGTGTATTAAAAGATAATGAAGGCGATAGGATTTCCGGTATAAATAATGAGTTTAACAGTTATCTTTCATCATATCAAAAGTTTAGTAAAGTATTTGAAAATATGGAAGATAGTAATATAAAGGATATTATTGAAGAAATAATATATTATGGCACTGTATATGGTGATGATAAAAAATTTTATAGCGAAACAATAAAAGAAAAATATGGACAAATACTTTCAAATGAACAGATTAAAATAATTAATGGTTTTAAATTTAAAGATTGGGGAAATTTATCTAAAGAATTTTTAAATTTATTAGGCTGTAATAAATCAGATGGAGAAATACTTTCATTTATAGATATGATGTGGGAAACAAATAACAATCATATGGAGCTTTTAAGCAATAAATATACATATATAGATGAAATAAAAAATAAGAAAGATGAAATTATAAAAACATTAACAACATTTAATTATGATGATATTAAAGATATGTATTTTTCAGCACCTGTAAAGAGAATGATTTGGCAAAGTATACTTATATTAAAAGAAATTGTTTCTGTTATGGGATATGAGCCTAAAAGAGTATTTATAGAAATGCCACGAAGTGAAGAAAAAAATAAAAATATAAAATTATCAAGAAAAAAACAGATAGAAGATATTTATAAACAGATAAAAAATGATAGTGATATAAAAGAGCTTAGTGAAACATTAAAAGGAAAAAATGAAGCTGATTTTAGAAACAGAAGATTATATCTTTATTATATGCAAAAAGGTAGATGTATGTATTCCGGTGAGGCTATAAATATTTCAGATATTTTCAATGAAAACTTATATGACATAGACCATATATATCCAAGACATTTTGTAAAAGATGATAGTATACATAACAATCTTGTACTTGTAAAAAAACAGATTAATAGTGATAAACAAGATATATATCCTATCGATAACAGTATTTATCAAAAACAAAAAGATTTTTGGAAAATGTTAAGAAAACAAAATCTTATAACAGAAGAAAAATATATAAGGCTTACAAATAGAAATCCTTTTACAGAAGAACAACTTGCAGGATTTATAAATAGACAAATTGTAGAAACAGGACAAGCCACAAAATCAGTTGCACATATATTAGAAGACATACTTCCAAAATCAAAAATTGTATATGTAAAAAGTGGTATTGTTTCTGATTTTAGACATAAATTCAAATTTTATAAATCAAGAGAAGTAAACGATTTTCACCATTCACAAGATGCTTATCTTAATATAGTTTTGGGTAATGTTTATTATGTTAAATTTACAGATAACACATTAAACTTTATTAAGGGATATATAAAAAATCCAAAGGATAATAAATATCATATGAACAGAATACTTGATTATGATATTGAAAGAAAAGGTGAAATTGCTTGGAATGCTTCAAAAGAAAAAGGAACAATAAAAACTATTGAAAAATATTTATATAAAGCAAGCCCTATATTAACACGTATGCCTATTGAAGAAAAAGGACAATTATTTGAGGCTACAATGTATAAAAAAGAAATAGCAAAAGAAAACTCATATTTTCCTTTAAAAACAAGTGATAAAAGGCTATTAGATATAAAAAAATATGGTGGATATAAAGATATAAAAGGAACATACTATTTCCTTGTTGAACACGAAGTTAAAGATAAAAAAGTAAGAACTATTGAAAATATACCACTATATCTTGGAAACAAAATAGGTGGAAATATTGATTTAATGAAAGAATATTGTATAAACAATTTAGGTCTTAAAAATCCTGATATAAGAATTAAAAAGATAAAAATGCAATCATTAATAAAATTTAATGGTTATTATGGATATTTGGGTGGACGTAGTAATAATTCAATTAGCATTAGAAATGCAGTTTCTATGTGTTTTAACAGAGATGAAACCAATTATATTAAAAAATTAGAAAATTTTAAAACTAAGGGATATATAGAAGATGTTATAACAAAAGAGAAAAATGAAGAATTTTATAAAAAACTTTTGGATAAACATAAAAATAACATATTTAAAAATCGTCCTAACAATATGTATAGTAAACTTGAAAGTAAATTTGATTTATTTAAAAGCCTTGATATTAATAAACAATGTCAAGTTTTATGTGAAATATTAAAACTTACAAGAATAGGTGATGCAAAAGCAGATTTAACAACAATAAAAGAAGTAAAAAATTCCGGTGTTATGACTTTAAATAAAAATATATCAAAATTAGATGAATGTATATTAATATATCAATCACCTACTGGATTATTTGAAAAAAGGGTGGATTTATTAAAAGTATGAGTTGGAGAACTGGAATTTAAAATCATTTGTAACTATTGAGGAAATAAAAGAAATATATAAAATAGCATTTTATAATAAAATTAATATTTTGTTGATTGAAAACTATATTTATGATAAGATAGAATACGAAGATGTTATAGTATACGATAAAGATTTATGTAAGATAATGTTTTAGATGAAAATATTGCAAACTTAC
>CALWWW010000054.1 GCA_944385365.1 uncultured Oscillospiraceae bacterium | reverse complement strand
TTGTTTCTGTTAGCTTTTTCAATGTGTCCACACACAGGGCAACACTGACTTGTATAACGAGGATTAACCTTGATTACGGAAGATTGGTTCTGCTTCGCCTTATAGAAGAGCTTCTGTTCGAGGTCGTAGAAAGCCCACGATACAGAAACATAGCGGTGCTTTGTTTTGACACGTTCTGTGGCATGACGGATACCAGACAAATCTTCCAAAACGAAGAGTGTATGCTTTGGGTTAGATTCAACGAGTGCCTTTGATACACAATGGTTGACATCCTGCATCCAACGGTTTTCTCGTTGACCAATAGCTTTTAACCTACGTCTTGCAGATGGTGTCTGACGCATTTGGAGTTCCTTGCGAAGTTGAGAATAAGCAGCTCTTTTTTGTTTTATGGCTTTACCACTGACAAAGCCTGATTCATGTTTGCTGTTATAAGTTGCAACAACAAAGTTAATTCCTCTGTCAATACCAACGACATTACATACATCAGAAAGAGATGCTTCCTCTACATCATAAGTTACAGGTATGTGTAAAAAATACTTGCCGTGTTTATTTACAAGTTTGGCTGTTCCAAACTTATAGATAGTGTGGTCAAAATATTTAGACATACCTTTACTGAAATACGGTAGTTTAACACGACCATTCAGCGTGTTGACGGAAAAGCAGCTTTGTGTAAGAGAATAATCCCTGTTCCAAACAAGGTCATACTGAGGTTTTTTGAAATTAGGCTTAATCCATTCTTTCTGATTTTCGAGAATGGTTTTATATCTCGCAATGACGGTTTTAAAAACAGACTGAGCCATTTGGGATTTTAAGCCAAACTTTTCACGAAGAGTGGAGTAAAGAGCCTTGTTTAAGGAAAACTGCTTTAAGTCGTGAGTACGGAACACATAAGCAGATACATAATTACAGGCATCAGAATAAACAGACATGGTTTTATCAAACACAACTTTGCTGTCTGTATTAACAGATATCTGAATTTTAGCTGTAACTGTCACCTGTTCCATATATATATTCCTTTCTTAATATTTCACTAAACATAATATATAATAACTTTCAATGAAAGTCAAGTGAGGATGATGTTATGGATAATAAATACAAGCGACATAACAGGCGTAAATATAGTCTGAAAGTACATATAGTCATAGTTACAAAATATAGAAAACAAATACTCAAAGGTTGTATTGCTGACGATGTTAAACAAAAGATTTTTGATGTGTGTAATACTAATATTTAGGAAATTATAGCTATGGAAACCGACAAAGACCACATACATCTTCTCGTAGAATATGATACAACTGACAGAGTATGTGACATTGTTAAAGCTATAAAACAAGAAACCACATATTATTTGTGGCAGAAATACAACAATTCTCTTTCAAAACAATATTGGAAGAAGAAAATCTTTTGGTCTGATGGTTGCTTTGCTTGTAGTATAGGAGAAGTCTCATTAGGCACTATACAAAAATACATAGAATCTCAAAAGGATAGGAGGTCGGTTGCTCCTCCCACCACCTAAAGGAAGTGGGTTTCCGCAACCTAATTGAATTTATGAACAGCAGCGTAAGTACAACAATGGCGTTGCATACGCCTCGTTCGGACTCCTTTCCGAGTATCTGCTGCAGGATATTCTTCCTGAGTACAACAGATTCCATATGGAATTTGTGTATCCTATCGACAAATGGGATACCCAGGGTGGAGGTAATGGTGAGATTGAGGGCATGTCCCTTTCTCAGGTAATTGCATCGATGAACATGAATCCTGTGGTGCAGTATTTCGGCACTACGGAAGCCCAGTCACAGGACGAACGGTTCGACTTCGCCGTGAATACGGCAAAGGTGATTCTGCAAAATCAACTGCTGAATCATCTTGGTCAGATTCGACTGAGGGAGCACCTTTCCCAGCTGATTCCAAACGGTCCTGGCACAAAGTCTGTCATTAAGACAGAGCGGTTCATTCCTCTTATGGATGAACAACTTGGTGACTGGGGGATTCGGGCAAGGGTATATCCCGATGCCCGCACTAAGGGAGACTTTGACGTACTTCTCACCAGAGGTACGCCGGTTTCCGATGATCTGCATGAGCAGGTCTCGAAATCCGAAGTGTGTGCGTTTGCACACCCTGGTCGCTTCATGTATGTGTTCCATGGCAACGAAGCTGCTATGGAGTTCGCAGAGAAACTCTAACAGAAAATCCCCTACTGGATGTCCAGCAGGGGATTTTTGTTTTATTTGATATAAAAATCAAGAATCATATTGTTGTTGCAGTTCTTCGGTGTCTTCCTGTATTTCTTCTTTTGAAATAAAGGCAATGCCAATTCCGGATTCAGATTCAATTAGCAATAATGGTGGGTATAGAGAGAAAAACTGTTCGATATAATATCTGGGCAGCAGTATAGGCTTATCCACAATTTTATTGGTTTCGTATTCCCGAACATATACTCTAAAAATTTGATTTCTCATTGCAATTCTTGCAGAAAGAAAAATAAATAGATATCCAAGTGCATTTCGCAGTTGCTCATAAAGAATCATGGAAATACAATCTTTTAGGTATTCTTTTTGCGGCTTGTTTTCGATTCTATCCACATAACATAGTTTTACCTGATATTTCATTCTTGAAATACTTTTCAGAAATTTTTTTCTTCTGCTACGTTCTCTTCTCACAAGAAAGAAAACAATAGACAGAACTGTAATAGACAATGCAAATCCAATAACAGCAGATACAGGGGAATTCTGAATCTTATTCAGAAAAGAATAGAGTGCAAGTGCTGCCAAAAGAATGACAGACAAGCACACAAAGAAGGATGCAATGAGTCCCTTCTTGAGGTAGTTATTGACAAAACTATCTCGAATAGCTTCATGCTGGTAAATAGCAGGTGACATAAAATACACTTCCTTTCGCAACTTCTTTTTGTTGGCTTAATTTATTTATTTTATGCATTTTTTGATGAAATGAGCAGGCAATCTGCATAAAATAATATATCAAATCCAATTAGGAGGAATCACAATGAAAATCAATGCAACCATAAAAAAAGAATTGGCTCAGTCGCTTTGTGAGTTATCTGACCAATTGGCAAATGACAATATCAAAAAAGAGACGGCAATTGCAGTATATGGACTTCTTTTTCTTGCAAGAGAAGATATGGATATACAAGATCAGGAAATCCTTGATTACTGCACGGAAGTGAACGAAGAAGTACCTGGAGATAACGTTGCTCCGTGGTCTTATTATACAGCAAGAGACATCACTGAAATACTTGGCTCTGGATCCACGCGAGAAGCAGAATACTGGACAGACTCTGAAGCAGATGCCATTGCTGCCTTTCTAAATGGTAGAGATTTTCTCCGCAGAAAAAACAGCATAATGGGAAAATATATCAAGAAGAATATAACCCTTATACAAAAGAATGGGAAGCACTGTCTTTATAATAACCAAATGAAACTCTCTGAGTGGAAAATGACTCATGGAGTTCGTACTATGAATGCTTTTCAGGCAAAACGTTTTGTAAAATGGATAAAAAGTAAATAAACACATGTCAGGGCAGTATTTATGTACTGTCCTGATCTTTTTTGAAAACAGCCGACAAAAAAGATTTTGCATATAATAAAACATCACTTACTTAGGAGGAATCACAAATGGCAACCATAAGAATTGTACCCAAAAGTGATTGGGAAGTATTGAAAAGATATATGGAATCAAATATGATCCTGATTCCAGAAACAACCCTGGAACAGATGCCTAATAATGAACAGGTAAAGCTGCGTGAAATGGACAATGAAGAAATCTGCTATGATTTTGCTGGAGACGCAGATATCTGGATGGATATTGCTGCGTGTCCAAATTCATACTGTATTCAGAAAATTAAGGAAAGCGGAATTTATGAAGATAATATTTAACTAAAAGTCGTAAGAATTCCCCCACTTCTAAAGTGGTGGGATGAATTGCGTTGTTTTTCTTATATCAAAAAGATGCGTTATAATAAAT
>CALWWW010000053.1 GCA_944385365.1 uncultured Oscillospiraceae bacterium | reverse complement strand
ATTGGGGGGAATCCCCGGTGGTAGCGGATACCATTCCCCGGCGGCGGGGGCAAGCCCCCGCCCTACGCGGTCGGAACATATCCGCCCGTCATGTGGTTTTCGGTGCATACCATCGGCGGGACACATAGGTCCCGCCCTACGAACCACAGGGGCAGTCCGTCCGGGAATGTAGGGCGGCACCTGCGTGTGCCGCCGTGCGGTGTAGGGTGACGATGACCAGCGCATTCCGGCGAACCCGTACCACCCCATGAACCAAACTCCCGGCGGGGCTGAGGGGCCGAAGGCCCTCTCACCGCAACAATGCGAAGCATGGATTGAGAACCTTACCGCACAAATTCGGCGGCACCGCACAAAATCCATATAAAACCCCAACAATATAAAAGTTTTACTCGATTTTTTTCAAAAAATCGCAGGGGTCCAGGGGGCAGCGCCCCCGGTCGCCCGCCGCAGCGGGCGAAACCCCCGCGCCTCGCAAGGCGCGAACCCCCCTGTGACACCTTTACACCACCGCGCTTTTTTGGTATGATAAACAGTACGATTACAAAAGAGAAAGGAATTTCTTTTTATGGAAAAGTTATTGGATTTGATTTCAGCGACGGTGTCCGGGGCGTTTGCGGCGGCGGGCTACGACGGAGCGTTGGGCCGGGTGACGGTGTCGAACCGTCCGGACCTGTGCCAGTTCCAGTGCAACGGGGCCATGCCGGCGGCGAAGCAGTACCGGAAGGCGCCCATTGCCATCGCCAATGAGGTGGTGGCCCAGCTGCAAACGGACGAGATGTTCTCCAAGGTGGAGGCGGTCAATCCCGGTTTCATCAACCTGAACCTGTCGGAGACGGCCCTGGCCGATTACGTGGGCCAGATGAAGCAGGACAGCCGGTTCGGCGTGCCGCTGGCGGAGAAAGAGAAAACCATCGTCATCGACTACGGCGGCCCCAACGTGGCCAAGCCCCTGCACGTGGGCCATCTGCGTTCGGCCATCATCGGCGAGAGCATCAAGCGCATTTACCGGTATTTCGGCCATAAGGTCACCGGCGATATCCATATGGGCGACTGGGGCTTGCAGATGGGCCTGATTATCGCGGAGGTCCAGGAGCGCCACCCGGAGCTGCCCTACTTCGACGATACCTTTACGGGCGAGTACCCCAAGGAGCCCCCGTTCACCATTTCCGAGCTGGAGGAGATTTACCCTGCCGCCAGCGCCAAGTCCAAGGTGGACGAAGCCTTTGCGGAAAAGGCCCATACGGCCACGTACCTGCTGCAAACGGGCAAGCGGGGCTATAAAGCCATGTGGGACCACATTATGGCCGTGTCCGTGGCGGATTTGAAGAAGAACTATGCCAAACTGAACGTGGAGTTTGACGCGTGGCTGGGCGAGAGCGACGCCCAACCCTTTATCGAGCCCATGCTGGCCGATATCAAGGAAAAGGGCCTGTGCCGTGAGAGCGAGGGCGCGCTGGTGCTGGACGTCCAGGAGGAGACGGACACCAAGGAAGTGCCGCCGTGCATTCTGGTGAAGTCCGACGGCGCGACGCTGTACGCCACCACCGATTTGGCCACCCTGGTCCAGCGGGAACGGGACTTCCACCCGGACAAGGTCCTCTATGTGGTGGACAAGCGCCAGAGCCTGCACTTTGAGCAGGTGTTCCGCGCCGCCCGCAAGGCCGGAATTGTCCGTCCGGAGACGGAATTGCAATTCCTGGGCTTCGGCACCATGAACGGCAAGGACGGCAAGCCGTTCAAGACCCGCGAGGGCGGCGTCATGCGTCTCGAGCGTCTGATCCGCGAGGTGACGGAGTTCGTCTACGCCAAGATTCAGGAAAACAACATTGTGGAGGGCGACGCGGCCATGGAGACCGCCGGAAAAATCGCCCTGGCCGCTCTGAAATACGGTGATCTGTCCAACCTGGCCACGAAGGATTATATTTTTGATCTGGACCGTTTCTCGGCTTTCGAGGGCAACACCGGCCCGTATATTCTCTATACGATTGTGCGCATCAAGTCGATCCTGAGCAAGTATCAGGGCGACGTGTCCGCCGCCACCATTCAGCCCGCCGCCAACGACGCCGCACGGGACCTGATGCTGGCCCTGACCCGTTTTGCCGACAATCTGATTCTGTGCTGCCGCGACAGCGCCCCCAACATCCTCTGTGCCTATATTTATGAGCTTGCCGGTTACGCCAACAAGTTCTACCACGAGACCAAGATTCTCACCGAAGAGGACCCCCAGAAGCAGGCCGGTTACATTGCCTTGATCGATCTGACCCGCGCCGTCCTGGAGCAGTCCATCGACCTGCTGGGCTTCAGCGCACCCGAGAAGATGTAAGCCCGGTGGATGGGGAATTTCGCTGGCTGCGGCCAGCGACCGGGGGCGCTGCCCCCTGGACCCCTGCGATTTTTTGAAAAAAATCGAGTAAAACTTTTCAATTCTGGGATTTTGGGTTGTTTTAGTGGTTTGGTGCGGTGGTTCTGAATAAGTGCGGCAGCACACTCAATCCATGCTTCGCATTGTTGCGGTGAGAGGGCCAAAGGCCCCTCAGCCCCGCCGGTAGAGGGTTCGTATGGTCTCGTAGGGCGGGACCTATGTGTCCCGCCGCCGGTACGCACTGAAAACCACCGGATGGGCCCATACGTTCCGACCCGT
>CALWWW010000052.1 GCA_944385365.1 uncultured Oscillospiraceae bacterium | reverse complement strand
CACACCGCACGGCGGCACACGCAGGTGCCGCCCTACATTCCCGGACGGACTGCCGATGTGGTTCGTAGGGCGGGACCTGTGTGTCCCGCCGCCGGTATGCACCGAAAATCACCGGACGGGCCGATCCGTTCCGACCGCGTAGGGCGGGGGCTTGCCCCCGCCGCCGGTACGGGCCATCGACCATCCCGGACGGGGTGCGGTGTGGGCGCGTCAAGGATGCCGCGCCCTACGTCAAAAACTCGGGTTCGCCCCGGTACCCTGACAAATAACCCTATTTCTGTAATCGGATTACGGGATATTACACAAATTCGCCAAAAATGCGGCAGCGCCGCGTTTGGAATAGATTCAACTTTCCAGGAGGAGAAGACATGAAGAAATTTTTTGCCCTGACCATGGCCTGTGCCATGCTGACCGGCGTCCTGTCCGGCTGCGGCAGCACCGCCGTGGTCCATGTGTCCGACGCGGACCTGCTGGCCGCTGACACCGGTTCCACCACCGAGGAAACCACCATGGAATCCACGGAATCCACCGGTACCACGGAAACCACCACCGAAGAAGGCGAGACGGCGGAAGTCACCGGCGCATATCCTGTCAAAACCGGTCTGGCCGTCCGGGGTTCCCTGACCAGCTCCAAGCCCGCCGCCGACGGCGAGGACGGTCTGGCCCAGGCCGATGTGAACATCGTGGCCGTCACCGTCACCGACGAGGGCATCATTGAATCCTGCGTCATCGACGCCGTGCAGATCAAAATGAACTTTGATGGTGCCGGTTCCATTACATCCGACCTGACCGCCCCCGTTCTGTCCAAGGTGGAGCGCGGCGACGATTACGGCATGGCCAAGGCCAGCTCCATCGGCAAGGAATGGTATGAGCAGGCCCAGGCCCTGGCCGACTACGTCGAGGGTAAGACCATCGCCGAGGTCCGGACCATGGCTGTGGATGAGGCCACCAAGCCCACCGATGTGGATTTGGCTTCCTCTGTGACCATTTCCATCGGCTCCTATCTCGACATGATCGGTATGGCCTACAACAACGCCGTCCATCTGGGCGCCCAGTCCGGCGATGAGCTGTCCATTGCCCAGGAAACCTCCATCGGAGATTCCACCAGCGCCACCGCCGACGCCCTTGGCGCCCTGTCCGGCGCCGTCAATGTGTCCGCGGTTACCACCAATGGCGGCGTGATTACTTCCTGCGTCATCGACGCCATCCAGCCCAAGGTGGAGTTTGACACCACCGGTACCATCACCACCGATGTGACGCCCCCTGTGGAGTCCAAGAACTACCTGGGCACCGACTACGGCATGGGCAAGGCCAGCGCCATCGGCAAGGAGTGGAACGAGCAGGCCGCTGCCTTTGCCGCCTACACCGTCGGCAAGACCGCCGACGAGGTCACCGGCATTGCCGTCTCCGAGACCGGCGGCGCGGCTGACGCCGATTTGGCCGCTTCCTGCTCCATCGCCATCGGCGGCTTCCAGTCCGTTGTGGCCAAGGCGGCGAAATAACATGAAACGGATGTGCGCCGCTGCGGTCCTCTGCGCCCTCCTGTGCGGCTGTGCCGCCGCACCGGCAGGGGAGGAGGGCGGCCAGAAACGCTATGAGGCGTCCTTTCTCACCCTCTTCGACACCGTCACCACCATGGTGGGTTACGCCGACAGCGAGGAAGCCTTCACGGCCCAGGCCCAGCAGATTCACGACGAATTGTTGGAATATCACCAGCTTTACGACATCTACAACGACTACGACGGGCTGAACAATTTAAAGACCGTCAACGACAACGCCGGTATCGCGCCGGTGGAAGTGGATGCAAAGATTCTCGACATGCTGGAGTTTTCCAGGGACCTGTACGAGGAAACCGGCGGGCGGGTCAATGTGGCCATGGGCGGCGTTCTGTCCCTGTGGCACGACGCCAGAGAAGCGGGCATCGAGGACCCGGCCAATGCGTATTTACCCGACCAGGACGCATTGGAAGAAGCCGCCCGCCATGCCGACTGGTCCAATGTGGTCATTGACGAGGAGGCCGGGACCGTCTATCTGGCGGACCCGGACCTGTCTCTCGATGTGGGAGCCATTGCCAAGGGCTACGCCGTGGAGCGGGTCTGCGAAACGGCCCCCGCCGGGATGCTGATTTCCGTCGGCGGCAACGTCCGGGCCACCGGTCCCAAGCCCGACGGCTCCCCCTGGGTCGTGGGCATTGAAAACCCCGACGGCGGCGATTTCCTCCACACCCTCTATGTGGAGGATTCCTCCGTGGTCACCAGCGGCGACTACCAGCGCTATTATCTGGTGGACGGCCAACGTTACCACCACATTATTGACCCCGACACCCTGTACCCGTCCACCCGTTGGCGGTCCGTCTCCATTCTCTGTGCCGATTCCGGCATTGCCGACGGCCTTTCCACGGCCCTGTTCACCCTCTCCCAGGAGGACGGTCAGAAGCTCCTCGACGCCTTCGACGCCGAAGCCCTCTGGATGACCCAGGACGGGGAGCTTCTCTACAGCCCCGGTTTCCAGGCCGCGGTACGGACGTAGGGGAGTGCCTGCAAGGGGTGTTTCGCGCCTTGCGAGGCGCGGGTATTTCGCCCGCTGCGGCGGGCGACCGGGGGCGCTGCCCCCTGGACCCCTGCAATTTTTTGAAAAAAATTGAGTAAAACTTTTTAAGTTTGGGAGTTTATAGTGGTTTGGTGCGTCGGGCTGGAAGAAGTGCGGCAGCGCGCTCAATCCATGCTTCGCATTGTTGCGGTGAGAGGGCCAAAGGCCCCCCAGCCCCGCCGGGGGTGGGTCAATGGGGGTGTACGGATTTGCCGGGATATGCTGGTCATCGACACCCGCACCGCACGGCGGCACACATAGGTGCCGCCCTACAAACACGAACGGACTGCCCACGTGGTTCGTAGGGCGGGACCTGCGTGTCCCGCCGCCGGTGTGCACCGAAACCCACCGGATGGGCCGAAATGTTCCGACTGTGTAGGGCGGGGGCTTGCCCCCGCCGCCGGTACGGATTCGCCGGGATATGCCGGTCATCGACACCCCCACCGCACGGCGGCACACATAGGTGCCGCCCTACAAACACGAACGGACTGCCCATGTGGTTC
>CALWWW010000051.1 GCA_944385365.1 uncultured Oscillospiraceae bacterium | reverse complement strand
GCATTCCGGCGAACCCGTACCGGCGGCGGGGGCAAGCCCCCGCCCTACGCGGTCGGAACGAACCAACCTGTTGTGTGGTTTTCGGTGCATACCAGCGGCGGGACACATAGGTCCCGCCCTACGGACCATGTCGGCAGTCCGTCCGTGTTTGTAGGGGACGATGCCCACATCGTCCCGCACACCGCACCATCGAACACCCATACACAGCTGGTACGATTTCGCCCCAGTGTATTGCACATCGTCATTCCATACCGCCGGGCCGATGTGGGCATCGGCCCCTACAGGGTGAGTGCGTAAACTGGGCTGTACCAAACCACTCAAAAAACCGCCAAACCATTAAAAGTTTTACTCGATTTTTTTCAAAAAATCGCAGGGGTCCAGGGGGCAGCGCCCCCGGTCGCCCGTCGCAACGGGCGAAATCCCGCGCCTCGCAAGGCGCGAAACACCCGCCCGCCGCAGCGGGCGAAACCCCTTACCGCACCGATTACAGCACCATGCCCATGCAGCCCTGCACGGCCAGGAACAGGAGCAGGCCGGTGACCACGGGGGCGGCCTTGGAGGACTTTCCGGCGGCGAGGCGGTCGGCGGCGATGGAGTACAGGGCGGTCAGCACCGTAAAGGCCACCGCACCGGTGACGGCGAATTTGACCAGTTCCAAACCACCCAGGAGTCCGGCGAAGTACGGCAGCGCGCCGAAAATAGCCAGACCGAAGACGGGCACCAGGGGCCAGCAGCGTTCCCCATTGGGGGCGGCGTAGTGGTCAATGACCAGGGCCACCAGGGAGACGGCGCAAATCCACAGGAGGTCCATGGCGGGCAGCATGGCCTGGGGCGCAAAGGCATTGTACAGCACATGGGCCAGACAGGCCAGGGCCGTCACAACGGAAAGAATCGTAAACAGTCGATAACTTTTCTGCATCAATGGTCAACCTCCCCATTCGGTGGCGCTGGAGGACACATCCGCGCCGGTGACGAAGGCTTTGGCCGAGTTGACGGCCTTGACCACGGCTTTGGAGGTGACCGTGGCGCCGGTGACGCCGTCCACATTCTCGCCCACGGTCAGCGTCTCCTTGTCGAGAAGCAGCTGGGTGAGGAACGGCACGTCGTTGGCGGCTTTCTGGCCCAGGCCCCAGGTTTCGTGCTGGTCGCGGACCACAACGCCGGTCACTTTGCCGTCGTTGCTGACGCCGACGAGCATGGTGATGGCATCGGCATAGCCGTCGGTGACGGTCTCCACCACATAGCCGTTTTCGGCCTTGTAGACGGCGGAGATGTTTGCATCTTCGCCGCTGTAGGGTTCGACGGTGAAGGTTTCCGAACCGGGCAGCAGCGTCGTGAGAATGGATTTCAAATCGGCCAGCCGGTTTGCATTGGTCACCGGCAGCAGGCCCACGGCCACGCCATAGAGGGCGGCGGCCAGAACCACCGTCACCACGACGGGAACAAGGATTTTTTTGTTCATTTGGCACCTCCCGGAATGCTGGTAAAGCGGCGGGGCGGGGTGATGCGGTCCAGGGCCCAGGCGCAGGCGTTCATCAGCAGAATGGCATAGGTGACGCCCTCGGGGAACAGGCCGAAGTACCGGAACACCACCGTCAGCACGCCGCAGCCCACGCCGTAGACCATCTGGCCCAGGGGGGTGACGGGAGAGGTGGCGTAATCGGTGGCCATGAAGATGGCGCCCAGCAGCACGCCGCCGCAGAGCAGATTATACGCCATCCACAGCAGCGGGTCCTGTCCCTTGTTGAAAATCAGGGTCAAAACGGCCACGGTTGCCAGATAGGCAACGGGAATCCGCAGGGAAATGACCTGGCGGACCACCAGATACGCGCCGCCGATGAGCAAGGCCAACGCGGAAACCTCACCGATGGTACCGGGGAGATTGCCCAGGAAGGCGTCCAGCAGGGACACGTCGGGCAGCTCCGGCATGACCATATGGTGCAGGGGCGTGGCGGAGGAAACCATATCGACGGACATGGAACCGGCGCTGATGACGGTTCCCACGGGGGCGAACCGGGTCATAGCCGCCGGGAACAGGAGCACCAGCAGGGCGCGGGCGGCCAGAGCGGGGTTGAAGGTGTTCTGACCGAGACCGCCGCCGAGACCCTTGACCACGATCATGGCGAAGAAGCCGCCGACGACAGGCACCCAGTAGGGCACGGACACGGGCAGGGTCAGAGCCAGCAGCAGACCGGTGACGGCGGCGGAGCAGTCCCGGAGGGTATGGGGCTGACGGCGCACGACGCACCAGAGGAATTCCGCAATCTTGCAGGAGGCGATGGACACCAACATAAGGACAGCGGCCCGGAGACCGAAGAAGTAGAGTCCGGCCAGCACAGCGGGAATCAGGGCAATGAGCACGTCGGCCATGAGGCGGGACGTGGTGCGTCCGCTGTGGATATGGGGGGACGAAGTAACCAGGAGATTCACTTGGCGTTGGCCTCCTTCCAGAGTTTTTTGCCCTCCCGGATGGTCTGCACCAGGGGCAGCTGGCCGGGACAGATGTAGGAGCAGCAGCCGCATTCGATGCAGTCCATGAGATGGAACTTGTCCAGCTGGGGCAGCCGGCCCAGTTTGGTGTACCGGTACAGGTACAGGGGCTGGAGGTGCATGGGACAGACGGAAACGCAGCGGGCGCAGCGGATGCAGGTGGGATTGGCCGGGGTCTCGTTGCCGTGTTTCAGGCAGAGGATGGCGTTGGTACCCTTGAGCACCGGGGCGTCGAGGTTTTTCTGGGCAAAGCCCATCATGGGGCCGCCGGAGATGACCTTTTGGACGCCGTCCAGCAGTCCGCCGGCGGCGTGGATGGTGTCACCGAAGCTGGTGCCGATGGGGACCAGGAAGTTGCGGGGGGACAGGACGCCGTCGCCGGTGACGGTGACCACGCGGCGGGTGATGGGCATCCCGTCGTAGACGGCCCGCTGGACAGCGGCGGCGGTGGCCACGTTGAAGACGGCGCAGCCCACGGCGGCGGGCAGGGACCCGGCGGGGACGAGACGGCCGGTGACGGCCTGAATCAGCTGCTTTTCCGCACCCTGGGGGTAGCGGGTGGGCAGAACGATGATCTCAATGTTGTCCTCGGGCTGGATGGTCTCCTTGAGAACGGCGATGGCCTCGGGCTTGTTGTCCTCGATGGCAATGACGGTGCGTTCCGGGTTCAAGGCCCATTGGAGCACCAGCGCGCCGCCGCGGACCTGCTGGGGAAAGCGGCAGATCAGGGTGTCGTCGGCGGTGATGTAGGGTTCACATTCGCAGGCGTTGAGGAGGACACAGTCCACCTTGCCGATGGCGGAAAAGGCTTTGACATCGGTGGGGAAGGTCGCGCCGCCCATGCCGACGATACCGGCATCATGGATGATCTGGAGAATGGTGTTGGGTTCCAGGTCCTTGTGGTCCAGATAGCGCATCATGGTTTCGTCGTGGGTGTCGAGATAGTCGTTCTCGATGACGACGGAGAGGACGTCGCGGCCGGAGGGATGGGGCCGGGGTTCCACAGCCAGGACACGGCCGGAGACGGAGGCGTGAATGGGGGCGCAGACACCGGAGCCGTCACCGATTTTCTGGCCGCGCTTGACCACGTCGCCCACCTGAACCAGAGGGGTACAGGCCGCGCCGATGTGCTGAATCATAGGGAGTACGACCTGTTGAGGCTGAAGCTCCGGCAGATCGCCGCCCCTGGACAGGGACTTGTTGCCTTTGGGGTGGATGCCACCCCAGAAGGGTTTTTTCATCGTAATTCACCTCTTGTAAAGAGCGTAATGGAACATGGTTTGGAGGGAGGGGCCGCATGGTGAGAACCGGGTTTGCGCAAATTTTCCGTAGGGCGCGGCATCCTTGACGCGCCCACACCGTCCCGGCGGTATCGGGTACCGTTTACCAGCGGCGGGGGCAAGCCCCCGCCCTACGGGGTGGAACATTTCGGCCCATCCGGTGGGTTTCGGTGCATACCGGCGGCGGGACACGCAGGTCCCGCCCTACGAACCACATGGGCAGTCCGTTCGTGTTTGTAGGGCGGCACCTATGTGTGCCGCCGTGCGGTGGGGGTGTCGATGACCAGCATATCCCGGCAAATCCGTACCGGGTGATACGGAAATTCGATGGTGCGGCGTGCGGGCCGACGCCCCAGGGCGGTCTCTCTTGGCCCGTTGGGCCAATTCACCTTCTGTGGGCATCGGCCCCTACAGGG
>CALWWW010000050.1 GCA_944385365.1 uncultured Oscillospiraceae bacterium | reverse complement strand
AACCGGCGTATTCCGGCGAACCCGCACCGGCGGCGGGGGCAAGCCCCCGCCCTACGCGGTCGGAACCAATCGGTTTTGTCCATATGGGGCGGTGCATTCCGGCGGCGGGACACACAGGTCCCGCCCTACGAACCACATCGACAGTCCATCCGGGAATGTAGGGCGGCACCTGTGTGTGCCGCCGTGCGGTGTGGAGTGACGATAACCGGCGTATTCCGGCGAACCCGCACCGGCGGCGGGGGCAAGCCCCCGCCCTACGCGGTCGGAACCAATCGGTTTTATCCATATGGGGCGGTGCATTCCGGCGGCGGGACACACAGGTCCCGCCCTACGAACCACGTCGACAGTCCATCCGGGAATGTAGGGCGGCACCTGTGTGTGCCGCCGTGCGGTGTGGAGTGACGATAACCGGCGTATTCCGGCGAACCCGCACCGGCGGCGGGGGCAAGCCCCCGCCCTACGCGGTCGGAACCAATCGGTTTTGTCCATATGGGGCGGTACGGAAATTCGATGGTGCGGCGTGCGGGCCGATGTGGGCATCGGCCCCTACAGGGCGTTTGCGTATCAATAAACCATTCCAACAAATGCACTCCCGGCGGGGCTGAGGGGCCGAAGGCCCTCTCACCGCAACAATGCGAAGCATGGATTGAGAGCCTTACCGCACAAATTCGGCGGCAAAGCACCAAATCCAATAAATCATACCAACATTTAAAAGTTTTACTCGATTTTTTTCAAAAAATCGCAGGGGTCCAGGGGGCGGCGCCCCCGGTCGCGCCTCGCAAGGCGCGAAATCCCACAGAACCGGCTTCCCTCCTACCCCAGCACCATATTGACCAGGGCGCAGAGGACCACCCCGAGGGTTGTGGGGGCCAGGGCAGCCAGCAGGGCCCATTTCCAGCTGCCGGATTCCTTGCGGATGGTCAGCAGGGTGGTGGAACAGGGCCAGTGGCACAGGGAGAACAGCAGGACGCACAAAGCAGTAACCCAGGTCCAGCCGTTGGCGGTGAGCACCTGGCCCAGGGCCGCATAGGTGCCCGTGTCGCTCAGCGCTCCCTGGGCCTGATAGATCATCACGGCAATGGGAATCACAATCTCATTGGCGGGAAATCCTAACAGAAAGGCCAGCAGAATCACACCGTCCATGCCCAGGAACTTCCCCACCGGGTCGAGAACCGCGGCGGCATGGCTGAGCATGCTCACGCCCCCGATGGTCCAGTGGGCCAGAATCCACAGAAGCAGGCCCGCCGGAGCGGCAACGGCCACGGCGCGGCCCAGGACGAATAACGTCCGGTCCAGCAGGGAGCGGACCACCACCTGGCCCACCTGGGGGCGGCGGTAAGCGGGCAGCTCCAATACATAGGACGACGGTACGCCCTTGAGCACGGTTCGGGACAAAATCCAGGTCAGCAGGAATGTCAAACCCACGCCCAGAACCACAAAACCCGTCACCAGCAGGGCCGGAACAATGCCGCCCCGTCCGGCGAAAAAGATGGCCGACAGAGCCAAAAGCGTGGGAAACCGGCCGTTGCAGGGAACCAGATTGTTGGTGAGCATGGCCAGCAGCCGTTCCCGCGGGGAATCGATGATGCGGCAGCCCACGACACCGGCGGCGTTGCAGCCGAAGCCCATCATCATCGTTAGGGCCTGTTTGCCGCAGGCGCGGCACTTCTCAAAGGGTTTGTCAAGGACATAGGCCACCCGTGGCAGATAGCCGCTGTCCTCCAGCAGGGTAAACAGGGGAAAAAAGATGGCCATGGGCGGCAGCATCACCGAAACCACCGACGAGAGCACGCCGTAAATGCCGTCCACCACCGCACTGCGGAGCCAGTCCGGCGCACCGGACAGCAATGCGTTCAGAGCCGCGCCGCCCCGGTCAAAGAGGGACGCCAGCCACGACGACGGCACATTGGCCCCGGCCATGGTCAGATAGAAAATCACTGCCAAAAGCAGCAGCAGCACCGGAAACGCCGTCCAGCGTCCGGTAAAAATCCGGTCGAGACGGCCCTCCCCTCTGGGGGCCGTCTCGGTGACAGTTTCGGCGCAGATGGCACGGGCCGTCAGATGCAGCGTTTCCGCCAAATCCTGCTCCAGCAGGCCCCGGTCCACGGGGACCGCCAGGGACCGCAACGGCTGGCCCACGGTCTCCTCCAGCTGGTCCAGCAGGTCCGGCTCCCCTTCCAGAATCCGCAGGGCCACCCAGCGGCGGTTCAGATTGCCCAGGTCCACCGAGTGCAGCGCGTCCTCCACCTGGGCCGCCGCCGCTTCCACCTCCGCACTGTAGACGGGCCGCAGGGGTGTAGCGTCTCCCGGACGGTCCAGCAGATCGCCCAATGCCCGGAGAATCCGCCGCAAGGTGGATTTTTTCTGTGCCACGGTACCCACCACCGGTACTCCCAGCCGCCGGGACAGGGCCGGGACATCGACGGTCAATCCCCGGCGTTTGGCCTCGTCCAGAAGATTGACGCAGACCACCACGGGCAGGCCCGTTTCGATGATTTGCAGCACCAGGTGGAGACTCCGCTCCAGACAGGTGGCGTCGCAGACCACCACCGCCGCGTCGGGCCGTCCGAAGCAGAGAAAGGACCGGGCCACCTGCTCCTCCGCCGACCGGGCCGACAGGGAGTAGGCCCCCGGTATGTCCACGACGATATAATTCCGGCGGCCGTCGGTGCAGCGGCCCTGGGCATTGGCCACGGTCTTGCCGGGCCAGTTGCCGGTGTGTTGATGTAACCCTGTCAAACCGTTGAACACGGTGCTTTTTCCCACGTTGGGATTGCCCGCCAGGGCAATGACCCGATCTTCGGGACGGCTCCGGAGATAGAGGCCCCGGTCCACGGCAAACCGGCCCGTGGCCCGCCGCGTCAGTCCCATGGCGCGGCCTCCGTCACGGTGACGGCGGCGCCGTCCATGGCCCGCAGGGCCAGCACCGTTCCCCCCAGCCCGTAGGCCGACGGGTCCCCGAAGGGACTGCGGCCCAGACAACGGACCTCCGTTCCTTTTACAAATCCCAGGTCCAGCAGCCGGCGGCTCAGCGGGGCCGCCGGGTCCACAGAACAGACCACGGCCCGCTGGCCGGGCCGCAGCTCCTGTAATCCCAGGGTATTACCCATAGTCATTCGCTCCATTTCCGCAAATAGTCTGGGGTTTCCCCCGGATATCCTATGTGTACGGAACGGGAAACGTGAACCGGTGCAACATAAGGCCGCCGTCCACCACCCACTGACGGGGTGAGGACGGCGGCCTTCGGCTTCGCCGGAAATTGCGCCATCTGCGGATGGCGCTTTGGGACGCTGGGGAGTTCGCCCGCTGCGGCGGCGCGGGTGTTTCGCCCCGTGCGCGGCGCGGGTGTTTCGCCCGCTGCGGCGGGCGACCGGGGCTTTGCCCCTGGACCCCAGAATTTTTTCGAGAAAAAATTCAGTAAAAGTTTTTGATTTGGGGTGCGGTGGGGATTATCGGGCCTTGCGCAGCTGCCGGGCCGCCTCATTATAGCGGGCCGTGAACCACTGAGCAAACGCCGTACAATACTGTCCCGTATGGTCGCAATACGTCCGGTTCATGCACCCGTCGCAGGGATAGACCAGCGTTCTCGCCCGGTACCATCCAAACTGCTCGTCCCACTGCCGCGCCAGCTCCCGCCGCCACTGCATCTCGTCCTCCCGGTCCACACAATAGGGCGTCCGACCCCGCCGGGCCCGGCTGGCCATGGTCAGAAAGGATGAATACGTCATCCCCATCCGGCGGGCGCAGTCCATGGACCCGCCCCGGGCCACCACCCGGCCTGTGGACCGGTCGGTGATGATATATCGGATCTGCGGTCGTGTATCTGTCATGCCAATTCCTCCCTGTAGCCGCACAGGGCAGCCAGCTCCGCCGGGTCCAGCATCTCACAGGCCATGGGCCCCATGCATCCCCGGTGGACCATCTGGCCCGCCCCGGTAAAAATGTCGTTTCCTTCGTAGATCTCGTGGCCGCACCAGGCGCAGAAGCCCCGCTGCCGGGGCTCCGGCGGCGTCAGCGGCAGCTCAGGGGCCACAGCCCGCCATACCGCCGTACCGCCCCCTCCTTTCGCTCCCAACGCTCCACCTGTTCCTCCGCCGCCCGCAGGCAGCGGTAACTGGGCCGTCCGTTGAGCATGGCCGTCACATAGGGCCGGGAATAGCCGATGGCATCGGCCAGCTCCTGATGGGTGTACCCCAGCCGGTCCAGCTGGTATTTCAGTCGCTCTGAACGGGTATATCGCACCATGGAATCTCCTCCTCTGTTGTATCAGTCCCGTTTATGGGACAGCTGATGTGGTATTCTAAAAACAGATGCAGAAAAAAGTTGGAAAAACCGTTGATAATCATAAACAACAGTGGTACAATAAAACCGGCGGCAGCGGTGCGTGCGCCGGGCCGGTCCCCAGAGAAAATGTTTATGTTCATCAACTGTGCTTCCAGTATATCCCTCAATCAGCGAGAAGTCAAGGGGGTATGTTGACTGATATAAACATCCATCGGGGCAACTAGATGGAGGATGAACAAGATGTTCTACGATGTGTATTGTCAACTGTGCCGGTCGCGGGGGCTGACGCCCAGCGGCGCGGCGTCGCGCATTGGATTCAACCGGGCCAGCGTCACCCAGTGGAAAAACAGCGGCAATCCGCCCAAGCAGGAGCTGCTGCTGAAGATCGCGTCGTATTTCAACGTGTCGGTGGACTATCTGCTCACGGGCCGGGAGCAGGCGGAACCGGACCGGTCCGTGGAACTGGACGGTCTGGAGTTTGCCCTGTTCGGTGAGGTCCGGGACATGACCGAGGCCCAGAAGCGTGACGTGTTGAAATTCGCCCAATTCATCAAGGAGAAGGGGGAATAGCCTGTGATCCGACCGTGGCATATTTATGAGGAGGCGGAGGAGCAGGGCATTCAGGTTCATTTTCTGCGGTTTGAGGAAGCTGTGGCCATGACGGTGCCGGGCCATATGGCCATTGACACGGAAAAGCTGGCCACCACCGCCGAGGAAACCACCGTGGCGGCCCATGAGCTGGCCCACAGCTGCACCGGGTCCTATTACGGCGCCGACGCCACGGCCGAGGAACGCCAGAAGCAGGAAAATGCCGCGGACCGTTACGCCATCCGCCGCTATCTGCCGCCGGAGAAGCTCCAGCAGGCCGTGGACAGCGGTCTCACCGAATGCTGGCAGCTGGCCGATTACTTCGGCTTTACCGAGGACTTTATCCGCAAAGCCATCTGCTTTTATCGCTGCGGCAACCTGGCCGATGAACAATTTCTCGTCCATGACTGAGGTGCCGGAGGAGGGTTTCGCCCGGTGCAGGGGGAGTTTCGCTGGCTGCGGCCAGCGGGTGTTTCGCGCCTTGCGAGGCGCGACCGGGGCTTTGCCCCTGGACCCCACGATTTTTTGAAAAAAATCGAGTAAAACTTTTATAGTTTGGGGTGTTTGTGGTGGTTTGGTGCGCTGCCACTGAATCAGTGCGGCAACGCGCTCAATCCATGCTTCGCATTGTTGCGGTGAGAGGGCCAAAGGCCCCCCAGCCCCGCCAGAACCGGGTTCCGTATGCCCACCACAATGGATTGGTTCATAATACCGTTTGCACCCTGTAGGGGCCGATGCCTACATCGGCCCGCACACCGCACTATCGAATTTCCGTACCACCCGGTACGGGTTTGCCGAAATGCACCGGGCATCGTTACCCCGATACCGCCGGGACGATGTGGGCATCGTCCCCTACAAACACGGACGGACTACCCTGCATGGTTCGTAGGGCGGGACCTATGTGTCCCGCCGCCGGTACGCACCGTCCCATATGAATAAAACCGATTGGTTCCACCCCGTAGGGCGGGGGCTTGCCCCCGCCGCCGGTACGCATTCGCCCCGGTGCG
>CALWWW010000049.1 GCA_944385365.1 uncultured Oscillospiraceae bacterium | reverse complement strand
TGGGGTCTGGGCGGCGACGGCACCGTCGGCGCCAACAAGAACTCCATCAAGATCATCGGCGACCACACCGACAAGTACGTCCAGGCCTACTTCCAGTATGACTCCAAGAAGACCGGCGGCGTGACCATCTCCCACCTGCGCTTCGGCGACAAGCCCATCCGCAGCAGCTACTACATCAACAAGGCCGACTTCGTCGCCTGCCACAACCCCTCCTACGTCACCAAGGGCTTCAAGATGGTCAACGACGTCAAGCCCGGCGGCGTGTTCATGATCAACTGCCAGTGGAACGCCGAGGAGCTGGCTCACCACCTGAATGCTGAGACCAAGCGCTACATCGCTGAGAACAACATTCAGCTGTACACCATCAACGCCATCGATCTGGCTGCTCAGATCGGCATGGGCAAGCGCACCAACACCATCCTGCAGTCCGCTTTCTTCACCCTGGCCAAGGTCATGCCCCAGGAGCAGGCCATTGAGTACATGAAGGAAGCCGCCAAGAAGTCCTACCTGAAGAAGGGCATGGACGTGGTTGAGACCAACTGGAAGGCCATCGACGCCGGCGCTACCGCTTTCGTCAAGATCGACGTTCCCGCCGACTGGGCCAACGCTGTGGACGCTCCCGTGGAGCATACTCTCGAGGGCAAGCCCGAGCTGGTCAAGATGGTCAAGGAGATCACCCTGCCCGTTGCCAACATGAACGGTGACAGCCTGCCTGTCTCCGCTTTCGTGGACCATGTGGACGGCCAGTTCGAGCAGGGCGCTTCCGCCTATGAGAAGCGCGGCGTTGCCGTTATGGTTCCCACCTGGGATTCCAGCAAGTGCATCCAGTGCAACAACTGTGCTTATGTCTGTCCTCATGCTGCCATCCGTCCCTTCGCTCTGACCGAGGAGGAAGCCAAGAACGCTCCCGCCTCCACCAAGATCGTGCCCATCAAGGCCGGCAAGGGCAAGGGCGTCTACTCCTTCGCCATGGGCATCTCTCCCCTGGACTGCATGGGCTGCAACGTCTGCGTCGGCGCTTGCCCCGAGAAGGTTCAGGCCCTGAAGCTGGTGCCTCAGGAGCAGGAGCTGGCTCAGCAGGAAGCTTTCGATTACCTGGTTTCCAAGGTGGCCCCCAAGGCCGACATGGGCTCCAGCAAGAACGTCAAGGAGTCCCAGTTCCTCCAGCCCATGCTGGAGTTCTCCGGCTCCTGCGCCGGCTGCGCCGAGACCAGCTACGCTCGCCTCGTGACTCAGCTGTTCGGCGACAGCATGTACATCTCCAACGCCACCGGCTGTTCCTCCATCTGGGGCGGTCCCGCCGCTACCTCTCCCTACTGCACCAACGCTGAGGGCAAGGGTCCGGCTTGGTCCAACTCCCTGTTCGAGGACAACGCCGAGCACGGCTACGGCATGCTGCTGGGCCAGGCTGCTATCCGCAACCGTCTGGCCGAGAAGGTCCGCGAAGTCATGGAGAAGACCTCCAGCGACGAGCGCAAGGCTCTGTGCAAGGAGTATCTGGACACCATGACCGATCTGAAGGCCAACGGCGCTGCTGCCAAGGCTCTGATCGCCAACCTGGAGTCCGACGTCTGCTGCGATACCGTCAAGGAAATCCTGCAGGATAAGGAGTATCTGGCCAAGAAGTCCATCTGGATCTTCGGCGGCGACGGCTGGGCCTACGACATCGGCTTCGGCGGCGTGGACCATGTGCTGGCCAGCGGCCAGGATGTGAACATCTTCGTGTTCGACACCCAGGTGTACTCCAACACTGGCGGCCAGGCTTCCAAGGCTTCCAACATCGGTCAGGTGGCTCAGTTCGCCGCTGCCGGTAAGGAAATCAAGTCCAAGTCCCTGTCCGAGATCGCCATGACCTACGGCTACGTTTACGTTGCTCAGGTGGCCATGGGCGCCGATCCCGCTCAGACCCTGAAGGCCATTGCCGAGGCTGAGGCCTACAACGGTCCTTCCCTGATCATCGGCTATGCTCCCTGCGAGATGCACTCCATCAAGGGCGGCATGCAGAACTGCCAGAAGGAAATGAAGCGTGCCGTCGACTGCGGTTACTGGAACATGTTCCGGTACAACCCCGCTCTGAAGGCCGAGGGCAAGAACCCCTTCACCCTGGATTCCAAGGAGCCCGCTGGCGGCTACCAGGAGTTCCTGATGAACGAGGCTCGCTACTCTTCCCTGACCCGCAGCTTCCCCGAGCGTGCCACCGAGCTGTTCGCCAAGTCCGAAGAGCTGGCTAAGGAGCGCTACGAGCATCTGATGCGTCTGAAGGCCCTCTACGAGGTGTAAGTTCAAACGCATTCCGGCAAATCACACATGGGGCCCGCACCATTCGGTGCGGGCCCTTTTTTTGCATAGATACGACAGTTTAGGGAACAACAATAGCAACAAACCACTCCCGTTTTCTTTGGTATATTTGCCGGATTTTCTGATACCATTTGTGCATTAGATTTAATTTTTTAGTTGTACATCCTTTGCTTTTTCATATACTTTGATTGACTTGCCGTTAAGAAAATGTTAAAATACCCTTGCTGAATCCTGACTGGAAAAAGCCGGGATATCCCATATTGTAAGGAGAGAGAGAATGTCTGACAAGAATTCTTCCAACAAGATCAGTCTCTACAACCGTTGGCTCAACGGCATCGAGGCTGTGGGCAACAAGCTGCCCCACCCCGTGGCCCTGTTCGCCATGCTGGCTCTGCTGATCATCCTCATTTCCGCCGTCTGCGCCGCCCTGGGCGTTTCGGCCACCGGTGAACTGGTGTCCGACGGCGAGCTGAAAGAGACCACCGTCACCGCCGTCAGTCTGCTGACGAAAGACGGTCTGGCCTACATCTTCAGCAATGCCGTCATAAACTTTACCAGCTACGCCCCCCTGGGCATGGTGCTGGTGGCCATGCTGGGTGTGGGTGTGGCCGAGCACTCGGGCCTGATTAACGCCCTGCTGAAACGCACTGTCCAGGTGACCCCCAAGCGGCTGATTACCCCTGTGGTGGTTTTCCTGGGCGTCATGTCCAATGTGGCCTCCGATGCGGGCTACGTCATTCTGATTCCCCTGGGCGCCATGGTCTTCCGGGCCTATGGCCGCCATCCCATGGCCGGTCTGGCCGCCGCCTTTGCCGGTGTGTCCGGCGGCTTCTCGGCCAATCTCCTCATTGGTACCCTGGACCCCCTGCTGGTGGGCATTTCCCAGACAGCAGCCCATCTCATTGACCCCACCTACCATGTCAACGTCATGGGCAATTACTATTTCCTCTGCTTCTCCACGGTGTTGATCACGGTCCTCGGTACCATCGTCACCGACAAGATCGTGGAACCCCGTCTGGCGGCCTTTGGCGGCCATGTGCTGGCCGAAGAGGACGATTCCCTGACCACGGTCACCGATTTGGAAAAAAAGGGCCTGCGGCGGGCCGGTATCGTCATGGTGGTCTATCTGCTGCTGATCGTGGCCCTCTGCCTCCCCTCCGGCTCGTTCTTCCGCAATGAGGCCGGTGAACTGCTGGGCAAGGCGTCCCCCTTTGTGGACGGCATTGTAGTTCTTATCGCCCTGCTGTTCTTCCTGCCCGGCGTGGCCTTTGGCCGCACCGTGGGCACCTTTGCCAACCACCACGCCGTCTGCAACGCCATGAGCAAATCCATGGCCTCCATGGGCTCTTTCCTGGCTCTGGCGTTCGTCTCCGCCCAGTTTATCAACTACTTCAACTATACGAAGCTGGGCACTATCATCGCCCTCAGCGGCGCTTCCTTCCTCCAGGACGCCAATATCGGCCTGATTCCCCTGATTGTGGTCTTTATCCTGTTCTCGGCCTTTATGAACCTGTTTATGGGTTCCGCTTCCGCCAAGTGGAACATTCTCGCCCCGGTATTCGTTCCCATGTTCATGCTGCTGGGTTACCGGCCAGAGCTGTGCCAGCTGGCGTACCGCATCGGTGATTCCAGCACCAATATTATCACGCCCCTGATGACGTACTTTGCCGTCATCGTCACCTTCGCCCAGCGCTACGACAAAAAAGCCGGTATCGGTACCATCACCGCCACCATGCTGCCCTACAGCATTTGTTTCCTGGTGTTCTGGACCATTACCTTTGTAATCTGGCTGGCTCTGGGCCTGCCCATCGGCGTCGGCACCGGCGTCCATCTGTAAGAAACGCAAAAAGCCCGTTGCAGAACGTGTGATTCTGCAACGGGCCTGTTTTATTATGGTTTGCAGCGGCCGCAGGGGCTGTAGCCCTGAGCCACCAAATCCTCCCGGGTGCCGGTGTACTCCTGCCGGTTCTCCGGGCTGATGTCCTCCGCGCTGGAGCAGTCCGGGTAATGGAATTTCATGCTGTTGGTATTCAGGACGTAAGCTGTGCCCTGGGGTTCCTCCTCCGCCGGTTCCTCCGCCGGCGTTCCCTCCTCGCTGAGCCAGCTGTCTCCCGTGGCGTAATTGATGGTGATACCGGGCTGGACGTTATAGGCGTAAACGCAGAAGCAGACGCCCTCTCCCCCATCTTCCACGGACCATCCTTCCATCAAAACACCGTCGGCCACCAGATTGGTGTCGGTGAACACCGGCGTCACCCGGTACAGCACATGGTTGTCCGTCTCCTGCACATAGTCGGCCACCATGTTCTCAAAGGGCAGCATGCCCTCGATATTCAGATAGCGGGTACCGGTGATGAGATTTTCCTCGTTGGCGTTCTCGCCCGTCAACTGATATCCCAGCAGATGACAGCGGTTATAGAGGTATTTGCCGTCCACAATGTCATATTTCACCGTCTGCCAGCCGGAGGGCTTCACCTGGCTGATGGAGCCCCGGTCCTCTGTGGGCATGATGTCCTGGCCCACCGACGCCATGGCCACGCCGCAGCGTCCCAGGGCGTCCAGGGGGCTGTAGGACTCATAGGAATCGGTGGTCAAGTCCCCTTCCGTAAAATACGGCACATTGTCGTGGACCGCCACATAGGCCTCGTCCGTGTAGGCCGGGACTTCCTCGGCGGAAAAGGTACCGCCCACCAGATCTCCGCTTACGGTCTGCTGGGGCTGGTCCGCCGCTGGAAGTCCGGCGCAGCCGGTCAGGGGCATCGCCGCCACCAGCGCCGTCAGCATCCATGTCATCAGCGTTTGTTTCATGGTTCATATACCTCCCTGGTGATCTTGGGGTGGGAGCTGCCGGGAAACTCCGTCCGTTCCCGCAGCGTCCAATGGTCCAGCTGCAAATCCAGCGCCGCGTCGGTGGGATAGACCCGATTCCATCGGTAGACAATCAGACGGTGTATCCGGGGCGCTGCCGGGCCCAGAGGCGGCGTTTCCACAAAGCAGACGCCATCCTCCGGCGTATCCTCCAGGACGTTCTCCGTCACAGCCAGAGCCGTCTCCGGCGGAAACAGCGGCACCGACCGTGGCGACACATACAAAACGCCGCCGCTGTCCTCCAGCATGTGGGCCGACACCACGCGGTCCCGGCTCTGGCGGCGGCCATTGAACTGCATCCCGTTTTTATCATCGAGACATACCAGAACCGTCATGGCTGCCGCTCCCCTCCCTCGGGGCTGTCCGCCCGCTTCCGGCGGCACGCTTCGCAGCGATACAGCAGCCGCAAATCGTACCCCAGCAGCGGTTCCGGGACACGTTCCTGGAACTGCCGGGTCAAATCCCCCAGGTCAATGTCCAGCAATGCGCCGCAGTCGGCGCAGATCAGGTGGTCGTGCCGCGTCTTGCGGTCGTACCGGTCGGGCTGTCCCTCCACGGTGACCTTGCGCACCATTCCGGATTGGCTGAGTTTTTTCAAGTTGTTATAGACTGTCGCCAAAACCATGGTGGGATAGCGCTGTTTCAGCGTGGCGTAAATCTGCTCCGCAGTCAGATGGCTGCGGGAAGACTCGATCAATTCAAAGATAGCCTGCTCATACTTTGTCATAGGTACCTCGCTTGGCAGATGGCACAGAATGGGATTCACAGAACGCTGTGCAAAAAAAGACACACCATACGGTGTGTCTTTTTGGAGGTGCCACCCAGATTCGAACTGGGGAATGAAGGTTTTGCAGACCTTTGCCTTACCACTTGGCCATGGCACCGTATGGAGCGGGTGACGAGGCTCGAACTCGCTACCTCCACCTTGGCAAGGTGGCGCTCTACCAGATGAGCTACACCCGCGTATCACGCTGTATATCAGTGAACGCGAACATTATATCACATTCTTCCAGGTTTGTCAAGAAGTTTTTTCCTGATCAAACCTTTCAGAAATGGTGCCTCCGGTCGGAATCGCTTTTCTGCGGAAAAGCCACGGCGGTTACAATGTGCCACCGGCACATTGTTAAGAGCCGCCTTTCGATTCCTCTCGAAAGTACTCTTGAATGAGATGGTGCCTCCGGTCGGAATCGAACCAACGACACGCGGATTTTCAGTCCGCTGCTCTACCAACTGAGCTACAGAGGC
>CALWWW010000048.1 GCA_944385365.1 uncultured Oscillospiraceae bacterium | reverse complement strand
GTGTTTCGCTGGCTGCGGCCAGCGGGTATTTCGCCCGTTGCGACGGGCGGGAGTTTCGCCCCGTGCGCGGGGCGACCAGAGGCCCTGCCTCTGGACTCCGCAATTTTTTTGTAAAAAAATTGAGTAAAAACTTTAGTTTTGGGGCTTATGACGGCTGGGGTGTACGCCAGAAGGTATGGCAACCGGCTTTTTCCTTCAAATTGTATCGAATCAGCGCTTCCAGCAGATGATAGTCCAGCGGCATATCCCACCGCATACAGATTTGCTCGTTGGAACAGCTGTACCCCCTGGACTCAATAGTATCCCGGAAATGGGCGATGCCCTGTGGCTCCGGTACCACCGATAAGTAGTGGCGGGCCCGGGCAAACCCGATGATAAACGTCCCGTGACTGGTGTATACCGGCTGGTTCCACGACAGCCGCGGCGTCAGTTTGGGAAACTGGTCCTCCATCCATTGCAGCAGCCCCGCCATGCAGTCCCGCTGCTGCTGGTTCTGAATACGGGCCAGATAGTTGGTGAAGATGTCCATACGGCTCACTCCTGTCGTTTTTATAACAGTTTGCAACAAAACTGTGAATTTTATACGGCGGCAGGGAATAGGACTGGATTTTTTCGCCGTTTTGTGGTATCGTGTCTTTAATTACGGTTTCAAGGAGCGTTAAGATGATTACAGTATCCGATTTGAGTTTACAGTACGGCGGCCAGCCGCTGTTTTCCCATGTGGATTTGCAGTTTACCCAGGGCAACTGCTACGGCATCATCGGCGCCAACGGCGCCGGCAAATCCACGTTTCTGCGCATTCTCTCCGGTGAGTTGGAATCCACCTCCGGCGAGGTTCACATTCTGCCCAACGTCCGCATGTCCGTCCTGAAGCAGGACCAGAACAAATACGATGACTACACCGTCATGGACACGGTGGTTATGGGCAATCTGCACCTCTATGAGATCGGCAAGGAGATGAATGCCCTTTACGAAAAGGAGGACTTTTCCGACGAGGACGGTCTGCGGGCCGCCGACCTCCAGGCCGAATATGCCGAACTGGGCGGCTACGAAGCCGAATCCGACGCCAGCCGGATTTTGCAGGGCCTTGGTGTGGGTACCGAGTTCCATGAAACGCAGATGGCCCATATGGATGCCCGTCTCAAGGTGAAAGTCCTGCTGGCCCAGGCCCTGTTCGGCAATCCCGATATTTTGATGATGGACGAGCCCACCAACAACCTGGATATTGACGCCATCAACTGGCTGGAGGATTTTCTTTTGGATTTCCCCGGCACCGTCATCGTGGTCAGCCACGACCGCCACTTCCTCAACACCGTCTGTACCCACATCGTCGATATCGACTACAACCAGATTAAACTGTATGTGGGCAACTACGATTTCTGGTATGAGTCCTCCCAGCTGGTCCAACAGCTGATCCGCAACCAGAACAAGCGCAACGAGGAAAAGATCAAGGAATTGCAGGAGTTTGTGGCCCGGTTCTCGGCCAACAAGTCCAAGAGCCGCCAGGCTACCGCCAGACGGAAGCTGCTGGACAAGCTGACCGTGGAGGAGATTCCCTGTTCTTCCCGCCGCTATCCCTGGGTGGGCTTCAACCCCGACCGGGAGGTGGGCAAGGATATTCTCTTTGTCACCGACGTGTCCAAGACCATCGACGGTGTCAAGGTGCTGGACAAGGTTTCCTTTGCCGTCCAGCACGGCGACAAAATCGCCTTTGTCGGTGAGAATGAGAACGCCCAGACGGCCCTGTTCCAGATTCTGACCGGTGAGATGGAGCCTGACGAGGGCAGCGTCAAATGGGGCCAGACGGCCACCCATTCCTATTTCCCCAAGGACAATACGGCCTATTTCCAGGATAATGATGATAATTTGGTGGAGTGGCTGCGGCAGTTCTCTCCGGACCCCCACGAAAGTTATCTGCGGACGTTCCTGGGCCGGATGCTGTTTTCCGGCGACGACGTCTATAAGCAGGTCAAGGTCCTGTCCGGTGGTGAAAAGGTCCGCTGCATGCTGTCCAAAATGATGCTGTCCGGCGCGAATGTCCTGCTGCTGGACCAGCCCACCAACCACCTGGATTTGGAGTCCATTGCTGCGTTGAATAACGGCCTGGAAGCCGTCAAATGCAACGTGCTGGTGGCGTCCCATGACCATCAGCTGGTGCAGACCGTGGCAAACCGGATTTTTGATTTTGCCGCCGACGGTACCCTGACGGACTTCCGGGGCACCTACGACGAGTATTTGGAGAAGACCGGCCATTTGGCCGAGGGCTAAAATTACTCTCCGCACCCCAAAATAAAAGTTTTTACTCAATTTTTTTACAAAAAAATTGTGAGGTCCAGGGGCAAAGCCCCGGTCGCCCGCCGCAGCGGGCGAAACACCCCAGCGTCCCCAAGCGCCATCCGCAGATGGCGCAATCTCCGGGGCGTAAGCCCCAAGGCCGTCGTTCCCACCCCTGCGGGGTGGTGAACGACGGCCTTTTTACACAGCATGTACATTCATTCTGAAAAATGGGAGTGCTGCAGCGCAGCACTCCCATTACCTTACCAAACCAACGTAGCGAAATAGTCATCCGGGGTTTCGGCCCGGCGAATCAGCCGGACGGCGCCATCCTCCTGCAATAGCAGTTCCGCCGAACGCAATTTGCCGTTGTACTGATAGCCCATGGCGAAACCGTGGGCGCCGGTGTCGTGAATCACCAGATAGTCGCCCATGTCGATTTTGGGCAGCTGCCGGTCTATGGCGAATTTGTCGTTATTCTCGCACAGGGAGCCGGTCACGTCGTAGGTGTGATCGCAGGGCGCGTTCTCCTTGCCCAGCACCGTAATGTGATGGTACGCGCCGTACATGGCTGGACGCATGAGGTTGGCGGCGCAGGCATCCACACCGATGTATTCCTTATAGGTGTGCTTTTCGTGGACGGCTTTCGTCACCAGACAGCCGTAGGGCCCCAGCAAGAACCGGCCAAGCTCGGTGAAAATGGACACGTCGCCCATACCCGCCGGGACCAGAATTTCTTCGTAGGCTTTCCGGACGCCGTCACCGATGACGGCAATATCATTTTCCGGCTGCTCGGGACGGTAGGGGATACCGATGCCGCCGGACAGGTTGATAAATGCAATGTGACAGCCGGTTTCCCGCTGCAATTCCACGGCGGTTTGGAACAGAATCCGTGCCAATGCCGGGTAATATTCATTGGAAATGGTGTTGGAGGCCAGGAACGCATGGATGCCGAACCGCTTGGCCCCCAGCGCTTTGAGCTTGGTGAACGCCTCTGTCAGTTGGGCACGCGTCATGCCGTACTTGGCCTCGCCAGGGTTGTCCATGACCTGGAAGCCCTCCTTGCTTTCACCCAGCTGGAACACGCCGCCGGGATTGTAGCGGCAGGAGATGGTCTCCGGGATAAAGCCCAATGTATTCTGCAAAAAGTCCACATGGGTCAGGTCATCCAGATTGATGGTGGCGCCCAGCTTGGCGGCCAGTTGAAATTCCTCAGCAGGGGTGTCATTGGAGGAAAACATGATGTCGCTGCCGGAGAAGCCGCAGCGGTCCGACATCATCAACTCCGTCAGGGAAGAACAGTCGGTGCCGCAGCCTTCCTCCTGCAAAATCTTCAAAATCTGCGGATTGGGCGTGGCCTTGACGGCGAAGTATTCCCGAAAACCGGGATTCCAGGCAAAGGCTGCCTTGAGACGGCGGGCACAGTTTCGGATACCGGTTTCGTCGTAAAGATAGAACGGGGTGGGGTACGTTTTCACAAGTTCCTGCACCTGGGGCAGGGTGACAAAGGGCGTCTTCATGGCCACAACTCCTGTCTATGATAAACTAATACTGTAAATAGTTATAGTACAAACGGCAAAAAAAGTCAATGGGAGGCACGGACAAAATCCGTACCTCCCATTGTGAACGTTTTCGGTGATTTTTACACGTTGAACAGGAAATTGACGATGTCGCCGTCCTTCATAACGTATTCCTTGCCCTCGGAACGGACCAGACCCTTGGTGCGGGCGTTGGCCATGGAGCCGCAGGCCTGCATATCCTCAAAGGAGATGACCTCGGCACGGATAAAGCCACGCTCAAAATCCGTGTGGATTTTGCCGGCAGCCTGGGGCGCCTTGGTGCCGTTCTTGATGGTCCAGGCGCGGCACTCGTCACTGCCCGCCGTCAGGAAAGAGATGAGACCCAACAGACTGTAGCTGCACTGAATCAGCTTGTCCAGGCCGGATTCCTCCAGGCCCAGGTCCGCCATGAACATGGCCTTTTCCTCCGGGTCGTCCAGCTCGGCAATGTCGGCCTCCAGCTTGGCACAGATAGGCAGCACCTGGGAACCCTCCTCCGCGGCCAGCTTGCAGACAGCGTTGTAATGCTCGCTGGAGGTGGGATTGGCCACGGTGTTCTCGTCCAGGTTGGCGGCATAGATGGTCTTCTTCAGCGTCAGCAGATCGGAGGTGGCAATCAGGGCAGCGTCATCCTTCTCACAGGGGAACGTCCGGGCCAGCTTGCCCTCGTTGAGATGCTCCAGCAGTTCCTTGAACAGCTCCACCTCATGGGCCATCTTCTTGTCGCCGCCCTTCATGGCCTTCTGGCCCCGCTCGATGCGGCGCTCCACCATTTCAATGTCGGCCATGACCAGCTCGAGATTGATGATCTCGATATCCCGCAGGGGATTGGTGGAACCCTCCACATGGGTGATGTTGGGGTCATCGAAGCAGCGGACCACATGGACAATGGCGTCGGTGGAACGGATGTTGGACAGGAACTTGTTGCCCAGACCCTCGCCCTTGGACGCGCCTTTGACCAGACCGGCGATGTCTACAAACTCAATAACCGCGGGGGTGAATTTCTTGGGCTGGAACTGGTCGCGCAGCCATTCCAGACGCTTGTCGGGAACGGTGACCATGCCCACATTGGGGTCGATGGTGCAGAACGGATAGTTGGCGGCTTCGGCGCCGGCGTTGGTGATGGCGTTGAACAGGGTGGACTTGCCCACGTTGGGCAGTCCCACGATACCTAATTTCATTTTTTCTACAACTCCTTGATAATAGGGCGTTTGCGGGGTGTGGAAAGTGATTAGTCCACCATAACTCCACCAATTTACGCCCATTGGTTTTCTGTCTCAAACTGCCGAACGGCATCGGTCATGGATGCATTTGTAACATGAACGTACCGATCCATGGTTGTTTTGATGCTGGAGTGACCCAGAAGCATCTGCAGAACTTTGGGCTGCATACCACTTTCTATGGCACGAGTTGCATAAGTGTGGCGCAGAGCATGCATACAGAAATGCGGAATATCTGCTTTTTCGCACAGCTTATAGAGATGTGTGTCATAGGAACTGTTTTTGGCCGGCTCCCCGGTTCGATAGTTGATAAAAACCAAATCGGACATCTGCATAGAAACCATTGTGCCGGTGCGACGATCCATGTATTCCAGCTGCTGGGACAAAAGCTCCGATTGCTTGCGGAACTCTCGCATGGCTTCTTCATCCCGCAATAATTCATAGGCGCGCTGGGTAAGAGGAATCGTACGATAGCTCTGCTTGGACTTGGGAGGACCTGCCCGCCAGCTACGTTGCTGGTATCGATACTCCAGGGTCTTGCTGACAGTCAAGGTACGCTTTTCCCAGTCAATATTGTCCCAGGTCAACCCAATCAGCTCACCAGTACGAAGGCCGGTTTCCAGGATCAGTGCATATTGTCGGTAATTATGAGAACGCCAAGCTACAGTTAAAAACTGCGCCTGCTGCTCACGGGTGAGATACCGGATATTGTCCACAGCACGAACAGGTTTGGAAAAGCGCACGCCATTCATGGGATGCTTATCCAATAAGTCGTTCATTACAGCAGCCTTGAGAAGCGTACCCATAGTGATGTAAGCCTGTCGAATGGTCGACCCGGCATACGTTTGTTCCATGGCATTGAGAACCGTCTTGCAGTGCATGGGTTTGACGTCGGTCAGCAGCATGCTGCCGATAATGGGTTGAACGTTACGAAAATACCGCTCCCGGTAGTTTCGCAACGTATTGGGAGACAGGTCAGATACCAGATTGCTGATCCAGTAGTCGAACCAAGCATCAACTGTCATGGATGTTGGCAGGGGTTGCTGCTGAATCTCCATCTGCTGCTTCTGCATATCTGCCAGCCAGTTGCGAGCCGCAGCAAGTGCAGAGAAATTTTTCTCTATACGCTTGCCGCATCGGTCTACATAGCGGACACAGTATAATCCGTTCTTGCGTTGGCAAATACCTTTGCCAATCTCCCGGCCTTTGAGATTTTTTCCCATGGTGATCTCCTTTCCTGATGTTAGGAAAAGAGTCCCGTGCAACTTTACCCATTGTATCACGGGATCCCTTTTTTCTCAATAGCAAAAAGATGCTCAAATAGCCAGTTTGCTGCTGATATATTCCTCAAATTCACGGCGCTTTACCAACTTTCTGGTGCCCACATACAGGACAAAGGGGCAGCCGGGCATTCGCAGCAGCTGGTCGATTTTGTTGATGCCGATGTTGCTGTAGGCGGCGGCTTCCCGTATGGTCAGTATCATTTTTTGATGAATCGGGATGGTTTCAATTTCATGAGACATGATATTCCGTCCTTTCTGAATAAACAATAGATAGCAGGAAGCAGTAGCTTGTTTATGGAATTCTGGACAGGAAAAGGCTCCCGGCACTCGATAATCGGGTGGGGAGCTTTCAATTTTGGTAGCTTAGAGTGCCTAACAAAATCGAAAAGCAATCAAAGCAGCAGCAAGTGTGAGGAAGGCCAAATGGATATCGGCCCTACGT
>CALWWW010000047.1 GCA_944385365.1 uncultured Oscillospiraceae bacterium | reverse complement strand
AACGGAGAGCCGTGTGCGCCGAGAGGTGCCCGCACGGTTCGGGAGGGAGTCGGGATTCCCGGCTTACCTCATGACCTGGATATCGATGTGGGACGGCTGAAACTGCTGAAAGCCAACCACCTCAGTCAGAAGTACAGTCTGGAAGATCAGATTTTCAAAGTATTTCCCCAGAAAATCGCCGGTCTGGAGCAGCGCATTGCAGGCTATCAGAAGGACATGGCACACCTGGCCGAAGAAACAAAACCCAACGGAGACGGCTTCTCCCCCATGGTGATTCACGACCGGGTATATGCGGAAAAGAAGTCCGCAGGCAGCGCCATTCTGGAGGAGTGCAGGGCCATGACCAGCCCGGATCCCGTTGTCATCGGCTCCTACCGTGGTTTCTCCATGGAGCTGTCCTTTGATACGTTCCTGCGGGAATACCGCCTTGTCCTGGGCCATGAGCTGCGCCATACGGTTAATCTGGGTACGGATATTTACGGCAACATTCAGCGTATGGACAACGTCCTGGACGGCTTGGACAGCCGTCTGAAGGACTGTATCGCCACACTGGACAATACCAGGGTGCAGCTTGAAAACGCCAGGGTAGAGGTGGAAAAGCCCTTTGCCCAGGAGGAAGAACTGGCCACCAAATCCGCCCGTCTGGAGGAACTGAATGCCCTGCTGAATATGGACGAAAAGGGCAACGAATTGGCTGAGCCGTCGGCGGAGGAGTTGGAGGAACAGAACGACCGGCGCACCAGCCGCAGCCGTGGGATGGAACGGTAATAGATGCTGTTTCTTCGTTAAAAATCCACCTTTTGAAACAAGCGCATCTGTGATACAATAAGATATCAAAACCGGATGGAGGGATCTGTTTATGACGCTTCAAGCTAAAAATCGCAGGATGCAGGCCGTCAAACTGGCAGATGCTCTGAATGCCATCGAAGGCGTTCCCGTGTCGGATTATGCAAAGACGCTTTCCCGCTGCTGGATGAATGGGGAGCTGACTGGAGAGCAGATGAAAGCCGCATTGCTGGCATCCCACCGCAAGCTGGCAGCAGAATCGCGTTCATAGTTTTCCTTACATTGATAAATAACAAATTGCAAGCACGGACAGAAATGTTCGTGCTTTTCTGCATTTTCAGGCAGCACACCTACCGCAATGATAGGAGGATTTCATGGGCTACCAAGAAACTTTGTTTTACACCGAATTTCCAAAAGCATTCAAGAAACTGGTCGCCGCCCATAAACAAGCCAGTCAAGCCGGTATTGGTCTGGAATCCTACGCGCCCACAGAAAACCAATTTTTGAAGCGTTACAGCATCCAGCAGTACTCTCTGCACATGGGAAACGAGCATGGGTGGTAGCGATGGCATACTGGTCACGAGAACAAATCCAGCAAGCCCGCCAGATGGATTTACTGACCTACTTACAACGCTATGAGCCCGGCGAATTAGTCCATGTGAGCGGCAGTACCTACTGCACCCGGACCCACGATTCCCTGAAACTCTCCAACGGAAAGTGGTACTGGTGGAGCCGGGGCATCAGCGGCAAAAGCGCTCTGGATTATCTTACGATTGTACAATCGCTGACCTTCCCGGAAGCCATGGCACGTATTCTGGGTGCGGTGCCGGAAGGCCAGCCGCTCTCCCCTGTCCCCGCCCCGCCTGTGGCTCGTCTCCCCTTTGCCCTGCCGCCCCGTCACACGGACAACCGCCGGGTGTTTGCCTATCTCACCAGCCGCGGCATAGACGCCGAGATTCTGAACCACTGCATAAAATCCGGGCAGCTCTACGAGGATGGGCCACATCACAACTGCGTCTTTGTCGGCTTTGACGGCGATACCCCGAAGTACGCCGCCCTGCGCGGCACCTTGTCTCATTCCACCTTTGTAGGTGAAGTCCCCGGCAGCGACAAGCGCCATGGATTTCTCGTTGCCCCCAGTGGTGAGCGGCACACCGTCTGCGTCTTTGAAAGCGCCATCGATGCCCTGTCCTATTTGACGTTGCTGAAGCTCCAGGGCCGCGACTGGCGGCAGGCCGCCTGTCTGTCGCTCGGCGGCATCCAGCGCACCGGAACCAGCAATCCGGCGAAGCTGCCCCCGGCGCTGGAAACGTATCTGCAAAACCACCCCAACACCCAGAAAGTCATCCTGTGTCTCGACCGGGACGGCCCCGGCATCGAGGCCGCCCGCGCCATTGCTGCCGTCCTGAAACACTACGAAGTCGTTGAAAACTTTCCTCCACAGGGAAAGGATTTCAACGACTTTTTGCTGTCACAACGGGGCATCCCCCGCCGGGCCAAGACCCGTGGCGGCGACGCACGATGATTTTTTATCGGAAGGGTGTTTAGGGGGAGCAGCGGTTCACCGCTGTCCCCGCAAGCATAGCATTTGGCCGTCCAAATGCAGCTTGTCAGGGGGATTCCCCCTGATTACCCCCATTTGAAAAGGAGTTTGTCATGCGAAAACGACCCATCAAAATTTCCGTCCGATTGACAGAATTGGAACGGGCCCATCTGGCCTGTCAGGCACAGCTGGCCGGACTGTCCGGGGAAGAATTTGTCCGGCAGGCCGTGGCCAGTATTCATCTGCGCCCCAAGCCACCCGACCAGATCTCCGCCCTGCTGCGGGAACTTCACGCCATCGGCAACAACGTCAACCAGATGGCGCGGCTGGCCAATGCCCGGAAGTATGTCCCCACCGGAGAGCTGGCCCAGATTGAGAAACTGCTGGACGATCTCTGGTTCAAAATCAAGGACTGGTAACATGGCCGTCACAAAAATTCTCGCTGTCACCAACCGGCTGGACAAGCGAGTGGCCTATGTGGCCAACGAGCAGAAGACCCATCTGGATGCCAGCATGACCTACATCACCAACCCGGAAAAAACGGAACAATCATTTTTCACCAGCGCCATCAACTGTCGTTCCGTCCAGACGGCCTTTGCAGAAATGATGGCCACCAAACAGCGCTTTGGCAAAACGGACGGTGTACAGGCGTATCACATCATCCAGTCCTTTGCCCCCGGTGAGGTGACGCCGGAGCAGGCCCACCGTATCGGTCTCCGATTCTGTGAGCAGTTGCTGGAAAACCGCTATGAAGTGGTCATCGGCACCCATCTGGACAAAGCCCATCTGCACAACCACATTCTGATCAATTCCGTTGCCCGGGATAACGGGGCCAAGTATCACTCCAATAGACAATCGTACTATCAGCAGATCCGCCGTCTCTCCGATGCACTCTGCCGGGAGGAGCAGCTCAGCGTCATCGAGCCTAAGAGCCCCGGCAAGCATTATGCCGTCTGGAAAGCGGAACAGCAGGGCAAGCCCACCTACAGCCAGATGATCCGGGCCGACATTGATATGATGCTGCGAGACAGCTATTCCTTCCCCATGCTGCTGTCTCTTTTGGAGAAGAAAGGCTATCAGGTCTCCCGCAACCCCAACCGCAAATATCTGACCGTGCGGCCCCCCGGTGCCAAGCGGAATTTCCGGCTGGACCGGCTGGGCCCCGGCTATTCCGTTTCCGAACTCAAAGCGCGGTTATTGCAGCAGCAACAGGACATGGCCGATGGTTTGGTTGTCCCGATTCCCCCGCCGCGCCGAAAATTTTACCGACTGCACGGCACATTCCATACAGTACCGAAGAAGAAAATCACCGGATTCTTTGCCCTGTACCTGCGGTACATCTACCTGCTGCGCCGCTATCAAGCGCCCACCCGTAAAAAACTGTCCTACACCCTGCGCCGCGAAGTGCTCCGACTGGAACGCTACGAGGTGCAGTTTTCCTATCTCCGCACCCATGCGATCACCCGGATGGAGCAGCTGGAAATGCGTCTGGCACAGCTGGACGCGGAAATCCAGCAGCGCACGGAACAGCGGAGACCACTCTACGATCAAAGGAGGTACACCCACAGTGAAGATCACCGCGCACAGCTCACCGAGCAGATCGACTGTCAGAGCGCCGCCCTGCGGGCATTGCGAAAGGAGCGGACTCTTTGCAGACAGATCATTGCCAGCGTTTCCGAAATAGAACAATCGCTGTCCGCACACGATGCAGAAAAATCCCACCATAAGGAGGTCGATTCCCATGAGTACAGGCGGCGAGGCCGCTGACCAAATGGTGCGCGAAGGCATCATGGTAACAGAAAGCGCCCTCTACGGATGATCGCCCCCAGCAGGGACGGTCATCGGTACGGGAGAAGCTGGCCCGCTGCCAGAAGAACGCAGCGAAACAACACCCATCCCGTCCGTTGGAACGTGGTATTCCCGCGCTCCCAAAAGCACGGGGCAAGATTGGAGGACTGGAGCGATGAGACGCATTTTTACTACTCTTTGCTGTGCAGCCCTGCTGTTGTGTGGCAGTACATCCACTGTGCTTGCCGCCGAGCAGCAGACCTGTGACAATCCCACGCCGCCGGTGACTACTGCCCCGGTGGAACCAGACCCGGTGCCGCTCTACCCTGCCGAGGTAAACCAGCGCGAGGAAAACGGCGTCACCTACATTGAAAAGGTCTACTATCTCACCGCGCAGGATAATCCCGCCGACATTCCCACAGAGGATTTTGAGCGGAACAGCCAGCACTTCACCTTACAGGATGTTTTGAAGAACTCCCAGATTGAGCGGGACACAAAAGACCATGTAGAGGAAGTGACCGTAAACTCCGCCCAAAAGGATATGGAATCGATTCTGCCGCTGCTGGAGCCGGAAATCGAAGTGCAGACGGAGGACGGCTACGCCGGAGTCTTGCAGTTGGATCACACCTCTATCACCGTGGAGGCCGCTGGGTACAGCAGCAGTTCCCGGACTGTCTCTGCTACGCGCACCTATCCCAATCTGTCGGCAGCGGACGTATCCCTGATTCCCAAGACCATCACAGACAGTGGCCGGACGCTGACGCTGGCCGATGTGCAATGGCAGAACGCCGCCACCACCCAACAGGACGGCTACGATATGGCCTTGCGCTATACGGCCACCGCCACCTATACCGGCACGGCCACCAGCCAGTACGCCACCGGTTATGTGGTGACAGCCAGCTATCACGGCGCGGTCACGCGCGTGAACTGTGATGTCATTACCTACACCGCCGTATTTTCCAGCACCGACCCGGCACCGGGTATGGATTTGACAGAGGAACCGCCGCAGTTGTCCACGGAGCAGGAACCGCAGCCGGAAACACCGACGGAGCCGGTATTGGAAAAGAGCAGTTTCCCGTTCAAACTCCTGCTGATTCCGCTGGGTGTGGCTGGTCTTGGAGCCGCCGGATACTTTGGGTACAAGCAATATCGCCACTATATCAATAAGAAACGAGGGTATGAGTAATGTTGAAAGACAAAATCATCAAAAGCGTCGCGGCCTGCTGTTTTACGGCCATGGCCGTGATCCCCGCCATGGCGCTGGAGTATTCCTTTGACGCGCCGGGTGATCCGCTCTATGGCCGTCCCACTTCGGATGACACCATCTATGTGACTACCGATGCCCCGGTCAACGTAGACCGCAGCAAAAACGCCGCCTTGATTCCCCCGGCCTTTGGTTCGCCCACATCCTATGTTCTCGGCAGCAGTGAGCTGTTGACCCCCAATCTGATCCGGGATGGGCAGATTTACACCGGCCCCGGCAACGGCAGTTCGTCGGGCGGCGGAAGTACCAGCCTGCCCAATACCTCGGTTGTGCCGTCCCTGCCCGGTACGGACACCAGTAGTACGACGGGCTACACACCGGTCACAGCTTCCCTCTATTATAGCGGTGGTCATCTGGCCACCCTCTCCATCCCGTCCATCGATTTGTCTGTGAAAGTCTATGAAGGCACCGGCGACAGTTCGCTGGCCAAGGGCGTTGGCCATTTTGAGAATACAAGCATCTGGGATGGCAATGTGTGTCTGGCCGGTCACAATCGTGGTGTGAATACCTACTTTGGAAAGATCCACACCCTAAATCCCGGCAATACCATCCAACTGACCACTAAGCTGGGAACCCGCACCTATCAGGTGAAATCGGTTCAGAAGATCGCCAGCACTCAGGTGTCGGTGTTGGATGCCACAGTCCAAAACCAACTGACGCTGATCACCTGCGTGGCCAATGAGCCTAACTACCGGTGGTGTGTAATAGCTACACAGGTAAAACAGTAACGAAGCAAGGAGGTACCCCATGTATTGCAAACGATTGACAGCGCTGCTGCTGACCATTGCCATGCTGCTGAGCATGCTGACCCTATTTGTCGGTGCAGCTAACTCAGAGGATGACGCATTGAAAGAGATCAACATTTTCAACGGCGGCCAATCGCTTTCCTGTCTGGCTGTCAATGGCCGTGTCCAGACGTTGAACTACGTCTACTATTCACATAATGGCCGGGAAATTCCAACATATTGTGTGAATCCGTCAGCTGACGGTGTCCCCCAGAAGGTCGGCCCCGGTGAAAGCATCGAGTACATCATCGGTGAACGGGCTTCCGACCCCAAGATCATGGGTATCGTGGCCAATGGCTACCCTACCAAAAGTTTCGACCTGGACGAGAACGGCCAACGTATCCCGGACGGGAAAGGCGGCTGGAAGAACCACCGGGAGGACACCACCGACTGGAACGACAAAGGGAATGTGGAGATTTGGCGGGCGGCATGGGCGGCCTATACCAACCGGGCATTGGAGGCCGCCGGTCAGCCTGCATTGGTAGACCACCGCAGCTACAAGCGACAGGGTATTGATAAAATCCCCTCTGTCCACCTGGGGCCAGCGGCCAGCCAGATGGAGAAGCGCGGCATCCGCACCGGCAAGGGGGAAGTCAACCGGCAGATCGCCGCCGACAACAAGCTGCTGGGGGAAATCAAGGCCCGCATTACCCGCCTCTACAACTGGTCTAAGGCCGAGGCGGAGAAGCCGGAGGGCCAGCAGCCCA
>CALWWW010000046.1 GCA_944385365.1 uncultured Oscillospiraceae bacterium | reverse complement strand
ACAATTCTGTTTATGCATAATTATCTGTGAAAATGTATATTTTTTGTTCACCAATACTTATCTCGGACAGAGACTATGCCAATCCATATCCAGCGTCTTTGATGAGGGCAGTTTCATATTCGGTCAAGGGTTTTGTGCCGCCTTTGCGGTCAATCTGCCACATAAATGTAATGGCGGCAAAGGCACGGGACGCCGTATTTTTGTCTTGCAGCGGCTTGTACTCAAAGCCCCAATCGTCACTGGGCACGTTCTGTCCGTACAGCCTGAAACGGAGGATGTTTACCTGCGCACGGGTCAGACTGTCATCAGACCCAAACTTGCCGCCGCCGTAGCCCCCAAGCAGTCCGCCCTCCGTCAGCGTCATAACGGCATCGTAATACCATGCGCCGGGAGTGACGTCGGTGTAGGCATGCGTGTAGGTCTCGGCAGGGGTGTTTGGATGGTAAACGTGGTTGACCTTGCCCCATTCCTCTTCCATCGCATGGGCGGCGGGCGCTATGCTGGTTAACATCAGCGTGGCCAACAGAGCGGCAACCATTCTTCTGCATTTCTTCATACCATATTCCTCTCTTTCCTGAAAAAGTCGGGTTTGTGTGCGGATGCTGCCCGGCAGAACGGCCCAGGGGGCGGAAACATTCCAGCCCCCGCGGGCTTCTGCGGGGCGAACAAAAAGGCCGTGCAGGTATGGAAATTCCCTGCACAGCCCAACAGCACACAAACCCATATGGAGAAAATCCCTTGTAAAACGCCGGGAGAATCGGTATAATGAGCGTGGCGCAAGTTTTCTTGCTGTGTGGGAGGTCGCTTCTCCTGCATAGGGTCATGGGGTGTTGGCGCACCTCATGACCTGCCCTGATTATTCGCCTTATTGTTATTTTAGCCCATGTTGCCGCAGAGTGCAAGCGGTTTTTCGCGGTTTGGTAAGTACCAGGCCGCGCTTTTTGCTGCCCCAAAACAGAAACCGAAAGCAAGCAAGGCCCCACGGCACAGCCGAAGGGCCTGATAGACTGTTGATACGATCTGCGAACGGATGCTTTTACAGCACATACTGCACTGCATTGATGACTTTGGTATCCAGTACCCCCTGGATGCCCCCAAGGACAGCGTTGATGGTACCACCAATGCTTTGGTCCTCGCCGGCGCCAACCGGGCCGATACTCCCCACATCCTCATAGATCATGGTTACGGCATCCTCCAGCTCCTTGCTGCATTTCACGATGGCACAGTCTGCAATGTGCAGCCGCTCCACAATCCACTGCTTGGGAATGTCAGCGGAGCTGAAACAGCAGCCGGTCCTGTGGGGCAACGGTTTGCAGCACCATGGCAGTTTCAACCCCATGGAAATCGGTCGATTCTGCCATCTGAGATTGGATGCTGTGCAACGATTCCTGCTCAAGAACGGCCCGGCGGCAGCGGTCAAAAAACAGGTTTTTGAAGGTGCGGTAAAGCCAGACCCGCTGTTGACTGGGCGATAAATCCATTACCGTGTCGGCGTGAATCAGGGCCTTGATAAAGGTTTCCTGTACCAGATCTTCCGCCAGGGTCTCGCTGCCGCTCATGCGGGTACCGTAGGCCAATAACTCTTTTTGATACGTTTCGTATAACGCTTCCCACAATGGTTCCTGCCTCCTTTCTGCATGGATAACGAATGGCAAAGGGAAAGTGTTGCAGAAAAATTGGGCGTGTTGCAAAATCTGCGTCTGGCGGCAATAGGAGAGAAGATAAAAGTTTTACTCGATTTTTTTTCTGTGAGGGCCACCCACCGCCCGTGTGTCTGCGGTGCTCGCCGGGCCTTTTGCGCCATGCCTGCGGTGTGGCTTCTTGCCATAAATCCAGTATGCCTGCGAAGCCACACCTTGGCCTGACGCAAAATTCCTCGCCGACCACTCTTGCCAACGGACGGTGGGCAGCCCAAAATCGCGGGGTCCAGGGGCAGAGCCCCGGTCGCGCCGCGCACGGCGCGAAATTCCCGCTGGCCGCAGCCAGCGAAATACCCGCCCGCCGCAGCGGGCGAAATCCCTTAGCGTCCCAAACCGCCATCCGCAGATGGCGGAATCCCCGGCAAAGCCGAAGGCCGCCGTCCCCACCCCATCGCGGGTGGCGGACGACGGCCTTATGTCGTACCGTGTCCGATAACGTGCCCACCCCACAAACCACGCGGGGCAGTCCGTCCATGTTCGTAGGGCGGCACCTGTGTGTGCCGCCGCGCCGTACCGGGTGACGTTGACCGGCGCATGGGTGCGAATGCGTAACCGTTTCGTAGGACGCGGCATCCTTGACGCGTCCATGGCGCATTCCGTCCAGGGCCGTCAGGGATGCCGGCCCCTACGCCGAGTGGAATGAATGGCCCCCGCCGTCCACCCCTGTAGGGGGCGGCGGCGAGGGCCATGGCCTTTGGCCGGGGATTGCGCCATCTGCGGATGGCGCTTTGAACGACAGGGGATTTCGCCCGCTGCGGCGGGCGGGTGTTTCGCGCCGTGCGCGGCGCGGGAGTTTCGCTGGCTGCGGCCAGCGGGAGTTTCGCCCGTTGCGACGGGCGACCGGGGGCGCTGCCCCCTGGACCCCGCGATTTTGGGCTGCCCGCCGCTCGTTGGCAAGAGTGGTCGGCGAGGAATTTTTCGTCAGAGCAAGGTGTGGGTTCACAGGCATACTGGATGTATGGCAAGAAACCGCACCGCGGCTATGGCGGAAAAGGCCCGGCGAGCACCGCAGACACACGGGCGGTGGGTGGCCCTCACAGAAAAAATCGAGTAAAACTTTTATCTGTTTCCCAATACTGCCATTCTGCAACAGTTCCTGTTGTTTCAAGGCTCCATCCGATTGAGCAGGAAGGACAGCTGGAGATACAAGCGCTCCGATTCCTTATCCAGGTCCAGCTCCACCAGCTTCCGGATGCGGTCCAGCCGGTAAAACAGGGTACTGCGGTGGATAAACAGCGTCTTTGCCGTCTGCACCACGTTCCGCTCCAGCTGCAAATACACTTCCAACGTGTGGTACAGCTCTGTATTGTTCTCCGCGTCGTAGGCCTGGAGCCGCCGCAGCTTTTCCGAACCCAGCAGCCGGGGCTGAATCTGGCGGCGGCCGCAGTCCAGCAGATAGTCCAGGGCGTAGTCCTCAAAATGGTAATACCACAGCATACTGCCGCTGGATTTGCCGCACCGCAGCGCCACGCTGGCTTGGGTATAGCCGTCATGGAGATCGGCAAAGCTGGTCAGCTCCGTGCTGACGCCCATGCGGAACAAACCCTCCCGCAGAATATAGGCCAGGCCGCTGAGAATGGCCGCCGTGGTGGTCTGGGCCGCCGTCAGGTTGACCACCACCGCAATGTCCTGGCGGTACAGCAGGGCACGGCCCTCGGTGATCTGGGCTTCGATATATCCAAAGAGACCCGCCGGGGTGATATTGCCCATCTGGGCGCTCTCCGGCGTGATTTTCAGCACAATATAGGTGTCGTTGACATCCCAGGACAGATACCGAAGATGGGCCTGCTGGTCCTGATAGTCCATATTGCTGCCGTCCAGGGCCTGGGACAGAAACCGGTCCAGATCGCTGTCCAGGGACCGCCACAGCAGCTTCTGGTGGGACAAACTCAGGGCCAGCATTTCGGAAAGGTATGTCAAATGGAGATAGTCGCTTTTCCGCAGGGGCCGCTCCAGCTCATCCACGCAGACGCGGCCGTCGTACCGGTCGCCGTTCCACAGGTTGGCGTACAGAATCCGATAGCCACGGATGGCCGCCGAAAACATGGCCACGCGCCGCTCCACCAGAGTACCCAGATATTCCTGGTCCAGCTTGAACTCGTTGATCAGGTCCAGGGGTACCATGTCCCGCCCGGTGCGGGGCTCCTTCTCCCAGTGGAGCATACCCTCCACCCATCGGGGACAGGCCAGAATATAAAAGTCCGTATCGTGGATGAAGATGGGATTCTCAAAAATCTCCCGGCTGGCCTCCAGCATTTTAATCAGGGGCGTCTGACTTTGCAGGGCCCACTGGAGGGACTTGGACCAGAGGTGATATTTCTCAAAAATCTGCTGGATTTCGTTGTAGACCTCCAGGGGGTCACAGTCCTCGGACATGGAGAGAATGGAGGACGAAAAGGAAAAATTGTGCAGGTCCGTCCGGCCAAACACAATAAAATGGACGTTTTCATAGCTGCGGAAATCCCGGTCCATGTCCTCCGGCAAAATCAGATAGACATACGATTCCTGGGGCCGCTGGTTCCGGCGGTAAAACCGGATGCCCACCAGGGCCGGGGTTTCGTTGCGGTTGTGGAACACATGGTCCTGCTGGCGGGCCTCCAGTTCATCGACCAACACCTGCATGTTTAACAAATAGCGCTTTAACGGATGCTCAATATAGACGCTTTGCATGAGACACCTCCTGATAACCATAGGTAAATTGTAACACAGGTCCAACCGTATCGCAATATGAACGGCCCCGCCGGGCCGTTTCACCGGAGCAAACCGTTCAGTTTTCCGCGGTCAGAATTCGCCCGCCTGTCGGATTGTAACCGCCGCCGAACCCTCTATAATAAAGGGTAAGCATGGCAGCGGGGCGCGGGCTTCGCTGCGGAAAAAAAGAGGAGGCGCACCATGAGTACACCAACAAAAAAACGCAATGGACTCAGCAAGGCTCTGAAACGGTTCTACGGCGTAGGCGACTGCGGCTTTACCCTGATGAGCAACGTGGAAAGCTACTATTTCCAGATCTTTCTGACCAATCTGGCCAAATTCAGCCCGGCCACGGCGGCCCTGATCGGCACCATCACCACCACGGTGGATGCCTGCCTGTCCTGGATTTACGGCGCCATCATCAACAGCGTCAAGCCCGGTAAATGGGGCCGCTACCGCTCCTGGCTGGTCATGGTTCCCTGGATTATCCCGTTCCTGTACGCGTTCCAGTTTATCAAGATCGGCCCCGAACCCCTGGCCGCCGTCATCGTTGTGCTGGCCTTTGTCTCCAGCCACGTGGCCTGGAACTTCCCCTATGTGGCCAATGTGGCCATGATCTCCGTGGCCGGCAAGACGCCCGACGAGCGGGCCCAGCTGGCTTCCACCCGCGGCGCCTGGGCCAACTTCTCCAAGGTCATTTTCTCCTATATCTGCCCGGTGCTGGCCACCTTCTTCGCCGGTATCGTCGGTGAGACCAACAAGTACGGCGCCACGGCCTTTGTTCTGGCCTGCGTCATGGCGGCTCTGTACTATGCCCACTTTAAGATGTTCGACGGCTACGAAATCGTGGAGGACGTGGACGCCGCCAAGGCCAAGATCAAAAAGCAGGACAAGCAGAAGGGCGGCCTGATTAAGGCCCTCGTGCAGAATCCTCCCCTCATGGCGCTGATGCTGGCAGACCTGGCCAAGTTCCTGTTCAACTTCGTCGTTGCCGGTTCCGCTGCTTACTACTTCATGTACATTGCCAAGAATGACGATTTGACCCCCCTGTACATCCTGATTTCCAACATCTTCTGCGTGGTCGGCTCCTACGCGGCCAAGAACCTGGCCAAGAAGTTCAGCTCCCGCAGCACTGTCATCGGTATGTTCTTCATCATGGCTGTGGTGCTGGTGGCCGCCAACTTCCTGTATGCCAGCGTCAATGTGGTCATCGTTCTCATGTCCCTGGCCCAGCTGGGCTACGGCGTGGCCTACTCCCTGACCCCGGCCCTCTATGCCGATACCATCATCTACGCCGAGTGGAAGACCGGCAAGAACGCCACCGGCTGGATATCCGGCCTCCAGAACGTGCCCCTGAAGCTGGGCGTCCTGGCCCGCGGCATCGTCATCCCCGCCTGTCTGGCCGTGGCCCACTTCGAGGCCGACGCCGTGGACCTGAACAATGTGGCCCCCGAGCTGGAAAAGGCCATCTGCCTGGCCTTTATGATTGTTCCGGCCATCGCCCTGGTGGTGGCCGCCCTGCTGATGCTCTTCGGCTTCCGTCTGACCAAAGAAAAAGTCATCCAGTATCAGGATGAAATCGCCGCCAGAAAATCCGCTGCCTGAAACCCGTTAGGAGGTACCGTTCATGGCTGTTTTTAACGAAAAAGAACTGGAAATCATCGGCCAGTACAACATGCCCGGCATCTACGGCGCGCCGGATTCCATTGTGCCCAAGCACAATTACCCCATCACGCCCAAGGAAAACATGCTGCGGATGCTCCGGGGGGAGATGCCCCTGTGGGTGCCCAACCAGACGCTGGACAACAATGCCATTCAGCCCGATATCATGCCCGACGCCCATGCCCGCAACCACGGCGGCAAGGACTGGTTCGGCATTGAGTGGGAGTACGAGCCCCTGACCAAGGCGGCCATGGTCAAGCCCGGCACCCGGGCCCTGTCCGATCTGACCAACTGGCGGGAGGAACTGACGTTCCCCGACCTGAGCAAAATCGACTGGCAGAAGGACTACGAGGACAACTACAAGGGCCGCATTGCCGAGGATCGCTTCTCCTATTTCGTCATCGTCAACGGCTTTTTCGAGCGTCTGGCGGACCTGACCAGCTTTGAGGATGCGTTCTGCTACCTGCTGGAGGAGCCGGAGGAGTTGACGGCGTTTTATGACAAGCTGGCAGAATGGCACATCGAACTGATTAAGATTGCCAAGAAGTATTATAATGCCGACATGATTCTGTTCCATGACGACATGGGCACCCAGATCAGTACGTTCTTCTCGCCCAACACCTTCCGGGAGCTGTTCCTGCCCCAGTATCAGAAGGTCACCAAGGCCGCCCACGACCTGGGTATGTACATCGCCATGCACTCCTGCGGCTGCATCAAAACGCTGATGCCCCTGATCATCGAGGCGGGCTTCGACGCCTGGGAGGGCCAGGACAGCGCCAACGACAAGGCCGCCATCATGCGGGAGTACGGCAAGGATTTGGCCCAGCTGGCCCTGTATATCATTCCCGCCGATATGTCCACGGAGGATGCCATTGCCGATATCCACAAGCGGGTGGATGAATTGGCCATGACAGGCCGCTACGCCTGCCGCCTGCGGGATGAAAAGACCGACCGGGAAGTGAATCTGGCCGACGAATTGTACCGTTATAGCCGTCTCAAATATCTGGAGATGGCAGAAAAGGCATAAGACAAAAAAGCATGGGCGCGTTGCAGCGGAAACTGTAACGCGCCCACGTTCTGTGAGCAGCAGTATCAGGAGAAAAAAGATAAAAGTTTTACTCGATTTTTTTCAAAAAATCGCGGTTTCCAAAGGCAGCGCCTTTGGTCGCCCGTCGCAACGGGCGAAACTCCCGCGCCGCGCACGGCGCGAAATACCCGCCCGCCGCAGCGGGCGAAAGCCCCAATCGTCCATAGCGCCATCCGCAGATGGCGCAATTCCCGGCAAAGCCGAAGGCCGCCGTCCCCACCCCGTCAGCGGGTGGTGGACGGCGGCCTTATGTCGTACCGTGTCCGA
>CALWWW010000045.1 GCA_944385365.1 uncultured Oscillospiraceae bacterium | reverse complement strand
TCGCCCGCCGCAGCGGGCGAAATACCCGCTGGCCGCAGCCAGCGAAACACCCGCGCCGCGCACGGCGCGAAATCCCCGCCCGCCGCAGCGGGCGAAACCCCCGCAGCGTCCCATAGCGCCATCCGCAGATGGCGCAATCCCCGGCGAAGCCGAAGGCCGCCGTCCCCACCCCTCACGGGGTGGTGGACGGCGGCCTTATGTCGTACCGTGTCCGATGACGTACCCGCCCCCGAACCACGCGGGGCAGTCCGGCCACGTTCGTAGGGCGGCACCTGTGTGTGCCGCCGTGCCGTACCGGGCAACGTTAACCGTCGTACGGGGGCGAATGCGTAACCGTTTCGTGGGACGCGGCATCCTTGACGCGTCCATGGCGCATTCCATCCGGGGCCGTCAGGGATGCCGGCCCCTACGTCCAGGATGGTCGATGGTGCGCACCGGCGGCGGGACACGCAGGTCCCGCCCTACGAGTGGGAGGGTGGTTTGTGCGGGGGTAGGGGAAACGGGAAAGCCGCCGCCCACCACCCCGTGAGGGGTGGGGACGGCGGCTTTGGGGCTGACGCCCCAGGGATTGCGCCATCTGCGGATGGCGCTTTGGACGATTGGGGATTTCGCTGGCTGCGGCCAGCGGGATTTCGCGCCGTGCGCGGCGCGGGTGTTTCGCCCCGTGCGCGGGGCGGGTATTTCGCCCGTTGCGACGGGCGGGTGTTTCGCCCGCTGCGGCGGGCGACCGGGGGCGCTGCCCCCTGGACCCCTGCGATTTTTTGAAAAAAATCGAGTAAAACTTTTATCTTTTTTCTGATGGTGGCGTTTGCTTATTTTTGGGCTGGAGGGGGAAGGTCAAGACCACCTTGAACAAGTCGCCGTCCACCGACAGCTCCATTCTGCCGTTTTGCAGCTCCGTCAAACTCCGGGCGATGGACAATCCTAAACCGTTGCCCTCGCTATGGCGCGATTCATCGCCCCGGACAAACCGTTCCATCAATTCCTCCGCCGTCAGATTCAACGGCACATTGGAAATATTCTTAAAGGCGATTTCCACCCGGCCCGCCACCGGCCGCGCCGTCACGTACACCCGCGTATGGGGCTGGGCGTATTTACAGATGTTATTCATCAGGTTATCAAACACCCGCCACAGCCGCCGTCCATCGGCCAGAATCTCCAGATTCTTTTCAATGCCCGTCATCAGCTCCAACTGGGACGATGCCAGCTTTTCTTCATACTCGGCCAGCGCCTGCCCCAACAGGATATTCACCGTACACGGCGCCATCTGCACATCCAGATTGCCCGTGGACGCCTTGGACGCTTCCACCAAATCCTCGATCAGCCGCTTTAACCGGTCCGACTGCCGGTGCAGCACTCCGGCGTATTCCGTGATTTTGGCGTTGTCACAGGGCTCTTTCTCAATCAAATCCGTATAGTTGATAATGGAGGTCAGGGGCGTTTTAATGTCATGGGACACGTTGGTGATCAGCTCCGTTTTCATCCGTTCGCTGCGCATCCGCTGTTCCACCGCCGCCGTCATGCCCTCGCCGATGGCATTCAAATGCTCGGCATGGTCCTTCAACGGGCCGTACAGGTGGCGCAGGCTGATTTGATGGTTCAAATCGCCCTCGGCCAATGCCTTGCCGCCGTCATACAGTCTCCGGCAGCTCAGGGTCAGCAGCACCACCACCGCCAGGAAGATCACAGAACGGAAGAACCACCAACCGGCTTCACCGCCCCAGGCGGTGGCGGCGGTGAAAAATCCGTCCACCAGCACCACACCCACCGCAATGGCCACGGCCTTTTTCATGGTGGGAGTGCCCCGCAGAATCAGGGAACAGCCATGGCCGATTTTCCGCAGCAGACGATAGCACAGCCGCAGCACCCGGTAAATGACCGTATTGGTCCACAGAGTATGCAGCTTCAGCCGCAGCGTAATGCTCATGAGCCAGCCCAGAGAAATCAGTTCCAGGAACAGGAACCCGACTGCCAGCAGAAACACCATGAACACACTTTCATGACCATAGGTGGATTCCACCATAACCTGTACGCCCAGGAATCCGCCAAAGAGGGTGGCAGCCGTCAGCACGTCGGCGGGAACAAATGTGCCCCAACCGGGCTGAATCTCCGCCAGCCCCTTGCGCTTGCCCACGGCGCACAGTAGAAAGACCAGAGACACAATGGCCAGCACCAGAGAGACGGCAGCCAGGGGATAGGCCCAGACCCGGAAGGCATACAGGAGCTGGACCACCCGCGACACCAGGTAAAATTCATCGCCAAACTTGAACGTATCGGGTACGGTAATGGTCACAGCAATATGGGACACCTTCATGTCTTCGGACTGGAATCCCGGGTCGGTCAGTATGTCTTTATCGGCAAGAAAGGTTTCACCAGTGGTGGTGTTTTCTGCAAAAATCCATTCATAGGTATAGGTGCGGTTGGTGGGAACACCGCCGTTGGTGATACCGTATTGTCTGCTCGGTTCGCCGCTCATATCGACTTTCAGACTGGCCACATTACTGTTCTGCCATTTGCGGGCCGCATATTCTATGGTGTCATAGGCAATGGCGTCGGCGGCGTCATAGGCAATGCCGGCCGCCACATTTTCCACCATACTGCTCAGCATGGCCTGTTCCGTCATGGTGTAGACGCCCGTTTGCCACATGGCGAAAATGCCCAGGCAGGTGCCCAAAAACGTGGGAATCATTAGAATCACCAGCAAAAACGCTACGACTTTCGCCCACAGCCGATGGGTCAGGGGAATTTTTTGACGGGAGACGGCTGCTTCCGCCGCCGTTTCCGGTTTGGTAAACCATTTCATGATGGATGCCTCCTCATTCCATTTTGTAGCCCCGGCCCCACACCACTTTCAGATGGCGCGGCTCCGACGGCGTGATCTCCACTTTCTCGCGGAGGTGGCGGATATGCACCGCCACGGTGTTGTCGATGTCGAAGGGTTCCTTTTTCCACACCTGCCGGTAAATCTCGTCGGGAGAGTAGACCCGGCCCGGATTGGCAATCAACAGCTTCAAAATCTCAAATTCCGTCGGCGTCAGGGACACCGGTTCGCCGTCCAGCGTCACCGTTTTGGCCCGGTCGTCCAGACAGACGCCGCCCAGATGGAAAACGTCCGGTTCCGGCGCCGTCGGCTCCGTTCGGCCCCCCAGCTGGGTGTACCGGCGCAGCTGGGACCGGACCCGCGCCAGCACCTCCACCGGGTTGAACGGTTTGGTGATATAATCATCGGCGCCGGTGTTCAGACCCAGGATTTTGTTCGTGTCCTCGCTCTTGGCCGTCAGCAGAATGATGGGAACGTTGCTCTGCTGGCGGATGCGCACCATGGCCGAGATCCCATCCAGCACCGGCATCATAATGTCCAGCAGCACCAGATGAATGTCGTTCTTTTCCAGCACCTCCAACGCCTGCTGGCCGTTGTTGGCCTCGTGCAGCACCAGGTCGGGACTGGACAGGTAGATTTTTAAGGCGTTGACGATGTCCTGCTCGTCGTCGCAGATCAGTATGTGATGCATTTGGGAACCCCTCCTTACGGGTTTAGTATAGAAAATTTCCGATGAACAAAACAGTAGACAAACCATGAAGAATTTATGAAGACGGTGTGAACCGGGGTGGTACGGCAGTTCATCCGGGAATGTAGGGCGGCACCTGTGTGTGCCGCCGTGCAGAATGCAGAATGGTCCCCCACCGCATCGGGGCGAACCCGTACCAGCGGCGGGGGCAAGCCCCCGCCCTACGCGGTCGGAACAACCCAACCGTTATGTGGGTTTCGGTGCGTACCGGCGGCGGGATACATCGGTCCTGCCCTACGAACCATACATGCTGTTCGTTCGTGTCGGCAGGGGACGAATGCATAAACATTTTTCCCGCTATGTAACCGTTTGTTGTTTACAAGCCGCCCGGAACCCGCTATACTTACTGTCACACGGCTTGAAAGAGAGAGGAGAGAGACGCGATGCGGCGTACCAACGACCTGGGCAACGATCCCGTGGGCCGCCTGGTTTTGCGGCTGGCCCTGCCCACCATGCTGGCCCAACTGGTCAACGTCCTGTACAGCATTGTGGACCGCATTTACATCAGTAATATCCCCCAGGTGGGCGAACTGGCACTGGCCGGTGTCGGCGTCTGCGGCCCCATTGTCACGCTGCTTTCGTCCTTCGCCACCCTGGTGGGCCTGGGCGGGTCCCCCATTATGGCCATGCGCATGGGCGCGGGACGCAAAGAGGAAGCGGGCCGGATTCTCAACACCTGTTTCCTGCTGTTATTGGGCCTTTCGGCGGCGCTGACAGTGGGTTTCCTGTTGATGAAAAACCATCTGCTCCAATGGTTCGGCACCAGTCCCAGCACCTTCGGGTATGGCAATACCTATTTGACCATCTACACCGCCGGTACCCTGTTCGCCCTGATGGCGGCGGGTATGAACAGCTTCCTCATCTGCCAGGGCTTTTCCGGCCTTGGCATGTTCACGGTGCTGCTGGGCGCGGTGATGAATATTGTACTGGACCCCATCTTTATTTTCCTGTGTGACATGGGCGTGGCCGGTGCGGCGCTGGCAACGGTGCTGTCTCAGATGGGTTCCTGTGCCTTTGTGCTGCTGACACTGCGGCGGAAATCCATGCCGGTTCCCCTGGGGATTCATGGGTTTTCGTGGAAAATCGTCCGGCAGGTGGTGGCCTTTGGCCTTTCGCCGTTCCTCATTATCGCCACGGACAGCGTATTGCTGATTGTACTCAATACCATGCTCCAGCGGTACGGCGGGCCGGAATTGGGCGATACGCTGGTGACCTGCGCCACCATTGTGCAGAGTTATCTGCTGATTATTACGATGCCCATGGGCGGTATGACCCTGGGGACCCAACCGGTCATCAGCTTTAATTACGGCGCGGGTAACCCGGACCGTATCCGCAAGGCCATGAAGGCCATTGTGGGGCTGTGCCTGCTGTTCTGCGCCATTATGATGATCGCTACCCATACGGTTTCTCAGTATTTTGTCAAACTCTTTACGTCGGACGGTGATATTTTAGCGCGGAGCGTCCGGTATATCAAGATTTTTACGGCGATGATTCTGCCGTTGGCCATCCAATACGCATTGGTGGATGAAACGACGGCCCTGGGCCATGTGAAATTGGCGCTGTTCTGCTCGCTGTTCCGGAAAACGGTCTATCTGGTGGCATTGGTGGCGCTGCCGGTGCTGGTGTCGGCGGAGGCTACGTTCTTCTCGGAGCCGTTGGCAGATATTGTTTCGGCAACGATGACAACGGTGTTGTTCCTCTGGGCATTCCCCAAAATCCTCCGCGAATGTACCACAACCCAGAGTATTGATAAAAAAATTTAAAAGTTTTACTCGATTTTTTTCAAAAAATCGCAGGGGTCCAGGGGGCAGCGCCCCCGGTCGCGCCGCGCACGGCGCGAAATCCCGCCCCGCGCACGGGGCGAAATACCCGCTGGCCGCAGCCAGCGAAACACCCGCGCCGCGCACGGCGCGAAATCCCGCCCGCCGCAGCGGGCGAAATCCCCATTCGTCCATAGCGCCATCCGCAGATGGCGCAATCCCCGGCAAAGCCGAAGGCCGCCGTCCCCACCCCGTCAGCGGGTGGAGGACGGCGGCCTTATGTCGTACCGTGTCCGATGATGTACCCGCCCCCAACGAAGTGGGGCAGTCCGTCCATGTTCGTAGGGCGGCACCTGTGTGTGCCGCCGTGCCGCAGCAGATGCCGTTGACCGGCGTATGAGGGCGAATGCGTAACCGTTTCGTAGGACGCGGCATCCTTGACGCGTCCATGGCACAGTCCGTCCGGGGCCGTCAGGGATGCCGGCCCCTACGACCAGCATCGTCGATGGTGCGTACCAGCGGCGGGACACACAGGTCCCGCCCTACATCCCAAAAAACGATGGTGCTGTGTAGTTCCTCAACGCGTAACATAAAGCCGCCGTCCACCACCCCGTGAGGGGTGGGGACGGCGGCTTTGGGGCTGACGCCCCAGGGGTTCCGCCATCTGCGGATGGCGGTTTGGGACGACAGGGAATTTCGCCCCGTGCGCGGGGCGACCAGAGGCGCTGCCTCTGGACTCCGCGATTTTTTGAAAAAAATCGAGTAAAACTTTAATTTTGGGTGCGTTTCTGTGGTGCTTACTGGACCAGATAGCCGTAATTATTCAGGACGGTCAGGATCAGGACCTCAATAGTCGTGGGCAGGCCGTTCTTGGGATCGTCCAGATCATACTCGGCCTCGTTGCCGAACAGCCGGACCAATACCTTCCGATTGCCCAAATACAGGAAGCCGGAATTCTCCTTGCTCTCCGCCATGCCCTCTCTGGAGCAGAACAGCGTGAACTTATCCTTATACGGCGCGCTGCTGTAGGGGCAGAACACGGCGCAGTTGCCGCACTCATTACACATCTGATCGATATGCAGAATCTGATGGCTGCCGTCGGCCAGTTCAATGACCACATTGGCCCGGTTGGGGCACACGTCGGCGCAGCACTCACAGACCGTATTACAGCTCAGGCAGCGGTCGCCCTCGCACTTGGCGGAATCGCACAGAATGCCCTTCTTGGCGATGGCGTCGCCCCGCTCGGCATAGTTGGGAGCCACATACCCGCTCTTCTCACCGGTGACGGCTTCGCAGAACCGGGCGGCGTCGGCAATGCCTTCCACAACGGTGGCAGGACCCCGCAGGGTATCGCCAGCCGTGTAGACACAGCCGTTTTCAAAGGCCGGACGGCCCCGGTCATTGACGGCCACGCCATTGGCGGCCAGGAACTGATCGTCCACCTTTTCACCCACAGCGGACACCACCAGATCACAGGGAATCTCCACAAACTCGTCGGTTTCCACCGGGCTGCGACGGCCGGACGCGTCGGGCTCGCCCAGAATCATCTTGCGGCAGCGCAGCTTGCCGTTCTCCTGGGCCATGGGAGACACCAGCTCCAGGAACCGCACGCCGTCGGCCATGGCCAGCTCCAGCTCCTCGGCGTCGGCGGGCATGTACTTCCGGGTCCGGCGATAGACCAGGGTAGAGGAGGCAGCACCGGCACGCAGCGCCAGACGGGCCGCGTCCATGGCCGTATTGCCGCCGCCGATGACGGCCACATGGCCGCTGACGGTCTCCTGACCGGCCTTGATGGCCTGCATCCAGGCGATGACGGGCCGGACATTGCCGGGAATATCCAGCTTGCCGGGCTTCCACGCGCCCACGGCCAGCAGAATGTGGGTATAACCCTGGGCTTTCAGCTCATCCACAGTGGGAGCCGGTGCGCCCAGACGGATATCCACGCCCAGCTTGGTCAGCATGGCGGCGTCCTTGTCAATGGCTTCGCCGGAAATGCGGAAACCGGGGATGACCTGACGGACGATGCCGCCCAGCTGGTTCTCCCGCTCAAACAGCGTCACGGGGACACCGGCACGGGCCAGGAAGTGGGCCGCGGCCATACCGGTGGGGCCGCCGCCGACGATGGCCGCCTTGCGGTCCGGGAACCGGACGGCGGGGGCCTGCAGCTTGGCAAACACCGCGTCATAGCCGTGCTCGGCAGCGATCAGCTTGGTGCCGCGGATGTCCACAGGCAGGTCGTAGAAGTTGCGGGTACATTTGTCCATGCAGTGATGGGCGCAGATGGTACCGGTGATAAAGGGCAGGGGATTCTTGGCCAGAATGACTTCCAGCGCTTCCTCATAGCAGCCCAGGCGGCACAGTTCCACATACTCGGGAATGTCCTGGCCGATGGGGCAGCCGCCCTTACAGGGAGCCGTAAAGCAGTTGAGCAGCGGTACTTTTTCCGCCAGCTTGCGGTTGGGCAGGGGCTTGACGGCCTTTCTGTGGTGGCGGTCATTGCGCATATCCGCGCCCAGACGCTCCACGCCCTCGCAGTCCACGCGGGAGAAAGGATGGTACACCATACGCTCCAGCTTCTCACCGATCTGACGGAACCGCTGATAGCCGCCGGGCTTCAATTCGGTGGTGGCCATGGTGATGGGCCAGATGCCGCAGGCGAACAGCCGGTCGATATTGAAGAAGTCCGCGCCGCCGGAGTAGCTCAGGCGCAGGCGGCCGTCGAACTCCTTGGAAATCCGCCGGGCCATTTCGATGGTCAGGGGGAACAGGGACTTGCCGGCCATGTACATTTCCTCGGAGGGCAGCTCCTTCTGCTTCACGTCCACGGGGAAGGTGTTGGACAGCTTCAGGCCGAACTCCAGACCCTTGGAATTGGCCAGGGCCAGCAGGCGGCGGAACATGGGAATGGCGTCGCAGTACTGGAGGTCCTCGTTGAAGTGGTGATCGTCAAAGGCGATGTAATCGAAGCCCATGGAATCCAGGATATCCCGTGCGGACTCGTAGCCGAGAATGGTGGGGTTGCACTTGACGAAGGTGTGCAATCCCTTTTCGGTAATCAGATAGGACGCGATGCGCTCGATCTCGTCGGGGGGGCAGCCGTGGAGGGTGGACACGGTGACGCTGCGGGAGACCTTGGGGGAGATGGTATCGATGAACTCCTCCTCATTGGGGAACATGGCCTTCAAAACGGCAATGCACTCCTGGAAAATGGGCGTTTTGGACGCGTCCATCATGTTGTTCAGGTAGGTGTCGATCTTCTCGCCCTGGATGCCCGCCAGGTCATAGCCCACGGACATATTGAACACAAAGCCGTCGTCATGGCCCAGGCCGTACAGGTGGGAGATCATCTTGATGGCGCACCAGGCCTTGACGTACTCGTCATACGCCTCGTGGACATACAGCTCCGTGGACCACTCGCAGTTGTAGCACTCGTCCTCGGCCAGAATGCAGGGCTTATTGACGCAGGCGGCCAGGTCTGCGCCGTCCATCTGCTGGACCGTCTTCAGCTCGAAGAAGCGGGCGCCGCCGAAGTAACCGGCAATGATATTCTGGGCCAGCTGGGTGGCGGGACCGGCGGCGGGGCCGAAGGGCGTCTCGATGGTCTCACCGAAGATGGGCAGCGTCTTATGTCCAGCGATATAGGGACGGTGGACGCCGAACACGGAGCCCTCGCGCTGGTATTCGGTGGTAATCCACTGCATCAGGCGGCGGAAGGGAATGGGAGTCATCAGTTCGGACATGGGATGGTCCTCCTTTTATATATAGTATAGGGTAGGGTAGGGGGATTTCGCCCCGTGCGCGGGGCGGGAGTTTCGCCCGCTGCGGCCAGCGGGAGTTTCGCCCGCTGCGGCGGGCGGGGGTTTCGCCCGTTGCGACGGGCGACCAGAGGCCCTGCCTCTGGACTCCGCGATTTTTTGAAAAAAATCGAGTAAAACTTTTATATTGTTGGGGTTTTATATGGATTTGGTGCGGTGCCGCCGAATTTGTGCGGTAAGGTTCTCAATCCATGCTTCGCATTGTTGCGGTGAGAGGGCCAAAGGCCCCTCAGCCCCGCCGGGGGATTGGTACATGGGGTACGGGTTCGCCGGAATGCGCCGGTCATCGTCACCCCACACCGCACGGCGGCACACGCAGGTGCCGCCCTACATTCCCGGACGGACTGCCGATGTGGTTCGTAGGGCGGGACCGATGTGTCCCGCCGCCGGTACGCACCGAAAACCACATGACAGGTTGGTTCGTTCCGA
>CALWWW010000044.1 GCA_944385365.1 uncultured Oscillospiraceae bacterium | reverse complement strand
AGTTTCGCCGCCATACTGGATGTATGGCAAGAAGCTGGGCCGCAGCTATGGCGCAAAAGGCCCGGCGACACCCGCAGTCACACCGGTGGTAAGTTGCCCCATAGAAAAAATCGAGTAAAACTTTTATCTTTTGGTGCTTCGGGGAAAAAACGGACGCGCTGCCGAAGCAGCGCGTCCTCCCTTATGTATGCTTTACTGCATCTTGGAATAATCCAGCAGCAGCTGGGCCACCTGGGCACGGGTTGCCGTACCGGTGGGGTTCAGGGTATTATTGGAACCGCTGATCAGGCCCATGCCCACAGCCGTTTCCATATAACCGTCGGCCCAATCAGCCACCTGGGCCACATCCGCATAACCGCTCAGGTCGGCTTTCTTGCTGGTGTCCTTCTTCTGATACTCCGCAAAGGAGACCATGATCTTGGCCAGCTGCTGGCGGGTCACGGCGCTGTCGCCGTCAAACCGGCCGTTGCCGACACCGCCGGCAATGCCGTTATCCTCGGCCCAGGCCGCCGCATCGGCGTAGCTGGTACCGGCCACATCGGTAAAGGTGGCGGGCTCCACAGTGGGCTTACCGGCCAGGTTGTACAGGGCCTGAATCAGGACGCCGCGGGTGGCAGCGCTGTCGGGCTGGAAGTCCACACCGGTCTCACCCATGATGCCGTTGGTGGTCACATACTCCACCGCCTCGGCGTACCAGGGCTTCTCCTCGGGGGTCTCGGAAGCAGCATAGATGGTGATCCGGCCCTGACCGTGGGGATCGGCGTACTCGTCGCCCACGACACCGCCCAGGGTGTTCTTGATGTAGTCAATGAGGACTTCGTTGTCCACCATCACCTCGTCCTTGAGGATGGTCACGTTGTCCTTGCCGAACATGGCATAGCCGTCGCCGCCCTGCTTCAGCATGTAGTTGTGGGAAGCCAGGGTGTAGGTGCCCTGGGGGTCAATGGCCTTGTATTCGCCGGTGGTCTTGTCGAGAATCTGCACATCCTCCACGCGGCGCTCGCCCGCGACCTTGACGAAGTTACCGGCATCGTCCAGCACCACGGAGCTCTTCACACCGGTGTTGATGGTGTACTTGAGGCCGGAGACCTGCAAAAAGCCGCCGTTCTCTGACTCACCCGCGTAAGCGGAGCCGTGCTCCAGGGCGTCGAGAATCTGCTGGCCGCTGACTTCCACCAGGCAGGCCAGATTGCCGAAGGGATGGACGGCGATGATGTCGCCGTAGGTGATCTCACCGGCAGCGATATCGGCGCGGACGCCGCCGCCGTTGACAAAGGCCACATCGGCGTCCAGCAGGGACCGGTAGGCGTCGGCGCACAGGTCGCCCAGGTTGGTCTCCGCGGAACGGACGGCCCGCTCACCGGTGGCCGGGTCCTTGGTGGTCAGGTCCACTTCGGAGGTGGCAACCACTTCGTTGGCCTTGTCCTGATACTGCTGCTGGATGGACTCCACCGTGGCCTTCACCTGGGTGTAGGCGTCGGAAGTGGTGTCCACATCGGCCAGGGCCACCAGCTCCGTGGACAGCTTGCCGTCGGCGGAGATGGTCAGCTTGCCCACAGACTCGGCCTTGGTGCCGGTCTGGCTCAGGAGCACGTCCTCGCCCTTTTCATTCTTCACGGTCTGGCTGGGGACGGTGCTGTGGGAGTGGCCGTCCAGCACCACGTCGATGCCGGAGGTGTTGGCGATGACTTCCGTGGACATCCAGGGGGAGCTTTCGGTGTCGTCGCCCAGATGGGCCAGGGCCACCACGTATTCGGCGCCGGCGGCGATGGCTTCATCGACGGTCTTCTGGACCTGATCGTACAGCTCCTGGCCGTTGTCGCCCTGGCAGAAGCCGTAGATGTACTCACCCTGTTCATTCTGGAAGTAGGCCGGGGCCGCCTTGGTCATGGTCTCGGGGGTGGAGATGCCCACATAGGCCACGTCCACATCACCGTAGGTGACCATCTTGTAGCTGTCCAGCACGGGGTTGCCGTCCTTGTCCACAAAGTTACAGCTGAGATAGGGGTAATCGGCCTGATTGTTGACGATGTCCAGGAACGTATCCATCTGGAAGTCAAACTCATGGTTGCCGGGGATGGCCATATCGTAACCGGCCTTGTTCATGATTTCGACGATCCAGCTGCCCTTGGACATGGAGCCCAGGATACCGCCCTGGATGGCGTCGCCGTTGTCCACCAGGGTCACATACTCGTCACCGTACTGCTGCTGCATCTGGGCTTTGTAGCCCGCGATGGCGGCGTAGGCCATACCGTCGTCGTTGGTGCAGTGGACGTCGTTGGTGTAGAGTACCACGATGTCCTGCCCGTCGGCGGCGCTGACGGGCAGCGCCATGGCCGATACCGTCGCCAGAGACAGGCCCAGAGCCACCAGTTTTTTCGCTCTCATGGGGAATTCCACCTTTCGTAATCACAAATGCCTTATGGGAAAGGCATTCTCTATTTATGGTATCAGGTTCCGACGCCCCTTGCAATGAATTTCACGAGAGCATTACAAGATTTTACGCATCTTTCAATTTTCCACCAGAAAATTCTGCAATATTTAACAAAGGATCATTTTTTCTGTCGGAAAAACTGTCCGGAAAGAATCCATTCCCCCCTTGTGCCGCGGGAAAAACTGTGCTATAACAGAATCAAGTCGTGGAGGCCGCACGGCGCGGCCCAACGGAAAGAGGAGGTTTATTGTATGAAATTCGTCAAGAGCCTGCCCTTCAAGCTGTTGGTGGGCGTGGTCCTGGGTATGGTCCTGGGCCTGGTCATCCCGGAAAAGGGAGTTTTCCACAATGTGCTGCAAGTCATCGTCACCGTCAAGTATATTCTGAACCAGCTCATTTCCTTCTGCGTCCCCCTGATTATCATTGGATTTATTGCCCCGTCCATTGTCAAGCTGGGGTCCAATGCCTCCCGGATGCTGGGCGTGGCCCTGATCATCGCCTATGTGTCCTCGGTGGGCGCAGCCCTGTTCTCCATGGCCGCCGGTTATGCCATCATCCCCGGCCTGAACATTGTTTCTGAGGTGGATGGACTGAAAGAGGTCCCCGAAGCCATCTTCCAGCTGGATATTCCGGCCATCATGTCGGTTATGAGCGCCCTGGTGTTCTCCGTCCTGGTGGGTCTGGCCGTCACCTGGACCAAGGCCCGCACCACCGCCGCTGTTTTGCAGGAGTTCCAGGAGATCGTGCTGAAGATCGTTACCAAGGTGGTCATTCCCATTCTGCCCCTGTTCATCGCCTGCACCTTCTGCACCCTGGCCTATGAGGGCACCATCACCAAGCAGCTGCCCATTTTCCTGATCGTCATTATCATTGTCATGGTCGGCCATTACATCTGGCTGGCCCTGCTCTACGGCATCGGCGGCGCGTATTCCAAGACCAATCCGCTGGAAGTGGTCCGGCACTACGGCCCCGCCTATATCACCGCTGTCGGTACCATGTCTTCCGCCGCCACGTTGTCCGTGGCTCTCGATTGCGCCCGTAAGGCCAAGACCCTGCGGCCCGATATGGTTTCCTTTGGCGTTCCCCTGTTTGCCAATATCCATCTGTGCGGCTCGGTGCTGACGGAGGTCTTCTTCGTCATGACCGTCAGCAAGATTCTCTATGGTTCCGTTCCCAGCCTGGGCACCATGATTCTGTTCTGCGTGCTCCTGGGCATCTTCGCCGTCGGCGCCCCCGGCGTCCCCGGCGGAACGGTTATGGCTTCCTTGGGCCTGATCATCTCCGTGCTGAACTTCGACGGCACCGGTACGGGCCTGATGCTGACCATCTTTGCGTTGCAGGATTCCTTCGGCACCGCCTGCAACGTCACCGGCGACGGCGCGTTGACGCTGATGCTCACCGGCTACGCCAAAAAGCACAATATTGAGGAAACCAATCTGGATTTCACCATGTAACGCAAATCGCAGCACCCCCTGCGCGGCCAGCCGCGCAGGGGGTTTTTTGTTGAACCACCGCCCGCCGGTTCGCACCGTCCCATATATGTAACGCCGATTGGTTCCACCCTGTAGGGCGGGGGCTTGCCCCCGCCGCCGTGCCGCACTGGGTGCGGCACAGTTTCAATCGACCGCGTCAGCGGTCACCACACTTCTTCACTCTTCACTGTTCACTCTTCACTAACGCATAAGGCCGCCGTCCACCACCCGCTGACGGGGTGGGGACGGCGGCCTTCGGCTTCGCCGGGGATTGCGCCATCTGCGGATGGCGCTATGGACGATTGGGGAGTTCGCCCGCTGCGGCGGGCGGGTATTTCGCGCCGTGCGCGGCGCGGGTGTTTCGCTGGCTGCGGCCAGCGGGTGTTTCGCGCCGTGCGCGGCGCGGGAATTTCGCCCGTTGCGACGGGCGACCGGGGCTTTGCCCCTGGACCCCAGAATTTTTTCGAGAAAAAATTCAGTAAAAGCTTTTGATTTTGGGTGCAGTGGTTACCGGGAGAGGCGTTCCGCGACGGCGGCAGCCGTTGCGCAATTCATGGCCCGTTCCGCCGTTTCGGCGGCGTCCTTCCGGTGCCAACCGTGAATCTGAGCACGGGTGGCCAGCACAGACGACGCGCTGACGGAAAACTCATCCAGGCCCCACGTCAGCAGCAGCGGCGTCAGCCGCGGATCAGCCGCCGCCTCGCCGCACATACCCACAGGGATTTTCGCGGCCTTGGCCGCGGCAATGACGCTGCGGATGGACCGCAGCACCGCCGGGTGCAGCGTATCGTACAGCCCCGCCACCTTGGCGTTGCCCCGGTCCACGGCCATGGTATACTGGGTCAGATCGTTGGTACCGATGGAGAAGAAATCGCATTCCAGCGCCAGCAGATCGGCAATCCAGGCGGCGGCAGGCGTTTCGATCATAATGCCCACGGAAATCTCCGCATCAAACGCCGTGCCCTCAGCTTGCAGCTCTGCCTTGCAGTCCTCCAGCAGCGCCTTGGCCTTGCGGATTTCCTCCACCGAGGTCACCAGGGGCAGCATGATTTTGATGTTCTTGCCCACCGCACCGGCCCGCAGCAGGGCCCGCAGCTGAACCCGGAACAGGTCCGCCCGGTCCAAACAATAGCGGATAGCCCGATGGCCCAGGAACGGATTCTCTTCCGGCTCCATCTCTAAGTAATCCACGGCCTTGTCGCCGCCCACGTCCAGCGTCCGGATAATGACCTCTTTCCCCGCCATGGTCTTGGCCACGGCGGCATAGGCTTCGTACTGCTCCTCCTCCGTGGGGGCGGCGGTACGGTCCATGAACAGGAATTCGGTCCGGAACAGGCCGATACCCTCCGCGCCTGCATCGGCAGCGGCCTGGGCTTCGGCGGCGGAACCGATGTTGGCGTACAGGCCGTAGTGATTGCCGTCGGCATCCACCGTGGGCCGGTCCCGATAGACGTTCAGCAGTTCCCGCTGGTGCAGATACTCGGCCCGCTTGGCCTCATACTGCTGCCGGGTGGCCTCGTCAAATGCGGTGAGCACCACACCGGCGGTACCGTCGACGATGATTTCCTGGCCCTCGGTCAGGGTGTCCACCACATTGGCAACGCTCAGGACGGCGGGAACCTCCATGGCGCGGGCCAGAATGGCCGAATGGCTGGTGCGGCCGCCCACTTCCGTCACGATGGCCGCCACATGCCGGCGGTCCATGCCCACGGTCATGGAGGGCGTCAAATCGTGTACCACCAATACCGTGTTGTCCGGCAGGCGGCTCAAATCGGTGGCCTCCCGGCCCAGGAGAATGGACAGCATCCGGCTGCGGATATCACCGATATCGGTGGCCCGCTGGCGCATCATCTCGTCATCCACTCCGGCAAACATGGCCATAAAGGACGAACAGACCTGATCCACCGCCGCTTCGGCGCATTGGCCGCCGTCGATGCAGTCGGTCATCTGGGACTGCATAAAGGGGTCGCTGAGCATAACCACCTGTCCCGTGAGAATTTCCGATTCCTTTTCGCCTACGTCGGCGCGAAGGGATTCGGCCATGGCCGTGGTGGTTTCGGTAAACCGTTGGATGGCCGCCGTCAGGCGGCCCCGTTCGATCTCCGGACCGCCGCTGACCACGGCGGAATAGTCCAGGGAAGCCGGACGGACCGGCAGGACTGTTCCCAGTCCGATGCCGTCCGACGCTCCGATGCCCTGCAAGGTCATAGGATGTTCCTCCCCTGTCCGCGTCATTCGCCCAGGCCGGACTCGATGAGCTCCACGGCGGCGGCCAGAGCGGCCTCCTCCTGCTCACCGCTGCACTGAACCTCGATTTCGCTGCCCTGCTTCATGCAGGCGGCCATCAGGTGCATAATGCTCTTGGCGTTGATGGCGGTACCCTTGAACACGATGGTCACATCGCAGGGGAAAGCGCTCATCTTGGTGACGAACAGCTGTGCGGGACGCATGTGCATACCCTGGGGATTGATAATCTTGACTTGAGCGGAAACCATAGTAAATTCCTACCTTTCTTTTGTTAAGGCAACACCGCACAATTATGCCTGCGGGCCTGGCTGGCCCTTTTGCCCCAACTGTGCAGTTTGCAACTCTTGAAATACATCCAGTATTCCGGCGAGTTTCAAACTTTCATTTGAGACAAAATGGCTCAGTCAGTCCTCTTGTCAAATTGTGCGGTGCTGCCCAGAAAATCGTTATACTGTTAAGACTTCTTTTTCTTGAGCAGGCCCAGCAGGATGGTGCCGACGGCGGTACCCACCGCCAGGGCGATGAGGTAGCCCACCACATTGGTCATGACGGGGAACACGAAGATACCGCCGTGGGGCGCAGGCAGGGCGCAGCCGAAGGCCATGGACAGGGCTCCCGCCACGCCGGAGCCCACGATGCAGGCGGGCAGGACGCGGAGGGGGTCCGCGGCGGCGAAGGGAATCGCGCCCTCGGTGATGAAGCACAGACCCATGATGAAGCTGACGATACCGGACTTGCGCTCCTCATTGGTGAAGCGGTTGCGGAAGAAGAACGTGGCGCAGGCGATGGCCAGAGGGGGCACCATACCGCCCATCATAACGGCGGCCATAACGTCGGAGCCCTCGGAAGCGGACACGGCGGCCAGGGTGGACGTGCCGAACACATACGCGGCCTTGTTGAAGGGGCCGCCCATATCAATGGCCATCATACCGGCCAGGACGATGCCCAGGGCGATTTTGCTGCCCTCGCCCATGGATTCCAGACCGGAGTAAATGGCGGTGTTGATCAATCCCACAATGGGGTTAATCAGGCACATAAAGAGACCGATCAGGGCCAGACCCACCACAGGGTAAATGAGGATGGGCTTGATGCCCTCCAGAGCTTTCGGCAGCTTGTCGCAGAGTTTTCTCAGGGCCAGCATCAGATAACCGGCGGCAAAACCGGCGATCAATGCGCCCAGGAAACCGGCGGAAACGGCGGTACCGGTGGGAGAGGAGAAGGTGGCGCCGGACACGGCGATGGCGCCGCCGGCGAAGCCCACCATCAGGCCGGGCCGGTCGGCGATGGACATGGCGATGAAACCGGCCAGGATGGGCAGCATAAAGTTAAACGCCACATTGCCCATGCTCTTGAGCCAGGCGGCCACAGGGGTGTTCATACCGAAGTTGGCGTAATCGATGGAGGGGTCGTCCAGCAGGAACGCCAGGGCCATCAGGATGCCGCCGCCGATGACAAAGGGCAGCATATGGCTGACGCCGTTCATCAGCTGCTTGTACAGCTTCCGGCCGAAGGACTCATTGGAAACGCTTTCGGTCTTCTCGCCGGTGTGGTGATAGATGGGGGCTTTGGGAGCCTCGTGAATCAGTTCTTCGGGCTTGTGGATGCCCTCGGAAACGGGGACCCGCAGGACGGGCTTGCCGTCGAAGCGGCTCAGCTCCACTTCCTTGTCGGCGGCGATGATGACGCCGTCACAGTTTGCGATTTCGTCGGCGGTCAGCACGTTTTTCGCGCCGCCGGAGCCCTGGGTCTCCACCTTGACGGCAATGCCCAGCTCCTTGCCCTTCTTTTCCAGTGCCTCAGCGGCCATGTAGGTGTGGGCGATGCCCGTGGGGCAGGCGGTGATGGCCACGATGCGGGGGCCGCTCTTGGCTTCGGCAGCGGGCGCAGGCTCCTGGGCCGTCTCCGTCTCTTCGGGCGCGCCGAACTTTGCGGTCTCATAGCGGTCGATGACGGCCATAAAGGCCGCGGCGTCCGCCGCGCCGCGCAGCTCCGCGGTGAAGCTGGGGTCCATCAGCAGCACCATCAGATGGGAGAGAATCTCCAGGTGCAGGTCGCCGTCCATGGGGGCGGCAATCATAAAGAACAGGTCCGAGGGCTGGCCGTCCATGGCGCCGTAGTCGACGCCCTGGGTCAGGGTGCAGGCGGCCAGGCTGGGGGCCTTGACGCAGTCGCTTTTGGCGTGGGGCACGGCAATGCCCATTTCGATGGCCGTGGAGGTCTGGGCTTCTCTGGCCAGAATGGCCTCCTTGTAACCGGCCTTGTCGGTCAGACAGCCGCCCTTGTCCTGGAGGTCCACCAGGAAATCGATCATGGCAGCCTTGTCGGCCACCGCGGGAGCGTGGAGCGCGATTTTTTCAGCGCTCAGCAAATCAACAATGCGCATGGGATAAGTTCCTCTCTTTAAAAGGCGTCCAACAACGCCAGGATTTCCGTTTGGGTGGCCAGTCCCTCCGTAAAGGCCGTGGCAGAACCGGCAGCAGCGCCCAGCCGCTGGGCGTAACCGTAGTCGAGCCGTTCCAGCCAACCGGCCAGGAAGCCCGCCACCATGGAGTCGCCCGCGCCCACGGAGTTGCACACGGTCCCCTTGGGGACGCCCAGGCGGTGGCGGTTGCCGTGCTCATCCAGCAGCAGGGAGCCGTCCCCGGCCATGGAGACCAGAACGTTCCGGGCGCCCTGCTCCTGGAGCTTGGCGGCACAGGCGGCAATGGCGTCGTCGGTGACGGGGGTCTCTCCAAAGATTTCGCCCAGTTCCAGATTGTTGGGCTTAATCAGGAACGGCCGGTACGGCAATGCGCTGAGCAGCAGTTCCCTGGTGGAATCCACCACAAAGGCGATGTTCCGGTCACTGAGCCGGGCCAGCAGGTTTTTGTACACATCGTGGGACAATGCGGCAGGCACGGAACCGGAGATTACGAGAAAATCGCCCTCGTGAAGGCCGTCCAGCTTCTGTTGGAGCTGGGCCAGGGCCTCGGGACCGATTTCCGGCCCGCGGCCATTGACCTCGGTCTCCTCCCCGGCTTTCATCTTGACGTTGATGCGGGTCATGCCCTCGTCGAGCCAGACGAAATCCGTGCGGATGCCCTGGGCCTGGAGCCCTTCTTCCAGGGCCTTGCCGGTGAATCCGGCCAGAAAGCCCGTGGCCACGGTGTCCACCCCCAGGTTGTGGAGGATGGTGGAGACGTTGATACCCTTGCCGCCCCACTGAATCACCTCTCGGGCCGAACGGTTGATGGTACCGGCTGTAAAGCGGTCCAGCCAGACCACATAATCCAGGGCCGGGTTGAATGTGACTGTGTAGATCAATGGGAAACCTCCTTGATGACCGTCTGTTCCAGATAGTCGGGGTCGGGCAGCCGTTCGGTGATGATGGTGGCCTTTTCCAGGGGCAGCACCGTCACCGCCGAGACCTTTTCAAACTTGGAGCTGTCGGCCAGGACATAGGTGAGGTAGGACTGTTCGGCGGCCTTGGCCTTGATGGCGGCTTCCTCCGGGTCCGGGGTGGTGAAGCCCTGGCGGATGGTGATGCCGTTGATGCCCAAAAACGCCTTGGTGAAGTTGTACTTCCCCAGTTCGGCCAGTGCCGTGGGACCGACGACGGCCCAGGTGCCGGGTTTCAGATAGCCGCCGATGATGTAGGCCCGCAGCCCCATTTCCAGCATCCGGTGGGCGCAGGCGATGCCGTTGGTGACGAAGGTAGCCTTGCAGCCGCCCAGATAGTCAATCATCCGCATGGTGGTGGTACCGGCGTCCAGATAGATCACGTCGTCATGGCTGATGAGCCCGGCGGCATATTTGGCAATGGCGGCCTTTTCGTCCTGGAACAGCTGGGTCTTGGTGGGAACATCGGGCTCCTCGCCCTGGAACTCACTGGCGGCCAGAACCGCGCCGCCGTGGACCTTGTTGAGCCGTCCCTGTTTGGCCAGGGCCGTCAGGTCCCGGCGGATGGTGGCCTCGGAAGCTCCGGTCAGTTCACATAAGCGGGTGACACTGGCCGTTCGGGCGTCGCTCAGCTCCTGGAGAATCAGCTCAAAGCGCTTTTCAGCCAGCATGGTCTCCCCTCCTTTCCGGTTGGTCGGTTTTGATCGTTTTTTTTCGAACCCAATGATAGCACTAAATTCAATCATAGTCAATCTTTTTCAATCATTTTCCGACAAAAAATTTTTCCCCTCCTCTGCCCTGTATTTTGGCAGAAAAAAGCAGGGCGGGACACGGAAAAACCGCGTCCCGCCCTGGGGCGTTTGGTGGGAAAACCGGGGTATAATTATCCGAATTGTTCCAGAATTACCAGGATAATTCCATAGATCACACTGGCGGAGATACCAAAAACGAGAACTGGCCCGGCGATGGTGAACATCTTGGCGGCGACGCCCATGACCAGGCCCTCGGAGCGGTATTCCATGGCTGGGGAAACCATGGCGTTGGAGAAACCGGTGATTGGAACCAGGGTACCGGCCCCGGCCACCTTGGCGATATCGTCAAAAACGCTCAAGCCCGTCAGGAGTGCGCCGCAGAAAATGACGGTGATGGACGTGAGGGTGCCGGCCATCTCCTCGTCGAAGCCGACGGCCATCCAGCCGGTGCGGATCAGTTGGGCAATGGCGCAGATGGCGCCGCCGATGAGAAAGGCGAAGAGTACGTTTTTGTAGCTGGGGGATGAGGGGGATAAACTGGAAACGTATTGGTTGTATTCTTTAGGGGACATTTGCTGCATGAAAACACCTCCGTTAACCCTAGTATCCCCCAAAAAATTAAAAGTTTTACTCGATTTTTTCTATGGGGCAACTTACCACCGGTGTGACTGCGGGTGTCGCCGGGCCTTTTGCGCCATAGCTGCGGCCCAGCTTCTTGCCATACATCCAGTATGGCGGCGAACCTAGGCCTTGCTCTGACACAAAATTCCTCGCCGACACCTCTTGCCAACCGGCGGCGCGTTGCCCAAATCCCGGAGTCCAGAGGCAGCACCCCCGGTCGTCCGCCGCAGCGGACGAAATCCCCTGTCGTCCAAAGCGCCATCCGCAGATGGCGCAATCCTCGCGGCGTATGCCGCAAGGCCGCCGTCCCGCCCCCCAGCAAAACGGGGCAGTCCGTCCATGTTTGTAGGGCGGCACCTGTGTGTGCCGCCGCCGGTACGCACCACCGACCATCCAAAACGTAGGGGCCGGCATCCCTGACG
>CALWWW010000043.1 GCA_944385365.1 uncultured Oscillospiraceae bacterium | reverse complement strand
ACCGCTGTCCCTCAAGCGCTTGCATATAATATCAGACCAGGCAGCTTTTGTCAACACCTTTTTTCGATTTTTTTCGAGAAAAAATGAGAGCGCCGTTCGGCGCTCTCCCGTTATGCTTCCGGCTCCACGGCGCGGCATACCCGCTCATACAGTTCCGGTTCTTTTTTGGCCAACGAAATGGGTCTCCCCTTCTCATTGATAAAGCAATGGCTGCTGGTTCCATCGGCCCGCAGTTCCCCGGTGGCGTCGTCATAAATCCGGTAAGACAGACTGTAGCTGACGCGGGTGACCTCCGTCAGCTTCGTCTCCACCCGGAACGTCTCCCCAAACCGGGACATGGAACGGTAATGGCATTCCACGGACAGCACGGGACTGATAATTCCTTTGGCTTCCAGCTCCGCATAGCAGACGCCCAGGGCATCCAGGCAGGCGATGCGGGCCTCCTCCATCCAGCGGATATAGTTGGAATGGTGGACCACCTGCATCCGGTCCGTCTCATAATAAAAAATGTTTCTCCGATAGATGTGCATCTTCCTTTGCCTCCCTTACAGCAGCTGAACGCCCACGCCCAGCAGACCCGGTCCCGAATGGACCGCCAGCGCCGGACCAATTTCCGCCAGAAGAATCTCTTCGGCGTTGGGCAGTCGCGTTTTCAGTATCTCCGCCGCCGTCCTGGCCCGTTTGGCCGCGTCGGCATGGGCCACAAACAGCCGGAACCGCTTCTGATTCCCCACGGCTTTCACCGTCTGGCTCACGGCGGCTTCCAGCGCCGCACTATTGCCCCGGACCTTCTGCACCGTCTGGAGCACACCCTCCTTGTTACAGGTAATCACCGGCCGGACGCTGAGCAGATTGCCCACGGCCGCCGACATTTTCCCGATACGGCCGCCTTTCTGCAAATATTGCAGCGTCTCCATGGTGAAAAACACGTGAATGTTGCGTGTCATGGCTTCCACAGACTGTTCCAACGCATCCAGACCCATGCCCTGAACTGCCAGCTCCGCGGCCCGGATCACCAGCGCACCGGCGCCGATGCCGATGCTGCGGGAATCCACCACCCGCACGTCCATCCCTTCGATATCCTCCGCCGCCAGACGCAGCATCTGACAGGTGCCGCTGAGGCCCGAGGAAATGGTGACGGCCAGGGCCTGTTTGTATCCCTGATCCCGCAGGGATTCCAGCAGCGCCACGGCATCACCCAGGGTGGGCATGGACGTTTTGGGAATCTCCAGGTCCAGACGGTCCAGCACCTGCTGCACCGTGATATCCACCCGGTCCCGGCAGGTCATGGCCTCATACTGCACCAGCAGCGGCAGAACGTGAATATCCCACCGATGGCACAGGGCTTCCGGCACGTCGGTTCCGCTGTCGGTGACAATCGCAATGGGGTTCATAGGGGCCCCTCCTCGCATAGTTAGGATGGTGTTATCTTATCTACTTTCCCCAGGAATGTCAACATGGCCCCCGGTCACAGGACCATCAGCAGCGTTCCCGCGCCGATGAGCACACAGCCCACAACAGCCTTGACGCTGACCGTTTCCCGGAAAATCACAAAGGCCAGCACCACCGTAATCACCACGCTGAGCTTGTCGATGGGCGCCACTCTGGACACCTCGCCCATCTGAATGGCCCGGTAATAGCAGAGCCAGGACGCGCCGGTGGCCAGACCGGACAGAATGAGAAACAGCCAGCTTTTCCGGTCGATCTGATGGAGCCCATTCTGGGCCCCGGTGAGAAAGACCATGCCCCAAGCCATGACCAAGACCACCGCGGTCCGAATGGCGGTGGCCAGATTGGAATTGACATTGGAGATACCGGCTTTGGCCAAAATGGTGGTCAAGGCCGCAAACAGCGCCGACAAAACGGCAAACACAGCCCACATGGAAAAAACCTCTTTTCTGCAAAAATTTTCGCCCCCGAACCGTATTGTTCGGGGGCGTTTGGATGTTGTATGGAGATTCAGAGCACCTTTGCCAGGAACGATTTGAGCCGTTCACACTGGGGATTGCCGAAAATCTCTTCGGGCGTTCCCTGCTCCACAATGCGGCCCTCGTCCATAAAGAGAACGCGGGTGGCCACTTCCCGGGCGAAGCCCATTTCGTGGGTGACCACCACCATGGTCATGCCCTCATTGGCCAGCTCTTTCATGACTTCCAGCACCTCGCCCACCATTTCCGGGTCCAGGGCCGAAGTGGGCTCGTCAAACAGCAGCACCTTGGGCTTCATGGCCAGGGCGCGGACGATGGCAATGCGCTGTTTCTGACCGCCGGAGACCTGATTGGGGTAGGCGTCGGCCTTATCCTCCAGACCCACGCGGCGCAGGAGTTCCAGGGCCGTTTTATCGGCTTCCGCCTGGGTCATCAGACCGGTGCGCACCGGGGCCAGGGTGATATTTTTCCGGATGGTCATATTGGGAAACAGGTTGAAATGCTGGAACACCATGCCCATTTCCCGGCGGATGGCGTTGATATCGGTTTTGGGATTGGTAAGCTCCACGCCGTTGAAGGTGATGACGCCCTCGGTGGGGTTTTCCAGCAGGTTCAGGCACCGCAGGAACGTGGATTTACCGGAGCCGGACGGCCCGATGATAACCACCTTTTCTCCGGGGTGGATGTGTTCCGAAATGTCCTTGAGGACGCTGTGGTCGTCAAAGGACTTGCACAGATGTTTAACGTCGATCACTTTGACGCAGCCTCCTTTCCAATTTGCTCTGGAACCAGCTAAAGATCAGTACCAGCACCAGATAGATACAGGCCGTACCGACCAGTGGGAACATGGCCTCCCAGGTACGACCGTAGATGCCCTGGGCGGCATGGAGCAGTTCCTTGCCACCGATGACAGTAATCAGGGACGTATCTTTCAGCAAAATGATAAACTCATTGCCCAGCGCCGGCAAAATGGCCTTGAACGCCTGGGGAACGACGATAAAGCGCATAGTGTCGATGTAGCCCAGTCCCAGACTGCGGCCGGCTTCGGCCTGGCCGGGGTCCAGGGACATGAGACCGCCGCGGATAATCTCGGCCACATAGGCGCCGGAGTTGATGCCCAGGGTCAGGGCACCCACCGCTGTAAAATTGCGGCTGCTCTTGAAGATGACCAAGCCCATAATGAGCAGCTGGACCATCATGGGGGTACCGCGGATAATGGTCACATAGACTTTGCAAATGATATTCACCAGACCCAGCAACGGGTTATGGTTGCCGGGGCGCTGCTGATCGTGAGCCGTGCGGACCATCGCCACCATCACACCCAGCAGAATACCGATGCACAAAGCCAGAGCCGTGGTCAGCAGCGTGGTACCGACGCCCTCCAGGTATTGCAGCCAACGATTGTTCTCCAGAAACGCCTGATAGAACTTTACATAAAATTCCTTGAAGAACCCGATCTCCTCGCCCAGGACCATCAAGGATTTCCACTGCTCATAGGAAGCAGCCAGATTCACAGACGATCACCTCGTTTTTCAATAGAATAGCAAAAGCCGTAAAAGGGCGGCTGCGGGGCCGCCCTTTTAATACAGATGTTTACTCGGCAGTGATGTAGGTATCCACAATGGACTGCACAGTGCCGTCTTCGATCAGCTCGCTCAGGGCGCCGTTGACAGCGTCCACCAAAGCGGTGTTGCCCTTGGCAAAGCCGATGGCGTAATCCTCGGTGACATACTCGGTGTCGAGGATGGTCAGGCCGGGATTGGCGGCCACGAAGGACTCAGCGGGGGCCTTGTCGATGACGACGCAGTCAATCTGACCGTTGACCAAGGCCTGGACGGCAGTGATGCCGTTGTCATAGGCAATCACATGATCCTCGCCGTAATCGTCGGTGCAGTAGATGTTGCCAGTAGTGCCGCGCTGGGTGCCGATCATCTTCTCGCCCAGGTTGTCGATGGTCACATCGGAACCCTCCTGGGTGATGATGACCTGAACGCCGTTGGCGTAAGTCTCAGAGAAATCCATAACGGCCAGACGGTCCTCGTTGACGGTGACACCCGCCATAACCATGTCGCTCTTACCCTGCTGGACAGCCAGCAGAGCGGCGTCAAAGTCCATGTCCAGAATCTCCAGCTCCAAGCCCAGCTTGTCTGCAATGGCAGCGGCAATATCGGCGTCGATGCCGATGATGTCGCCGTTGTCATCGGTCATCTCATAGGGAGGGAATGCGGCGTTGGTGCTCATGGTCAACACGCCGTCGGTGACGGTGGTCAGCGCACCGTCGCTTTCCGTGGCGGTGGTCTCGTCCCCGGTGGTTTCCTCGGTGGTCTCCCCGGCGGTATCGGCGTTCTCCGCGTTGGAAGCGTTGTTCTCAGCAGCGGGCTCCTGGGTGTCGCTGGAGCCGCAGGCCGCCATGCCAAACACCATGGTCATGGCCAGCAGCAGAGCAAAAATCTTTTTCATTGTTCCTGGTTCCTCACTTTTTCTTTTTATGTTTTTGATGCCTTAGATTATACATCGTCTCTGAATATAATGCAAGCGTTTTTCGTTGTGCATACTCACCAATATTCCATTTTTATTTCACGCTTCGCTCATAAAACCTGTTGCATTTCCCCGTTTTCTAAAAAATAATCGGGACCAATGTCAAAGTTTTAGTCTGTGGGCTGGCGTTGCAAGAATGTATGAATATTCTAGTTATTCACGAATATACTTATTGTTTTCACTGTTTCATGCATTGTTCCGAAGGTGGGACCGCTCCCCTGTCAAACAGGCAGCAGAAAAAATTTTCTCTTTTTCAAAAATAATACTTGCATTTTAGGAAGGGACGTGATATCATATATAAGTACTAAGCGTTGTGCAACAGAATATCCGGGTGTGGCGAAGTTTGGTATCGCGCTTGAATGGGGTTCAAGAGGCCCCGAGTTCGAATCTCGGCACTCGGACCAAAACGGAGTAAGCTAGATTGCTTGCTCCGTTTTTTGCATTTATTCGGGTACGCTTGTACCGTCGGCCCTTATACCTTAATTTGAACTATGGGACCGCTTCTGCTCCTCCTGCTTGCGTTCCCTCCGGTAAAGCCGCCGCAAGACAAAAAAACGATTTTTTTAAAATAGCACTTGCATTTTGTCGGAAGCTGTGCTATGATAGCTGAGCACTTGAGAGTGCTCAATTAAATATCCGGGTGTGGCGAAGTTTGGTATCGCGCTTGAATGGGGTTCAAGAGGCCCCGAGTTCGAATCTCGGCACTCGGACCAAACAATGATAATCCGAACTCCATTATCCAAGTGGGTAATGTGTTCGGATTTATCATTTCTATTGAGAATATTTTATAATCTAAAAGCGGGGTAAGCCAATGGCTTTCCCCGCTTTACTTAGATGTTCATTGTCTTTTTTCAAGAACCAACCATACAAGTTGATTATTACTGTCATTATATACGAAACTACAAATTACACCGCTTTTATCGTCAGCATACTGGGCCTGACGCAGATTTTGCTCTCTGTCATACCATGATATAGAGCCATCTTTACCTAACAAACTCATTACCTCATCATAGGTCGTACAAGTATTATCTCCATTTACGCTAATTGAAATGGAACTTATGGTAGCCGTGATTTTGGTAATAATATCATCATCAGTTTCTATTCGTACTTCCTCATAATTATATGTTCCCTCATTTTCCGGGAATCGGGTCGATGGCGTATAATTATCAACTGATACGGAATCCATACTGTCGCCAATTTGAATACCATTAACTTCTACTTGTGACAAATCTACTGATGGAATATCATTGTTGCTTTTAATGCAAGCTGGCAAAAGAACAAGAGATAATACCACTAATAGAAACACCAATTTTTTCATACATTTCCCTCAAGTCAAATTTTATTTTTTAAGGATAACATAAAAATATGAACAAATCTACATTTTGATATGAAACTAAGGCGGGAGCATTTTTTTGAAATGTTCCCGCCTTGTATGTTAGTCCTGTTTCACCTTGTCTTTTTCCTGCTGTGCTTTCCACTCGGCGAACTCCCGCTGCCCGATAAAGTACAAGACGGCAGCAAGCTGCCCCTGGAGGAAAATATTGCCCTGACCCGCAGCGTGGTGGAGCTGTGCGAAACGGCAGGCGTGCCGGTGGAGGGCGAACTGGGCCGCGTGGGCGGCAAGGAAGACGATCTGGTCTGTGAAAACGCCGGATATACCGACCCGGACGAAGCGGTGCGGTTTGAACGGGAAACGGGCCTGTCCAGCATGGCGGTGGGCATCGGTACGGCCCACGGCGTCTACAAGGAGACGCCGGTTCTCAATGTGAATCTGGTGGAGCAGCTCAATGGGCTGCTGACGGTTCCCATGGTCATGCACGGCGCGTCGGGTCTGACGGATGATGCCATTGCCGCCTGCATTGCCAAGGGTATCTGCAAGGTCAATTTTGCCACAGAGCTGCGTATTGCATATACCGACGCCGTCCGCAAGCTGCTGGCGGAGAAGCCCGAAGCCTTTGACCCCAAGGCCTACGGCAAGGTGGGCCGCGCCGCTGTGGCCGAAGTGGTCAAGAATCGTATCCGCGTCTGCGGCTGCGCCGGAAAGGCGTAAGCGGTACTTTCCGGTCGAAACAACGCCGATTTACTATTTGGGCGTTGACTTCATCGATGCAAACTGGCTGATTATTTCCCTGGAAAAGGACGTGGTGGTGGACTACTGTATGGATGTTTTCTGACCGTCTGCCCTCCAGGCACGAAAAATATAAAAGTTTTACTCGATTTTTTTCAAAAAATCGCGGAGTCCAGAGGCAGAGTCTCTGGTCGCGCCTCGCAAGGCGCGAAACACCCGCCCGTCGCAACGGGCGAAATACCCGCGCCGCGCACGGCGCGAAATCCCCAATCGTCCATAGCGCCATCCGCAGATGGCGCAATCCCCGGCCAAAGGCCATGGCCCACGCCGCCGCCCCCTGTGGGGTGGACGGTGTGGGCCATATACGTTGTACCGGGTAGCGTCCATCCATGCACTGGTGCAAATGCCTACAGAAAGGCCGCCGTCCACCACCCGCTATGGGGTGGGGACGGCGGCCTTAGGGCTTGCGCCCTGGGGATTTCGCCCGTTGCAACGGGCGCTTGGGGACGATGGGGTGTTTCGCTGGCTGCGGCCAGCGGGAGTTTCGCGCCGTGCGCGGCGCGGGAATTTCGCCCGCTGCGGCGGGCGACCGGGGGCGCTGCCCCCTGGACCCCTGCGATTTTTTGAAAAAAATCGAGTAAAACTTTTATAATTTTTATTCCCAATTTTGACAAAGAACGGAACCGGCCCGCGCCGATTCCGTTCTTTCTGTTATAGGCGTTTTGCTCCGCTCAGAACTCAAAGTCCACGGCCACCCGGTCGGTGCGGATGGACTTGCACAGTCTGGACACCGTCACATGGCGCGGGTCCTTTTTATAGGTCTCCAAATCCTCCCAGGTACGGAACGTGGAGATCAGTGCCGCGTCGTAATTGCCTTTTCCGGCGGCGTCCACGCCCACCTCCATCTCCACAATCTGGGGAATCTGGCCCTGCAATGACCGCAGGCCGTCCAGGAACTGCTGCATTCCCGCTTCGCAGCCCTCGCGGAATTTCCACATAATCACATGGCGAATCATGGGTTTTCCTCCTTGTTGATTCAGATACCATACAGTATACCAGAAGTTTCGCCGGGAGAAAATCCCTTTTTCCTCAGGCGCCGCCCCACAATGATGTCTGCGGCCCCGGCTGGCTCTTTTCCCCCAACTGTGCAGTTTGAAACCCTTGCAATACATCCAGTATTCCGGCGGGTTTCAAACTTTCATTTGAGGAAAAATCCCTCAGCCGGTGCTCTTGCCAAATTGTGCGGCATTGCCTTGACAAATCTCCCCAGGGTTTTTATACTGTCTGTATTAGTAATTTCCATACAGTCCGGTATACGAACAGGAGGTGCGCCCTTGGTAACCCTCAATTACCGCGATTCCAAACCCATCTATGAGCAGGTCAAGGACGGCTTTCGCAAGCTGATCCTGTCCGGCGTGCTGGCCACCGGCGAACGGCTCCCCAGTGTGCGGGAGCTGGCGGCCCAACTGGCCATCAATCCCAATACGATTCAGCGGGCCTACCGGGAGCTGGAAGCCGAGGGCTTTATCTACTCCATCGCCGGTAAGGGCTCCTTTGCCGCGGCCCTGACCGAGGTCACCGACCGGCGGCGGGAGGATCTGCTCAGCGCCTTTGACGACGCGGCGGCGGAACTGCTGCGTCTGGGGGTTTCGGAGCATTCGCTCACATCCCGCATTCACCAGATGTTGGAAGGAGTGGAACTATGATTACAGTCCATCAGGCAGTCAAACAATTCGACGGCTTCCGCGCTTTGGACCAGGTGGACCTGACGGTGCCCAACGGCGCCATCTACGGTCTGGTGGGGCCCAACGGTGCCGGCAAGACCACACTGCTGCGCCATCTCACCGGCGTCCTGCGGCCCGACAGCGGGCAGGTCCATATCGACGGCGCGCCGGTCTATGAGTGCATGGACACCAAGAGCCGCATTGCGTCCATCCCCGACGACATCTACTACCATCCCCAGGCCACCATTCAGGACATGATGCGCTATTACCGGGGGCTCTATCCCCGCTTTGACACCGAATTATATAAGAAGCTGGGGGACGCGTTCAATCTGGACCCGCGCCAATCCATGCGCCGTCTGTCCAAGGGTATGCTGAAACAGGCCGCCTTCTGGCTGGCCCTTTGTACCCGACCCGACTACCTGTTTCTCGACGAGCCGGTGGACGGTCTGGACCCGGTCATGCGCCGCCAGCTGTGGAGCCTGATTCTCGATGACGCCGCCCAGCGGGGCACCACCGTTCTGGTCTCCTCCCACAATCTGCGGGAGCTGGAGGATGTCTGCGACCATGTGGGCATCATGGACCGGGGCAAAATGCTGCTGGAACGGCCCCTGTCGGAATTGCAGGAAAACATCGTCAAGGTCCAGCTGGTTTCAGACCGGCCCCTGCCGCCGTCCCTGACGGTGCTCCACCAGTCCACCGTGGGCCGGGTGCAGACGCTGATTCTCCGGGGCAATGCCCAGGAGATTTCCGACCGCATTGGGGCCACGCTGCCCATTTTCTATGACCTGCTGCCTCTGTCGCTGGAGGAGATCTTCATCTATGAACTGGGAGGTGTTGACTATGCGGTCAAATCCATCGTTCTTTAGTCCCACCGTCTACCGGACGGCCCTGACGCGCTTTGCCCCCCTCTGGATTGTCTATCTCATCGTCTGGGTGGTGACGCTGCCCCTGGCCATGCTCTTTCAGGCGGGAGACGCCTCCTACAGTCTGGTGATGATGCAGTATGCCATTCTCAACGGCGCTGTCCACTACGGCCCCATTGCCAACCTGATCTATGCTGCCGCCGTGGCCATGGCCCTCCACAGCTGGATGTATCACACCCGCAGCGTCAACACCGTGGCGGCCCTGCCGGTGCGGCGGGAAGCCCACTTCCTTTCCAATCTGGCGGCGGCCATGACCTTCAGCCTGGGCCCCAATCTGGTTATTGCCCTGCTCACCTGGGCCGCCGGTGTCTCCATCGGGTATCCCACCCTGGGCTGCGTCGCCGTCTGGCTGGGCCTGATGACGCTGCAATTCCTGTGCTTTTACGGCATGGCCAGTCTCTGCGCCGCCATTGTGGGCCAGCTGCTGGCCCTGCCCGCCCTGTACTTCCTGCTGAATGTGGCGGCCATCGCCGTCAATACGGTGGTCAATTCCGTGCTGTCCACCTTTGTATACGGCATGTCCCGCAGCGCCGGGACGCCCCTGGCCGTCCTGTCCCCGATCTACTATTATATGGATAAGGTGTCGCTGTCGGAGAAAACCGTGGGGACCGGTGTCGACGCCGTATCACAATGCGTCTTCCGCGCCTGGACCTATCCCCTGCTGGCGGCTCTGGCCGGTGTGATTCTGCTGGTGATCTCCTTCTTCCTCCTGCGCCGCCGGGCCATGGAGTACGCCGGAGACGTGATCGCCGTTCGCACTCTGCGGCCTGTCTTAAAATACTGCTTTACCATCTTCTGTTCCTTGGTGCTGGGTGTGGTGGGCGCTACCATGTTTTTCTCCGGCAGCCGCGGCCCCGCCCTGCCGGCGGTGGTGCTGTGTCTGCTGCTGGGCGCGTTTTTGGGCTATTTCGCGGCGGAAATCCTGCTGCGCAAAACCTTCCGCGTGTTCCGCCGGTGCTGGCTGGGCTTCTGCATCGTCTGTACCGGTCTCCTGTTGGTGGTGGGACTGGTGGAGCTGGACGCTTTCGGCTACGAAAAAAACATCCCCACGGCGGACCAGGTGGAGAGCATCACCCTCAGCAGCCCCGTGTTCAACCACGACGTGGTCATCACCGATGAGGCCCACATTGCCGACCTGCTGACGCTCCATCAGCAGATCATTGAGCAGAAGGACCAGCAGGAATCGCTGCTGACCCAGCGGGCCGCGTCGATAGACAGCAATGTGGAGAGCAGCTCCCTGGATTTGATCTATCAATACCGGGACGGCCGGACCCTGGCCCGGTCCTACGACATCTGCTGTACGGAGGAATTGTGGCTGGACAGCGCCAGTCTGCCCCGGCAGTTCGCGGCCATTCTGACGGACCCCTCTATCGTCAGCGCCGCCACGGTGCCCAGCTTTGATGTGACGGCCCGGTCCATCAACTACGGCTATGTGAGCATCTACGAGGGTCCTACCTATAATTATATCACCCAGGACCTGACGGTCTCCGATGCCTATGACCTGTATATCAACGCTGTGCTCCCCGATTTGCAGGAGGGGCTGATCGGACGGCCTGTTCTGTACAGCTATGATACGTCGCTGGACACTCAGTATATGGCTTCTATCTTTATGGAGTTTCTCCATACGGTGGACAGCCCCACGCAGACATTGGAGTATTCCATGACTGTTGTGGCTTCCGATTATCTGAGTCTGACGCCCACGGTGGGCTCCCGGACGGCCCAGTGGCTGATGGACCATGGGTATACCATGGAGATTTACGACGAGACGGCGTCTTATTGATGTTCGTACACCAGAACGCCAAAAGATAAAAGTTTTACTCGATTTTTTTCAAAAAATCGCGGTTTCCAAAGGCAGAGCCTTTGGTCGCCCGCCGCAGCGGGCGAAACTCCCGCTGGCCGCAGCCAGCGAAACACCCGCGCCGCGCACGGCGCGAAATCCCCAATCGTCCATAGCGCCATCCGCAGATGGCGCAATTCCCGCGGCGTATGCCGCAAGGCCGCCGTCCCCACCCCGTCAGCGGGTGGTGGACGGCGGCCTTATGTTACATGTTGAGGAACTACACAGCACCATCGTTTTTGTGATGTAGGGCGGGACCTATGTGTCCCGCCGCCGGTACGCACCATCGGCCATCCTCAACGTAGGGGCCGGCATCCCTGACGGCCCCAGACAGAATACGTCATGGACGTGTCAAGGATGCCGCGTCCTACAAAACGGTTGCGGTTTCGCCCCCATGCGCCGGTCAACGCCACCCGGTACGGCGCGGCGGCACACACAGGTGCCGCCCTACGCCCTTTGTCGGCGGTTCGTTGGTATTTGTGGGCTGGCCATATGGTCCCCGCCGTCCACCCCCACAGGGGGCGGCGACGGGGACCATGGCCGTTGGCCGGGGATTGCGCCATCTGCGGATGGCGCTTTGGACGCTTAGGGGATTTCGCCCGTTGCGACGGGCGAAAATTTCGCGCCGTGCGCGGCGCGACCGGGGGCGCTGCCCCCTGGACCCCGCGATTTTGGGCTACCCGCCGTCCGTTGGCAAGAGTGGTCGGCGAGGAATTTTTCGTCAGAGCAAGGTGTGGGTTCGCAGCCATACTGGATGTATGGCAAGAAACCGCACCGCGGCTATGGCGGAAAAGGCCCGGCGAGCACCGCAGACACACGGGCG
>CALWWW010000042.1 GCA_944385365.1 uncultured Oscillospiraceae bacterium | reverse complement strand
CCCGCCGCCGGTACGCACCGAAAACCACCAAACGGGCCGATCTGTTCCGACCGTGTAGGGCGGGGGCTTGCCCCCGCTGTCGTGCCGCACTGAGTGCGGCACATTTTCCGACCGCGTCAGCGGTCACCACACTTATTCACTCTTCACTATTCCCTCTTACTTCAACATAAGGCCGCCGTCCGCCACCCGCTGACGGGGTGGGGACGGCGGCCTTCGGCTTTGCCGGGGATTGCGCCATCTGCGGATGGCGCTTTGGGACGCTGGGGTGTTTCGCGCCGTGCGCGGCGCGGGTATTTCGCCCGCTGCGGCGGGCGGCCGGGGCTTTGCCCCTGGACCCCAGAATTTTTTCGAGAAAAAATTCAGTAAAAGCTTTTATCGTTTTTGCTGTGTGTCATTCAGTGCGCCTGGACTGACCGGCGCACGTTGGCAAGAGCGGTCGGCGAGGAATGTTGCGTCAAGGCAAGGTGTGGATTCGCAGCCATACTGGATGTATGGCAAGAAGCCGCAGCGAAGCCTTGGCGCAGCAGGCCCGGCGAGCGCCGCAGACACACGGGTGTCGGGCAGTCCTAAATTAGTAAGCAACGCCCCAATAAATCATCTTATCGGCCTTCTTACCGCAGCAGACGCAAGTCTCGCCCACCTTCTCCTGATGCAGCGGCATGCAGCGGGACGTGACGCCCACTTCTTCCTTCATCTTCAATTCGCACTCCAGATCGCCACACCACATGGTCCGTGCAAAACCGCCCTCGTTCTGCATAAACTCCTTGACCTCGTCCATGGTCTGGCAAGTCTTGGTATGCTCCTCCAGATTCTTCTTGGCGCGGGCGTACATACCGTCATGCACAGCATCCAGCAGCTTGGCAACCTGCTCCTCCAGCTCCGTCAGCGGGACGAAGACCTTCTCGCCGCTGTCGCGGCGGCAGATGCAGCACTGGCCCTTTTCCATATCCTTGGGGCCGATCTCCACCCGCAGCGGCACGCCCTTCATCTCATATTCGGCGGCCTTCCAGCCCATGGACTGGTCGGAATCGTCCATCTTGGCCCGGACACCGGCAGCCTTCAACCGGTTCAGCAGCTCGGTGGCGGCGTCCAGAACGCCCTCCTTGTGCTGGGCCACGGGAATCACGATGGCCTGCACCGGCGCAATGCGGGGAGGCAGCACCAGACCGTTGTTGTCGCCGTGGGTCATGATGATGCCGCCAATCAGACGGGTGGACACGCCCCAGGAGGTCTGGAACGGATTGTGCAGCTTGTTGTCCTTGCCGGTAAAGGTGATGTCAAAGGCTTTGGCGAAGCCGTCGCCGAAGAAGTGGCTGGTGCCGCCCTGCAAGGCCTTGCGGTCGTGCATCATGCACTCCACGGTGTAGGTGGCTTCGGCGCCGGAGAATTTTTCCTTATCGGTCTTCTTGCCCTTGACCACAGGCATGGCCAGCACGTTCTCCATGAAATCGGCGTAGATGTTCAGCATCTGCTCCGTCTCGGCAATGGCCTCTTCGGCGGTGGCGTGCATGGTGTGGCCCTCCTGCCACAGGAATTCCCGGTGGCGCAGGAAGGGGCGGCTGGTCTTCTCCCAGCGGAGGACGCTGCACCACTGGTTGTACAGCTTGGGCAGGTCTCTCCAGGAGTGGATGACGTTGGCGTAGTGCTCACAGAACAGGGTCTCCGACGTGGGACGGATGCAGTACCGCTCCTCCAGCTTGTCGCTGCCGCCGTAGGTGACCCAGGCGCATTCGGGGGCGAAGCCCTCCACGTGGTCCTTCTCCCGCTGGAGCAGGGACTCGGGAATCAGCATGGGCAGGTAGACGTTTTCGTGACCCGTCTCCTTGAACCGCTCGTCCAGACCCTTCTGGATATTCTCCCAGATGGCGTAGCCATAGGGGCGGTAGATGAACATACCCTTGATGGAGGAATAATCAATCAGCTCTGCCTTTTTGCACACGTCGGTGTACCACTGGGCAAAGTCCACCTCCATATCGGTGATCTGTTCGACTTTTTTCTCTTTGGCCATGGTGTTACTTCCATCCTTTCGGGGAAAAGGCCCCGGTATTTTTCAAATCAGTGTCTACTATTATAACACGTCTGTCAATCCCTGCATAGGATAAACTACCATTTTTGCAGGAGGTAGCGCCATGGGAAGCGAGCTGCATTTTTACATTCACATGAAGCCTGGAGAACGGGTGGAAACGGACCTGACCCTGCCGCCGGACAGCGGAGCCATCCTCACCGGGGTGGTGCGGCGGGCCGACGGACGCCCGGCGTCGGACGCGGTGGTTCTGGCGTTGGACGGGGAGACGGGGGAACCCCGCTGTCACTGTGTCACCAACTGGGATGGCCGGTACGTTCTGGGGCCCCTGTCCCCTGCCCTCTATGAACTGTGTGTTCACGACGGCAGCGCCCCGATCCGTACCGTGGACCTGTCCCTTTGAAGGGAGGATGCTATGGAGCCGTATACGATTGTTCTCGACCCGTCGGCGGCGGCCTTTTATGAGCAGGTGGCCGTCTGGACGGGCCGCAGCGTGGAGCAGGTCCTGGCCGACGCATTGTTTAAGCTGGCCGGGGAGCTGTCCTTGGAGGCGCTGCACCGGAAAAATACGCCGGGCCGTTGAGTTCCCCCGCGGAATTTGGTATACTAGATAGTATAGTTTATACGAAGGGAACGAACGATATGAAGTCCATCCGCGATCTCTATAAGATCGGCAAAGGTCCGTCCAGCTCCCATACCATTGGACCGGAGCGGGCGGCGCACCTGCTGAAAGAGCGGTACCCCGATGCCGACCGTTACACGGTGGTGTTGTACGGTTCACTGTCCAAGACGGGCCAGGGCCACGGCACCGACCGGGTGCTCCATACGGTCCTGTCCCCCACGCCCACGGAGGTGGTCTTTTCCGAGGAACCTCTGGGGCAGACCTATACGCACCCCAACACCATGGACCTGTACGCGTGGCATGGAGAGGAACGGTCTCCCCGGCTGCGGGTGGAGAGCATCGGCGGCGGTGATATCCGGGTGGAGGGCTGCGCGGCCATGGAGCCGCCGGAGGTGTACCCGGAAAATTCCTTTGCCGAGATTGCGGACTTCTGCCGTCTGCGGAATCTGACGCTGTGGGAGTATGTGGAGATCAACGAGGGGCCGGAGATCTGGGACTTTCTGGCGGGCATCTGGCAGACCATGCAGGAGGCCATCGATGCGGGCATTGCCACGGAGGGCGTGCTGCCCGGCGGCCTGGGAGTGGAGCGGAAAGCAAAAACCCTCTATGAAAAGGTCATTGAAAATGAGTTTACGGCCCTGCGGGAATGCCGGATTGTCAGCGCTTACGCCTACGCCGTCAGCGAGCAGAACGCCGACTGCGGGACCATTGTCACGGCGCCCACCTGCGGCGCTTGCGGCGTGCTGCCGGCAGTGCTGCGGTATCTGAAAGAGCGGCGGAAGCTCACAGACGAAAAGGTGCTGCAAGCGTTGGCGGTGGCGGGCCTGTTCGGCTCCCTGATTAAACGGAACGCGTCCATTTCCGGGGCCGAGTGCGGCTGTCAGGCGGAAATCGGTTCGGCCTGTGCCATGGCGGCGGCGGCGGCCTGTGTGCTGTGTGATCTGAATACGGCGCAAACCCAGTACGCGGCGGAAATCGCGCTGGAGCACCATTTGGGGCTGACCTGTGACCCCATTTGCGGCCTGGTGCAAATTCCCTGTATTGAGCGGAACGCCGTGGCGGCGTCCCGGGCGTTGAATTGCCTGAATCTGGCGTTTATTCTGTCGGATACCCAGCGGATTACCTTTGATATGGTGGTCAAGACCATGTATGAGACGGGCATCCATTTGTCCCAGCAGTATCGGGAAACGGCAGAGGGCGGCCTTGCCAAGCTGTACGGACGCCGGTCCCGCCGGTAACCACCCCCGTAAGCAAAAAATATAAAAGTTTTACTCGATTTTTTTCTTGTGGGGCTGCCCGCCGTCCCCACCCCTCACGGGGTGGTGGACGGCGGCCTTATGTCGTACCGTGTCCGATGACGTACCCGCCCTAACAAAGCAGCGCAGTTAGTCCATGTCTGTAGGGGCCGATGCCCACATCGGCCCGCACACCGCACCATCGTACACCATGCCGGTATGCACCATCGATTTCGCCCCCATGCGCCGGTTCATGGCAGCCGGTACCGCCGGGTCGATGTGGGCATCGACCCCTACAGGGTGCATACGATGATACGAACTCCACACGAAATGGGGTACAAACAGGAAGGCCGCCGCACACCACCCGCTGACGGGGTGGGGACGGCGGCCTTCGGCTTCGCCGGGGGTTGCGCCATCTGCGGATGGCGCTATGGACGACTGGGGATTTCGCCCGCTGCGGCGGGCGGGTATTTCGCGCCGTGCGCGGCGCGGGTGTTTCGCCCGTTGCGACGGGCGGGAGTTTCGCTGGCTGCGGCCAGCTGGAATTTCGCCCGCTGCGGCGGGCGACCGGGGGCGCTGCCCCCTGGACCCCTGCGATTTTTTGAAAAAAATCGAGTAAAACTTTTATATTGGGTTTGAGGGAAGCCTTTTCATTCCCGGCAGATCTGCCCTTTCAACCGCCGGTAATGCTTATCAGCATACATCTCCTGGTCCGCCTGGGACAGCAGCGCGTAAAAGCTATCGCCCACCCGTTCCTTCCAGACGTAACCCATGGCCATATCCACCCGGCCCTCCTGCTCTCTGACGGCCTGGACAATGGCATTGAACGTCAGCCGGTCCACATCCTCGCAGAGCACCATAAACTCATCGCCGCCCAGCCGGTACACCGGCTGTCCCTGGCACCGTTCCGTCAGGAACTGGAACGCCCGGCGCAGCAGCGCGTCGCCGTGCTCATGGCCCAACGTATCGTTAATGTGCTTCAATCCCATCACGTCACAGTAGAGGATACCCACGCTCTCCTCCGGGTCCATCTGCTCCAGCGTCCGGGCCAGTCCGTGGCGGTTCATGGCCCCGGTCAGCTGATCGTAATAGCTCATGCGCTCCAGCCGTCCCAGCAGGTCCCGCCGGTGGAACATACACAGGATAAAATTGCTCATGATATCCAGAATCGTGGAGATATGATACAAATTATTGATGGGCGGATTATCCATACCGAAGAAGCCCAGAATCCGGTCGTGACTGACGATGGGGCAGGCAATCAGGCTGTTGACGCCCTGGGGTTCCAGCGTGCGGTACACCTCCGGTTCCTGTTCCCGGATTTCTTCGATGTTGTAGAGCACCACATGCTCGCCCCGGCGGAACGAACGGTACCACCGCTCCACCACCTGCCAGGGCACGCCCTGGAGATTGGCCTGCTGGGGCTCCACCCCCGGCTTGCACCATTCATAGGTGTTGCTCATGGCGCCGCCCTCTTCGCCCTCGAAGATGTACATGCGGTCGCCGCCCAGCTTGCCGCCCATATAGCTGAGGAACGCCTGGACCGGCTCCTCTTTCTCGTCGTAGCAGCTCAGCGCCACCCGCAGCGCCTCGTTGAGAAGCTGTTCATTGCTCTCATAGGACCGGATGGTGTTCTTCTGCTGGGCCTCGGTGCTCATATCGACGGACAGTTCCACCCGGACCCGCCGGTCACCCTTCTGGAGCATGGTATCCTTGACGGCAAAATGGCGCTGCAAGGCGGAATTGAAGTAGACCCACTCATAAAACGCTCCGCATTGGAGTTTTTCGTTGGTGCAGAACGGACAGGGCGTGTCGCGGCCCTGGAGCAGGGCGTAACACTTCTCCCCTTCCAGCGCTTCCTCCGGCGCCAAGCCGTAACAGCGGCGGGCCTGCCCGTTCATATAGTACAATTCATAGGTGTCCATATCGGCCATATAGACAATCTCATGGAGAGGTTCAAAAAACCTCTTCAACACTTCCAGCTGCAATTCCATGATGCGCCCCCTGACATTCCGAAAGGCCCTCCGGCCTCCCTTTCCCGAACCGCGGCAGCACCGCGGAATCTACGCTCCATTATATACGACCGGAACAAAAAAAGCAAACCCAGATACGACATTCTGCCGGTCCCGTCCGCAAAAACCGCGCGCCGCCCGCGCCATTCATACGGCACAGGCGGCGCACGGTTCATTCCTCCAGGCAGCGGATTTCATGGCGGCCCTTCTGGGTGCGTTTCACTTCATAGAGGACCTCGTCGGCCATTTGGTACAGCTCGGCAAAGGTCCGGCGCCGGGTGCCGCAGACGCCGCCCACCGACAGGGTGGAGCGGGCCGCCGGCCATCGGCGCAGCATAATTTGACGGTATTCCTCAATCAGCGCGTCCAGCTTTTGCCGCACCGGCGCTTCATCGCCGCAGCCCACGGCAAAAACGGCGAATTCGTCGCCGCCCACGCGGCAGACCATATCGCTTTTGCGGAACCGCTCCTGTAACAGCTGGGCCATGGTGCAGAGGGCCTGGTCGCCCTCCTTGTGGCCGTACAGGTCGTTGACCTGCTTGAAATTGTCCAGGTCCATCATCAGAAACAGATACCGGTCCGCCTGCTGCATCTGCTGTTCCAGCCGGAGCCGTCCGCCCTTGCGGTTGTAGATGCCGGTCATGGGGTCCGTCACGGCCTCCGTTTCCAGCGTGGCCTGAACCCGCATCTGCTGGGTAATATCGATGATGACGCTGATCACGGCGTCCCGGCCATCGGCGGACAGGGTCCGCCGTCCGATATCGTGAATCCACAGGTAGGAGCCGTCCTTTTTCCGCATCCGGTACTGCATTTCGTACTGGTCGCCCAGATTGGGAATCGTCGCCATCTCCCCGGTCACATAGGCCCGGTCGTCGGGATGGATGCTGTTGATGATGCAGCCGTTGATCTCCTGTTCAAATTCCTCGCAGCTGTCGTATCCCAACATGCGCAGCATTCGTTCGTTGGCCACATACAGAGGGAAGTCCGGCTCCATGTATCCGCCCAGGATGCCGCCGGGCATGATCTGCCCGATGATTTCCAGCAAATCCAGCCGCGTCTCCCGGCTCAGGGATTCCACGCCGCGGGAGATGAATTTCAGGGGAATAAACTCCCCATCCTCCATATAGAGGCTGGCTTCGGACGCGTGGAGCATCTGAATCCGCAGCCCGTCAGGACGGCGGCACACGGCGGCGGTGACCCGCATGGGATAGGCGGCCCGCTGGCCGCCGGGCAGCGTCACCGTGGTTTGCAGATGGGTGAAGCAGTCCCAGACGCCTTCCGTCCGCTGCCGCTGGGTAAACTCCGTCAGCGTGAAGCGGATGGGCTGGGCCAGGGCGGAAAATTCCTCCTCCAGCAGCGCCCGGAAGGCGGTTTTGTCCAGGGCGATCTCCCCTTCGCCGGAACCGATGCTGATGATGCCGTCGTCCACCAGCTCCAGAGTGCCTTCCAGATCGCGCCGCGTCAGATAGCGGCGGAAAAATTCTTCCAGCAGGGCCCGCACCGGTTCGGTTTCGGCGGCCCGCTCCTCAGTTTCCCGCGCCATGGGCGTCGCTCCCTTCTTCGGTCTGCTCCCCGCTGCGGCTGATAAGCCGGTACACGTCGCTGACCTCCATGGGGCGGTAGTAGTAATAGCCCTGAATCAGATCGCAGCCCGTATTCCGGATGATCTCGTTTTCATCGGCCCGCTCCACGCCTTCCATGCAGACGGTTTTTCCGAACTGGTGGCAGGCAAAGACGATACTGCGGATGAAATTCATCTTGGCTTCCGATTCCGTGACCTCCAGCACCAGGGACCGGTCCAGCTTGATGATGCTGGACGGATATTGCAGCAGCATCCGCAGGGACGAGTAGCCGCTGCCGAAGTCGTCCAGCGCAATGCGCATACCGAGATTCTGGCAGGCGCCCACGAATTCCAGGAGCTTTTCCGGTTCCTCGTCCAGACAGCTCTCCGTCAGCTCGGCCACCAGACCGCCGCCGCACAGGTTGTATTTCTGGAGGATTTTTGCCATTTCCGGCAGCAGCAGCGGGTCCGACAGCTGCTGCAAACTGACATTGAAGGTCAAATAGAAATTGGGGTCGTAGGACCGCAGCCGCACACAGGTGCAGACGGCCTGCTCAAAGACCCAGCGGCCCACCTCGTGAATCATTTTTTCCTTTTCGAGAATGGGGATAAAGACGGCGGGCGACACATCCCGGTCCTCAAACCGCCACCGGAGCAGGACCTCGCCGCCCTTGGCCCGGCCGGTCTCGGCGGACACCACCGGCTGCACCACAATGCGGAAGTGTTCCATATTGTGGTCCACATCCTGCCGCAATGCCATGGTCATGTTGGACATCTGCCGGATGCGGCGGACACTTTCCTCCGAGTAGTCCACATAGGCCAGCTTGGCCTCCTGCTTGGCCACCCGAATCAGGGAGAGCAGGTTTTCCAGCAGGTCTTCGGGCTTCCATCCGGGGCCGGGGTATTCCATGACGCCGAAGGAGCACACCTTCTGTCCGGCCACGCCCATAGCCTCGTAGCAGTCCACGGCAATGGTGCGGATTTGCTCCACCAGGGCCGCCGTCCCCTCCCCGATGCACAGGGGGTTGACGATGGCCAGGAAGCGCATACCTTCCAGCCGGTAGAAGGACATCTTCCAGCACAGCCCCTCCATCAGCGCGTCGGTAAACCGCTTGAGAAGCCGGTCGCCGTAGGCGCGGCCCTTGGTGCTGTTGATCTCCGTCAAACCGTTGAGGGAGAAGCCGATCACCACCGTCGGGGCCCCGTCCTTGCGCATTTCCTCCAGCTGCTGGAGGGCGGCGTGTTCGCGGGGGAAGCTGGTGACCGGGTCCACCACAAAATCGTTGTCCTGATGGGTCACGCGGCCCGAGAAGAACACGGGCTTGGTCTTGTCGGCGTTCCAGGTGAGCACGCCGTAGCAGCGAATCCACTTGCTGTTGCCATGGACATCGCGGACCCGGTAGCGCAGATCGTGAATCGACCGCTTTTCCCGCATCATGCTGGACAAATCCTGCCAGTAGAGGTCCTGGAATTCCGGCGTACTGATGCGCTTGGCCCAAACAGTCAGCAAATCCTGCACCAGATTGCTCTGGAAGCCGAAGTCGTCGCGCATGTTGTCGGATATGTAGAACAGCCCTTTCTGCATGTCGCCCATGTAGAAGTAGCTGGAGCTGTTGTCCTGGGCCACCGACTGGACCATGGCCTCCACGTCATAGGCCGCCGTGGCCATAAAGCATTGGAACGGCGTCTCCGGTACGGTCTTTTCCGGCGCGGCGTCGTCGCCATAGTCCACCTCCCGGACCTTCCGGCGCTCCACGCCGGGCAGACGGCTGTTCTGCCGGTAATAGTCCCGCTTGTCCTGGTACATGACCTGATCGGCCTGGGTGATCAGGTCCTCCATAATCAGGGGCTGGTCCTTGGACCAGGTATGACCCATGGCCAGATGGTATTCATCCTGCCGGATGGCGTGGCGCAGCCGCCGCAGACACCGCTCGAAATCAACCTCGGCCACATTGGGGCACAGGGCGATAAATTCGTCGCCGCCGGTGCGGTAAATGAGTTTGGTGTCCACGGACTTGCGAATCAGGTCGTAGCAGTGGCGAATCATCCGGTCCCCGGCCTCATGGCCCTGGGTGTCGTTGATGCGCTTGAGACCGGTGATATCACAGTAGATGACACCGGCGGAATCCATGGGCAGCTGGCCGTAGTATTCGGCCAGGGCGTTGCGGTTGAGGGCGCCGGTGAGCTGGTCGTGGTAGCTGAGCTCGTGGAGCTTCGCCAGCAGGTCCCGCCGCTTGAGCAGCGTGGCAGCGAAGTAGCCCACCACCTTCAGCAGCGGCGTGATCAGCCGCATCATCTCCGGTTCCGGGTTGTCCACGCCGATAAAGCCGATGAGCTTGCCGTCCTCGCGGATGGGACCGGCGGCCAGGGAGCGGATGTTCTGGGGCTTGAGCACGGCGTAGGTCTCCGGGTACTCCTGGCGGATTTGTTCCAGATCGGGAATAATGATAATCTGGCTCTTGTCAAAGGAGTTGTACCACCAGTTGAGATAATCCGCCGGTACCTTTTGGAGCACGTCCTTCTGGGGCGTCACCCCCTCGGCGCACCACTCATAGGTGTTGTCGGTGGTGGCCCCGTGGAGCTCAAAGATGTACACCCGTTCACAGGAGAAGGTCTGGCCGATATAGGACAGCAGATGATTGGTGGATTCATCGGGGTCGGTGGAAGTGAACATCTGCTGGAGACACTCGTTGAGGATGGTCTCGCTGCGGGCGTAATAGTAGGGCGTGCTGCTGGCGGTCTCGGAATCCATATTGATGGCGATTTCCACGCGGTAGCGCCGCCCGGCCACCTCCACCATACTGTCCTTGATGAGAAACCGCTGATGGAGAATGGGGTTCATATGGGTCCAGGAGAGAAATTCGCCGGGCCGCAATTTTTCGTTGTTGCAGAAGGAGCAGGGTTGGTCGCAGCCTTGCAGCACCTGGTAGCACTTCCGGCCGTGATACTCCTCATGGGAACGGTATTCCAGCGCATTGCGCAGATGGCGGTTCATGTAGACCAATTCGTTGGTCTCCACGTCGGTGACATAGACCATCTCGTCCAAATTTTCAAAAAAACTCCACTTCTCAGGCATACCGTATTCGCTCCTTCTCTTCCTTCGTATGCGTATGGTTCATTATACCCCAGCAGCGGGCCGAAAATCAAGGGTACTTTCCGTCTCTGACCGGTGGATTTGGCCCAGGATGCTCTTGAGAATTTATTGATGCAGTGTTATAATCGGGAAAATCCCCCTTAGGAGGTTCCGTCATGCGGGAATTACGCTATGGGCTGAAGCAGACCTTCCCCATCTTTTTCACCTATCTGTTTATGGGCGTGGCTTTCGGCGTTATGATGGCCAAGGCCGGATATGGGCCGTTGTGGTCCCTGTTCAGCGCTCTGTTTGTGTACGCCGGGTCGCTGCAATTCGTCATGGTGCCGCTGCTGCAAGCCCATACGCCGCTGCTGACCATGGCGGTCATGGCGTTTTTCATCAATGCCCGCCATATTTTTTACGGTGTGGGCATGATCGACCGATTCCGCACCATGGGCTGGCGGTTCCCCTATATGGTCTTTTCCCTCACCGATGAAACGTATTCGGTGCTCTGTTCCATCCAGCACCCCAAGGGGCTGGACCGGCAGCGGGCCGACTTTTTCATTGCCCTCTGCGACCATTGCTATTGGATGGCCGGTTGTTTTCTGGGGGGCTGGGCCGGTGCGCTGCTGCCGGTGGATTTGACGGGCATTGATTTTTCCGCCACGGCCTTTTTTGTGGTGGTGGCCGTCAACCAGTGGCGGCAGTACCCGACCAAGCTGCCCGCCCTGTCGGGACTGTGCAGCGCGGTGGTGTTCTATCTGCTGCTGGGCCCGGACTATTTTCTCATTCCGGCCCTGACGGTGAGTTTGGTGGTGCTGATTGTGCGCCGCCGCTCCGTTCAGGCCAAACTGGAGGCGTACTATGGGAAATAATGCGTATGCAGCCGCCGTCATCGCCGTCTGCGCGGTGGTGACGCTGCTGACCAGGGCCCTGCCCTTTCTGGTCTTCGGCAAACGGCCCCTGCCGGGGATGATGCGGTATCTGGGCAATGTGCTGCCGCCGGCTATTATGGTGATATTGGTCTGCTATTGTCTGCGGAATCTGAACTTTACGGCCTTTCCCTTTGGATTGGCGGAGATTCTGTCCTGTGTGGCGGTGGCGCTGCTCCAGTGGTTTCGGAAAAACATTTATCTGTCGATACTGGTGGGGACGGTGCTCTATATGGTGCTCATCCGCACGGTGTTCCCCGCCTGAGCCTGTCTTCTGTACTATTTTATCATATCACAGACAGGGGAAAAATGGAACAAGCACGGTAACGTGAAAACAGATAAAAGTTTTACTCGATTTTTTTCTTGTGGGGCTGCCCCCCCGCCCGTGTGTCTGCGGTGCTCGCCGGGCCTTTTCCGCCATGCCTGCGGTGTGGCTTCTTGCCATACATCCAGTATGCCTGCGAAGCCACACCTTGGCCTGACGCAAAATTCCTCGCCGAC
>CALWWW010000041.1 GCA_944385365.1 uncultured Oscillospiraceae bacterium | reverse complement strand
GACGATGACCGGCGTATTCCGGCGAACCCGTACCGGCGGCGGGGGCAAGCCCCCGCCCTACGCGGTCGGAACGTATCAGCCCGTCCGGTAATTTTCGGTGCATACCGGCGGCGGGACACATAGGTCCCGCCCTACGAGATCATACGAACCCGGTTCTAGCGGGGCTGAGGGGCCTTTGGCCCTCTCACCGCAACAATGCGAAGCATGGATTGAGGGCGTTCCCGCACTCCTTCCAGCGCACCGCACCAAACCACCAAATAAACCCCAAACATTAAAAGTTTTACTCGATTTTTTTCAAAAAATCGCAGGGGTCCAGGGGGCAGCGCCCCCGGTCGCGCCTCGCAAGGCGCGAAACACCCCATACAGGCCCCCCTACCGCATCCGCAGTCCCGCACCCAGCAGCCCGCGGAAGCCGTAGGCGGCGACGGTGCCGGTGATGGCGCCGGTGGCCAGGGAGACCAATAAAAGAAAGGGCAGATAGGCCCAGACGTAGGACGAGCCGAGGACCAGGGCGGCGACGGAGAGTTGGCCGATGTTGTGGGCGGCGGCCCCGGCCATGGAGACGCCGTAGAGGGACAACCCCTTGCAGCGTTTGAGGGCGGCCATAACCAGCAGGGCCAGAATGCCGCCGCCGATGGAAAAGAGAAAGGCCGTCACGCCGGTGGAAAACAGGGAGACCAGGGCGCAGCGCAGAATGAGAATCATACCGGCTTCCCGAACCGTCAGGAAATAGAGAGCGAAGACGGTGACGAGATTGGCAAGACCCAGTTTGACGCCGGGCAGGGGGACGAGCAGTTGCAGCGGGAAAAAACGTTCCATATAGGAAAGGGCCAGGGCCAGGGCCGTGAGGATGGCCCCCATGGTGAGACGTTTGGTGTGTTCCATGGTACCCCTCCCCTATCGGCTGACGCCGTCGATTTCCGGTTCCGCGCCGCCGCCGGTGAGCCGGACTTCCACGCCGTTGGGCAGACAGATAATGGTCTGGCCGGTGTAGGAAATCCACCCGGTGTGGACACAGTCCTGGGTGGGACAGTCGGAATGGGTGACGGCCACTTTGCCGTAATCGACGGTGACGGTGTTGGTGTACTCACCGGAGGTATCGAAGGTCACCTGGGACATGGCGGGGACCTGGCGGGTGAGAACGCCGTTCTGCCAGACCTCCACGGTGGCCGGTTCCACGGCGGCATTGCGGAGGAAGGGCACCAGGGACGCCCCGGCCAGCAGCAGTACACAGAGGATCACCAGAGCGTCGGCGGGGCGGAAGCGCAGAATGGGGGACGATGCCATGGAAGCCTCCTTGTTATCGATAGAAAGATATCAATATATCCATAGGAAAGAGTACCAGTCTGGATGGCGTTTGTCAAGATGGTGTCGAAAATTTCCATAGCCGTTTGATGGGGAATCGGAATCCCTTCGCCATAAAAAAGCACCGTCTCCTTGTGGAGACGGCGCTGCAGTCTGGCGAAAAACCCGCAAGTACTGCCGTGACAGAGCAGCAGGGGGTGTGTGCGGGGGACAAAAAGTCCCCTGCACCTATTTCAATAGACCGAAAATTCAACTTTTTTGAAGTTGAATTTTCGCCCTGAGCTTGGCAAAAACACTTTTTTGACAAGCTCAAGCGCCGTCTCCCGTGGAGACGGCGCAGGAAAAGACCGCGTGGACGGCTCAGGCCTCGACGACCTCGAGGATTTCCATGGGGCAGGCCTTGGCGCAGATGCCGCAGGCGATGCACTTGGAAGCGGGCTGATCGGCGACCTTGACCAGGACATGGAAGGGACATACCTCGGCGCACTTGCCGCACTGGGTGCAGAGCTTCTTGTTGATGGTGTAAACGCCCTTGGCGTTCTGGGTGATGGCGCCGGCTTCGCAGGCCTTGGCGCACTTGCCGCACTGGACGCAGACCATGGGCTTGGCGGCGCCGTTCTTTTCGATGATCTGGATGCAGGACTTATCGGGATGGAATTCCTTGTAGAAAGCGTTGGAGCAGGCCTGGACGCAAGCCAGGCAGGCCATACATTCACTACCCTTTTTGACTGTCAGCTTTTTCATATGTAAAGTACCCCTTTATTCGCGTGTTTGCGTTTTTGTTCAGCGATATCATTATACTGTTTTCCGGCAAAAGAATCAACTGTGATTTTCTCAAAAAAGTTGGGTGAAGTTTGGACGAAATCGCCACAACTGGAATGGATTTGCATAGTGATCGGGGAAAAAACGGCACATACTACGTCTGGAGATACGAGATTTACCACAAGGAGGAATTTTCGATGAAACAGACGGTAACCATGATTTTGGCGCTTTTGTTGGCGGCGGGCCTGACGGCGTGCGGCAACAGCGTGTCGCAGATGGTGGACGATGCGGAGCGGGAGGTGGCGGAGTACCGCGGGAACGCGTCGACGACCAATGACGGCCGGGTGAACGGGACGAATCCGCCCAGCAAGACGGACCGGAGCGACCGGACGGACCGGACGGGGCGGGAGCCGGTGCGGCCCATGCCGAAGACCCAGACGCCGAATACGGATTCCATGGGCGCAGGGATGCGGTAACAAAAAAAGCGGGGGCTGCTCCCCCGCTTTTTGGCATTTTGGGGGTTCCGGCCGCGTAGGGCGGGGGCTTGCCCCCGCCGCTGGTGCGGATTCGCCGGAATGCACCGGTCATCGACACCCCCACCGCACGGCGGCACACATAGGTGCCGCCCTACAAACACGAACGGACTGCCCATGTGGTTCGTAGGGCGGGACCTGCGTGTCCCGCCGCTGGTGCACACCACCGTACACCCCCCCTGGGGCGTCGGCCCGCACACCGCACCATCGTATTACGATCTGTACACCGCATTTACGGAACTCCGGTGCAACAAAAGGACGCCGTCCGCCACCCCGGATGGGGTGGGTCCGCCGTCCTTGGGGCTGACGCCCCGGGGATTGCGCCATCTGCGGATGGCGCTTTGGGACGCTGGGGGATTTCGCCCGCTGCGGCGGGCGGGTGTTTCGCGCCGTGCGCGGCGCGGGTGTTTCGCCCGTTGCGACGGGCGGGTGTTTCGCCCGCTGCGGCGGGCGACCGGGGCTTTGCCCCTGGACCCCAGAATTTTTTCGAGAAAAAATTCAGTAAAAGCTTTATACTTTTGCCAATGCGGGTTCCAAATCCCGGTTCAAATCCATATTAAAATCCATAATCCACAGGCACTTCCCTGCCCCGGCCACGGTTCCGGCCTGGATCATGCCGTACCGCTTATAAAACCGCACGGCCCCCGGATTTTCCGGCGACACCGCCAGCTGCAAATGGGTTCTGCCCAGCCGCCGGTAAAAGCTGACGGCCTGGCCGATGAGCTGGACGCCCAATCCCATTCGCCGGAACTCCGGCAGCAGGTAGAGAAACGGGATATATCCCACGCCCTCCTCCGCGCCCCGGTTCAAATCCAGCTGTAACAGGCCCGCCGGTTCATCGCCCAGCATGGCCTGACAGATGGCCCACGGTTCCCCGGCGGCCCGTCCCACGGCGTCGGCGTAATAGGCCGCCCCATCGGTGAAGCTGCCCGGCCCGTAGATACCCTCCCAGGCTTCCCGGCGGCACTGGACATACCATTGGGGATCCACGCCCAGAGGCCGGAACCACAGGTTCCGGTCCCGCTGCACCCGGTCCTTTCTCCACCAGTTCTGTTTGGCAAAGGTGGATAAGGTTTCCGGCAAATGGCTGTTGTCGTTGCGGTAAATTTCCCGGAATTGGCCCTTGTCGTATTCCAGCAGCGTCACGCCGGTGTTATCGCAGTGGCCCGCCTCCTGTTGGGGGAACAGTCCCTCCAGCATGGCCCGAATGACGCAGCCATGGGTGAAAATAGCCACGGTTTTTCCGTCGTGGCGCTGGGCCACCCGTTCCAGCGTGTCCAGGAACCGCCGCTGATAAACGAGATAATCCTCGGCCCCGTCCACATGCCATTGCGTGGGCCGGTGGCTGAAGGCCGCCAGCTGGTCCCGCTGTTCCCGTTCCAGCAGACCGAAGGGCAGGTCCTCCCAGGGGCCCAGATTGACCTCCCGGAACCCCGGTTCCAGCCGCAGGGGCAAATCCCGCGGCTCGTAGACGGCCCGGGCAGTCACGCGGGTCCGCACCAGATCGCTGCTGTAGCAAACGTCGATGGTCTCACCCTGGAACCGCCGTTCCAACGCGGCAATCTGTTTCAATCCGTCGTGGGTGACGTTGCTGTTGTAGTGGCCGTGGATGCGGCGGAACAGATTGCCCTCGGCCTCGGCGTGGCGGATGATATACAGTTTTGTCATATCACATCACCTTCACATGGCGGGCCAGCTCGTCCCGCAGCCGTTCTCCGGCCAGTTGGATGGCGCCGGTGGGGTCCGTGGGATGGCGTTCCCAGGCGTCCAGAAGACCGGAGGAAATTTCCATCACGGCCCCATGGCCGTACTTGTTGAACAGCCGGGTCATCTCCTTAAAGGAGGAACCATGGACCGTGCGGCCGGGAATCAGGAAAAACAGCCGTTCATAGCGGCGGCGCAGTTCTGCGGCGGCGTCGGCGGTGCGGGGACAGAGGGACACGCCCACGCGGGAGAAGCCGGAACCGTCCTCCATGCCCACGCTCCAGCGGACGGCCAGATCGGCCATGGCCGTGTGCACGACCCGGTCACCGGAGATCAGGTCCTGCACTTCCCTGGCCGATTTGTCGGCGGTGCGGGCCTGGACAAAAATGCTTTTGTTGAGGGTTTTGCAGTGGGCCAGATAGGGTTTGACGCCGTCGCTGCCGGTGTAGCCGCCGATGAACAGGCCGTCAATGGGCCACGGCTGTTCCCAGGGCTCATTTTGAGCGCTCAAGGGGCCGAAATAGGTGGCGGCGGACAGTTCCGCCGCTGCCGGATGGTCCGAGCGGCCCGTCTCCAGCAGGACGTAGTACCCCAGAGATTTGGCGTGACCGCAGAGGGCGCGCACCACATCGAGACCGCGGCTGCCCAGCCGTTCAAACCAGACGGGATGAAGTTTTACCGCCGGGATGGTGTCAACCAGGGCGTCCAAAATGGACTTGCCCCAGCATTCATAGGCCGCCGCCAGATCGGCGACGGAGCCGCCTTGCCAGACCGAGGGCGGCAGCAGGGCCGGGGTCAGATCGAGACTGACCATGGCCGGGGTTCGTTTTTCACAAATTTTGCGCTGCAAGAGTTCCATGGACATACAAACCCACCGTTCTTTCTATCAGATAGCAGTATCATATCATAGAAACGGGCGGCTGCCTAGAGTGTCGTGGACTGGGGGAAATTGCATGGGTGAACGGGGGCAAAGTGGGATAAGCTATGGTCGGAGAGGAGGTTGAATGTTATGGAGATGAAAGGAATTGCCGCCGCAGTGGGCGCGGGGATGCTGGCCGGAGCGGCCGTAATGATGATGGTGCCCAAGCGGTCGGCCGTGTATCAGGCCGCCGACGACGCCGCGCATACCATCAAGCGCAAGGTAACGGACGTCGTGGACGACATGATGCACTGAGCACCGAACGGCGGGCGGTCATGAACCGCCCGCCCGGAAAACCACCGTACATCGCACCAAAAATCAAAAGTTTTACTCGATTTTTTCTATGGGGCAACTTACCGCCGGTGTGTCTGCGGGTGTCGCCGGGCCTTGCTCTGACACAAAATTCCTCGCCGACACCTCTTGCCAACCGGCGGCGCGTTGCCCAAATCGCGGAATCCAGGGGGCAGCGCCCCCGGTCGCTGGCCGCAGCCAGCGAAACACCCGCGCCGCGCACGGCGCGAAATCCCCAGTCGTTCATAGCGCCATCCGCAGATGGCGCAATTCCCCGGCAAAGCCGAAGGCCGCCGTCCCCACCCCGTCAGCGGGTGGTGGACGGCGGCCTTATGTCGTACCGTGTCCGATGACGTACCCGCCCCCGAACCACGCGGGGCAGTCCGTCCACGTTCGTAGGGCGGGACCTATGTGTCCCGCCGCGCCGTACCGGGTGGCATTGACCGGCGCATGGGGGCGAAGCCGTAACCGTTTCGTAGGACGCGGCATCCTTGACGCGTCCATGGCGCATTCCGTCCGGGGCCGTCAGGGATGCCGGCCCCTACGCCAAGCGGAATAGATGGTCCCCGCCGTCCACCCCCACAGGGGCGGCGGCGGGGACCATCCAGCGCACCCCCGCCCTGCTGCCGGTTCGTAACACCGTATGCACCCTGTAGGGGCCGATGCCCACATCGGCCCGCACACCGCACCACCGTACACCGCACCCCGTAGGGGCTGGACTGCCACACGTAGTTCGGGGGCGGATACGTTATCGGACACGGTACGACATAAGGCCACCATCCACCACCCGCTGACGGGGTGGGGACGGCGGCCTTCGGCTTTGCCGGGGATTGCGCCATCTGCGGATGGCGCTTTGGACGATTAGGGATTTCGCCCGCTGCGGCGGGCGGGATTTCGCGCCGTGCGCGGCGCGACCAGAGGCCCTGCCTCTGGACTCCGCGATTTTTTGAAAAAAATCGAGTAAAACTTTTATCTTTTTTTACTGCAACAAATCGGCGACGATTCCGCAGAATGCAATCACACCGGTGACCATATCCCCCTCGTCAAAATCAAAATTCCTGCCATGGAACGGACCCGCGCAAGGCGACAGCGTATGGAACATCATGCCCTGTCCCCCGTGCTCGTGGACCGCGTTCACCATATACGCAAAATCCTCACTGGCTCCGGCTTTCACCCCGGACAGGACCCGCAGGCCCAGCTTGTCCCGGCAAACGCTTTCCGCCCGCTTGATCAGTTCCGGATGGCTCTGGAGGGACGGCGACGACCCCATGGGCGTAATCTCCCAGCTGCACCCGTGCATTTCCGCCGCCGCCTGGATAATCCGCCGGGCGTACCGTTCCACATAGTCGTTGATCTCCGTGGTTGCGCCCCGGACTTCCAGTTCCAGCGCCGCCCGGTCACAGATGACATTCCGCCCCGTGCCCGCGTGGAGGGTGCCCACATTGATGCGCGTTTCGCCCTGGCTGCTGCGGGGAATGGCGTGGAGGTTCAGAACCGCCGTAGCCGCCGCCAGCAGCGCATTGCTCCCCTGCTCCGGCACCATGGCCGCGTGGGCCGCCTTGCCGGAAAAGGTCACATCCAGCTTGGTGGTGGCCAGCGTCCCGTCTTCGGTGAACGATACCTGAGAAACACCGTCGGCCCGCTGGCCCATATGGGTGGCGATCACATAGTCCACATCGTCCAAAAGGCCCCGGTCCACCATGGATTTGGCGCCCCGGACCCCCTCCTCCGCCGGTTGGAACAGCAGTTTGATTTTGCCGTGGAGCTGGTCCCGCAGATTCATCAGAACTTCCGCCACCGCCAAGCCCATGGCCGTGTGGCCGTCGTGGCCGCAGGCGTGCATGACGCCCTCATTGTTGGAGCGGAACCCCTCCGCCGCCGGACGGTGGGACAGTTCCGCCGCCTCCACCACGCCCAGGGCGTCCATATCGAACCGCAGCGCCACCACCGGACCGTCGCCGCAGTCCAGCACCCCCATGACGCCGGTGAAGCCGCCCCGCAGACGGGGGGCAAATTCCGGGTCAGCGCCCTGCTCCATGGCCCGCTGGTATTCGGCGTCGAGACGCTGCACCGTGGGCAAACCCATACGGCTGGCATCCCGGCAGACCTCCCGGCCCAGAAAGACCTCGTACCCCAGCTGGGTCAACCGCCGGGCCACCAGGGAGCCGGTGCGGATTTCGCACCAGCCGCCCTCGGCATGGGCATGGAAATCGCGGCGCGTCTCCCGAAGCCAGGGCCCCAACGCCTTCGCCTGCTGCTGAATGGTTTCATAGATGGACATGCGACACCCCTCCAGAAAAAGTTCAGACTGTAAAAAAGAGCACCCCGACTGCATTTGCAATCGGGGTGCTGGTACGGTAGAAGGGACTCGAACCCCTGACCTACTGATTCGTAGTCAGTCACTCTATCCAACTGAGCTACTACCGCATACACATTGGCGTTTCGTTTTTTAACCGTTCGCCTCAGCGCTCATTTATATTAGCACAGGCTTTCCCAAAATGCAAGCATTTTTTTGAAAAATTTTAAAATATTTTTTCGAGCCCCGTCAACGGGCCCAGACTACCCCTATGGTTCGTAGGGCGGGACCTGTGTGTCCCGCCGCCGGTTTGCACCATCCCATATGCGGAATACCGATTGGTTCCACCCCGTAGGGCGGGGGCTTGCCCCCGCCGCCGTGCCGCACTGCCGACCACCACCGGCGTAGGGGCCGGCATCCCTGACGGCCCCGGATGGGGTGCGGCGTGGGCGCGTCAAGGATGCCGCGCCCTGCGGCAGTGCTGCGAAGCGCCGCACCACGCCCGATGCGACACATTTCCAATCGACCGCGTCAGCGGTCACCGCACTTTTTCACTTTTCACTTTTACTTCTTACTTTGACATAAGGCCGCCGTCCGCCACCCGCTGACGGGGTGGGGACGGCGGCCTTGCGGCATACGCCGCGGAGATTGCGCCATCTTCGGATGGCGCTATGGACGACTGGGGGTTTCGCGCCGTGCGCGGCGCGGGTGTTTCGCCCGCTGCGGCGGGCGGGTGTTTCGCTGGCTGCGGCCAGCGGGTATTTCGCCCCGTGCGCGGGGCGACCGGGGCTTTGCCCCTGGACCCCACAATTTTGGGCTGCCCGCCGTCCGTTGGCAAGAGTGGTCGGCGAGGAATTTTGCGTCAGGCCAAGGTGTGGCTTTGCAGCCATACTGGATGTATGGCAAGAAGTCACACCGCAGGCATGGCGGAAAAGGCCCGGCGAGCACCGCAGACACACGGGCGGTGGGCAGCCCCACAAGAAAAAAAATCGAGTAAAACTTTTATCTTTTTTTAGTACAGGCCCTCCAGCAGCATGGCGTTTGCCACCTTCTTGAAGCCTGCCACGTTAGCGCCCACCACCAGGTTACCGGGGGCGTTACACTCGGCGGCGGCCTCCTCCGCCTGATGGAAGATATTCACCATGATACCCTGGAGCTTCTTGTCCACTTCTTCAAAGGTCCAGTTGGTCCGCATGGAGTTCTGGGTCATCTCCAGGCCGCTGGTGGCCACGCCGCCGGCATTGGCCGCCTTGGCGGGACCAAAGAGGATGTTATGGTCCAGGAAATAGTTGATGGCTTCCGTGGTGCTGGGCATGTTCGCGCCCTCGGCCACAGCCTGGACGCCGTTGGCAACCAGGGCCTTGGCGCTGTCCAAATCCAGCTCGTTCTGGGTGGCGCAGGGCAGCGCGATATCACAGGGGATGGTCCAGATGCCGCGGCAGCCCTCATGGTACTCCGCGCCGGGGACCCGCTCCGCATACTCTTTGATGCGGCCCCGCTCCACTTCCTTGATCTGCTTGACCACGTCCAGCTTGATGCCGTCCCGGTCGATGATGTAGCCGCCGGAATCGGACATGGCGATGGGCTTACCGCCCAGCTGCTGTGCCTTCTGGACCGCGTAGATGGCCACGTTGCCGGAACCGGACACGACGATGGTTTTGCCCTCGATGGAATCGTTCTTGAGACACCGGAGCATTTCCTGGGTAAAGTACAGCAGGCCGTAACCGGTGGCCTCGGTGCGGGCCAGGGAGCCGCCGAACCGCAGGCTCTTACCGGTGAGGACGCCGGCGGTGAACTGGTTTCTCAGCCGCTTGTACTGGCCGAAAAGGAAGCCGATTTCGCGGCCGCCCACGCCGATATCACCGGCGGGCACGTCCATCTGGGAACCGATATGGCGGTACAGCTCCGTCATAAAGGACTGGCAGAACCGCATGATTTCGTTGTCGCTCTTGCCCTTGGGGTCGAAGTTGGAGCCGCCCTTGCCGCCGCCCAGGGGCAGAGAGGTCAGGCTGTTTTTGAACACCTGCTCAAAGCCCAGGAATTTGATGATGGAGGCGTTGACGGAGGGGTGGAACCGCAGACCGCCCTTATAGGGGCCGATGGCGGAATTGAACTGGACGCGGAAGCCGCGATTGACATGGACCTTGCCCTGGTCATCCTCCCAGGCGACGCGGAAGGTGACCATACGGTCCGGCTCCACCAGGCGCTCGACAATGCCATGGGTTTCCAATTCGGGATGCATTTCCACATAGGGCTCCAGGGATTCAAACACCTCGCCCACCGCCTGCAAAAACTCCGGCTGACCGGGGTTGCAGCGGACGGTATCTTCATAGACGCGCTTCAAATAGGCATTCTGCAACATAGGCTACTCCATTTCTCTGCGGACGGCAGCCCGCAAGTTTTTTTCGGCAGCGGACCCCCTGCAACGGGGGACGCCGTTTGATTGCACGATACTATTATAGCGGGTCGCGGTCGGTTCCACAATAGGAAACTCTCCAAATTTCAGGTTTTTTTCTGGAGTTTCCCGTCCTGTAAGTCCTTTCCATACTGTAGTCTGTTAATTGTTCACTGTAGCAGGACTGTAGAGGGGATCTGTCCGCTGTGGAGCGACATCCGGGTTTGGGTGAACGAGATGCGCAAAAAATTTTTGGAAATTGCAGAATTTTTATTGCAATTTCCCAAAGATGGGAGTACAATAAAGCTACAATCTAAGACTGGTAGCTGTAACGAAGTGCTGCGCGCACGGGCTGCAACTATCACTCGGCTTTTGCAGAGTGTTTCAAACCATAGCCATAGGCGGTTTGAAACATTTTTTGTTATCCGAGACATGTTGTTCTCAGTCATTAAGGAGGAAATACCATGTACTTATTGACAAACGGCAGACTCATCACCCGGGACCCGGAGCATCCCTATTATGAAAAGGGCGCGGTGGTCTTTGACGGCCCCTCCATTGTGGCGGTGGGCGAGGAAGCGGCGCTGCGGAAGGCGTATCCCCAGGCGGAGGTCATCGATGCCAAGGGCGGCGTTATCATGCCGGCGTTCATCAACGCCCATACCCACATCTATTCGGCGCTGGCCCGTGGCCTGTCCATCAACGGATACAACCCCACCAACTTCTATGAAGTGCTGGACGGCATGTGGTGGAACATCGACCGCCATCTGACGCTGGACGGCACCAAGGCATCCGCCGACGCCCTCTATGTGGACTGCATCAAGCAGGGCGTCACCACCATTTTCGACCACCACGCATCGTTCTGTGAGATTCCCGGTTCCTTGCAGCGCATTGCGGAATCGGCCAAGGAGTTCGGTATCCGTTCCTGCCTGTGCTATGAGGTTTCCGACCGGGACGGCGAGGACAAGGCTTTGCAGGCCATTCAGGAGAACGCCGATTTCATCACCTGGTGTGAAAAGGAGAAGGACCCCATGCTGGCGGCCATGTTCGGCGGCCACGCATTGTTCACCATCTCGGATAAAACCTTCGAGCGGATGGTGGCGGCCAATAACGGCCGGACCGGCTACCATATCCATGTGTCCGAGGGCATGAACGACGTGTACGACAGCCTGCAAAATTACGGACGCCGTCCGGTGCAGCGTCTGCAGGACCACGGCATCCTGGGCCCCAAGACCATTCTGGGCCATTGCATCCATGTGAATACGGCGGAAATGGAGATCATCCAGGAGACGGGTACCATGTGCGTCAATAACCCGGAATCCAATATGGGCAACGCCGTGGGCTGCTCCCCCATTTTGCAGCTGATGGCCCGGAATATCCTGGTGGGCCTGGGTACCGACGCCTATACCAATGATATGCTGGAATCCCTCAAGGTGGCGCTGACCATCCAGCGGCATAACGCTTGTATGCCCAACGTGGGCTGGTGCGAGGTCACCAAGATGCTGTTTGAGAATAACGCCAAGATCGGTGAGAAGTACTTCAACACCACCCTGGGCGTCCTGAAGCCCGGCGCGTCTGCGGATATCATCGTCATGGATTATAAGCCGTTCACGCCGTTCTCCGGCGATAATATCGACGGCCATATGATCTTCGGCATGACGGGCCGCCAGTGCCAGACCACCATTGGTAATGGCAAGATTCTCATGAAGGACCGGGAGCTGGTGGGCATCGACGAGGAAGCCGTCAACGCCCATATCCTGGAGGAGTCCAAGAAGCTGTGGGGCGAGCTGAACCACACAACGTATTAAAGGGCCACCCACCGTCCGTGTGTCTGCGGTGCTCGCCGGTCCTTTTCCGCCATGGCTGCGGTGCGGTTTCTTGCCATACATCCAGTATGGCTGCGAACCCACACCTTGCCCTGACGAAAAATTCCTCGCCGACCACTCTTGCCAACGGACGGCGGGCAGCCCAGAGCGCTTTTACGAACAGCGGCAAAACAATCGTTAAACGTACCGGCGGCGGGACACATCGTTCCCGCCCTACGAACCACATCGGCAGTCCGTCCGGGAATGTAGGGCGGCACCTGCGTGTGCCGCCGTGCGGTGTGGGGTGACGATGACCGGCGCAT
>CALWWW010000040.1 GCA_944385365.1 uncultured Oscillospiraceae bacterium | reverse complement strand
TGGGCATATCCGTCACCCCCACTAGTATTTTACCTCATAACTCTATATTTGTCAGGTTTTGTTAGGCACTTTTAATGGTCATAACAATGGTATATACCACATAAGCTATGAAGATAGCCGCAACAGGGAGAATGACTACAGCAATCATAAAGCTGCCGAACATTTCCGCGAAAGCCTTATAAACAATATCTCCCATGTTGATGACCCCCTAAAAAATATTCTTGTTTTATGAAATTATACCATAAGGGTAAAAAGAAGGCAATATTTTCACCTTTTAAGGATGTAAAACCAGACTGAAACCCTCAAAGTCCTTGATTCTATGGGGCTTTTCCGGTTTGGCGGACTGTGTGCCGGGTCGAGTTCCAGGAACACTTCTGGAAGTAGGATAGAAACGGCCATAAAAAGAAAACACTCATGTCTCCCGAAACTCGGAAAACATGAGTATTTTCAGTTGGTGCCGGTGACCGGAGTCGAACCGGTACGCTGTCGCCAGCGGCGGATTTTGAGTCCGCTACGTCTACCAATTCCATCACACCGGCATGTGCCATTGATTATACACGATCTTCGTGAAAAAATCAAGCACTTTTATTTGCCCTGCTTGCCCATGTGCTCCTTCAGGTGCTTGGACAGCAGCGCCAGCGACGCCGCCATATTCTCATTCTGCACCAGAATATCCTCCGGAACATCCAAATGGGTGGGGGCAAAATTCCAGATGGCCGCGATACCCGCCTCGATCAGCCGGTCACAAACCTCCTGGGCCCGCTCCGCCGGTACGGTGATGACGCCGATTTTGATGTTCTGCTCCTGACAAAACCGGGGCAGCTGTTCCAACGCCAGAATGGCCTTGCCGCTGCTCTCCTGCCCCACCAGGGTCGGATTGGTATCGAACGCCGCCACAATATTCAGGCCGTATTCGGCAAATCCGCTGTAGCCCATCAGAGCCATGCCCAATTTGCCTGCGCCGATAATGACGGCGTTATTGCTGTTGCCGTACCCCAGAAATTCCTCCAGGTCCGCCACCAGGGACTCCCGCAGATAGCCCACCTTGGGCCGGCCGCCGCTGGACACCGTGGCCAGGTCCTTCCGCACCTGGACCTCTCCCATGCTCAGCGCCGACGCCAGCGCCGTAGCCGAAATGTGGGTATGCCCACTGTCCGGCAGGGATTTCAAATAGGAAAGATACACCGGCAGACGCTTCAGCATCGCCTTGGAAATCTCTTTGCGCGCCATGACAGACACACCCCTTGCACAAAACATAGTGGCGGGTTTCTCTTCCGCCACTTGTCTGTTATTATACCATCGACGCGCCCCTTTGGCAATCCCCATTTCCATCATGCTTTATCGATACGTCCTTTTTCGATATCATACAGTGGTCTGCCGCAGAATATCCCGCCGCAGCCGCACCATGATGCGCTTCTCCAGCCGGGAGATATAGGACTGGGAAATGCCCATGGAATCGGCCACCTCCTTTTGGGTCTGCTCCCGGCGTCCCCCCAGTCCAAACCGCATGGTGACAATGCGCTGGTCCCGCTCCGACAGCTTCTCCAACGCCTGGTGGAGCAGCTGCAAATCCACCCGCTCCTCCATGGGCCGCACCACCGTGTCTCCGTCGGTCCCCAGCACGTCCGACAACAGCAGCTCGTTGCCGTCCCAATCGGTATTGATGGGTTCATCCAGGGAGACCTCGGCCTTCTGGCCGGAGATTTTCCGAATATGCATGAGGATTTCATTTTCGATACACCGGGACGAATAGGTGGCCAGCTTGATATTCCGGTCCGGCCGGAAGGTCCCCACGGCTTTGATCAGTCCGATGGTGCCGATGGAGATCAAATCCTCGATATTGACCCCGGTATTCTCAAACCGCCGGGCGATATACACCACCAATCGCAGATTGCGCTCGATCAGCGTGGATTTCGCCCCCTCGTCCCCTTCCGCCAGACGGCGCAGCAGCTCCTGTTCCTCCTCCCCTTTGGGCGGCGTGGGCAGAACGTCGCTGCCGCCGATGTACATGATCTTCCCCGGCTGGACCACCCCCAGCCGCACCAGCCAATTCCATACCATTGCTTTCATATGCTGCCTCCTATCAACGCTGTATATCCGCCGCCGTCGGAAACCGGCGTGGGCGAAAAGGCCACCACGCCGCCCCGGACGGTCCGTTTGCCTATGCGCAACGCGTCGCACCGCATGGCCACCAGCATGCCGCCGCTGACGCCTACGGCCCGAAAGGGAATCAATCGCCATTTTCCCGACGGCATAGCCGCCAGGAGCCGGGGCAGCAGCTCCGCCGGATTCCGCAGCGCCGCCGCGTCCACCAATGCCGCCGCCTCCGGCGGCAGCAGTCCCCGTGCCGTCTGCCACTCGGCCACCACCACTTCCTCATTGGTCACCGGGTCCCGCAGGGTGTTGCCTGTATCCCGCAAGGCCGTCAGCTTGACGGCCTTGGAGCCAGAACGCAGTTCCAGCGGAAAAACCTCGCCGCCGGTATGGCGCACCAGCTGAGCAAACACGGTCCGGCTGAGGACGTACACCGCCGCCGCCGTCAGCAGCAGCGCCTTCCCGCTGACGGGATAGTACGCCCCGCCGTCCACCAGCATCAGCCCCGTGCCCATGATCTCCACCACCGCCAGGACCACCCCGGCCAGGGCGGCGCTGAGGGCCAGAAAGACGCCGCCCAGCTTCACCGTCTGCCGCCGGAACCCGAAGGCACACACGGTCATGGCCGCCGCCGACAGGAGTTTTCCGGCCAGACCGGACACCGCCGGCCAGGGCAGCACCAGAGCCGCCACGGCGTATCCGCCGCCCAATGCGGCCCCCAGGACAATCCGCCACCAGACCACCGCCGCGCCGCCCAGCCGGGCCGTCCCCAGCAGCAGCAGGCCGTTGAGCGCCGTATTGAGCAAAAACAACCCGTCCACATAGATGGTCACTGCCGCACCCCCTGTCTTCCTTGTGAAAGTATAGCCCCAGGGCGCAAAAAAACCGGTCGCATTTCCCGCAGGAAGTGCGACCGTTCGCTCGTCATCTTCTATCAAATTGTCACGCCGCCGCGCCGTTCCCGTCACGACCGCGCAGCATCCGTCAGGCTTTTCCGTCGCTGTCGCGCAGAACTTCCCGGATATTTTTTTCCGCCTTGCTGCGGGGCAGCATCACCTCATGGCCGCAGCCGGTACAGCGGAGCCGGAAGTCCATGCCGGTACGCAGCACCAGCCACTTCTTTTCCCCGCAGGGGTGGGGCTTCTTCATGACGAGGATATCTCCCAATCGAATGTCCATATTGTTTCCTCCTGTCGTTCTGCGTCTCCGGCGGGGGCAAGCCCCCGCCCTGCCGTTCCTGTCTGTCCGGCGACCGCATAGAAACTCCCCCGCCCGTTTCTGCATAGTATGGGAAAAACAAAGGGAGGAATCCTATGCAACCGTATTTGCCGGAGTCCATGCAGGCCCCCACGCCGCTGGACGCCGTGACCATGGATCAGCTGCGCCGCTGGATGGAGCAGGGCGCTGTGCTGACGGTCCCCGCCCTCTGGTGCGATGAGGACCACAATCTCCATCTGTCCCTGGGCGGGCTCCCCGCCGTCATTCCCAGGGACCGGGCGGCCCTGGGCATCACCGAGGGCACCGTCCGGGAAATCGCCATTCTCAGCCGGGTAGGAAAGGCCGTCTGCTGCCGGATTGAAGCCATTCCCGACCACGGCCCCATTGTCCTGTCCCGGACCGCCGTCCAGCGGGACGCCCTCCACCATCTGCTGTATGAGCGAAAGCCCGGCGACATTCTGCCCGCCGTGGTGACCAACACCACCGCCTTCGGCGTGTTCTGCGACGTGGGCTGCGGCGTTCCGGCGCTGCTGCCGCTGGAAAACATCTCCGTGTCCCGGATCAGCCACGGCAGCGACCGGTTTGACGTGGGGCAGGAATTGTATGTGATCCTCCAGCGTCAGGACCGGGAAGCGGGCCGCGTCACCGTGACTCTCAAGGAGCTGCTGGGCACCTGGGAGGAAAACGCCGCCCGGTTCCAGACCGGCCAGACGGTCCCCGCCATTGTCCGCAGCATCCAACCCTATGGCGTCTTTCTGGAGCTGACGCCCAATCTCTCCGGTCTGGCCGAAGCCGACGACACGCTGCATCCCGGTCAGGTGGTTTCGGCCTACATCAAGGCCATTCTGCCGGACCGGCAAAAGATCAAGCTGAGCATTCTCGACACCCTGGACCCGGCGCTGCTGCCGCCGCCGGTGCTTCGTTACACCCAGACCGAGGGCCATCTGGAATACTGGGAATACAGCCCATCCAATGCCAGACTACGGACCGTCTTCCCCCGCTGACCCCTTGACGGCGTCCCAATACCGTTTGGCCGCCTGTTCCGTCTTGTTGGGGCCGTACTCATAGTAGATCACGTCTTTCAGCTCGTCGGGTAAATACTGCTGCTGGACGTAGTGGTTGGGGAAATCGTGGGCGTACTGGTACGTCAGGCCCCGGCCCAGCTTGGCCGCGCCGCCGTAGTGGCAATCCTTCAAATGGGCGGGAATATCGCCGGTTTTGCCGTGCTTCAAATCCTTCATGGCCGCGTCAATGGCGCAGATGCCCGAGTTGGATTTGGGGCAGGTGGCCAAAAAGATGGCTGCTTCGGCCAGAGGAATCCGTGCTTCGGGCAGGCCCAGCTGGAACGCCGCGTCCACACAGGCCTTGACCACGGCAATGGCCTGGGGATAGGCCAGACCCACGTCCTCGGCGGCGATGACCAGCAGCCGCCGGGTGGGCGACGCCAGATCGCCGCCCTCCAGGAGCCGGGCCAGATAGTGGACGGCGGCGTTGGGGTCGGAACCGCGGATGGATTTCTGAAAGGCTGAGAGAATGTCGTAATGGCTGTCGCCGTCCCGGTCGTAGCGCATGGCAGACTTCTGGGTGATGGCCTTGGCGTCATCCAGGGTGATATGGACGGACCCATTGCCGTCGTTGCCGGTGGAGAACAATACCTCCACGGCGTTCATGGCCTTGCGGAGATCGCCGCCGCAGGCCGTGGCCACATGCTCCCAGGCCCCCTCCTCGGCGGTGCAGGTGACGCCGTCCCGCTGCTCCAGATACGATTTGGCCCGCTGGACCGCCTGCAAGGCCCCCTCGGGGGTGATGGGTTTGAACTCAAAAACCGTGGACCGGCTCAAAATGGCATTATAAATGTAGAAGTAGGGGTTTTCCGTGGTGGAGGCAATGAGGGTGATATTGCCGTTTTCGATGTGCTCCAGCAGGGATTGCTGCTGCTTCTTATTAAAATACTGAATCTCATCGAGATAGAGCAAAATGCCGTTGGGAGCCATCATGGTGCCCAGCTGGGCTACAATATCCCGGATATCCTGGGAGGAAGCCGTGGTGGCGTTGAGTTTGCACAGTTTTCTTTTGGTGCGGTTGGCGATGATATTGGCCACGGTGGTTTTGCCCACGCCGGATGGACCGTAGAAAATCAGATTGGGGATGCTGCCTGATTCAATAATGCGGCGCAGCATGGCCCCAGGGGCCAGAATATGGTCTTGACCGAAGACGTCCTCCAGCGTTTGGGGCCGGATGGCGTCGGCCAGGGGTCGATACACAAAAACCACCTCCTGTAGCAATTCTATATATTATATCCTCGTCTTCCAAAAAACGCAATCTTTCCACCGGTCGAAACTTGTGGTATGATACAAAATAAGAACACCGCGTCAACGGCGGCGGGGGCAAGCCCCCGCCCTACGGAATGCAACATACGAAGGAGAGCTCCCATGAGAATGAACGAACGGGTGGCGGGCATCATCGAAGCGCTGAAAGTCGCCTACCCCGACGCCCTGTGTGCCTTACACTATCAGAAAGATTACGAATTGATGATTGCCGTGCGGCTGTCGGCCCAGTGTACCGATGCGCGGGTAAATCTGGTCACGCCGGCGCTGTTTGAACGGTTCCCCACCCTGGACGATTTCGCCGACGCGGACATTGCCGAGGTGGAGGAGTACGTCCGGACCTGCGGTTTTTACCGCCACAAGGCCCGTGACATTGTGCTGGCCTGTCAGATGCTCCGCAGCGACTTCGACCGGAAAGTGCCGGACAATATGGACGACCTTTTGAAGCTGCCCGGCGTGGGCCGGAAAACGGCCAATCTGTTATTGGGAGATATTTACCATCAGCCTGCTGTGGTGTGCGACACCCATTGCATCCGGATTACCAACAAACTGGGGCTGGCCAAGGGCAAGGACCCGGTGAAGGTGGAACAGCAGTTGTGGAAGGTGCTGCCCAAGGAGGAAACCTCTGATTTTTGCCATCGGATTGTGCTCCATGGGCGGGCCGTCTGTACGGCCCGGTCGCCCAAATGTGAGCAGTGTACATTGGCCCCTTATTGTAAGTCCTGCGGCAAATAACCACCCATCCAAAAAAAGAGGTACTCGATTTTCAGAAAATCGAGTACCTCTTTTTATTTAGCGGCTGCCTCGAACCACATCCCATGACCAGGGCAGACAAACATCCCCTTTGCCCATTTTTGCAGCTGCTTCCGGCAGGCGGTGGCTTCCTTGGAATCCATATTGACACTGGTCATCAAATACGGCGCCAGCTTATTAAACGCCATCTGATCCTCCGAAAAGCCCTTGATATTCACCCAATTATCTCCGCTGAACATCAGCCGGTTTTCCGTATCCACGTACACCGTCTCTCCCCGGACATGGCCGCCATTGCCCTCGTAGACCTCAAAATGCAGGTCCGCAAAGTCCAGCGCGCCGATATGGGACAGGGTTTTCCCGTCCAGCTTCCGTCCGATGATCTCCATACGGTCCAGTTCCGGCGGCGTATAGCCCGTAATAACCTTACTGAGACAGCAATACGGCGCGTGGAGGGGGTTCTGCTCCCGGTAATCGGCTTTTCCCTCCCGCTCCAAAACGAAATTCCGGTAGCAGTTCTCGCTGAGCAGCACCCGGTCCGCAATGGGCAGCAGGCCCGTATGGTCGATATCGCCATGGGTCAATGCCACGGTCTTTTTCCGGGTGGAAAAGCCGGGAATCATACTCTCCAGAATGGGCTGCAATTCCGGCAAAAAGCACCGGAACCCGCCGTCGATACACAGCAGTTCCTTGCCGTCGTCCAGCAGATACGTGTTGCTGCCGCAGGGCGGCTCCACAATATATCCCATGACCTGGGGGCTCATGCGCCGCTGGCTGATAATGGGCTGGTAATTGCTGCCGCGGTGGCCGGCGATAAACCGGGCAAACCGGCGGATATAGTCAAAGGATTTGAACGGCGCCTGGTCCTTGCCGTCCAGCATCTGCATAATCCGGTTGGATTCAATGATAAACTGGTTGGTCTGCCGCCGGTCCAGTCCCAGAATGTCCCGCATTTCGTTGGCAAACTCAATATAAAACACCGTGCTGTCCAGAATCTTCTCGGTGACGCTGTATTCCAGAATCTTCACATCACAGATGGCCGACATGTCATCCAGCAGCTGCTTCATGACGGCGGGCTCTTCGATATACAGGCCCATGCGGATGTGCTGGTACGGCGTGCCGCTCTGCTGGGCATTGAGGTAAGAGATATTGATATGGTGCCGCTGCAGCAGCTCCAGCACCGGCGTCAGGGCGCCGGGCACGTCCAGCAGCCGCACCTCCACCAGCATGACCCGCTGTGGAATCTTGTTCTCATTGGCCAGATAGCCGATGTCCCCCAGGTCCTGGGTGATCTTTTGCAGCTGCTTTTTATCGGCCTCCACGTCCAGAAACAGCGTATGCAGGTCCACGGCCTTGTTGTAGCTGACCCGGACGATATTGCCGCCGTGACCGGCAATGATCTGATTGGCTTTGAGAAACGCGCCCGCCTTGTCGGGCATGGTGGTAATATACGTTTTCTGCATAGATTCCTCATTTCTGTGGGGCCGCGGCGGCAAATTCCTCCCCCCGCAGCACATGGTTCCGAATATAGCGGAATGTCTCGTCCTCTCCCCGCTCGGCCAGCATACTCAATAGAAAATGGGTTTTCCGCATGGTGTCCGGGTGCATCAGGGAGGACTCCATGGCCCGTTCCAGATAGTGCAGCGGGTCGGCACAGGTATACGCCGCGCCGTTGTACGTCTTACAGGCGGCAATCCGGTCCATACACATCTCCACCAGATATTCCGTGGGCATGGGCACCGGTACGTATTGACGGGTTCCGATCTGTAAATCGGTCCAGTATTCAAAATGGTGCTTGTTGCGGCCCTTGTGGTGCATCCACGCCGTGGACACGCCCTTGTCCTCCCGCTCCGCCGTGTTGGGGCTGCGGTTGCCCTGGTAGTAGCGGACGCCCACCAGAAACTCTGTGGGAGAATATTTGGACAGATCGTGGGTCAGACCACGCCAATACAGCCCCACTTTGAAACAGTGAATCATCACCAGCGTCCGGTGCTTGGTAATGGTGGATAGGTGTCCCCAGAACTTTCCCATGACAGCCTCCTGCATATCAGATACTATTTTATATTATACTCCAACGGCACCGGCGGCGCAATACCTTGACTTTTCCACCGGGCGGCGGTATACTGTTGCAGCATAAAGAGAATGTAAAGAGGCATCCGATACCATAAGGAGATGCACAATATGTCATACGCCATTGTTTACAGCAGCCGCACCGGCAATACCAAAGCCCTGGCCGACGCCATTCGGGCGGTACTTCCGCCGGAGGACTGCTGCTATTTCGGCACGCCGGACGCGGCGGCCCTGGCCGCACAGCGGCTGTATATCGGCTTCTGGACCGACAAGGGCACCTGTGACGGCGATACCGCCGCCTTTCTGGCCCAGCTGACCAATCAGGAGGTATTTTTGTTTGGTACCGCCGGGTTCGGCGGCAGCGCCGACTATTTTGAACAGATTGCCCATCGGGTGGAAGCGCTGCTGCCCGCCGGTGTGACGGTGCTGGGCCACCATCTGTGCCAGGGCCGTATGCCCATGACGGTGCGGCAGCAGTATGAAGCCATGGAGGACAGTCCCCGCCGGGCCCAGATGCTGGAGAACTTCGACGCGGCTTTGTCCCACCCCGACGCAGAGGATTTGCGTCAGTTGCAGAACGCCGTCCAGTAACCTGCAAAAATTAAAAGTTTTACTCGATTTTTTTCAAAAAATCGCAGGGGTCCAGGGGGCAGCGCCCCCGGTCGCGCCTCGCAAGGCGCGAAATACCCGCCCGCCGCAGCGGGCGAAACTCCCCTATCGTCCCAAAGCGCCATCCGCAGATGGTGCAATCCCCCGCGGCTGCCATACAGCCGCAATGGCCCCGGCTCCGCCCCTGCGGGGCGGGTGCCGGGGCCATTCTTCCCACACACTCCCATAGAAAGAAGGACCGCTCCTTGGAACAGACGCTCTCACCGGCCCCGGCAAAAGCCGACCGGTACTACCTCATGTGTGAACGCAACTGGATTTACTTCCTGCTCATCGGCGTGGCAGGATTTCTGGGGGCGTTTACCTACGTTTTGCGGGGTAATGTATTCTGTAACGCCCAAACCAGTAACATTGTCCTGATGGGTATGGCCTTCGGCCAGGGCAACTGGCGGCATGGCCTTTACTATCTGATTCCCATTACCGCCTATACCCTGGGCGCGTTCTTCTCGGAGTTGCTGCCCAACCCCGTCAAACGTCACCTGCCCATGCGGTGGGATACGCTGCTGATCGCCATCGAAATGGTGGTGGTGCTGGTGCTGGGATTCCTGCCGGAGACGGCCCCGGTGCAGATTTCCCAGGTGGCCATCAATTTTATTGCTTCCATGCAGTATAATACCTTCCGGCAGGCCCAGGGTACGCCTATGGCCACCACCTTCGCCACCAACCATGTGCGCCAGATCGGCATTGGTTTGGCCATGGAGCTGCGCCACTTCCGGGATGCCAACAAGGCCCACCGTCAGAAGCTGTACAAGCACTTCCTGATGCTGGTGTACTTTGTGGGCGGCGCAATCATCGGTACCGTCTGCTGCCGCCTGTTCCTGGGAAAAGCCCTGTGGGTGCTGCTGCTGCCTCTGGGTGTTCTGTTCGGCGTCCTGCTCCATGCGGACCTGACCACGGAAAAGGACCTGGTGGAAACCAAGCCGTCGGGACATTAACTTTCGTTTTCTCTGCCGCCGGAGCAACCCTCCGGCGGTTTTTTTGTTATCCCCAACCCGCTAAATTGTATACGATTTTTCCCTGTCTGTGGGCCTCTGCGGCAAAGCGCGCCGCTCCGCCCCAGTTATGTGTTACATATGTTACTACATACTGCGCTCGTTCCAGCATCCAGCGATTCCGCCAGACGATGGCAAACCGGCGCGGAACGGTTTCTATGCCCTCCGGCAGCAGCGTTTTTTGGCTGCTGCCGATATTTTTTCCCGGAAATCCGCTTAATACAATCGCATAGGAGATATGGTCATACTGCACGGCCAACTCTCCCAGCAAAGACTGCACCATGTAATCAAAATCTCCCTGATGCCCCACATAAAAGACTGTCACGCCCTCCTGTTCTATGAGACGCACCAGCGTTTCCCGCAATTTGGGACGAATGGAAGCCGGACAGTCTCGGTGTCCAAAAAAAGTGCATCGTTTTTCGTACATCTCTACTTCCCTCCAAATAGGCTATGTATAGCCTAATAGTAGTATGCATAGCCTATTGTTTGCAATGGAATTGTTTATTCTGTAAGAAAAACAATTCAGGAGGATTGTGCATGGACACTGTAACCGCTGTACGAAACCGCATTTTGTCTCTGTGCGGAGAACGTGGTATCTCCATCAATAAACTGTCCACACTTTGCGCGCTGCCCCCCTCCAGTATCAAAAATATCCTGTACGGTAAAAGCCGGAATCCCAAACTGCTGACCATCAAAATGATCTGTGACGGGTTGGAAATCACCTTGGGAGAGTTTTTCTCCACTCCGGAATTTGACGCGCTGGAGCAGGAGATTCAATAAAAATGACAGAACAAAAGTTGCGACAAGACCACTGCATGGGCGACAATCTGCGCCGGCTGCGGTTAGAACGAGAATTATCTCAGGAAAAGCTCTGCGCTGAACTGCAACGGCGGGGCTGCGATATCGGTCGAACTACCTATGCAAAATACGAATCCGGTGAGCTGAATATTCGGGTCAGTGTGCTTCTGGAATTGCGTAAATTGTATGGTTGTTCCTATGATGAGTTTTTCGCCGGATTGCGCTGAATCACTGTCGCCGCAAATAGCAAAGGCATGGCCGAACAACAGGCCATGCCTTTTTGTATATTGCTCCGTCTCTACCAGGCGTAGGTTGTACCGGTCCGGACAGTCTGCTATCATAGGGGCAAATCCCAATAGATTTTTGGAGGAACTTTATGAACGCTTATGTAACCGGCAGCACCATCCGGCGGCTGCGCGAAGCAAGAGGATTGACCCAGGCCGGTCTGGCCAAGTTGCTGGACGTCAGCGACAAGGCCGTTTCCAAGTGGGAAACGGCCAAAGGTTTTCCCGATCTCACGTTGTTGGAACCCCTGTCCGCCGCCCTGGGCGTTTCGGTGATGGAGCTGCTTTCCGGTGATACCGTTGTCAATCGGAACCGTTCGGCCAATCTGCTGCGCTCCCGATTCTACGTCTGCCCCATCTGCGGCAATGTGATTCACACCACCGGGGAAGCGGTGGTCAGCTGCTGCGGCGTCACCCTGCCCCCGCTGGAAGCGGAAGCGCCCGACGACGCCCACGCCATCACCATGGAGCCGGTGGAGGACGAACAGTATGTGACCATCGACCACCCCATGACGAAGACGCACCACATCTCCTTTCTGGCCTATGTGACGCCGGACCGGTTCCAGCTGGTCAAGCTGTACCCGGAGGGTCCCGCCGCCTGCCGGTTCCGGTTCCAGCGGGGCGGGTATCTGTATCTCTACTGCAATCATCACGGCCTGATGGTCCGGAAACTCTGAAAAATCGCCGGGCGGTTTTCTTTGGTCAAGCACACAGTCCACCCCTCCGGAATAGGATACCGTATGCGGCAGCACAGCCTCCATACATGGGGACGAGCGGTTGCCGAATAGGATGCTATCATGGAGGTGAGGCATATGCTGTCAGCCGCCGCATGGCTGATACTCAGCGGTATGCTGCAAACCCTGCGCCTCTCCGGGTCCGGCGGCTCCTTCCCCAAGCCGCTGAGTGCGCAGGAGGAACGTCACTATCTGGAACTGGCCGCCCAGGGTGATCTGGCGGCCCGCAACGTACTCATCGAACGCAATCTGCGTCTGGTGACGCATATTATGAAGAAGGACTATTGCAAAGGACTAATTCGCCCCGTTGAAAATGGACTGAAGCCTGCTGCCCCAGTCTCAGATAGATCTCTAAATGGATTTGCTTGTCATTGCTTTGCTCCAGCACCACAATGTGATCGAGAATCGTTGCCACAACTTCAGAGTGAATCCCGTTTGTAAAATCCAGTTCCTCCCAGAGTGCTTTTTCCAGCGCTTCGGCGTTTATCTCCGTTCCTTTTTGGACTTGCTCCTGCTGTTGCAGGGTCGCCTTTTGTTCCTCCAGGGCGGAGATCTGGCGGTTGAATCGGTCATTACGCACCTTGAACTCTGAAAGAGTAATGGCATCCGCCATACTCAGCTCCAGCAGCTTATCTTTCTTCTCCTCAATCTGGCCGATCTGCACCTCAATTCGCCCGATCTGCGCAGAGTAGTCCACGCTGTTGTCGGTTTCCCCGATACTGTTCAGCACCAGCTGGATGATCTGTGCTTTCTCTGTTACCACTTTTTGAAACAGGTCTGCTAAAACGAGATCTACTTCATCGCTGCGAACAGACGGCAGGCTGCAGGCATCCTTCCCCTTTTGGCGGTACATTTTGCATCTCCAGAACTCCCGCACTCCCTTCTGGGTCTTGAAGGACTGTCGTTGGAGGCTGGTGCCATGGATACCGCAGACGATCTTTCCGCTGTATGCATAGCGGTTATGGTAGCTAGTGGATTTTGTCCGAACCTCTCTGCTGCGCTGCTTGAAGATGGCATTGGCCCGATCCCACAATTCTTCTGACACAATGGCCGGGATATTGGGGTCTGGATACATGACCCATTCGCTTTCCTCCAAAAAGGCTTTCTTCTTGGTACGATAGTCCAGCGTCTGGGTTTTGTTCCCACAGTACCACCCTTTGTACTTGGGATTGGTCAGCATGTGTTTGATGGTCAGCTGATTGAACTCATTGCCCAGCAGACTGGTGTGTCCCCGCCGGGTCAGCTCCTGGGCGATTTTTCGGATTCCATACTTGCCGGTGGCGTAAAGTTCAAAAACGAGCTTCACCGCCTCGGCCTGTTCCGGGATGATGGTCAGTTTGCAGTCCTTCTTGTCATAGCCCCACAGTCGGTTGTTGCCCAGCACATGGCCGTTTTTGATGGACTGCCGAAAGCCAAATTTCAGGCGTTCAGACAGCTTCCGCACCTCATCCTGGGCTACGCCTGCCATGACCACCAAACGAAACTCGCTGTCGGTGTCCAGGGTGTTGATGTTGTCGTTCTGAAAGAGGACACCCACATTGGCATCCAGCAGCTCCTGTGTATACTGGATGCTGTCCAGCGTGCTTCTGGAAAAACGGGAAATCTCTTTGGTGATGATGAAGTCAAACATTCCCCTGTGGGCATCATCAATCATACGCAGAAAGCTCTCCCGCTTATAGGTACTGGTGCCGGAAATACCTTCATCCACATAGCCTTGCACGAATATCCAGTTTGGGTTTTTCTGAATGAACTCCGTATAATACTGAACCTGGTTCTCCAGGCTACCTTGCTGTTCCACCTTTTCCGTGGATACACGGGCGTAATATGTAACCCGCAGGGGCAGGTCATAGATTGACCTGCCCATTCGCATTTGCTCTCGCAGCTTTCTAATAGTCATCATGCCGCTGATCCTCCTTTGGGTTTTGTAAAGGTTTATCCTCAGCATAATGGGTAAAATGCTTTCTGTCAAAAAACCGAGAGCAGCTGGCAGAGAGATAGAGATCCTCTGAGATCATATTCCGCTGCCACAATCGTTTCAAAAGAATCAGCCCAACCTCACGGTCAATCTCATTCATGGCCAAACCTCCTCTCGTTACCTTATGCAATCCGGGCAGATGCTATGATGTAATTGCTTTATTGGTTTCAAAGCCACATGAACGCACTGGCAACTTGCGCTGCCAGTGCGTGGTATCTGACTTTGAATATGATGGTCATACTCGTCGCCACATTTATCGAACCCCTGGCGAAGTGGGAACATGGCAGGTTGTCCGTGGCGAGGACGATTCATAACTCCACAGCGTCGGTCGGGCCGTGCGCCGCAGGGTTCCCCCTCTTACGTGGGAGGCCACCGTTTGGAAGTACCATTATGTCTGTGCTGCACTCCTCCTGAATGTGCCATAGGCATCCAGGCGTATCGCTTACAAATCGCTCTCATCGGTATAGCCGGTGGTCGTGGCGTTAAACGAAAAATAGCATTGGCACAGTGACGTACCTGCTCATGCTGCCGATATTCCATTATCAAGGTTCACCGAGAAGTAAAAACCCCTCTACTAACAAGGACATCTGGAGGCCAAAAGTACACCCAAAACAGAAAAAATTCTCAATAAAATTTTCGACAAATTACGCACATTCGGCATTCTGTTTGACCGTAATGAAGTAATCTCGTTGAGTAAATGTTAATCCTGCAACAGGATTTCTTTCAGCTTTTGCTTTCCAAGCATGATGCTTTTGCGAACCGCCGATTTATAAACCCCTTCTGCCTCAGCAATCTCGTCCAGAGTCATATCCATGAAGTAGTAAGCGTAAATCCGCTCGGCCTGCTTTCTGGGGATAGAGCGCAAGGCCTTATAAAGCGCCTCATTCTGAATGTGCTTTATCGTTTCATCCTCCGGCCCAGGCTGATGATCTGCGATATGCGCTTCGATACCAGGGTCAGAATCCAAGGACACTACGTCCCCGTTGCGAGTTCTGCGCTTTTCCAGCGCCTGCTCTGCCAGCCGGTACTCCTCAAATACAGCGTCAATCTTATAGGAAACAGGATATTCGGAATATGTAGAATCCAGATGAGGATATTCTTTTCTCAAATCAATAAATTTCATAGTAGCAACTCCTTTGAAATGTTTTGGAAAATTCAAAGGAGCCGCTACGGGTAAGCGGCTATGGAGGGATGCCAGTGCGCTATGAACCAATCACAACGCAAATAAAAAAAGGCATATCGAATCTCATCGTTTTTACGACAAAATTCGATATGCCTAACACAAACGGATTCCCCG
>CALWWW010000039.1 GCA_944385365.1 uncultured Oscillospiraceae bacterium | reverse complement strand
TGGGCCTCGGCGCTCAGGGGCACGTGGACGGCCATCTGGTCGCCGTCAAAGTCGGCGTTGTAAGCGGTACACACCAGGGGGTGCAGCTTCAGGGCGCGGCCCTCTACCAGCACAGGCTCGAAGGCCTGGATGCCCAAACGGTGCAAAGTAGGCGCGCGGTTCAGCAGAACGGGGTGGTTCTTGATGACCACTTCCAGGGCGTCCCACACCTCGGGCTTGGCGCGCTCCACGGACTTGCGGGCAGCTTTGATGTTGCCCACAGCGCCGGTCTCCACCAGGCGCTTCATGACAAAGGGCTTGAACAGCTCCAGGGCCATCTCCTTGGGCAGGCCGCACTGGTACATCTTCAGCTCGGGGCCCACCACGATAACGGAACGGCCGGAGTAGTCCACGCGCTTGCCCAGCAGGTTCTGGCGGAAGCGGCCCTGCTTGCCCTTGAGCATGTCGCTCAAAGACTTCAAAGGACGGTTGTTGGGGCCGGTGACAGGGCGGCCGCGGCGGCCGTTGTCAATCAAAGCGTCCACGGCTTCCTGGAGCATACGCTTCTCGTTGCGGACGATGATGTCCGGGGCGCCCAGCTCCAGCAGGCGCTTTAAGCGGTTGTTCCGGTTGATAACCCGGCGGTACAGGTCGTTTAAGTCGCTGGTAGCAAAGCGGCCGCCGTCCAGCTGGACCATGGGGCGGATGTCAGGGGGGCACACGGGCACCGCGTCCAGAATCATCCACTCGGGGCGGTTGCCGGAGATGCGGAAGGCCTCCACCACCTCCAGGCGCTTGAGGATGCGGACACGCTTCTGGCCAGAAGCGGTCTCCAGCTCCTCCTTCAGCTCCTCGCTGGTCTTTTCCACGTCGATTTCTTCCAGCAGCTTCTTAATGGCCTCGGCGCCCATGCCCGCCTCGAAATCGTCCTCGTACTTCTCCTTCAAATCCCGGTATTCTTTCTCGGTGAGGGTCTGCATCTTGGAGAGCTCCCGCACGTTGCCGGGGTTGGTGACGATGTACATGGAGAAGTACAGCACCCGCTCCAGCACACGGGGGGACAAATCCAAAATCAGGCCCATCCGGGAGGGGATGCCCTTAAAATACCAGATGTGGGACACGGGGGCGGCCAGCTCGATGTGGCCCATGCGCTCCCGGCGCACCTTGCTACGGGTGACTTCCACGCCGCAGCGGTCGCAGATCTTGCCCTTGTAGCGGATGCGCTTGTACTTGCCGCAGTGGCACTCCCAGTCCTTGGTAGGCCCAAAGATGCGCTCGCAGAACAGGCCGTCCCGCTCGGGCTTTAAGGTGCGGTAGTTGATGGTCTCGGGCTTTTTCACCTCGCCGTGGGACCACTCGCGGATTTGGTCGGGAGAAGCAAGGCCAATCTTAATCGACTCGAACGTGTTAAATTCCATAACTGTGTTTCTCCCTTCTTATAGCAAATCGTCGTCGCCGTCGTCAAAGCTGAAGTCGTCGTCGGTGTAGCCGTCCTCCTCCAGCAGGGGGTCGCCGTTCTCGTCCTCCATGGAGTAGCCGTCCAGGTCGTCGGCCACGTTCTGCTCGTCGAAGGCGGTGTCGTCATGGTGGAAGCCCATGTCGTCCTCGTCGTCGAAGTTCTGCTTCAGGTCGATTTCCTGGTTGTCCTTATCCAGCACCTTCACATCCAGGCCCAAGGACTGCAGCTCCTTAATGAGCACCTTGAAGGACTCGGGGATGCCGGGCTTGGGGATGTTCTGGCCCTTGACAATGGCCTCGTAGGTCTTGACACGGCCCACCACGTCGTCGGACTTGACGGTGAGGATTTCCTGGAGGGTGTAGGCGGCGCCGTAGGCCTCCAGGGCCCACACTTCCATTTCGCCGAAGCGCTGGCCGCCGAACTGGGCCTTGCCGCCCAGAGGCTGCTGGGTGACCAGGGAGTAGGGGCCGGTGGAACGGGCGTGAATCTTATCGTCAACCAGATGGTGGAGCTTGAGGAAGTAGACGTAACCGACGGTGACGCGGTTGTCGAAGGCGTCGCCGGTGCGTCCGTCGTAGAGGATGCTCTTGCCGTCGGCCACGCGGAGACGTCCCTCCTGCTGCCAGGCTTTCAGCTGGGCCATGTCGGCCTTCTCCTCGGCGGTGAGGGGACGCAGGGCCTCCTTGGCCAGACCGCCCTCGGGGACTTCACCCTCGCCGGCCAGATACAGCTCCTTGCCGGTCAGGGTCTCGTCCACGCCCACCTCGCGGGCCAGACCGGCCATCTTGAGGGTCTCGTGGATGTCGTTTTCGGTGGCGCCGGAGAAAATGGGCGTGGCGATCTTCCAGCCCAGGGTCCGGGCGGCGTAGCCCAGATGGACCTCCAGCACCTGACCGATGTTCATACGGGACGGCACGCCCAGGGGGTTCAGAACGATATCCAGGGGGGTGCCGCCGGGCAGGAAGGGCATATCCTCCTCGGGCAGAACGCGGGAGACAACGCCCTTGTTGCCGTGACGGCCGGCCATCTTGTCGCCGACGGAAATCTTACGCTTCTGGGCGATATAGACGCGGACCACCTTGTTGACGCCGGGGGACATTTCATCGCCGTTCTCACGGGTGAAGACCTTGACGTCCACAATGATGCCGCTTTCGCCGTGGGGCACTTTCAGGGAGGAGTCGCGGACCTCGCGGGCCTTCTCGCCGAAGATGGCGCGGAGCAGCCGCTCCTCGGCGGTCAGCTCGGTCTCGCCCTTGGGGGTGACCTTACCGACCAGATAGTCGCCGGAGGTGACCTCGGCGCCGATGCGGATGACGCCGTTCTCGTCCAGGTCTTTCAGGGTATCCTCGCCCACGTTGGGGATGTCGCGGGTGATCTCCTCGGGGCCCAGCTTGGTGTCGCGGGACTCGGTCTCGTACTCCTCGATGTGGATGGAGGTAAAGACGTCCTCGCGGACCAGCCGCTCGTTGAGGAGGATGGCGTCCTCGTAGTTGTAGCCTTCCCAGGTCAGGAAGCCGATGAGGACGTTCTTGCCCAGGGAGATTTCGCCCTGGGAGCAGGAAGGACCGTCGGCAATGATCTGCTCGGTGTCCACCCGGTCGCCCACGGAGACGATGGGACGCTGATTGATGCAGGTACCGGCGTTGGACCGGGCGAACTTGATCAGCCGCTGGGTGGCCACATTGCCGTTGTCATAGCGGATGGTGATCTCGTCGGCGGACACCTTGGTGACGGTGCCGGGGCCCTTGGCCTTGAGGCACACTTCGGAGTCCACGGCGCACTTGTGCTCGATGCCGGTGGCGACCACGGGGGCCTCGGTGACCAGCAGGGGCACGGCCTGACGCTGCATGTTTGCACCCATCAGGGCACGGTTGGCGTCGTCGTTCTGGAGGAACGGGATAAAGGCGGTAGCCACAGAGGTCATCATTCTGGGGGAAACGTCGATATAGTCGATGACTTCCCGGTCCACGGCGGTGATCTCGTCGCGGTGACGGCAGATGATGCGCTTGTTGGCCAGGCAGCCGTTCTCGTCCAGGGGCTCGTTGGCCTGGGCAATATAGAAATCGTCTTCCACGTCGGCGGTCATGTAGTCCACCTCGTCGGTGACGAAGCAGCCGTTTTCGGTCTTGACCACCTTGCGGTAGGGGGCCTCGATGAAGCCGTACTCGTTGATCTTGGCGAAGGAGGCCAGATAGTTGATCAGGCCGATGTTGGGACCTTCAGGCGTCTCGATGGGGCACATACGGCCATAGTGACTGTAGTGGATATCGCGGACGTCGAAGGAGGCGCGTTCCCGGCTCAGACCGCCGGGGCCAAGAGCGGAGAGACGGCGCTTGTGGGTCAGCTCGGCCAGGGGGTTGTTCTGGTCCATGAACTGGCTCAGGGGGGAGGAGCCGAAGAACTCCTTGATAACCGCCGTCACGGGGCGGATGTTGATGAGCAGCTGGGGCGTGGTCTTGTCCTGCTCCTGGGTGGTCATGCGCTCGCGGATGACGCGCTCCAGACGGGTGAAGCCCACGCGGAACTGGTTCTGGAGCAGCTCGCCCACGCAGCGCAGGCGGCGGTTGCCCAGATGGTCGATGTCGTCGGTGGTACCAGCGCCGTAGACCATGCAGTTGAGGTAGTTGATGGAAGCCAGGATGTCGTCCTTGGTGATGTGCTTGGGAATCAGATCGTCGCGGCGCTCGTCGATGGCGTCCTTCCAGCCGTCGGCGGGGACGGTCTCCAGCATCTCCTTGAGGACACGGAAGCAGACCTTCTCCCGGATGCCGTACTCGGCGGGATCGAAGTCCACGAAGTTCTTCATATCCACCATGCCGTTGGAGAAGACCTTGACGATGCGGCCGTCGATGTTCAGCAGAGCCTCGTTGACGCCGCGGGCGGAAATCTGCTGGGCCTCCTCGCGGGTCAGGGTCTTGCCGTCCATGAACAGGATTTCACCGGTCATGGGGTCGGCCACCGGCGCGGCCAGGGTCTGACCGGCCAGACGGCTCCAGATGTCCATCTTCTTGTTGAACTTGTAGCGGCCCACCTTGGACACGTCGTAGCGGCGGGCGTCGAAGAACAGAGCGTCCATATAGGACTCGGCGTTCTCCACCGTGGGGGGCTCGCCGGGACGCAGCTTGCGGTAGATCTCCAGCAGGGACTCCTCCCGGGTGTGGCAGGTGTCCTTTTCCAGAGTGGCGATGATGCGGGGGTCCTCGCCGAAGAGTTCCTTGATCTGGCCCTCGCTCTCGATGCCCAGGGCGCGGATCAGGCAGGTGATGGGGATTTTGCGGTTCTTGTCGATGCGAACATAGAACACGTCGTTGGCGTCGGTCTCATACTCCAGCCATGCGCCGCGGTAGGGAATGACCGTGGCGGTGTAGCTGTGGACGTCGGCCTTGTCCACGATATCGCCGTAGTACATACCGGGGCTGCGGACGATCTGGGAGACGATGACGCGCTCCGCGCCGTTGATGACGAAGGTGCCGCCGTTGGTCATCAGGGGGAAATCGCCCATAAAGATTTCCTGTTCCTTGATGGTGTTGGCGGCCTTGTTGCGCAGGCGCACCCGGATTTTGATGGGCTTGGCGTAGGTGGCGTCCCGCTCCTTGCACTCCTCCACGGTGTACTTGGGCTTTTCGTCCATGCTGTAGTCCAGGAAGGACAGCTCCAGGTTGCCGGAGTAGTCGGTAATGGTGTCGATGTCCTTGAAGACCTCCCGGAGGCCTTCCTTGAGGAACCACTCAAAGGAATCCTTCTGGATCTTCAACAGGTTGGGGATCTCCAGGATGTCCTTGTGCTTGGAGTAGCTCTTACGCAGAGTTTTGCCAAAGTATACGTCCTTGACCATCTCCATTATGAATCATCACAGCCTTTCTCTCGGCCCGCGGGCCGGTGGTAGTTTCCGTCCGTTTTTTTGATACGCCCGGATACGTTGTTGAATTTATCCCAACGTGCCTTGATTCCGCCGCCACGCTGTGGTATACTACCCATGCAAAGCAAAAGATTGGGGCACTGGGCATAATCAGGCATTATGGATATCTATTCTAGCATGTCCGAAACCTGGTGTCAACAGGATGTGGAGAAAAAACAGGCGCAATTTGCGGCTGTTTTTTGTGTTTTATGGACGAAACACAAATTTAAGATGGCATGCGGCCCTGTTCTTTTAAAGAACAGGGCCGCATTGCTATTGTCACAGAAACAATTCATCCAGCAATTAGACAAAGAAAAAAATACGCTCCTACTCCATATGCTACAGTTAATAAGCCTGATTGTAATGTATTGAAATTAAAAACATTAGTTTTAATTTCATACCGAGTAACCTTGCTCCCCATTTTGCATAGCAGTCGTGAAACAAATGCCCACAATAGTTCTAGAGTAATAACCACAAAAATCAGTAATGATATGAGGCAAACAATACCCCCAACAGTAAGAGCTGTCTTTTGCCAACGTGTCATTATATCGCCTAAATAGACATCCTCCATGAATAGCAACCCCTTACTTTTTCTTTCTCCAACATCGTATTACAGCTCCAGAAGCCGTTTGGACAATGCCACGGCCTCCGGGCGGCTGTTGGTCAGCTCCACCCGGCCCGGCGTGGTCCGGTCCGTCAGCAGGTCCGCCCGCTCCAGCCGCCGCCGGGTCTCCCGTGCCGTGCCGGGGCCGCCGTCGTAGATGGTGACCGGATGGCCCATGCACCGCTCGATAGCCCCCCGGACAAAGGGAAAATGCGTACAGCCCAGAACCACCGCCGTAATGGGCACCGTCTCATAGGGCCGCAGAATTTCCCGCAGATACGCTTCCAGCTCCGGACCGTCCACCCTCCCCTGCTCCACGCTCTCTACGATGCCGGGGGCCGGGAGCCGGTAGATTTCCGCCCGGTCCTGATAGGATTCCATCTGCCGGTGGAATTTCTCTTCCCGCAGGGTCATCTCCGTGGCCATGACCAGCACATGGGGGTGGTCGTTTTCCAGTACCGCCGGTTTCAGGGCCGGTTCGATGCCCACCACGGGAATCTGATCGTACCGCTGCCGCAGCAGGTCAATGGCCGCCGCCGTGGCCGTATTGCAGGCCACCACCAGCGCCTTGCACCCGGCGTCCAGCAGCCGTTCCGCCGCCGCAAGGGTCAGCTGCTGCACCGATTCCGTGGTCCGCGGACCATAGGGGGCGTTGGCCGAATCTCCAAAATATAAAAAGTCCTCACAGGGCATCCGGCGCACCAGTTCCCGCAGGACGCTGATGCCGCCGTGACCGGAGTCAAATACCCCGACGGGCGCGTTCCGTTGCACTATGGTGATCTCCTTCCCGGATTTCCTGACGGCCGCCGTCCGGCGGCCGCGTTGTACTTGTTATCATACCACCATTTGACGGACTGTGCAACCACAACAAAAATCCCGGCGGTTTTTGTTTACATCCGCCGGTCATACTGATATAATATTGAGATAGCACCCCACAGAAAGGAGGAGCGCTCCAAGTTGCACAAGCTCCTGACCCTCTCCCGGGAATTTTTCCGAAAGGCCGATCTGCTCCTGCTGGGCCTGTGTCTGGCAGCCAGTATTTTCGGCATCGTCATCGTCGCCAGCACCACCGCCTATATGGGCACCACCCGTCTCGTGCTGGTGCAGACCCTTGCCATGATTATCGGCGTCGGTCTCTATGTGATCTTTTCCTTTATCGATATTGATATTCTGGCCGAACGACGGGAAATCCTTATGATTTTCAATGTGCTGTTTCTCAGTACCCTGTTTATCTGGGGCACCGACGGCGGCACCGGCAACCGCAGCTGGCTGGCCTTTTCCTGGCTGCCGTTCAGCATTCAGCCCGGCGAAATCTGTAAGATTTCCTTTATTATTGTATTGGCCAAAACCATGAGCATCTACCGGAACAAGGTTTCCTCCTTCCGGTCCGTGGGACAGATGGTGGCCATTCTGGGCATCAATGTGGCGCTGATTCTGGCGGCTTCCAGCGACGCCGGCGTGGCCCTGCCCTATGTCATCGCGTTTATTTTCATGGCCTATGTGGGCGGCGTCAACCTGGGCTGGTTCGCCGCCGCCGGTGCGGGTCTGGCCGTGGCCACCCCCATCATCTGGACCCGCTTTATGCAGGACTACCAGAAAAACCGGATTCTGATGATCTTCGACCCCACCATCGACCCCCAGGGCGCTTCCGTCCGCTGGCACACCCTCAACAGTCTGGCCTCCCTCCAGGGCGGCGGCATGACGGGCCAGGGACTGTTCCACGGCTCCCGGACCCAGACCGGCGGCCTGCTCTTCGCCCAGCATACGGACTTTGTCTTCTCCGCCATCGGTGAAGAACTGGGCATGGTGGGCTGTCTGCTGGTGCTGGTGCTGCTGACGGCCATTGTCCTGCGGTGCATCTATGTGGGCGTCAAATCCGGCAGCTATATGAACCGGCTGATCTGCATCGGCATCGCCGCCACGTTCATGTTCCAAATCATCGTCAACACCGGCATGTGCATGGGCGTCTTCCCTGTCATCGGCCTGACGCTGCCCTTTATCTCCTATGGCGGTTCCTCCCTGGTCACTACCTTTGCCGCCGTGGGCATCGTCTCCGGTATCCGAATGCGTCCGGCCCCCGACTCCTCCGCCCGGTATATCCGTCCGGCCTATACCCTGTAAGCCATAAAAAAAGACGCCCGCCCGGGCGTCTTTTTTTGCGGAATTTTATACTCAGCTGTGGGCCGGGGCCGCGGCAAACAGGCGGCCGGGCAGATCGCTGAGGCGCTTGTTCAGCTGCCGGGCGATGAAGCCCACCAGCAGGGCCGCTACCACGGTACCCTCCCGAACACCGGCCAGACCACCGGCCAGCACCACAGACAGGACGGCGGCCAGCACCGTCATGGACACGTCAAAGGCGATTTTCGACGCGCCGAACTCCCGCTTCCAGGTGGTGCAGACGGCGCGGACGAAGGACTCCCCGGGGAGCATGGCCACATTGGGCAGCACCTCCAGATAGACGCCCACGCCCAGGACCACGCAGCCGAAGAGCAGGAACGCAAACTGGGCCGGATAGCTGTTGAGCCGGAAGTCTCCAAGCATGGCCGTGGTCAGGTCGATAAAATAGCCGAAGGTCACGGAAATGGGGATTTGCAGCCAATGCTCCGGCTTAAAATTTTTCCGCAGAATCAGCAGCTGCAATACGATGAGCAGCAGGCTGAACGCAATGGTAAACTCCCCCAGGGTAAAGGGGAAATTCAGACTCAGCACATAGGGAATGGACGAGATGGGCGACGTGCCCAGGTCGGCCCTGGTAATCAGACTGACGCCCAGGGAGTTGACAAACAATCCCACCAAAAACACCAAATACCGCTTCACTTTCTCCAAACTGGTACATCTCCTTTACAAACTATATAACTATTTACATGTTATAATTTTATTATAATCCTGTCCCCTGTTCCCTGTCAACGGCAGTTTCCACAAAAAATAAACACGCCGGAGCGCGCTGCTCCGGCGTGTTGGACACGTCTGTTGTCGTATGGGGCACGGGAGATCATCCGCCGTCGGCGGAAAGTTCCGGCAGGTCCGACGACCGGATGGGCGGAACCGGGTTGCCCACCTCCGTATTGTCGGCCAGCTCCGCCGGGTCCACCGGCTCCTGCTCGGGACCCTCCTCTTCCCAGAGGGAATCGTGGTCCTCCGCCTCGGCGTTGCGGTTCATTAGGGCCATGTTTTTGGCGGCCATATACATCTCCGTGCTGTATTCCATCAGCTTTTTTTCGTCGGCGGGCGGCACGTGGTCGCCCTTGGCAATCCGGCGGAAGACCTCGAGAATCTTCATCAGGTTTTCCGCTTCCTCGGCGATGGCCTCGCCCTGCTGCCGGGCGATTTCGGCGTTTTGGATGTTGGTGTTCCAGGCCGACAGCTGCTGCGCAATGGCGCTGGTCTGTTCGTACTCCTCCTCCACGGCGGACAGGGCCTTGGACAGCTCCACCCGGTCGAAGCTGCCGCCGCCGGCGGCGGGCCCATCCTTCAGCAGCTGGGTCAGCTCGTGTTTTCTCTGCCGAAGCCAGTCCAGCTGCGTGTTGGCGATTTTCTGCGCTTGACCCAATTTCATTTGGACAGCCTCCCTTCGGTCCGTTTTCCTCAATGTAAAAAAAGCAAATCAAACTGTACCGTACAAAAACGACAGGGGTTCCTCTACTTATGATTTCGGCCAAAACGGGGAAAACATAACAAGAACGCAGGACGGCAGCCGTCTTTTTTGTTTGGGGGCATAAAAATGATAGCGTCTTTTTGGCCCAAGGGTATAAAAAAATGCCGGAGCAAAGCGAACTTTGCATCGGCATGGAAAGAGCAGTGGAATCCGTCTGCCGTCCCCAAATCGCAACCCAGCGATTGCGGTTGCGATTTGGAAAGGAGGAGCAAGGAAGCGGGCGGATGACGTCTTTTTGTGCCCCACGGCATAAAAAGACGTCGGAGCAAAGCGAACTTTGCTCCGACGTGGTGCGAGAGAGGAGACTTGAACTCCCACGACTGTTGTCACACGCACCTCAAACGTGCCTGTCTACCGGTTCCAGCACTCTCGCAGCTGGCATATTGTTTTATGCGTCGATTATTATAACGGTGCGCACAGGATTTGTCAACAGAATTTTTTGCAGAATGGAAAAAATGGACGCTTTTTTGGCTTGCGTATCGGGAACCTTTCTGATATAATGTTTTTCGTTGTAAATTGCAGAGATACGGAGGTTTTCCCTTGCCGAGATTTTTTCTTTCGGACGGCGGTCCTGTGGACGGCGCCATTGTCCTGACGGGACAGCAGGCGGCCCATGCCCGGGTGCTGCGGCTGCGCCCCGGCGACGCCGTGGCGGTCTGCGACGGCGCCGGTACCGACTACGACTGCACCGTGGCGGAACTGACATCCGACCGTCTGGTGCTGGACGTACAGGGCTGCGCCCCCTCTGCTTCGGAACCCCGTCTGCGGGCCACGGTCTATATGGCTTTCGCCAAGTCCGACAAGCTGGAACATGTGATTCAGAAAGCGACGGAACTGGGCGCCTGGGAGATTGTGGCCTTTCCCTCCGCCCGCTGTGTCTCCCGGCCCGACGACCGGAGCCTGGCCAAAAAGCTGGAGCGATGGCAGAAGATCGCCGCGTCGGCGGCGGAACAGAGCGGCCGTGGCCGGATTCCCACGGTACGGGCCGTCTCCTCGTTTGCCGCGGCCGTGGCGGAAGCGTCAGCGTGCGACTGCGCCGCCCTGCTCTATGAAAACGAGCGGGCCGTAACTTTCCGCAGCCGTGTGGAGCAGGGTAATTTTTCCACCGCCGCCATTCTCACCGGCCCCGAGGGCGGCTTTGAGCCGTCGGAGGTGGAGGAAGCCGCCGCCGCCGGGCTGGCGGTGTGTACCCTGGGCCCGCGGATTCTGCGCTGCGAGACAGCGCCGCTCTGTGCCTTGACGGCACTGCTGTTCGCCTGCGGCGAACTGGACTGACTCTATCAGAAAAGGAATGTGTGATCAAATGGCTATGAATCAGCGGCCCATGCCGCAAAAGAAATCCAACCGCGACGATGACTCCGTCATCTACAAGATCATGGCAGCGCTGGTTATGCTCTGCGTGCTGCTGGTTGGTCTCCAGTTTACCAGCCGTTACTATTCGGTGGTGGGCACCATGTTTACCACCCAAACCGTTCTGCTGGGTGTGGGCATCGCTTCGTCGGTGCTGTTCCTGGCTTCCGTGGGCCTGTGGTTCTACAGCCGCCGGGTGCGGCCCCTGCTCCACTACTTCTCCTGGATTCTGGGCATCTTCTTCCTGGTGGTCGCCTTGAGCTGCTGGGTGCTGTACACCACCTGGGTCAGCTATATTCCCTATCTGTACGCGGTGTATATTGCGGTGACGGTCCTCTATATGATCGCCATGCTCTATCAGCCGGAGTTCTTCCTGCTGTCCTGCGTCAATGTGGCCGCCGGCGGCGTGTTCTACGCCCTGAGCCGTCTCTACTACGGCCGTCTCTTTGCCATAGCCCTCTATGCGCTGCTGCTGGTCATCATCGCCGTGGTGGCCCTGGTGGTCTTCAAGGCCCGCAAGACCGACGACGGCATCCTCAAGCTGGGCAAGCGCTCCATTGCCATCGCCACGGCCAACACCTCCCCCCTGCCCGTCTATCTCAGCTGTGTGGTGTGGGTCCTGTGCCTGGTTGTGGCCGCTTTCCTGGGCTCCGTCTTCGCTTACTACTGCCTTTTTGCCGTTGCCGCCTTCGAGCTGGCGGCCGCCGTCTACTACACGGTGAAGCTGGCATAAACAATCGGATGTCTAATTCCCGCCCCTGTCCAATATCCTTGGACAGGGGTGATTTTATTTGAAGCGCCATTCTCTTTTTCGCGGCACACTGCTGCTGACGGCGGCCAATCTGGGCCTGCGGGGCAGCGCCATGTGTTTTCAGGTCTATCTTTCCAACCGCATCGGCGCCGCCGGAATCGGCCTGTTGCAGCTGATTCTGTCGGTGAGCTTTCTGGCCATGACCATCAGTACCGCCGGGGTCCGGGTGGCGGCCATGTATCTGACGGCGGAGGAATACGGCGCCCGCCGTCCCGGCGGTATGCGCAAGGCCCTGCTGTGCTGCCTGCTCTACGGACTGGCGGCCAGCGTTCTGGGCGGGATGATTCTCCACCGGGCCGCCGATTGGATTGCCGTCTCCTGGATTCGGGACATCCGGGCCGCCTCCAGTCTCCGGGTTCTGGCCTGGGCCATGCCCGTCAACTGTCTCTGGTCCGTCATGGCCGGATATTTCACGGCCTGCGGCCGTCTCAAGCCCCTGGTGTGGGTGGAGCTGCTGGAACAGCTTTTATCCATTGCCGCCACCGTGGCGCTGCTGGGCCTGTGGGCCGGCAGCGATGTGGAGCGGTCCTGCATCAGCATCCATCTGGGCAACAGCGCCGCCACGGGCATTACTCTCGTGGTGCTGCTGGTTCTGGCCCTGGGCCACCGGACCGGCCCCATTCCCGCCGGGCTGTCCATGTGGCGGCGGCTCTTTCGCCTGTGCGTCCCCCTGGCGGCCAACGACACATTGCGGTCGGCCCTGTCCACCACGGAACACCTGCTGATTCCCCGCGGTCTGTCCCGCTCCGGCGGCTCCTCGGAACAGGCCATGGCCGACTATGGCACCATCCATGGTATGGTGTTTCCGGTGATGATGTTCCCGGCCATCGTCTTTCTGGCTTTGGCCGATCTGCTGGTGCCGGAGCTGGCCCGCTGCCGGGCGGCGCTGGACCAGCGGCGCATTCACCATCTGACGGACCGGTGCCTGCGCATGGGCCTGCTGTTCTCCGCCGCCGTGGCCGGGCTGTGCTACGCCCTGTCGGGTCCCCTCTGCGACCTGCTGTACCACAGCGAGACGGCGGGGCTGTATCTGCGGCTCTTCTCCCCCCTGGTGGTCATCCTGTTTATGGACACCCTGGTGGACGGGATGCACAAGGGACTGGGCGAGCAGGTCTACTGTGTCCGGGTCAACACCCTGACCAATCTGCTGGACGTGGTGTTCCTGTTCCTGCTTCTGCCCCGGTTCGGCATCGCCGGATATTTCTTTACGTTTACCCTGACCCATTTTCTCAACTTCTATCTCAGTCTGGCCCACCTGCTGACGGTCACCGGCTATACACCCCGGTTTTCCTACATCTGCAAGGTCCTGCTCTGCACCGTGGCCGCGGCTCTGGCCGCCGGGACCGCCGCCGCCCTGTCTCTGCCGTCCCTGTTGGCCTGTCTGCTGGCCATGACCGTTTTCGGCGTGATCTTCGGCGTCCTGCTGCTCTCCACCGCCGCCTGGACGGCCCCCGATACCCGGTGGCTCCGGTCCGTCACCGGCTGCCGAAGTCTCCATTGACGTTCTCCCACGGCGGACGTATAATAAGTGGGCAATCTTTCAGAAAAAGGATGGAAATTCCATGTATTTTTTCCGCAACGACTACTCCGAGGGCGCGCTGCCCCAGGTGATGGAAGCGCTGAACCGGACCAATCTCTGCTCCACCGTGGGCTATGGGCTGGACCCCTATTGCCGGGAGGCCGCTGAGAAGATTCGCCACCGGTTCCAATGTCCCGACGCCGACGTCCATTTTCTGGTGGGCGGCACCCAGGCCAACCAGACGGTCATTGCCGCGGCCCTGCGGCCCTGGGAAGCGGCCATCGCCGCCGACACGGGCCACATCAACGTCCATGAGACCGGAGCCATCGAGGCCACGGGCCACAAGGTCTGTACCGCCCCCCATGTGAACGGCAAGCTGACGGCGGACGCCATCCGTGCTGTCTTCGCCGCCCACGGCAACGGCAAAGACGAGCACATGGTGGCCCCCAAGCTGGTGTACATCTCCAACGCCACGGAGCTGGGCACGGTCTACACGAAAAAGGAGCTGGAGGACATCTCCCACACCTGCCGGGAGCTGGGGCTCTATCTCTTTTTGGACGGCGCCCGTCTGGCCCCGGCTTTGACCAGTCCCGGCAACAAGGTGACGCCGGAGGATTTGGCCGGCCTGTGCGACGCCTTCTACCTGGGCGGCACCAAGAACGGCCTGCTCTTCGGTGAAGCCCTGGTCATCACACGGGACAGTCTCAAGGGCGGATTCCGCCACGCCATCAAGCAGCGGGGCGGTATGCTGGCCAAGGGCCGTCTGCTGGGCCTGCAATTCTCCACCATTCTCGACGATGACCTGTGGCTCCAGGCCGGCGCCCATGCCAACGAGCAGGCCGCCCGGCTCAGCGCCGGTCTCAAAGACCTGGGCTACGACATGGTGGTGGACTCCCCCACCAATCAGCTGTTCCCCATTCTGGAAAACGGCCAGATTGCCCGGCTGGAGCAGGAGTTCAGCTTTGAGCATTGGGCCCCGGTCAGCGACACCCATACCGCCGTCCGCTTCGTCACCTCCTGGGCCACCAAGCCCGAAGCCGTGGACGCCCTGCTGGCGGCGCTGCGGCGGTGACGGTCTGCCATCCCCTGCCGCCGTTGTTCAACGAGCGGTCCAGGGTGCTGATTCTCGGCAGCTTTCCGTCGGTGAAATCCCGGGAGGGGATGTTTTTCTATCACCATCCCCAGAACCGGTTCTGGAAGGTCCTGGCCGCCGTTTTCGGCTGTTCCGTGCCGGAGACCATTGAGGAAAAGCGCCGCCTGATTCTGGACCACGGGCTGGCCCTGTGGGACGTCATCGACCGGTGCGAGATCGTCGGGTCCTCCGACGCCTCCATCCGGGACGCGGTCCCCACGGACCTGTCCCGGATTCTGGACCACGCCCCCATTGCAGCCATTTTCTGCAACGGTTCCACTGCTTACCGGCTGTACCGGAAGCACCAGCAATCCCGCACGGGCCTGGAAGCCCATCTCCTGCCCTCCACCAGTCCGGCCAACGCCGCCTGGCAGCTGCCCCGTCTGGTGGAAGCGTGGCAGGTGGTTGGAAAGGAGGCGTAAGGGATGGAGGAAGAACAGCTGTTCAGCGGCTTCTGCCGTCAACAGGATCAGACCCGGCGGGTCTTCTTTTCCTACGAAGTGACGGAAGCAGTCCGCAAACTGTCCGACTGTGACTGTTCCTTTTTCCACTGTCCGTTCACCGACAGCTGTGTGATTGCCCAGGAAGCAACGGCCCATTGTGGGAAATAAGGTGTAAAAAATCCGTGAATTTCTGAGAAATCCACGGATTTTTTGCAGTTTTATCTAATTATTATACCACACTATTTCCCATTTGCCCATCCGGCAAAGCGTCTGATATGCATACCGCACCGTAAAACCGTTTGTAGAATTGTCCAATCCAGCCTTCCCATGGTATACTGCTGCTATCAGAAATGCACAATACCATTTGCATTGGAGGACACAGAACCATGATGACACCCAAGGAATTACTGCTGGAGACCCTCAAGCGCGACGGAAAGCCCGACCGGCTCATTCGTCAGTATGAACCCTTTGTCCCCATTATGAACGACCCCCTGCAAAAGTACACCCGCGGCAACCGCAAGCGCGGCGTGACGTCGGTGGACAAGTGGGGTACGCAGATTCTGTTCCCCGAGGACGCCCCCGGTCCCATGCCCCATGTGACCGACGAGAACAAGGTCTGCCCCGACATCACCTGCTGGCGGGACACGGTGAAGGTGCCCGATCTGGTGGCCAACTGCTCCGAGGGCTGGGAAGAGTGCCAGGCCTCTGCCGCCGCCGTGGATCATGACCAGTATCTGACCATGGGCTTCATGGGTACGGGCATTTTTGAGCAGTGCCATTACCTGATGGGCTTTGAGGATACGCTGGTGAACCTGCTGCTGGAGCCCGACGATATGCACGATCTGGTGGACGCCATCGCGGAATATCGCTTCCAGTACGCCAAGCTGCTGGTGGACAACCTGAAACCCGATGTGATTCTGTCCCACGACGACTGGGGTGCAAAGGACAGCCTGTTTATGAAGCCCGACGTCTGGCGCGAGTATTTCAAGGACCATTACAAGCGCATTTACGGCTACATGAAGGACCACGGCGTCATTGTCATGCACCATGCTGACTCCTTCTGTGAGCCCATTGTGGAGGACATGGTGGAAATCGGCGTGGATATCTGGCAGGGTGTGCTGCCCCAGAACGATATTCCCAAGATTCAGAAGCAGCTGGATGGCCGGATGGTCCTGATGGGCGGTCTGGAAGCCTCTGTGGTGGACCGGGCCGATTCCACGGAGGAGGAGATTCGCGCCGATGTGCGCCGCGCCTGCGACGCCTACGCCCCCGGCGGCCACTTCATCCCCTGCATCACCTACGGTCTGAAGGGTACCATCTTCCCCCACTCCGATCCCATCATTGACGATGAGATTGCCCGGTATAATAAAGAGCATTACGGAATCGGGTAATGTATCCAGACGGCGCCGCAGCTGCGGCGCCGTTTTTTTGTATGGCACCAGCCCCCAAAGGCAAAACAGTTAAAAGTTTTACTCGATTTTTTTCAAAAAATCACGGAGTCCAGAGGCAGCGCCTCTGGTCGCCCGTCGCAACGGGCGAAACTCCCGCTGGCCGCAGCCAGCGAAACACCCGCGCCGCGCACGGCGCGAAATACCCGCCCGCCGCAGCGGGCGAAATTCTCCAGCGTCCCAAAGCGCCATCCGCAGATGGCGCAATCCCCGGGGCCGTCCATGACGGCCCCATGGTCCCCGCCGCCGCCCCTGTGGGGGTGGACGGCGGGGACCATCTATTCCGCTTGGCGTAGGGGCCGGCATCCTTGACGGCCCCGGACGGAATGCGCCATGGACGCGTCAAGGATGCCGCGTCCTACGAAACGGTTACGGCTTCGCCCCCA
>CALWWW010000038.1 GCA_944385365.1 uncultured Oscillospiraceae bacterium | reverse complement strand
TATCCCGAGATACTATGTGCCGGTCACTTGGAAATCGCACCGACTGTCGCACCAATCCTGACCGCAGCACCATACCGCAACACCCTCTCCAAAAGCTACAAAATTGATACCGGAGCGCACCGCTGCGCTCCCTGCTGCTCCCCCTGTTTCCCGCCCCTCTCCCTCTTCCCCTCCACACCACCCCATCACCCTCACCCCGGATACCGGAGCGGCTCCTGATGCAGCCATATCGTTGCGATTTTGCTTGCAAACGCATGGTCTGGCGCACATTATGGGCATAGATGACACGGGTACGATGGGCGGGGTTGCCGCCTCGGCGGACGCTCCAGCAGGCCGGAACGGGTTTGAGGCGTACACCTTAGAGCGCATAAAAACAGGGCCCCGGATTGCTCCAGGACCCTTAAAAATACTATGTGACGGCGCGTGTCTGCCGTGCCAGGATTGGTGCGACAGGAGGCGCGTTTTTCATTTAATCGTCATATTCAAATCCGAAATTCTGAATCAAGCGTGCGCTGTCGCGCCAGTTTTCCTTGACCTTGACCCACGTCTCCAAATAGACCTTTGTGCCCATGAACCGTTCGCAATCCTCCCGGGCCATGGTACTGATTTTCTTGAGCATGGCGCCCTGCTTGCCGATGATGATGCCCTTATGGCTAGCTTTCTCACAGTAAATGGTGGCATCCACATCGATAATCCCATTGTCCCGCTCGGAGAATTTTGTGATCTCCACAGCGGTGCCGTGGGGAATCTCCTTATCGAGACACCACAGCAGCTTCTCCCGGATGATCTCCGCGATGATCTGCCGCTCGGGCTGGTCCGTCACCATACCGTCGGGGAACAGCTGGGGACCGTCCTGGGCGTAGCCCATGGCCTCTGCAATCAGCTCTTCCACACCGTCGCCGGTTTTGGCCGAAATGGGAACAATGGCGGCAAAGTCAAAGGCCGCACTGTAGACAGCAATGACCGACAGCAATTCGTCCTTCTCCACGGTGTCGATCTTATTGATGACCAGCACCACCGGCGCGCCGCCCCGCATCTGGTCCAGCAGCGCCTGCTCCTGGTGGCCGATGTTGGCGATGGGCTCCACCAGCAGCAGCACCGCGTCCACATCGCTGACGGACTCCCGCACCACATCAACCATATAGTCGCCCAGCCGGGTCCGGGGCTTGTGGAAGCCCGGCGTATCCATAAAGACAATCTGCGTATTGTCCCGGGTCAAAACGCCGCAAATGCGGTTGCGGGTGGTCTGGGGCTTGTTGGAGACGATGGCCACCTTCTCCCCCACCAGACGGTTGATGAGGGTGGACTTGCCCACGTTGGGCCGTCCAGCAATGGTGATCATGGCGGATTTCGTAATCATGTACTTCCTCCCGTTGTCTTTTGTATTATCGTGGCAGCACGATGTCTGCCAGAATGGCTTCCTCCCGGGCCCGCATCTGCTGTTTCATGGGGCCCTCGTCCAGATGGTCATAGCCCAGCAGATGCAGCACCGAATGGATGGTCAGATACCCCGCCTCCCGCTTGAGGCTGTGGCCGTATTCCTTGGCCTGAGCCGCCGCCCGCTCCAGGGACAGGACCATATCCCCCAGGGGCAGCAGGCCCGTCTCCGGGTCGATATCCCCGGAGACATCCTCGGGGAACCGGCCCGGCTCATAGTTGAACATGGGGAACGACAGCACATCCGTGGGCCGGTCTACGTTGCGGGTCTGGCGGTTGATGACGTGGATGGTTGCATCATCGGTGACCAGAACATTGATTTCACAGGGCACATGGACGCCCTCGGCGTCCAGCGCCGCCGTGATGCAGCGGCGCAGGTGAGGACCCAGCAGCACCTTGCGGGCGGCGCTGCCCTCAAACAGCATATTGATCCGGTGCTTCATTGGTTATCGCTTCCTTTGGAACGTCTTGCCGGTGACCGGCGGCTTTTTCGTCTCGTACTTCTCATAGGCGGCCACGATTTGCTGCACCAGCTGATGGCGCACCACGTCGCTGGCCGACAGGCGGCAGATGGCGATATCCGGCACGCCCTCCAGGACCTTCAGCGCTTCTTTCAAACCGCTGACCTTATCGGCGGGCAGGTCGATCTGGGTGGCGTCGCCGGTGATGACGATTTTCGAGCCGAAGCCCAGACGGGTCAGGAACATTTTCATCTGCTCCCGGGTGGTGTTCTGGGCCTCGTCCAGAATGATAAAGCTGTCGTCCAGAGTGCGGCCGCGCATATAGGCAAGAGGGGCCACCTCAATATTGCCCCGCTCCAGATATTTTCCATACGTCTCGGGGCCCAGCATATCAAACAGAGCGTCATACAGGGGCCGCAGGTAGGGGTCCACCTTGTTTTGCAGGTCGCCGGGCAGGAAGCCCAGCCGCTCGCCGGCTTCCACCGCCGGACGAGTCAGAATGATACGGTTGACCTCCTTGGCCCGGAACGCCGCCACAGCCATGGCCACGGCCAGATACGTTTTACCGGTACCGGCGGGGCCCACGCCCAGGGTGATGGTATTCTTGGCGATGGCCTTGAGATATTTCTGCTGGCCCAGAGTTTTGGCCTTGATGGGCTTGCCCTTGGCCGTGACGCAGATCACATCCTTTGCCATCTCCCCCACCTTGGCGTCGTTGCCGGCATTGATGAGACCGATGAGATAGCGCACCTTCTGTTCGTCGATGGTCTCGCCCTTGGAGGCCAGGGACATGAGGGCTTCGATGGCCCGGACGCCCTTATCGGCGGCCTCCACGTCGCCCTGGACCTTCAATTCCGTGCCGCGGTTGGTCACGTGAATGTCAAAGGCCTGCTCAATGCGCTTGATATTTTCGTCAAAGGAGCCGAACACACTGATGATCTGTTCGATGCGCTCGGCGTTGATTACCCGTTCTGTCATGTAGTTCCTTCGCTTTCCCATTGAATTGCGGGGACGGGCCGCGCCACCATTTCGTGACAGGCGTAGTCCCCCGTGAGCCGGTACACCGCGCCCTCCCGCCGGACCATGGTCCGGTCCTCCAGGATTTGCCCGGCGATCATGGACTGTTCCAATGCGTCGGCTGCGCCGGTGCGCAGAATCTCTGCGGCATCCTCCGGCGGAACCGTCGCCGTCTCTGTCTCCCGCTCCACGGCAATCTCCTCAATCCAGCTGACGGGCAGCGTATAGCCCCCCGGCAGGGTCAAGGGATGATCCACCATTATTTTATCACATCCGGTACCCCAAATTCCACTGTCTCCATAGAAATTTATTCGTTTTTTCCCGATCTCCACGGCGTATCGCCGCTGTTCGCCCGTGCTCTCGCCTTTGCAGACGGCCTCCGCCGGTGTCACAACGTCCTGATCGTGCCACGTATTGCCGTAGATTTCCCCCAGGGCACGGGTCACCTGGGTGGAAATCTCCAATTCCAGATAGGCCGACACCAGAACCTGCCCCTTCTGGACCACGTCGCCGGTCTCGCACAGGGCGTGGCCCGACAGGACTTCCATGTGTGTAATCAGGCAGTCCTCCGCCGAAACCAGATTGCAGATCTCCCGGCGGTCAATAGGCTCGTCGGCGGTCAACCGCTCCCGGACCACCACTGTGGCCAGTCCGCCGCTGCGGTTTACCGTCAGCCATTCCAGCTCCGGGATGATATTGAGCATTTGGTTTTTCAAATCTTGGGACACAATATCACCGCCCCAGGTGCCGAAGCCAACCCCCAGGTTTTCCAACTCCTGCAAAATTTTCTCCGCCGGGACCTTGTCGTTGCCCTCCACATGGATACACCAGACGAAACCCGGCAGCACCGTCATCATCACCGCTACAACACCCAGGGCACAAATCAGGAACTTCCGGTGCAGGAGTTTGGGCACCAATAGGGGCAGACCCGTCTCCTGGGCCTCCATCACGGTGCCAAAGGACCGTTCCGCCAGCTCCTCGGCCCGCTGCCGGTCCCGCCGCCGGACGGTAAAGCGGCAGGTAAAGGGGTCCGGCCGCTGCAAATCCCAGAAGAACACCCCTTCCCGGACCAGACGGTTGAGGACCTGTTCCGGCGCCGCCGCCGTCACCGTCAGGCAGACGCTGCCCAGGAGCCGCCGCATCCGGCCGGTCATGGGCAGCCTCCCGGCAGTAACGCCACATCGGCCACGTTGCCGCAGACCGTGACAAAGCCCTGGTTCATCAGGGAAATGGTGAGCCCGGCCCCGGTAATCCGCACAGCCCCGTCGGCCACGGCCACCGTCACGGCATCCTCCGTATACTCCGTCACGCCCCGGTGGTGCTCAACGGTCACCTGTTGAAATCCCATGACCTCCACCCGCGGCGCGTTGGTCAGAACATCCTGCGGCACGTCCAGCCGTTGGGCCGCCGCCGCCAGAAGCGCTTTTGTCCGCTTCACACGCATCCCTCCTTGTACGCTGACTCGGTAGATGCATATGCGCCCAGGCATAGAAAGTTGTCCCCGGCGTATACATGCCGTGAGGTGAGTTGTGTGGAGCGTCCCGTTTGGAAACAGACTTCTTTTTATGGTTTTATCCTGCTGTCGGCCCTGCTGGCCCTGTGGCTGGCCGACCCGGCTGCCACATCGGCCAGCGGCCGGGCCGTTCTGGAACGGTGCGCCGCCGTGGTGGTGCCGTCTCTGTTCCCCTTTTTTGTGCTGACCAATCTGCTGGTCCGCCGGTCCTATCACCGCTACGCCGCGTCGGCCCTGGGCCGGTGGATGGGGCCAGTGCTGGGCGTTCCCGCCGACGCGGCGGGCGCGCTGGTGCTGGGGGCCCTGGGCGGCTACCCGGTGGGAGCCGCAGCCCTGTTCCGGCTCTATGACCACAAGCAGCTGTCGGCCCGACAGGTGAGCCGCGCCCTGGCCTTCTGCAACAACGGCGGTCCCGGCTACATTCTCGGCGTGGTGGGCCTGGGTCTTCTGGGCAGTGTCCGGCTAGGGGTGACGCTGTGGGCGGTCCACATTCTGGCCGCGGTACTGACCGGCATTCTGCTGCGGCCCCGCACTTTGGAGCCTTCCCAAGCCGTCGCCCCGACGGACACGCCCGCCGGTCCCTTTGCCGTCGATTTCATCCGCTCGGTCCAGGACGCCGCTGTAACCTGTCTCTATCTCTGCGGTTTTCTCGTCTTTTTCGGCGTGCTGCTGGGTACTCTTTCCCGTCTGCTACCGCCCCTGCCCTCTCTGGCCGCCGCCGGTGTACTGGAGCTGTCCACTGGTATGGCGCTGCTGACCCAACAGGGACTGTCCGTGCCCTCGGCCATGATCTGGGCCGCCGCGTTCCTGGGCTGGGGCGGGCTGTGCGTCCACTGTCAGGTCCTGTCCCTGCGGGGGGACCGGCCCATCCAAATGGGGCCCTATTTCCTGGGAAAAGAGCTCCAATGTCTGCTGTCGGTGGCATTGGTGCGGCTGCTGACGGTTCGGGACCCACTGCCCCTGCTGGCGGTTCTGGTGGCCGTCCTGCTCCCCAGGCTGACAAAAACCTCTTGGAAATTTCCAGCCCGTCCGGTATAATGGAGCCAGAAGACTGCGCCGCAGGAGGGATACCCATGGTCTTTCGCAAAAAAATCAGCCATTACTGCGCCTACTGCGCCCACGCCGGACGCATTGACGAGCACCAGTTGATCTGCTCCAAAAAGGGCATTGTCGCCGCCGCCGACCAGTGCTTCCGCTTCCGGTACGACCCGCTGAAGCGGATTCCGCCCCGGCCCAAGGCCCCGGCGCTGAAACGGTACGACGACAAGGATTTTCAATTATAGGCAAAAAATCTCCGGCAACCGCAGTTGCCGGAGATTTTTTATCCATTGATGGTTCGATGCCTTACAGCAGGTTCAGCAGGAAGGCACACGCAACAAAGACGCCGGCCAGCCACTTGGTGGCACGGGCGATCTTGGCATCCCAGGTATGGCTTCTGTTCTGGCCCAGGAAGGACTCAGCAGCAGAAGAACCCACCAGCGTGCCGGACAGGCCCTCGCTCTTGCCGGACTGCACCAGAACGGCCAGGATCAGCAGCACAGCGCTGATAATCAGAACGATGGTGACTAAAATCGCGGGAACGCTCATAACTTCCTCCAATCATCGGCGGACTGCGCCAGCCGTTCATTTTTTCGCATGTACTATCATACCACACCAAATTTCAAAAAGCAAGGGGAAATCCCGACTTTCCCGTTATTTGGTGACCCAGGTGTTGGTGGCGGCGCAGGTCAGATAGGCGTTGATAAAGCCGTCCAGATCGCCGTCCATGACGGCGTTGATGTTGGAGGACTCGTAGCCGGTGCGGGTGTCCTTGACCAGCTGATAGGGCATAAAGACGTAGGAACGAATCTGGCTGCCCCATTCGATTTTCAGCTGCACGCCCTTGATATCGGAAATTTTCTCGGCATGCTGCTGCATTTTCAATTCGATGAGCTTGGCCCGCAGCATCCGGAGGCAGGACTCCTTGTTCTGGAACTGGCTGCGTTCCGTCTGGCAGGACACCACAATGCCCGTGGCATGGTGAATCAGACGGACGGCGGAGGACGTCTTGTTGATGTGCTGGCCGCCGGCGCCGGAGGAACGGAACACCTGCATTTCGTACTCGTCGGGGCGGATTTCCACGTCGGTGCAGTCGTCGGGCAGGTCGGGCATGACCTCGGCGGCGGCAAAGGACGTCTGACGGCGGGCGTTGGCATCGAAGGGCGACACGCGGACCAGGCGGTGGACGCCGTGCTCGCTGCGCAGATAGCCGTAGGCGTTGGGGCCCTCAATCATAATGGTAGCACTCTTGATACCGGCTTCGTCGCCGTCCTGATAGTCCAGGGTCTTGCAGGAGAAGCCGTGGCGCTCGGCCCAGCGGGTGTACATGCGGAACAGCATCTGCGCCCAGTCCTGGGCCTCGGTGCCGCCGGCGCCGGCATGGAGGGTGACAATGGCGTTGTAGGCGTCGTACTCCTCCGTCAGCAGCGTCTCCAGACGGGCGCTCTCCATGGCCGTCTCCAGCGCTTCATAGCCGGTGGTCAGCTCCTCCAGCATGGAGTCGTCGTTCTCCTCCAGGGCCATCTCACAGATGGTCAGCAGGTCTTCCCAGTTGGTGCACATCTTCTGGTAGCGCTCGGCCTTGGTCTCCAGCTGGCGGGCCCGCTTCATGACCTTCTGTGACAGCTCCTGATTGTCCCAGAAGCCGGGGGCTTCAATCTGCGCGTGGAGACGCTCCAGCTCCTCGCTGTCGGCCTCCAGATTCAGAGAGACCGCCAGCTCGTCCAGCTTGGGCTTCAGCGCCGTCAGTTTTCCTTTATATTCCTCAAATTGAATCATGGTACTCACACACTCACTTTGCACATAGTTGGAACAATTATACCGGAAAAACCACGGCCTGTAAAGAGGAATCTGGGAAATCCTACGGCAGCACCGTCTCCATGTCCACAATGTCCACGCCGGTGTAGTAATGCTGCAAAATCTCCTGCCAGGTACTGCCCCCGTCGGCCATAGCCGCCGCTCCGTACTGGCTCAGGCCCACCCGGTGGCCATAGCCACGGGTATAGAAGTCCACGGTCTCCTCCCCCACCGTCACGGAAAACCGGGTGGACCGCAAGTTGAAGAGACTGCGAATCGCGGTCCCGGTGAAGGATACGCCGCCGATTTCCACTGTCTCCACGCCCCCGCCGCTGCTGCGCACGGCCTTTCCAAACCACTGCTCTCCGTCCTCCGGCAAAACGGCCCCCGCCGCTTCCACGGTCTGACGGAACACGTCCCGCTCCACCGAAACCACATCCTCATAGGGCGGCGCGTCCTCCTCGCCGGGGCTTTCCACCGACTGGAGATACGGCACCTCATTGCCCCAGACGGCCACAGCGTCTTCCGTGACGCCGCCGGAACAGGAGAAATAGACCGCGTCAATGAGGGCGTCGTCATAGGTCAGCACCTGGCCGTCGGTGGCTTCCACCGCCGTTCTTACCTTATTATATATGGCGTCGTACTCCGTTCCCATCCGTTCCGCCGCCGTCTCCGGCGACAAATACGCCTGACAGCACCCACTGTCGTCACAGACGTCGGCCCCTTCGTGCTTCCCCCCTAGCATTTGCTTGCAGGTAAAGGTCCGGGCCGCCACGGCCTGGGCTTCCAGAGCCGCCTGGGGAAAGGACGCGGGCATCTCCCCCATCACCACCCCCGTCAGATAGTCGTCCAGGGCCAGCGTCTCCACGCTGTCCGCCGTGGACAGGCGGACGGACTGGATCCCGTCGGCAGTTTCAGCGGTTTGGGATGGCGCCGGCTCCACAATCACCGGCTCCGGCGTCGGTTCCTGGGGCGCCGTCATGGTCTCATAAGCTGTCAGAACCGCCGCCGCCAGCCATGCGCCCAGGGCTGCAAGACATCCTGCAGAAATCGCTCGTCTCATTGCGTTTCCCTCCATTTTGCAAGTCGTATTTCAGAGTTATTCATTTTTTCTGTTTTATTTCTTTATCAGATAAAATATTTTTGCAATATTTGTTTTAATTTTATCAATTATGACGTTGACTGACTGATATTTATCTGTTATACTGTATTCAAATTTCAAGGAGGATGAAGCACATGGATATCAATACTGCATATTCTGAAAAAAATCGTGAGTATATGCGCAGCCTCTTCGCTGGGATCGACCGCAACACCTCGGAAGCCCTGGCCAGAATGATGCGGGATAATGTGGATGTCAAGCGCGGTCTGCGCAATGCCGACGGCACCGGCGTCATGATCGGCTACACCAAAGTGGGCAACGTCCTCGGTTACTCCATTCTCGACGGCGAGCGGGTTCCCATGGAAGGCCACCTCTCCTATGCCGGCTACGAAGTTTCGGAGCTGGTGGAGGGCTACCGCCAGGAAAACCGCTTCGGTTTTGAAGAAACGGCGTTTCTGCTGCTGCTGGGCCGCCTGCCCAACGCCGAAGAACTGGACATGTTCCAGAACTTCCTCTATGACAACATGGCCCTGCCCGACAATTTCACCGAGGACCTGATTCTCAAGCACCCCTCCCGGGACATCATGAACCAGCTGGGCCGCTCGGTGCTGGCCCTCTACTCCTCGGACCCCAACCCCGACGACACCTCTCTGGAGAACATGGTTCGCCAGTGCTCCCAGCTGATTGCCCGGTTCCCCATCATCATCGCCCATTCCTACGCGGCGCGTCAGCACTATTTCAATGACAAGAGCCTCTATTTGCACCGCCCCGTCAAGGGCCTGTCCATTGCGGAGAACTTCCTGCGGGCCATCCGTCCCAACCAGAAGTACACCGACGAAGAGGCCAAGCTCCTGGACCTGTGCCTGGTGATTCACGCCGAGCACGGCGGCGGCAACAATTCCACGTTCACCTGCCGCGTTCTGTCCTCCACGGGCACCGACACCTATTCGGCCATCTCCGCCGCGGTGGGCTCCCTGAAAGGCCCCAAGCACGGCGGCGCCAACAATCAGGTCATAACCCAGTTCTCCGAGATCAAGGCCAACGTGAAAAACTGGAAGGACGACAACGAAGTGGCCGACTATCTGCGCAAGATTCTGCGCAAGGAAGCCGGCGACGGCTCCGGCCTGATCTACGGCATGGGCCACGCCATCTACACCATTTCCGACCCCAGAGCCACGCTGTTAAAGAAGTATGCCCGGTCTCTGGCCGAAAAGACCGGTCTGCTGGATGAATTTGAGCTGCTGGAATCCATCGAGCGGCTGAGCCCCGACCTCTTCGCCGAGGTCACCGGCAAAAAGAAGGTCATGTGCGCCAATGTGGACTTCTATTCCGGTCTGGTCTACACCATGCTGGGCATCCCCCAGGAGCTGTTCACCCCCCTGTTTGCCATGGCCCGAATCACCGGCTGGTGCGCCCACCGCATCGAAGAGGTCATGACCAGCGGCCGTATCATGCGTCCGGCCTACCGCGCCATCTTCACCCATCAGGATTATATCCCTCTGTCCGAGAGAAAATAGTCGTCATTTGGGACGCCGCACAGCAATGCGGCGTCCCATTCTGCGTTCCGGCGGCGTAACTTGACACGTTTCCACCATGCAGGTATAATAATATGGAGTTTATAATTGGATTGGAGCTGCACTATGAAGCGTTTGCTGAAAATCATCATCCCCATCCTGCTGGTGGTGCTGTTGCTGGCCGGAGCCATTCTGTTCCTGCTGGTCTTCCGCCCCGATATCACCCAGGAGTTTTTCATGGACCGGGCCGACGCCGCCCTGGCCGATGGCAACTATTCCAGCGCCGTCACCAACTACCGCCGGGCCGGTATCGTCTCCTCCGACAACCCGGAACTGGCGTTGAAGCTGGCCCAGGCCTATGAGGGCTCCGGAAACTACACCAAGGCCGAATACACCCTGGTCACCGCCATCACGGCCAATCCCGAGGAACTGGACCTGTATCTGGCCCTGTCCCGTGTCTATGTGGCCCAGGACAAGCTGCTGGACGCCGACCAGATGCTGACCCGGACGGCCAACGAGACCATCCGCGCCCAGCTGCAGGAGCTGCGGCCCGACGCCCCTGTTTTGCAGCCGGAACCGGGCTACTATACCGAATACATCGACGTTTCCCTGTCCTATTCCGGCCACAACGCCTACCTGTCCACCCAGGGCTGCTATCCCTCCATGGAGGACGAACTGTACACGGAGCCGGTCCATCTGCCCGCCGGTGAAACGACGGTGGTTGCCATCGTGGTTTCCGAAGACGGTCTGGTCAGTGAAGCCGTCACCGGCACCTATACCATCGGCGGCGTCATCGAAGAAGCCACCTTTGCCGATGAGGCCGTGGAAAGCGTGGTCCGGCAGACGTTGGGCAAGGAAGACGGCACCCCCGTTATGACCAACGAACTGTGGTCCCTGACCACGTTGGAGCTGAATGGCGACGTGCGGGACCTGTCCGATCTGGAGAACTGCACCGGTCTCACCTCCCTGACCATCCATGACGCCTACGGCATGGACTTCTCCGTACTCTCCAAGCTGACCAATCTGGAGACACTGGACCTGTCGGGCTGCACCGTTTCTTCCGGCGGCCTGTCGGCCATTGCCCAGCTGCCGAAGCTCAAGACCCTGTCCCTCAGCGGCTGCACCCTCACCGATGTGTCGGCCCTGTCCCCCCTGGTCACGCTGGAATCCCTGGACCTGTCGGGCAATGTCATTTCCGATATTTCCTCCCTCAGCAGCCTGACGGCCATCAAATCTCTGAATCTCAGCTCCAATACGTTGACCACCATTGCGCCTTTGGCTTCCATGGAATCCCTGGAAACCCTGGACATCACCGGCAATCAGGTCAGCAGTCTGTCGCCCCTGAACAACAAGACGGCCCTGACCTCCCTGCTGGCCAAGCAGAACAAGCTGGTGGATTTGGCTCCTCTGGCCACCTGCACCGCCCTGGAGACGGTGGACGTGTGCAACAACACGGTGGTGGACCTGTCTCCCCTGGCAAAGCTGGCGTCTCTGCGGACGCTGAAAGCCGATTACAACGCCGTTGTCTCCCTGCCGGACTTCTCCGCCGCCGTATCGCTGACGCAGATTTCCGTGGCCCACAACACCATTACCAGCGTGTCGGGTCTCAGCAATCTGCCCATTCTCAACTATGTCAACATCGACTATAATCAGGTCAGCGATCTGAGCCCCCTGACCAGCTGCAACAATCTGGTGCAGGTGGACGCCTTCGGCGATCCGGTCACCGATGTGAGCAAGCTCCAGGGAATGGGCATCATTGTCAACTATGATCCCACCGCTACCACCACGACCACCGAATAATTGCAAAAAAAGGAACCGTGCAGTTGAATTTGAACTGCATGGTTCCTTTTTTGTTGGATTTTATTGGTCAGAGGGCGTCGGCCAGCAATGCAAGGGCCCGTTCACAGGCCGCCTGCCGGATAGCCGTCCGGTCGCCGGACAGGTGGAGCTCCTCACAGATGGTCCACCCCTCCCCGGCCAGGGCCACATAGACCAGGCCCACCGGGCGGCCGGAATCGTCGGAGTCGGGGCCTGCCAGTCCCGTAATACCGATGCCGAAATCGGCTTTCATTCCCGCCCGGACGCCTTCGGCCATCTGCCGGGCCACCGGCTTGGACACGGGACCCAGGGTATCCAGGTCCCGCTGGTCCACGCCCAAATAGCGGTGTTTCACAGCGCAGCTGTAGCTGATGACGCCGCCGGGATACACGGCGGAGCTGCCCGCCACATCGGTCAGCAGCTTGCCCAGGAGTCCGCCGGTACAGGACTCCGCCGTAGCCACGGTTTTCTCTGCCGCTTTCAGGGCGGCCACCACCGATTCAGCTGTTGCCGCCATGGTACCGCACCGTCACTTTCTCGGTGTTCTCAATGGCATGGGCCACCAGGCCCTCCACATCCATTTTGGCCTCGATAGCCTCCACCTCCCGCAGAGAGGGCTTCGTCTTGGGATGCCGGGGCGTAAAGACGGTGCAGCAGTCCTCATAGGGCAGAATGGACGTCTCCAGCGTGCCAATTTTCTGCGCAATGGCAATGATATCCTTTTTATCCATACCGATCAGGGGGTGGAACAGGGGCATATCCACCACAGCGCCGGTGACGGCCATGGCTTCCATGGTCTGGCTGGCCACCTGACCCAGATTCTCACCGGTGACAAGGCACTTGCAGCCGTCCTGCCGGGCGATTCGTTCGGCAATGCGCATCATAAAGCGGCGCATGATAATGGTAAAATACTCCTCGGGGCACTGGTCCCGGATGACCTCCTGCACCTTGGTGAAGCCCACCACATTGACGGTCATGCGGCCGCTGTAGCGGGTCATGAGCCGGGCCAGCTCCAGCATCTTTTCCTTGGCCTGTTCGGACGTGTAGGGATAGGAGAAAAAGTGGATGGATTCAATTTCCACGCCGCGCTTGGCGATCATATACCCGGCCACAGGGCTGTCGATGCCGCCGGACAGCAGCACCGCGGCCCGGCCGCCCATACCCGTGGGCAGGCCGCCGGCGCCGGGTTCGGCGGGACCGTGGACATAGGCCGCCTGCTCCCGGACCTCCACATACACCGTATAGTCCGGATTGTGGACGTCCACGGCTACCTGGGGGAACGCCTCGGCAATACGGCCGCCAATCTCCTGGGACAGCTGGATGGAAGTCATGGGGAACCGCTTGTCAGCCCGCTTGGACTCCACCTTAAAGCTCTTGGCCATGGAAAGGTCGTCGCCCAAATAGTCCTCCACCGCCTGGAAAATGGCGTCCAGATTCTTCTCACAGGGACGGCACCGGCAAATGGCGGCAATGCCGAAGACCGTATGACAGGCATCCCAGGCGCCGTCCACGTCGCAGTCGTCGTTCTGCGGCTCCACATAGATGGTGGACTGGGCAATGTGGACATTGAAGCTGCCATACGGGCGCATACGGCGGGCAATGTTGGATTTCAGCTTATTTTCAAAGGAAAAGCGGTTGAGGCCCTTGAGCACGACCTCGCCCAGCTTCAGCAGAAAAATCTCATTCATAGTTCTAATTCCTTCCGTTGGTTATGGTTGCGTTCCGTCAAAGCGGAACGTTCGGTAGCGAATGGCCTCGGCAATGTGTTGGGGGCCGATCTGTTCGCTGCCGTCCAGGTCGGCCACGGTCCGGGCCACCTTTAAAATACGGTCATAGCTGCGGGCCGTCAGCCCCAGCCGTTCAAAGGCCGCCTGCATCAGCGAGGTGGAATCTTCATCCAGGCGGCAAAATTCCCGCAGCTCCGCCGGGCCCATCTGGGCATTGCAGCTGTGCTCCCTTGGTCCAAACCGGTCCTGCTGCCGCTTGCGGGCGTCGTTGACCCGCTGGCGGATGGCCGCCGACGGCTCCGCCCGTGCTTCTCCCGTCAGGTCTGTAAAGGGCAGGGCCGGAATCTCCACCATGATATCGATGCGGTCCAGCAGCGGCCCGCTGATGCGGCTCAGATAACTGCGCACCGACTGGCGGGAACAGGTACAGCGGCCGCTGGGGTCGCCGTACCAGCCGCATTTGCAGGGGTTCATGGCGCAAACCAGCATAAATTCACTGGGATAGGACACGGTACCGCTGACGCGGGAAATGGTCACCACACCGTCCTCCAGCGGCTGGCGCAGCACCTCCAGTGCATCCTTGCGGAACTCCGGCAGCTCGTCGAGGAACAGGACGCCCCGATGGGACAGGGAGATTTCGCCGGGCCGCAGGGTGGTACCGCCGCCGCTGAGCCCCGCCGGGGAAATGGTATGGTGGGGACTGCGGAAGGGCCGCTCCGTCACCAGCGGCGACTCCGGCCGCACCAATCCCAGAATGGAGTGGATCTTGGTGACCTCCAGGGATTCCGTCCGGGTCATATCCGGCAGAATGGAGGGCAGCCGCTTGGCAAGCATACTCTTGCCGGAGCCCGGCGGCCCCACCAGCAGGATATTGTGCCCCCCGGCAGCGGCCACCTCCAACGCCCGTTTGCCCCCCTGCTGCCCTTTCACGTCGGCATAGTCCAGATGGTTTCCCTCCGTGGGGTCCGGCGTCCACACCGGGGCCGGTTCCATCCGCTGTTCCCCCCGCAGATGGGCCGCCAGCTGCCGGACGTTCTCCACCGGATACACCGTCAGACCGTCTGCCAGGGTGGCCTCGGCGGCATTGGCGGCGGGCAGATACAGCGCCTTGATGCCCGCGTCCCGGGCCGCCATGGCCATGGGCAGTACGCCCTCCACCGGCCGCAAGCCCCCCTCCAGGCTCAGCTCCCCCAGAAACGCCGACGGCTCCCGGGGCAATTTGACGCAGTCCGTGGCCGCCAGAATGCCCAGCAGAATGGGCAGATCATAGATGGTGCCGGACTTTTTGGTGCCTGCCGGGGCCAGATTCAGCGTAATGCGGCTGACGGGAAAGTGGAAACCACAGTTTTTGACCGCAGCCCGGACCCGGTCCCGCGCCTCCTTGACGGCGGCATCGGGCAGGCCCACCACATCAAATCCCGGCAGGCCGTTGGAAATATAGCATTCCACCTGGACCTCGTAGCCGTTGAGACCCGTCAGACCCAGGGAGCGGACGCTGCACAGCATACAGTTCCCTCCTCTTGGGCGCACAGCACCCAGAATACATGGTTTACTATACAACAGACCCGTTGAAATTGCAATGACAGGCAGCAAAAACCGCGCCGCAGTCCCGGGAACTGCGGCGCGAACGCTTACCTATTTTAATATAATACATCAGTTCGCGGCGGCCTGCTCCTTGGCCAGCTCCGCCAGCATAATGGGCCGCCACTCGGTAAAGGCCAGGTACAGGGGAATCCCCACCCCGAACACCGACATAAAGACACAATTCCAAAATTCCTTCCGGGCTTCCTGATATGCTTCGCTGTGCATTTGCTGTTCCTCCCTCTCAAACGGTATACGGCCAGCGCCGTTTGACTCGCATTATACCCCATGGACCGATTAAGACGGTGTAAAGAACGGGCCGTCCACCGTTAAAAACCTGTTCAGACCGCCGGGTTGTCTGTATAGGGTTCTCCCAGCATGTACCATTGTTCGCCGCAAGCCGCCAAATTTTCTTTCAGGTCGATAAAAAATAATAATTTTCAAATCACAATTTACAGCAGGGAAAAAGTGTGCTAGAATGTATCCGATTGAGATTACTATACTTTTAGGAGGTATATCAAGTTGTCCAGACATTTTAAAACCATGGATGGTAACAACGCTGCGGCCTACGTGTCGTACGCTTTTACCGAAGTGGCGGGCATCTACCCCATCACCCCTTCCAGCCCCATGGCTGACTACGTCGACCAGTGGGCTGCCCAGGGCGTCAAGAACATCTTCGGCACCACCGTCAAGGTGGCTGAGATGCAGTCCGAGGCCGGTGCTGCCGGTACCGTCCACGGCTCCCTGGCCGCCGGTGCCCTGACCACCACCTACACCGCTTCTCAGGGCCTGCTGCTGATGATCCCCAACATGTACAAGATCGCCGGCGAGCTGCTGCCCACCGTTTTCCACGTTTCCGCCCGTACCGTTGCCGCTCAGGCCCTGAACATCTTCGGTGACCACTCCGACGTCATGGCCTGCCGCCAGACCGGCTTTGCCATGCTGGCCGAAGGCAATGTGCAGGAGGTCATGGACCTGGCTCCCGTGGCCCATCTGGCCGCCATCAAGGGCCGCGTTCCCTTCGTGAACTTCTTCGACGGCTTCCGTACCTCCCACGAGATCCAGAAGGTCGCCATCTGGGACTACGAGGATCTGAAGGAGATGTGCGACATGGACGCCGTCAACGCGTTCCGCAAGCACGCCCTGAACCCCGAGCATCCCAACACCCGCGGCTCCCACGAGAACGGCGATATCTTCTTCCAGCATCGTGAGGCCTGCAACAAGTACTACGACGCTCTGCCTGCCATCGTCGAGGAGTACATGGGCAAGATCAACGCCAAGCTGGGTACCGATTATCAGCTGTTCAACTACTACGGCGCTCCCGACGCTGACCGCGTCCTGGTCGCCATGGGTTCCTTCTGCGACGTGGCCGAGGAAGTCATCGACTACATGAACGCCCACGGTGAGAAGGTCGGCCTGGTGAAGGTCCGTCTGTACCGTCCCTTCTGCGCCGACAAGCTGCTGGCTGCCATCCCCGCCACCGCTACCAAGATCGCCGTCATGGACCGTACCAAGGAGCCCGGCGCTCTGGGCGATCCCCTGTACCTGGATGTCGTGACCGCTTTCGCCAACGCCGGCCGCAAGGCTACCATCGTCGGCGGCCGTTACGGTCTGGGCTCCAAGGATACTCCCCCCTCCTCCGTGTTCGCTGTCTACAACGAGCTGAAGAAGGACGAGCCCAAGCGTCAGTTCACCATCGGCATCAACGACGACGTCACCCACCTGAGCCTGCCCGAGACCGCTGCTCCCAACACCGCTGCTGAGGGCACCATCGAGTGCAAGTTCTGGGGTCTGGGCGGCGACGGCACCGTCGGCGCCAACAAGAACTCCATCAAGATCATCGGCGACCACACCGACAAGTA
>CALWWW010000037.1 GCA_944385365.1 uncultured Oscillospiraceae bacterium | reverse complement strand
CAGCCGGGGCCGTCAGGGATGCCGGCCCCTACGTTTCAGCAGAACTGCACACCGGCGGCGGGGGCAAGCCCCCGCCCTACCGGGTGGAACCAATCGGTTTTCTGCCTACCGTTCGTAGGGCGCACCATCCCTGACGCGCCCGTGCCGTACCCCATCCAACGGACCAGCTCCATACCAAACGCGGGCGCGCTGTACTTGGCAGCGCGCCCGCGTGGTCTTGTTCCCTTATTTCTTGTACTGGGTGACACCGTTGGCATCCATCCAGGCTTTTTTGGACGCCATGAGCCGGTCCAGGCTTTCGTTGCGGCTGCCCCTGGTCTCCGTCAAATACGCCTGCATATCATAGAGGTCGTTATACGTCAGATAGGGGTAATCACTGCCGCCGAAACGGCCGTTACTGTATATGGCATAGTGCAGGCTGGAATCGGGCCGAATCCAGCTCTGCTCCGTATCCGTCACCGCCAGCAGCATCCGGTCGCCCAACGCCGTCAGGTCCGGCCGGTTCAGGGTGGTGCCCAGCCGGTACACCAGAATATTCTGGGCAACCTGATGGTTCAGGGACGTATGAGTGGGCAGATTGCCGTCGGGGTGGTAGTAATCGTCCACAAACAGGCCGCCGCCCGCCGTGGTCCGGCTGTGATTCTGCACATAGGATGTGAAAAAGTCGGCGTACGTCTGGGCTGTCTCCAGGAACTGGGGGAACTGGTACCGCTCCCAGGCGTCCAGGAACATCATCATCAAATCCGTATTGAACCGGGTGTCATAGAAGCCCGCACCGATGCCGTAGTCCCCCAGGAGCCACTCGCTGCCTGCCGACGTGGGGAAGTAGCCGTATTTGTTCTGGCGCTGGGCCATGACGTCCATCATGCAGGGGGCCAGATCGTCGGCCAGACGGTTATAGGGCGCCATGGCCAGCATACTGCGGCACAGGTAGGCAGCGGTCATCTGAAAATAGACGTTGGGACCCGTGGGAATATAGTTGCTGTAGGTAATCCAGTAGTAGCCGTCGTAGCACCAGCGGCCGTCGCCCAGATTGGTATAGGTGGCCCACAGGGAGGGTACGCCCTTCTGGTCCCAATCCACCAGGGCTTCCGACGACTGGGCCAGCATGCACTCCGCCGTGTTGCCCGTACTCAGGGCCGGGGCCGTCAGCGTCAGGGTATAGCCGCCGTTCTCCGCCGTGGTCACCACCACCGCGCCGATGCCCAGATACCGGCGGCAATCGTTCTCCTTTTCCTCCCATCCCTGGGGAATATAGGCCATAAAGGACCCGGCTTCGCCGCTGTCCACCATGAGCAGCGAGGTCTGATAGGTCCCCGGCGCCGCCGTGGTCTCCTGCCAGCCGCTGCCGTCGGCCTTGCACAACCGCAGTACGCTGTCGCTGGGAATGGTGGTCGTATAGACCGCCGCACCAGCGGTGGTGGGGCCCTGGGCTTCCAGCGACAACAGCTCCACCGTATCGCCGTTTGCCAGATCGTAGGCGCGCCGGGTCAGGGTTCCGGCCGCCGCCGCTGTCTCTGTCACCTGGGCTACCAGCGCCGGTTCTGGTTCCTCCTCCACCGGCGGCGGCGTGGTCTCCCCTTCCGCGCCCGGCGCGGCGTCCTCCGCTCCCGGTGTGGTTTCCTCCGTTCCTTGCGCTGTCTCCCCCGATACCGGCGCGGAAGGCTCCCCGCCTGGGGTTGGCAGCTGCTGACCGCACCCGCCCAGGACTTCACACAGCGCGAGAATCATTGCAACTTTCTTCCAATACATAGCCATTCCCCACTTTCTCCATGGTATTCTGTCTCGATCATACCACGTTCCGGGCCGCTGTGCAATCCCCTGGAAGTTTATGGTGCAAGATTGCCGTTGCCCTCGGTCACCAGATAGGAAATATCGTCCCGGATACACAGAACAATGTCGGGCCGGTACTCATCAATATACCGGGACAGCGACTTCTCCGTGTAGTAGCGCAGATCGATGGAGCGCATTTCCCCGAAACTCATCCACGCCAGCGATTCAAAAGCGTTGGTAAAGGAATCGCCCCAGATCAACACCTTGGGCAGGTCCTCCCGGCCTGTGTCCAGAATCGTCTCCGCCTGATCGCCGCCCATGTAGGCCGTGTAGTAAACATACTGCCAGGTGGAATCGGGCAAATCAAATACCTCGGCGTCCACTTCCTCCCCGTCGTCCATGCGGGTGAAGGGCACCTCCATGGGCGATTCACAGACCCACAGGGGTTCCGTCACCGGTGACTGGCCGTAGAGCTTCCGGTTGTAGGTACCCAAATAGGGGTTGGGCAGGGCCGTAAAGGTGATCTGATCCTCCGTCACCACCAGGAAGTCCCAACCCGCCGCCGTCAGGCGGTCGCAGACGGCCAGATACGTCTCATAGGCCCCCAGCAGCGTGTAGTGGTGGTCCACGGTGGAATAGAGGTCCGTCAAATCCTCCCGCCCCTCCAGCAGAGGCTTCATCTCCAGAAACGGCACCTGTTCCGCCGCCATGGCCGACACAAAGGCGTCCCGCAACGCCTGCCGGTACGCACTGTTGGTGGTCTGCCAATCCGGATAGCTGGATTCCAGCATGGACCGCTGTTCCGGCACACCCACATAGAGGAAGGTCCCGCCGTAGTCCTCCACCTGGTCCCGCAGCGCCGCCAGACCCTGGGCCATGTCCCGTGCTTCCGCGTCCAGGTCCCGGTCTTTGTAATCGGTGGCCGTCTGCTGGGGCAGCAGCGTCTCCTCGGTAATGACTACATCGTTGACCGAAGCGCTGCGGCGCAGCATGGCGTACCGGGTATGGGCCTTGAGCCAGTAGTCCCGGCCATAGAACTGGTCGGACAGGGCCGTCTCCCAACCGGCAAAATAGGAGCCGTCCCAAAAGCCCTTGGCCGTCAGCTGGGGAAAGACCGCCATGGTGCGGTTTTCCCACACGGAATAGGACGCCGTCGGCGTCAGGGGTCCGCCGGGAATCTTGGAAATCAGCGTCAGCAGGGGCACCAGAAACAGGAAGCCCACCACCGGTACAATCAAAAGCAGCTTACGCAGTTTATCTTTCACCGTCGACGCCTCCTTTAGAACCGGAAATAGATAAATGGATTGAAGGACGAATTGGCCAGCGTCAGCAGGGACAGGCCGAAGAGCCCCAGGAGCCACACCGTATAGGCCGTCTGGGCCCAGCCCCGGTCCTTCCAGGGGGCGACCAGCTTCGGCAGCAGGGGCGTGGCAGCCAGAACGGCGCAGACCAGCTCCAGGCCGTACTGCCGCAGGAACCAGATCAGATACGCGCCGTCTCCGCTCCCCGGCGTTCCGGCAAACATGGCGTGGAGATAGGCCCCGATGGCGTCCAGGCTGGTACAGTTGAAGATGACCCAGCCCAGCAGCACAAAGAACAGGGCGTACAGATGGCGCAGAATCGCGGGCAGCCGCTCCAGCACCTTGCGAAACACCAGCTTTTCAAAGATCAGCAGGGCCGCGAAATAGAGCCCCCACAGGACAAAATTCCAGCTGGCGCCATGCCACAGGCCCGTCAGCGCCCACACAGCCACCAGATTGACCAGCTGCCGGGCCTTGCCCTTGCGGTTGCCGCCCAAGGGAATATAAATGTAGTCCCGGAACCAGGTGGACAGGCTGATATGCCACCGCCGCCAGAAGTCCGTGATGGAATCGCAGAGGTAGGGATACCGGAAATTCTCCAGGAAGTGGAAGCCGAACATGCGGCCCATGCCGATGGCCATATCGGAATAGCCGGAGAAGTCATAGAGAATCTGCAAGGCGAAGCAGATGGCCCCCAGCCAGGCCAGCAGGGGCGAAAGGGCGTCGCCGCCCATGCCGAACAGCTCCGTTGCCACCTTGCCCAGGGGGTTGGCCAGCAGCATTTTTTTTGCCAGTCCCACCAGGAACCGCTGCAAGCCCGCGTGGAAGTCGTCGAACCGCTCCTGCCGGGAGACGATCTCCTGGGCCACGGTCTCATAGCGGACGATGGGGCCCGCCACCAGCTGGGGAAACAGCGACACGTACAACGCCACATACAGGGGGTTCCGCTGGGCCGGGACGGTCCGGCGGTACACATCCAGCACGTAACTCATGGACTGGAAGGTGAAAAAGGAAATGCCGATGGGCATGATGACCTGGGGCACCGGCAGGGACAGGCCCAATAGCCCGTTGAGATTTTCCACGGCAAATCCCGTATATTTATAGTAGCCCAGCACCGCCACCATGGCGGCCACGGTGATGCCCATGGCCCACCGCCGGGCCCGCTGGGTTTTGGTCCGCTCCATGGCCATGGCCGAAAGATAGCTGACGGCTATGACGCCCAGCATCACAAAAATGCCTTTCGGCTCGCCATAGAGGTAGAAAAACAGGCTGAACAGCAGCAATACGCCGTTGCGGACGCTGCGCAGCCGCCGGAGGACCAGAAAATAACAGGCCAATACCGCCGGGAAAAAGAGAAACAAAAACACAAAACTGGAAAAGACCACGAATACGCCTCCCCTTTGCCATATGATATACACTAATTTTATAGTTTATCAGATTTTTTTACAAATTTCCACAGGAAAAACCGTCTCCGGCGTCCCTCGACAGTTTTTACAAAATTTTCGGTTTGCATCTTTACTTTCTTTGTAAAACGTGATACAGTACAATAGAAATCGATATAGAAATATTGATTTCAACTTCCCCAGCTGTGCTGGATCAAAAAGAATAGAAAAGGAATGAGAATACCATGGCATCACTGTTAGAAACCATCATGCTGATCTGCTTCGGTATGTCCTGGCCCATGAATGCCTACAAGGCCTACAAAGCCCGTACCGCAGCCAGCACCAGTCTGACCTTTATCCTGTTGATCCTCTTCGGCTACTTCTGCGGCGTCGGCGCCAAGCTGATCTCCGGCACCATCAACTATGTCCTGGTCATGTATTTTATCAACATCTGCACCGTCATGCTCAATCTGATCATGTACTTCCGCAACAAGGCCATCGACAACCGCAAGGCCCAGTAATTCCCGCCGTCCCGCTATCCATATGCAACCCGCCGGACTTCCCGAAGTCCGACGGGTTTTTTTGATAATTCTCCCAGCCAAAATGCAATATTTTTTGTGCAATCTTGCATTTTGTATTTTTTCTTTTTTTCGATTCCGTCAAAATCCCGCCGCCTGCGCAAAATTTCTATATGGAATCTTAACAAAAATAGTCGAAATGTACAAACCGACATTGCGTACATTCCCAAAGCATGGTATACTTTAGACAGAATTCGTGGGGGGATTCCATTTGAAAGAAAGTTTTAGAGGTGAAGCGTATGAATCGGAAAAAACTGAGTCTGCCAATGCGCATTCTCATCGCCCTTGTTCTCGGCGTGGTGGTGGGTCTGGTCTGTTACTTTACGGATAACGCCGCCTTTACCGAAAACTGGCTCAAGCCCTTTGGCGATATCTTCGTCAATCTGCTGAAGTTCATCGTGGTCCCGGTGGTGCTGCTGTCCATGATCGACGGCATTCTGTCCATGGACGACATGCGCAAGGTGGGTTCCGTGGGTATCAAAACCGTGCTGTACTTCCTGTGCACCACCGCTGTGGCCTGCGTCATCGGCTTGATTCTGGCCAACATCTTCAAGGGCGCGGGCCTGTTCCCCGACCTGAGCGGCCAGCTGGGCAGCGCCGAGTACACCCCCAGCGAGTACGCCGGTCTCATGGCCACCATCGTGGCCATCTTCCCCACCAACATGTGGGAGTCGTTCCGCACGGCCAATATGCTCCAGGTCATTGTCATCGCCCTGTTCCTGGGCGGCGCCATGCTGGCCGCCGGCGAAAAGTCCAAGCTGTGCCGTGATTTTGTCGCTTCCGCCTACTCCGTCATCGAGCGGCTCATGCACTTCATCATCAATCTGGCCCCCATCGGCGTGTTCACTTACATGGCCTGGGTGGTGGCCAGCCAGGGCGCAGAGATTCTCGGCCACCTGGCATTGGTGCTCCTGTGCGCCTACATCGGCTACATCGCCCACGGCCTGCTGGTCTACTCCTCCACGGTCAAGCTGTTCGCCGGTGTCAATCCCCTGACCTTCTTCCGCAAAGCCTCTCCGGCCATGCTGTTCGCCTTCACCTCCACCTCTTCGGCCGCCACCCTGCCCGTCTCCAAGGAGTGCGCCGACGACTTGGGCGTCAACAGCGATGTGGCCTCCTTCGTCCTTCCCCTGGGCTCCACCATCAACATGGACGGTACCGCCATCTATCAGTGTGTGGCCGCCGTGTTCATCGCCTCCTGCGCCAATATGGACCTGACCCTGAGCCAGATGGTCCTCATTGTGGTGACGGCCACCCTGGCCTCCGTGGGCACTGCCGGTGTCTCCGGCGCCGGTATGATCATGCTGGCCATGGTGCTGGAAGCCATCAACATCCCCGTGGCCTACATCGGTCTGATTGTAGCCGTGGACCGTCTGTTTGACATGGGCCGTACCTGCCTCAACGTGTCCGGCGACATTGCCTGCTCCGTCTGCGTCAGCGCCATGGAGCGCCGCAAGGAGGCCGCCCGCAAGAAGTAAAGCCCAGTCCCATCCTCCCATACCGTTCCCGGGCGTGCTGCCGATGGCAGCGCGCCCGTTTTTTCATGTTTAGACGAGAAAAATAAAAAGTTTTACTCGATTTTTTTCTTTTGGCGGGCTATTCACCGCCCGTGTGTCTGCGGTGCTCGCCGGATCTTTTCCGCCAGGACTGCGCTGCGGTTTCTTGCCATACATACAGTATGGCTGCGAACCCGCACCTTGTCCTGACGAAAAATCTCTCGCCGACCACTCTTGCCAACGGGCAGCGAACAGCCCAAATCGCGGAGTCCAGAGGCAGAGCCTTGGGTCGCCCGTCGCAACGGGCGAAATACCCGCGCCGCGCACGGCGCGAAACACCCCCAGCGTCCCAAAGCGCCATCCTCAGATGGCGCAATCCCCACGGCGTCAGCCGTAAGGCCGCCGTCCCCACCCCATGGCGGGTGGCTGACAGCGGCCTTCTTGTACTCCCCACCGTAGGGCGCGGCATCCCTGACGCGCCCGCATCGCACCCATCCTGGGCCGTCAAGGATGCCGGCCCCTGCGATTCAGATGTTCGATGGTGCGTACCAGCGGCGGGACACACAGGTCCCGCCCTACGGTCCATGTGGGCAGTCCGTCGGTGGTCGTAGGGCGGCACCTGCGTGTGCCGCCGCGCTGTATCGGGCAGCCTTGACCGCCGTATTAGGGCGAATACGTACCGTGCTGCACAGTCTCTCCCCACAGGATGAACTCCATCGGCCCGTGCAAAGCAGAAAATACCTGTCGGTAAACAAAAAACCGGACCGCTGCTGTGCAGCGGTCCGGGGGCCTATCAACAATAAAAATCCTTGATCTTCTTGGCGCGGCTGGGGTGGCGCAGTTTGCGGATGGCTTTGTTCTCGATCTGGCGGATTCGTTCGCGGGTAACGCCGAACAGCTGTCCCACCTCTTCCAGGGTGTGGGTCCGGCCATCGTACATACCGAAGCGCATCCGCAGCACAGAGGCTTCCCGCTCGGTGAGGGTCCCCAGGATTTCACTGAGGGCCTCGGCCAGCAGGGTGTTGGACGTGGCATCGGCGGGGCCGGGGGTGTTGTCGTCCTCCACGAAAGAACCGATGGTCGTATCCTCCTCGTCGCCCACCGGGGTGTCCAGAGACAGGGTATCGGCGGCGGTGCGGTTGGCCTCAATGATCTTCTCGATGGGCAGATTCAGCTCGGCGGCGATCTCCTCCAGGGTGGGCTCACGGCCCAGCTCCTGCACCAGCTTCCGGTTGCAACGGGTGGCCTTGTTGATGACCTCCACCATATGTACCGGCACGCGGATGGTGCGGGCCTGATCGGCAATGGCGCGGGTGATGGCCTGCCGAATCCACCAGGTGGCGTAGGTGGAGAACTTGTTGCCCTTGGTATAGTCGAACTTGTCCACGGCGCGAATCAGGCCCGTGTTGCCCTCCTGGATCAGGTCCAGAATATGCAGGCCGCGGCCGGAATACTTCTTGGCAATGGACACCACCAGACGCAGGTTGGCTTCGGTGAGCTTGTCCTTGGCGTACTTGTCGCCCTCGGAAACCCGCTTGGCCAGCTCGATCTCCTCGTCTGCCGTCAGCAGCCGCACCTGGCCGATCTCCTTGAGGTACATGCGCACCGGGTCGTCCAGATTGTACTCGGCAGCTAGCTCCACCGGGTCCACCAGGTCCTCTTCGTCGTCCAGCATGTCGGGGCCCAGGTCGTGGTCCAGGTCCAAATCCAGCTCCAGTTCCGCGCCGACAATCTGAATGCCCATGGCGTCAAACTGCTCATAGACCTGCTCAATGCGCTCCACCGACAGGTCCAGCTTTTCCAACTGTGCCACCAGCTCCGTAGCCTGGATGGCGCCTTCCTTTTTGGCCTTGGCGATGAGCGCTTGAATGGCCGCAACGGCCTCTGTATTGTCCTTGGCTTTCATTTGATTCTTGGATTCTGCCATTTTGCACATCCTTTATGAATTCGTTACCTATGAAAAAAGGGGAAACCCCCCCGGATTGCGTATCCAACCCATTATATCCTTTTTTACCGCCGTTGACAATAGGTTTCGCCCATATTTTTTACGATTTTTTTACCATTTCCGCAAACTTTCGCCGGAAACGACGGGCCGGAGGCGCAGTCGGCGCCCCCGGCCCGGAAGTTCTCCGGAATCGTCTTACAGAGACCGCTCCAAACGGGTCCGCACAGCGGCCAGGAACCCGTCGGATGTGACCACATGGGCCTTTTCCTTCTCCCACAGAGCGGCCAGATCCTTGGTCATGGTGCCGCCCTCGATGGTGTCGATGCAGGCCTTCTCCAGCTTGGCGGCAAAGGTCTGCAACGCCTCATTGCCGTCCAGCTCGCCCCGCTTGGACAGAGCGCCGGTCCAGGCAAAGATGGTGGCCATGGGGTTGGTGGAAGTCTCCTTCCCCTCCAGGTACTGATAATAGTGGCGGGTGACGGTGCCGTGGGCGGCCTCATACTCGTACTTGCCGTCGGGGCTCACCAGAACGGATGTCATCATGGCCAGGGAACCAAAGGCCGTGGAGACCATGTCGCTCATGACGTCGCCGTCGTAGTTCTTGCAGGCCCAGATGAAGCCGCCCTCGCTGCGAATCACGCGGGCCACGGCGTCATCGATCAGAGTATAGAAGTACGTCAGACCGGCGGCCTCAAACTTTTCCTTGTACTCGTTGTCGAAGATGGTCTGGAAAATCTCCTTGAAGGTGCCGTCGTACTTCTTGGCGATGGTGTCCTTGGTGGAGAACCACAGGTCCTGCTTGGTGTCCAGGGCGTACTGGAAGCAGGAACGGGCAAAGGAGGCAATGGAAGAATCCTTGTTGTACTGGCCGGTGACCACGCCGTCGCACTCGAAGTCGTAGATGGTCTGGCGGGACTCATTGCCGTCCTTGTCGGTGAAGACCAGCTCGGCCTTGCCGCCGGCGGTGGCTCGGACCTCGGTACCGCGGTACACATCGCCGTAGGCATGACGGGCGATGGTGATGGGGGCCTTCCAGTTGCGGACGGCGGGGCTGATGCCGTCCACCAGGATGGGAGCGCGGAACACGGTGCCGTCCAGGGCGGCACGGATGGTGCCGTTGGGGCTCTTCCACATCTCGTGGAGGTTGTACTCAGTCATGCGCTGGGCATTGGGCGTGATGGTGGCGCACTTGACGCCCACGCCGTACTTCTTGATGGCCTCGGCGCAGTCATGGGTAATCTGGTCGCCGGTCTCGTCCCGCTTGGGCAGGCCCAAATCGTAATAGTCCACCTTCAAATCCACAAAGGACAGAATCAGCTGTTCCTTGATGGATTTCCAGAGGATTCTCGTCATTTCGTCGCCGTCAATCTCCACCAGCGGCGTGGTCATTCTGATGCGTTCCATGCGTTCTTCACTCCTTTTATAGGTGTCCTTGTGGACAATGCACTCACAGCGGTTGATGGGGGTGCCCAGGCTGTGGAAGCGTTCCTCATAGCCGGTCATGATGCCCACAATGCCGTCCCGATGCAAATCGTTGGTGACGTTGCGGACTTCCAGGTTGCAGCGGCGGAACTCGTCGAGAGAAAAGTCAAACAGGGGCCGGTTGTCGGTCTTGAAGTGAATCTGGCCGCCATCGCAGAGCACCGTGGCATATTTGTCCAGGAAGGTGCGATACGTCAGCCGCAGCTTGGCCGTCTTGTTCCGGGGCCAGGGATCGCAGAAATTGAGATAGATCAAATCCACTTCGCCCTCGGCAAAGAGGTCCGGCAGCACCGTGGCGTCGGCGTCGATGAAAAAGACATTGGAGAGGTGCTCCCGCACGGCGTATTCCATGGCCATAACCATGGCGTCGGGGACCTTTTCCAGGGCGATGAGCAGCACATCGGGCTCAGCCTTAGCCGTCTCCACGGTGAATTTGCCCTTGCCGCAGCCGATTTCCAGGCGGATTTCCTTTGCGGCGGGCATCAGGTCCTTCCAGTGGCCCTTGAGGGCGGCGGGATCGCGGACCCAGACACGGTCGCAGGCCTCCATCCGGGGGCCGAGGTTGGGCTTTTTTCTCATTCTCATAGGGCAGTTCCTCACAAATCGCAATATTGGATACATTATACACAATTTCAGCAGCGACGTAAAGTGGTTGGCGGCAGGAATCCCCTTGCCATTTTCAAAAAAATCGTGTATAATAATTGCGCATCTGGAATCCGGGTGTAGCTCAGCTGGTAGAGCGCGTGGTTTGGGACCACGAGGCCGCTGGTTCGAAACCAGTCACTCGGACCATTTTTATTAGAAAAACCGCCTGAACAGGCGGTTTTTCTGCGTTAAATAGCTACTTTATATCGTATGGTTTGCTGTTGTTGGTCCGTCCGAGGATATAATCCGTGGATACCTTATAGTAGTCCGCCAATTTCAGAAGATGGATCACCGGAATTGTCTGAAATCCCCGCTCGTAGCGGGAATACACCGTCTGGCTGATTCCTAAAATTTCTGCTACATCCTCCTGCCGCAGATCCCTGTCCTCCCGCAAATCTCGCAGCCGTTGAAAGAACATACCGCCCACCACCTTTAGTACTGATTGATACTATTGACGATACCGCAGATTTTCATTAGAATGTTGATTGCAGAACTTATAAGTACTAAAGCGGTGGTTGCATGGAGCTGTATCAGGAAATCCTTCGTCATGTGTTGGCAAACGAAAAAGTTCTGTCAAGAGTAAGCGGAGTGCCCACGGGCGCTCCGTTTTTCATAGTTCTCTTTGGAGGTACACCATATCCACCAGCTGTACCCCGCACTCATAAATGGGGTGATCGTAGTGGTCGGTGAAAAAGTTCTTGACCAGATGGTGCCTGCAAAATCCGCAGGATTCATAAAATGGGATGGTGAACGGGCTGTCTCCAGTACCAACTTGCAGCACCGTATACTGCTCCCTGTAAGTTCGGACAAGGAAGTCCACCATGGCTTTTCCGTATCCCTCGCCCTGACAGTCCGGCACCACAGCAATGTTTTTCAGTTCCAGAACGCCGCCACCCTCATCCGTTACCACGCATTCGGCCTTGACCCCATCGTTCTCCAGCACATACATGGTCCCCCGCTCCAGATAACGGTCGATCATGTCCTCCTGTTCATCCGCCAACAGCAGCAAATCGAGGTATTGTTTTTTATTTTGGACAACTTTCTTGATATGCATTGATCTCTCCACACTCCATTCCCCAACTGCTATCGTGCTTATACTACCACACAAGGTATACCGCTGCAATTCTTCAAGAAACATGACACACAGTTGTCGCGTAGCTGTGTTATAATGCAGACAGAATTAGGAAAGGCGGTGGATTGTATGAAAATGGAGCGGCTCATTGGCATCCTGTCCATTCTGCTCCAGCGGGAAAAGGTCACCGCTCCAGAGCTGGCGGAACAGTTCGAGGTGTCCCGCCGGACCATCCAGCGGGACATTGACTCCCTATGTCAGGCGGGTATCCCCATTTCCACTGTTCAAGGCACAGGCGGCGGCATTTCCATTATGGAGGGCTATCGGGTAGACCGCACGGTACTTACTACTCCCGAGATGCAGGCCATTCTGGCGGGATTGCGGAGTTTGGACAGCGTCAGCGGCACCCGGCGCTATGCCCAGCTGATGGAAAAATTGTCCACCGGGACAGGCGGACTGGTCCCCGGCGGCGCCCACATGCTCATTGACCTGGCTTCCTGGTATAAGACCAGCCTGCCGCCGAAAATCGAGCAGATTCAAGGGGCCATGGAGCAGTACCGCACCATCCGTTTTACCTACTTCTCCCCCAAAGGGGAGTCAGAACGCACCGTGGAGCCCTATTACCTGGTCTTCCACTGGTCCACCTGGTATGTGTGGGGCTGGTGCCAACTGCGGGAGGATTTCCGACTCTTTAAGCTCAACCGCATAACGGAGCTCACCATCGGCGAATCCTTTACACCACGTTCCGCTCCCCTACCCGATCTGGAACCAGAACGTGTGTTTCCGGTCAAATATCAGGTCACCGTCCTCTTTGCTCCCAGCTGCCGCTGGCGGCTGGTAGAGGAGTACGGGGCAGATTGTTTCACCGTGGAGCCGGACGGACGGCTTCGTTTCACCGGTGGCTTTCCCGATGGGGACAGCGTGCTCAGCTGGATTTTGACCTTTGGAGACAAGGCGGAACTGTTGGAACCAGAAGAATTGCGGGAGCAGCTTGGGGCGTTGGCCCAAACGCTGGCCGACCGTTACAGGAGGAATTGATATGGCATCTCATCCCGATTTTGTAGACTATGTGGCCGAACAGCTGCGGGAAGCAGGAGCCATCCGCAGCCGGAAGATGTTCGGCGAGTACGGTCTTTACTGCGACGATGTGTTTTTCGCCGTCATCTGCGACGACCAGTTTTTTGTGAAGATCACCCCAGAGGGCGAAGCTGCATTTCCCGACCTGCCCAAGGCTCCGCCCTATGAGGGGGCCAGGGACTCCTTTCTGGTGGAGGATGTGGAGGACCGGGATCGGATGACGGAACTAACTCGCATCACCTGCGAGGCGCTGAGAAGCAAGCCTCAGAAGAAGCGGAGGAACTGACCATGGCCTTTGACTACAAGAAAGAATACAAGGAATTCTATCTTCCGCCCAAGACGCCGGGCATTGTTATGGTACCCGCCATGAACTTCCTGGCAGTTCGGGGGCAGGGCGACCCCAACGAGGAAAACGGCGCTTACCAGCAGGCTTTGGAGTTGCTCTATGCTGTGGCCTATACCATCAAAATGAGCAAGATGGGCAAGCACAAGTTGGAGGACTACTTCGACTATGTGGTGCCGCCTCTGGAGGGCCTTTGGTGGCAGGAGGGCATTCACGGGGTGAATTATGCCCGCAAGAAGGACTTCCAGTGGATCTCCCTCATCCGTTTGCCGGAGTTTGTGACGAAAGAGGTCTTTGACTGGGCCATCCGGGAAGCTACGGAAAAGAAACAGCTGGATTTCTCCCAGGTGGAGTTCTTCTCCTGGGAGGAGGGCCTGTGCGTCCAGTGTATGCACATAGGCCCCTATGACGGCGAGCCCGCCACCGTGGCCGCCATGGCGGAATACGCCAAGGCGCAGGGCTATGGGCTGGATTTCGGGGCGGGCCGGTTCCATCACGAGATCTATCTGAGTGATGTGCGGCGGTGCAAACCGGAACGGCTGAAAACGGTGATCCGGCACCCCATAAAAAAAGTGGACATGTGAACGATGGAGCAGGAGGTTACAATGGATATACAAGAACAGAAAGAAGCACAGGTTCGCCGCTGGTTTTCCATGTGGCTAAACAAGCAGGACACAGGCATTATGGATCTTTTTGCACCCGATGCCATCTATATCGAAAGCTGGGGGCCAGAGTATCATGGCAGCGGGAAGATCAAGCTGTGGTTTGATGAGTGGAACACCCGGGGAGCCGTACAGCGCTGGGACATCGTGCAATATTTCCACAAGGTAGACCAGACTGTGGTGGAGTGGTCCTTCCGATGTGCTATGACAGATGGCACAGTCCAAAGTTTCGACGGCCTCTCCCTTATCCGCTGGAATGAGTCGGGACAAATCTGTTTTTTGCAGGAATTCGGTTGTAACGAAAACCGCTACGATCCATATGTACAAGGAGAAACGCCGGTATTCCTGGAAGAACAGGCACTTTGGTTTTAAAGGGAGTATAGGTATGGCAACATCCAAGGTGACAGTTCACTTCCCCTGCTCTGTGGAACAGGTGTGGCGTACAGTGACAGATCTTTCCCATACCGCCTGGCGCAGCGACCTGGCCCGGGTGGAAGTTTTGGATGAAACCCACTTTGTGGAGCATACCAAAAGCGGCTATGCCACGGAGTTTACGGTCGCGGCCTGTAAGCCTCTCCGCTTCTGGGCCTTTACCATGGAGAACGGCAATATGTCCGGCTACTGGGAGGGCATTTTTGAGGCGATGGGAGACGAAACTCGGCTGATCTGCACCGAAACTGTAAACGCCAAACACTGGTGGATGCGCCCCTTTGTTCCCGGATATTTGAAGCGGCAGCAAATGCTGTATCTAGACGATTTGCGGAAAGAATTGCTGCCCAACGGATAAAAAGAGCAGACAGCGGCCCCCGGAGAGAACCGGGGGCCGCTCTGGTCATTATTTTGCCCAATAAACCACTGCATCCCGCAGGAAGCGTGCACATCCGGAAAGGCGCTTATCATGGCATTGTAAATTCTGTATTGCTTTCGACTGGCCACCATTACGACTCTGTCTCATATATTATTTTTAGTATAGGCGTGTTAAAAACCGATATGCACAGAAAGGACAAGCTGTTACAAATCATTTCCCGCATAAATCCCGACCTCCAGCCGCTCCTTGGGCTGTCCGATATACTGTCTGGACTCCTGGAGCCGCTGCTCCAGCGCCGCAATCTCCGTCCGGAGCTGCCGGCGGCTCTTCTTGCGGTTCATTTGCAGGAAAATGTGGTATCGGTCCTGCAAGGTTTTCTCCTTGGGCCCAAACTGAATGACTGTATCACCGATTTGATTGCCCTCCAGTTCGTTGCGGCAGATTTCGTCATCCAGAACCGCCATATAGAGCGCGTATCGCGTAAACTCCTTGAGGGGCATTCGGAATATCCAGCGCCAGTAGGCGGCCGCACCGGCTCCGGCGGCCAGGCAGCCCAAAAACGCCGCTTTATGACCTGTTTTCATAGTTTTTTATCCTCCGATATTCTGTATCTTGTGTCCGGACTTTTCTTCCAGAAAGCGGCAAAACTCCGGGATGCTGCCGCCCTCCAGCGCCGTTTTTTCAATGGCCATAGCATGGTTCATTCCCATCACCAGGACAATATACTCCCTGGTTTCCGCCAGTGCAAGGATTTTATCATACTGCCACCGGGTCTCCGCCGCAGCGGTTTTTACAAGATACTGGTCGGGATAGAAGGTGGTATCGGCAGCGTCCGTGCCAGGCAGGGCCTTGCGCTTTGCAACATAGCCATTGATGGCGTCCTCTTTCCAATGAACCAGCAGCAATGCCGCGATGACCACGCAGCTGAGCGCCATTCGCCAGGGCGTTCCCCAGGACAGCCAGAGGGCCACCGCCAGCAGGCCCAGGACAATCCAGCCATAATAGCGGACGATGCGGCTTCTTTCGGCCCGGATCGTTTTCCGAACCGCCCGCGCCATGGCAGTCAACGCGGTTTGATCGTATGTGGTATGACAAGTAAATTCCATCGGTACCTCCCAAATCGTCACATGGCAGTTTGTTGCAGGAATTTAAGCATACTATATCAGAAAAGCATGTCCTTGGATATGAATATTTTCTGAATTTCTCTCAAAATAGTACAATTTCTCCTCCAAGGCAGTCATTGACAGGCCCGCGCACTGACGATATGATAGTGCCACAGCGGATCAGAACCGCCATACCGCAGAACGAGCAGAACAGAGGGACCCGCCGCACTTCCGGCAATTACCGTTTTTATTTTGCCATTATGGACCCGGCCCATGAGGCCGTTCCTCTGTTTCCTTTGGCTTTGATTACGCATATACTGACCGAGGTGATTTCCCTATGAGTAAAAATCGGATGTCCCGGCGCAAAAAATGGTTTATGGCCGGCGGGATTGTTCTTTTGATTCTGGCCATTCTGGCCGGAGCGTTTTTCTGGTATGTGTCCGATTACTACCGGGCGGAGGATGTGGCCCTTGCCGTTTTGGAGCAGGACAGCGGCATCACCGTGCAGGACAATTTGACCATCTTGTCCCCGGCGGAACCCACCGATACCGCCATCATTTTCTATCCCGGCGCGAAAGTGGAAGCCGAGGCCTATCTGCCTTTGCTGGACCAACTCCGGCAGACGGGGGTTACCTGTATTTTGGTCCATATGCCGTTTCACATGGCGATTTTTGACGCCAATGCGGCGGAAGACGTGATGGCCCAGTTCCCTGCGTTCCAGCACTGGTATCTTGCCGGGCACTCCATGGGCGGCGCGATGGCCTCCAAGTTTGCCTCTGACCATCCGGACCAGGTGGACGGCCTGATCCTGCTGGGTGCTTACCTCTATGGCGACTATCCGGAGGAAACAACCTTGACCATTTACGGCTCCCTCAACCAGAGTGTGGAGGACCACATCGACTACACGGAGAACATTGTGGAAATCGAGGGCGGCAATCATGCCCAATTCGGCAACTACGGCCCGCAGAAAGGCGATCTTCCCGCTGCCATCTCTGCCGAGGAACAGCAGGAACAGACCGTGGCGGCCATCGAAGCCTTTCTGGAATAGCAAAACTGACCGGGACTTTCCCTATCAAACCGGGCAAGCTGCATCTGGACAATTTGCGGAAAAAACTGCTGAAACGGGCCGTGTTACTCCGCGTTGCTTGCCGCAACGGGCCATTCTCCTTACAATAGCGGTAACACCGGAGTGAAAGGAGTTATCCCCATGTTAAGCGAAAACATCAAGGCAATTCGGAAGTCAAAGGGGCTTTCCCAACAGGAGCTGGCTGTAAAATTGAATGTGGTGCGGCAAACCATCTCAAAATGGGAGCAGGGATTGTCCGTCCCGGATTCGGACCTGCTGATCGCTCTGTCGGAAGCGCTTTCCACACCCATAAGCACGCTGCTGGGTGAGACTGTGGTTGTCCCGGAGGTGGATGCCGTCAAAGCGCTTGCCGAAAAGCTGGAGATTCTCAATTTACAGCTGGCACGAAGAGCGGCGCGCAGAAGAACCGCCCTGCATTGGCTTATGATTGCAGTATGTGCGATCATCGTAGCCGTTTCGGCGGCCCTGGTCATAATCCATAGCCCTTATCTGGGTTGGAATTACAGCGACCCGGAACTTGCCGTCGCTGGGACCGCCCTGCACGCCTTTGAATGGCTGTTTGTCCGATTGGCCCCCATTGCTCTGATTGCGGCAGTCGTTGGCGCTTGTTTGACGCGGAAAAAAGGATAGGATTTCTGTGTTTTTTGTTCGGTGTATGGGTGTATTCTTCGGATTTGCTTCTTTTCCTCAAATCTGCTGCCGCAAGATAAAAAATGCCTGCATCGAATACCTGTGTATAGAAAATGAGTATTTTAAAAACTGAAAATCCAGCAATATCAACCCTCAAGCGGTTAAGAGTGCCTAACAAAACCGAAAAGCAATCAAAGCAGCAGCAAGTGTGAGGAAGGCCAAATGGATATCGGCCCTA
>CALWWW010000036.1 GCA_944385365.1 uncultured Oscillospiraceae bacterium | reverse complement strand
CGCGGCGGCGGGACACACAGGTCCCGCCCTACGTTCTCTGTGGGCAGTTTGTCGTGTTGTCGGGCGGCAAATCCGTACCAGTGTCTTTGCAACAATGGTATTATGGAACTTTTTGTTATTTTTTGCAGTCTTTTCCCTCCATTTCACTCCAATCCAAAAAATATTTTAGTTTTTTCCCCGGCAGCAGGCTTTTCCTCGTTCAATCTGCACAAATTCCACTTTTTTCTGGCTGCCATATTGTAACTTCACCGTTTCTCCTGTAAAATATAGTTGTTCACAGATAGGACACATGTCCCGTCTGACCGCCGGGCCTGCGGGCCCATCGTACAACAGGAGGAATGAAAATGAAGAAACTACTCGCGCTTCTGCTGTCCCTGACCATGGTCTTCGGCATGGTCGCCTGCGGCAGCAAGACCGACGCCCCCAGCGGCGACACCGCCCAGGAACCCGGCACCACCGAAAACGCCGGCGACTCCACCGGAGAGACCACCGGCATGAGCCCCGAAGAAATTCAGGTGGGCGTGATTTTGCTCCACGATGAGAACTCCGCCTACGACATGGCCCACATCGAGGGCATCAAGACCGCCTGCACCGAGCTGGGCATTCCCGAAGAGAACGTCACCTACAAGATGAACATCCCCGAGGACGCCACCTGCTACGACATGGCCGCCGACCTGGCCGACGCCGGCTGTGACATCATCTTCTCCGATTCCTACGGCCATCAGACCCATATGATGCAGGCCGCCGCCGAGTTCCCCGACACCATCTTTGTGGCCTGCACCGGCGATCAGGCCGCCGTCTCCGGCATGTCCAACGTCAAGAACATCTTCCCCTATACGTATGAATCCCGCTATGTCTCCGGCGTTGTGGCCGGTATGAAGCTCAAGGAGCTGCTGGACAACGGCGAAATCACCGAGCCCAAGGTGGGCTATGTGGGCGCGTTCCCCTACGCCGAAGTGGTTTCCGGCTACACCGCTTTCCTGCTGGGCATCCAGTCCATCGTCCCCGAGGCCACCATGGAGGTCCAGTACACCAACACCTGGTTTGGTCTGACCGAGGAGGCCGAGGCCGCCAACGTCCTGATGGACCGCGGCGCGGTCATCATCAGCCAGCACGCCGACTCCACCGGCGCTCCCTCCGCTGTCCAGGCCGCCTGGGAAGCCGGTAAGCCCGTCTACAGCGTGGGCTACAACATCGACATGCAGGCTGCCGCCCCCGACGCCGCTCTGACCTCCGCCCAGAACGTCTGGGCCGTCCTCTACAAGCACACCCTGGAAACCTTCCTGGCCGGTGAGGAAATTCCCGCCGACTTCGCCTGCGGCTACGCCGACGGCGCCCAGTCCATCTCCGCTCTGGGCAAGAACTGCGCCGAGGGTACCCAGGAGGCTGTGGACGCCGCCTGGGCCGGTCTGAAGGACGGTTCCCTCCACATCTTCGACACCAGCAAGTTCACCGTGGACGGCGAGACCGTCACCACCTCCACCTTCGACCTGTCCATTGTGGACTTTGTTACCGGCAACGTCATCTATGAGGGTGACACCGTGGAGTGCATCAAGGACGGTTACTTCGAGGAATCCGTCCACCGTGCGGCCCCGTACTTCTCCCTGCGCATCGACGGCATCACCGAACTGAATGCCCAGTAAGTTTTGACATCAGCCGCAAGGGGGGCATCCGCCCCCCTTTGTGATACCTGCAGAAAGGGTGATTTGTTTGGCTACGGAATACGCCGTGGAGCTGCGCGGCGTCACCAAAACCTTCGGCCCCGTGGTGGCCAACGACCGGGTGGATTTGCAGATCCGCCGGGGCGAAATTCTGTCCCTGCTGGGCGAGAACGGCAGCGGTAAGACAACGCTGATGAACATGCTTTCCGGCATCTATTACCCCGACGCCGGTGAGATTCTGGTAAACGGCAAGGCGGTGACCATCCATTCCCCCAAGGACGCCTTTGATCTGGGCATCGGTATGATTCACCAGCACTTCAAGCTGGTGGATGTGCTGACGGCCACAGAGAACATTGTTCTGGGCCTCAAGGAGCCGGGCCGCCTGGACCTGAAAGCCGCCGCCCGGCGCATCCGGGAAATCTGCGACAAGTACGGCTTTGCCGTGGACCCGGAAAAGAAAATTTACGACATGTCCGTGTCGGAAAAGCAGACGGTGGAAATCGTCAAGGTGCTGTACCGCGGCGCCAATATTCTGATTCTCGACGAACCCACTGCCGTTCTGACCCCGCAGGAGACGGCCCGGCTCTTTGCCGTGCTGCGCAACATGAAAGACGACGGCAAATCCATTGTCATCATCACCCACAAGCTCCACGAGGTCATGGAAATTTCCGACCGGGTGGCGGTACTCCGCAAGGGCGCGTATGTGGGCGATGTGGCCACCTGTGACACGGACCCTCAAAAGCTCACCGACATGATGGTGGGCCACGCCGTGACGCTGAACATCGACCGGCCCGAACCGAAAGAACGGACCAAACGGCTGGAAATCCGGGGCCTGACGGTCCGCAATCAATACGGCGTCAAGGCGCTGGACGATGTGACCTTCGACGTCTACGGCGGTGAAATCCTGGGCATTGCCGGTATCTCCGGCTGCGGCCAGAAGGAATTGCTGGAATCCATCGCGGGACTCCAGCGTATTGAGACCGGCTCCATCCGCTACTTCCCCGCCGACGACGGCGGCCAGACGGAAAAGGAACTGGTGGGCATGAGCCCCCTAGCCATCAAAAAAGCCGGTGTAGCCCTGTCCTTTGTCCCCGAGGACCGGCTGGGCATGGGTCTGGTAGGCTCCATGGGCATGACCGACAATATGATGCTCCGCAGCTACCGCAAGGGCCTGCCCATTTTCACCAACCGCCGCGACCCCAAAAAGCTGGCCGAGCAGGTCCGGGAGCAGCTGGAAGTGGTGACCCCCGGCGTCAATACGCCGGTACGCCGTCTGTCCGGCGGCAACGTCCAAAAGGTGCTGGTGGGCCGCGAAATCGCCGCCGCTCCCAAGGTGCTGATGACGGCTTACGCCGTCCGGGGCCTGGACATCAACACATCCTATACCATTTATAATCTGCTGACGGCGCAGAAAATGGAGGGCGTGGCCGTGGTCTATGTGGGTGAGGACCTGGACGTGCTGCTGGAGCTGTGCGACCGGATTCTGGTCCTGTGCTCCGGCAAGGTCAACGGCATTCTGGACGGACGCACCACCACCAAGGAGGAAGTGGGTCTCCGCATGACCAATTTACAGGAAAAGGAGGGTGCTGCACAATGAGTTCTCCCGCCATCCATACAGCGCCCCTGGTGCGCATTGCCAAGCGGGACGGCATCGCCCTTTGGAAGAGCTGTCTCATTCGGCTGGCCGCCGTGTTTCTGGCCCTGGTCCTCAGCGGCCTGTTCATCTACTCCCTGACAAAGCTGAACCCTGTGGATGTCTACAAGGCCATGTATGCCGGTGCCTTCGGCACCTCCCGCCGGACCTGGATTACGGTCCGGGAGGTCATGACGCTGCTGTGCATCGCCATTGGTCTGGCTCCGGCCTTTAAAATGCGGTTCTGGAACATCGGCGCAGAGGGCCAGGTTCTGATCGGCGGCATCGTCACCGCCGGTATGATGATTCACCTGGGCAACACCATGCCCACGCCCCTGCTGCTTCTGGTCATGGGCGTGGCCAGCCTGGCCGCCGGTGCCGTGTGGGGTCTGATTCCCGCTTTGTTCAAGGCCCGCTGGAACACCAATGAGACGCTGTTCACCCTGATGCTCAACTATGTGGCCATTCAGCTGACCAGCTATTGTGTGTCCCTGTGGGAAAACCCCTATGGCTCCAACGTGGTGGGCCAGATCAACCAGCAGACCCGCTCCGGCTGGTTCCCGGAGCTGTTCGGCATCAGCTGCGGTCTCAATGTGCTGCTGGTTCTGGTGCTGACCGTGGGCATGTACATCTATCTGCGCTACTCCAAGCAGGGCTATGAGATCGCCGTCCTGGGCGAAAGCGTCAACACGGCCCGGTATGCCGGTATCAAGCCCTCCAAGGTCATCATCCGCACCATGATTCTCTCCGGCGCCATCTGCGGTCTGGCCGGATTCATCGCCGTGGCCGGGGCCGACCACACCATCTCTGTGGACACCGCAGGCGGCCGGGGCTTTACGGCCATCATCGTGGCCTGGATTGCCAAGTTCAACACCTTTGTCATGCTGTTGATCTCTCTGCTGCTGGTGTTTTTGCAGCAGGGCGCCATTGAGATCGCCACCCAGTTCGGTCTCAATGACTTCGCCGCCAACGTCATCACCGGCATCATTCTGTTCTGCATCATCGGCAGCGAATTCTTTATCAATTACCGTCTGATTCCCCGCAGCGGAAAGGAGGCCAAGGGCGCATGACGATTTTCAGCAGTCAGCTTTTCATGTCCGCCATCATTTTCGGCACCGTCATTCTCTACGGCGCGCTGGGCGAAATTCTGGCGGAAAAGTCCGGCAACCTGAACCTGGGCGTCCCCGGCATCATGTATTTGGGCGCGATCGCCGGTCTGGCCGGTGCGTTCTTCTATGAGATGTCCACCCCGGACCCCAACGGCTTCCTCTGTCTGGTGATCTCCCTGGTCTGCGCCTTCGGCGCTTCCTGCCTGGGTGGTCTCCTCTACAGCTTTCTGACCATCACCCTGCGGGTCAACCAGAACGTCACCGGCCTGACGCTGACCATCTTCGGCGGCGGCATCGCCAATTTCTTCGGCGGCGCACTGAATACCCTGGCCGGTGGTGTGGGCCAGATTTCCGTGGCCTCCACCTCCGCCGTCTACCGGGCCAGCCTGCCTTTCGCCAATGATCTTGGCTCCTTCGGCAAGGTGATTTTCGGCCATGGCTTCCTGGTGTATGTGGCCCTGGTTCTGGCCGTCTGTATGGCCTGGTTCCTCAACCGCACCCGCACGGGCCTGAACCTGCGGGCCGTGGGTGAGAACCCCGCCACCGCCGACGCCGCCGGTATCAACGTCACCCGTTACAAGTATGTGGCCACCTGTCTGGGCGCGGGCATTTCCGGCCTGGGCGGCCTGTACTACACCATGGACTACGTCAAAGGCACCTGGGCCAGTGACGGCACCATCGAGTCCCTGGGCTGGCTGGCCGTGGCCCTGGTGATCTTCGCCACCTGGAAACCCATCAATGTGATCTGGGGCGCGTACCTGTTCGGTTACCTCCGCTGGCTCTACAATTACATTGAGGGCCTGGGCCGCAGCTCCCAGGAGATTTTCAAGATGATTCCCTATATCGTCACCATCGTTGTGCTGATTCTCGTCAGCATCCGCAAAAAGCGGGAAAATCAGCCACCGGCCTCCCTGGGCCTCAGCTATTTCCGAGAAGAACGATGAAAAAAGCCCGTTGCAGAGTCAAAGGTTCTGCAACGGGTCTTCTCCTTGTAGGTGGCTGTTTTTTATTGTGTGCTGGGCTGGTAAGATGGTAGCCAGAATATTAAATTGTTGAATATCTTTTCATCTTTTTATAAAAATATTCACAGGCTTCTTCTTCAGTTTCAAAAAATTTATGCCCTACTTTTTTTCCGCGTTCACTATAATATACTTGCCACATTTTCTCGTTTACGATACACAGTCTCTCATTTGGTAGTCCCCCAGTCATGATAGAAGTCAAATTCTGCGGAACACCTATTTCATCTAATTTATTTTTAAGTTCATTTACTAGCATTTTGTCCACTTTCTCAAAATAAATATAAAAATGGTTTGATTATCTCACCTTCAATAAATCCATGAAAATTGTTTTTACTGCATTGTGTAGTTCATTTTGGTAGCTCTGTATCTTTAAGTAAACTATAGTACAAGATTATGAACAACTCTAATCATTATCGCATGTCGGCGGTATCGCCTGTCCCAGCTATCCTCATACAGAAGGGCTCGTTACAGAACCGTTTGATTCTGCGGCGGGTCCCTTTTTGATTCACTTTTCCGGCTTGCGGCGGCCCAGCAAAATGCCGGTGCCGTCGGCCAGTACCCAGCCGATGGGGATCGCCCACCAGATGGCAGCCACGCCGAATTGGGGAGCCAGCGCATAGGCCAGCACCACACGGGTACCCAGGGAAACTACCGTTAGCACCAGGGAGATTTTGGGCCGCTCCACAGCCCGGAAGTACCCGTACAGCAGGAACAGCACGCCGATACCGCAATAACAGGCGCCCTCAATGCGCAGATACGACACGCCCACGGCCAGCGCCTCCGTCTCCTCGGGGCTCAGGAAAATACCCATGAGCTGGGGGGCCAGCAGCCAGACGGCCAGAGAAATCAAAGCGCAGAAGACCAGCACCAGCATCACGGCGCTGCGGGTGCCGGAGCGAATACGCTCCCGCTTCCCCGCTCCGTAATTCTGGGACGTGAAGATGGAATAGGCATTGCCGAACTCCTGGGCAGGCATATACGCCAAGGTATCGATTTTCACACCGGCGGCAAAGGCCGCCATAACAGCGGTGCCGAAGCTGTTGACCAATCCCTGAATCATCAGGATACCGAAATTCATCACCGACTGCTGTGCGCCGGTGGCCGCCGCATAGGAGAGAATCTCCCCCATCCGGCTCCGGCGGATGGCCACACCCTGCCCCGGCCGGGGCAGCAGCGGTTCCCGCAGCAGCGTATACCCGGCGATGCCCAGCCCCGCCGCCGCCTGGGCAATGACTGTGGCCTCAGCGGCTCCGGCCACGCCCCGGTGCAGCACCGCCACAAAGACGTAATCCAGCCCAATATTCAGAACGGTACTGATCCCCAAAAACACCAGCGGCACCACGGAATTTCCCGTGGCCCGAAGCACATAAGCAAAATAGTTATAGAGATAGACGAAGATCAGTCCCGCCAGAATGACGCGCATATAGTCGCCCATGGCGTCGAAGACCTCCGGCGGCGTCTGCATCAACCGCAGGATGGGGGTTAGAAACGCATACGCCAACGCCGTCAGCACCGCCGTCATGGCCAGAATCAACACAAAGGAGGCGGCCATATACTCCCGCATGGACTCCAGCTCCCGGCGTCCGTACCGAATGGAAAACAGCGCCCCCGCACCCATGCACATGCCGATGAGCAGCGACGTGAGAAAGGTCATCAGCGTATAAGCGCTGCCTACGGCCCCCAGGGCATCGGCGCCGATGTAGTGGCCCACCATCCAAGTGTCGGCCAGATTGTAGCATTGCTGCAAAATATTACCCAGAATCATGGGCAGGGCGAAGGTCACCATGGTGGCCGTCACCGGTCCGGTGGTCAAATCCCGTTTCATCCTCTGTGCCTCCGTCGGATGGGAAACCGTCCCCATCCCCAAATTCCTTTCGTATTCTATCACAGAACCCCCGTCTGGAACAACCGTTCCCGGCCAAAACCGCGCCCCGTTCTTTCCATTACTTTTAAGCATAATAAGATATTCTATATAGGTATTTGTTATTCTGTCGGTTAGATGTTACAATCGAATTGAATAAATACATTGGAACAGGAGCGCAAGATGGAACTAGACGCATTTTTGAATCATCTGAACAGCGGCGCGCCCGTGTCCGGCAGCAGCGAAGCCCATCTGTTCATGCACACCGCCAGCCAGGAGGCCCTGCGCATCACGGCGGAGATCAATGGCCGGTACCATGAACCGGAAGAGCTGCGGGCCCTGTTCTCTCAGCTCATCGGCCAGCCGGTGGACGAGACTTTCGGACTGTTCCCGCCCTTTTACACCGACTGCGGCAAAAACATTCACATTGGAAAACGGGTTTTTATCAACATGGGCTGTAAATTCCAGGACCAGGGCGGCATTTACATCGGGGACGATACCCTCATCGGCCACAATGTGGTGCTGGCCACCCTCAATCACGCCCTGTCGCCCCGGAAGCGGGCCGACATGATTCCCGCTCCCATTCACATCGGCAGCAAGGTCTGGATTGGCGCGGGGGCCATCGTCCTGCCCGGCGTGACCATCGGAGACGGGGCCATTGTGGCCGCCGGGGCCGTGGTTACCAAGGACGTGCCCGAAAACACCATTGTCGGCGGCGTCCCCGCCAAGCCCATGCGCACCATCAGTGAGGAGGAACTGCTATGAGTAAAACGGTTTTGGTCCTTTCCACCAGCCCCCGGAAAGGCGGCAACTCCGACGCCCTGGCCGGCGCCTTTGTCCGCGGCGCCCAGGAAGCCGGAAATCAGGTGGAAAAAATCACGCTGTACGATAAAACCATTGGATTCTGCAAGGGGTGTCTCTCCTGCCAGAACACCCAGCGCTGCATCATCCGGGACGACGCCGACGCCATCACCCAAAAGATGCTGACTGCCGACGTCATCGCCTTTGCCACGCCCATCTATTATTATGGTATGTGCGGCCAGATGAAGACCCTGCTGGACCGGGCCAATCCCCTGTTCCCCGCCGATTATCAGTTCCGGGACATCTATCTGCTGGCTGCGGCGGCGGAAGCGGACGAACACACGGTGGACGGCGCGGTAACGGGGCTCCAGGGCTGGATTGACTGCTTTGAAAAATCCCGGCTGGCCGGGACGGTCTTTGCCGGCGGCGTCACCGCCGTGGGTGAGATTCAGGGCCACCCGGCGTTGCAGCGGGCGTTTGATCTCGGTAAAACTGTCTGAGGAGGATTGTGCAGATGAAGTCCAGATACAACGGATATTCGTTCCCCCTGCGGGAGACCGTCACCCGTGAGAAAGTGCGCTTTCGCAACCGGTACGGCATTGAGCTGGCCGGGGACCTGTATTTGCCCCAGGGAAGCACCGGAATGCTGCCCGCCGTGGCGGTGGCCGGACCCTTCGGCGCGGTAAAAGAGCAGTGCGCCGGACTGTACGCCGAGGAATTGGCCTCCCGCGGCTTTGCCGCCCTGGCCTTTGACCCATCCTTTATCGGAGAGAGCGGCGGCGAAGCCCGGAACGTGGCCTCCCCCGACATCAACACGGAGGATTTCTGTGCCGCCGTGGATTTCCTGTCCACCCGGGACTTTGTGGACCCGGAGAAAATCGGTATTTTAGGTATCTGCGGCTGGGGCGGCATGGCCCTCAATGCTGCCGCCATGGACACCCGCATCAAAGCCACCGTCACCGCCACCATGTACGACATGACCCGGGTCAATGCCAAGGGCTATTTTGACGCCGCCGACAGCGCCAACGCCCGGTTTGCAACGAAACAGGCCCTCAACGCCCAGCGGACGGCGGACTATCGTTCCGGCAGCTGCTCCCGGGCCGGCGGCGTGGTGGACCCGCTGCCTGAGGACGCGCCGTTCTTTGTCAAGGATTATTACGACTACTACAAGACGGAACGGGGTTACACCGAGCGGTCCCTGAACTCCAATGACGGCTGGAACGTCACCTCCGCCCTGTCGTTCCTCAATATGCCCATTCTGCGGTACAGCAACGAAATCCGCAGCGCCGTGCTGATGATTCACGGCGAAAAGGCCCACTCCTGCTACTTCAGCCGGGACGCCTACGCCGACATGATAAACGGCAATCCCCACACGGAGAACAAGGAACTGCTGCTGATTCCCGGCGCGGTCCATACGGACCTTTACGATCGGAAAGACATCATTCCCTTTGACCGGATTACGCAGTTTTTCCAGACGTATCTGCACTAAGGCAGCAGGAGAAACACCATGACAAAGCTGCTTTACGTACTTCTGGCCGCCCTGGGCCTTTCCGCCTGCGGAACAGCCGGCGAAGCCCCGGCGGACCCCATCACGCTCCCGCCCCAGGTATCCGTCGAGGAACAGGAGCCTGCCGACACCGGCACACCCGAGGCGTCGGAACCTGCCGACACCGCCGGTCCAGACGTGGAAACCGAACCCATCGAGGAGGAATCCGCCTTGAAAATTACCGTGGGCGACTACGAATTTACGGCCACCTTTGCCGATAACCCCTCCGCCGAGGAATTCTGGGACCTGCTGGCCCAGGGACCGGTGACCGTGACCATGGAGGATTACGGCGGTTTTGAGAAGGTCGGCCCCCTGGGCACGACGCTGACCCGCAGCGATGAGCAAATCACCACGGAGCCCGGCGACGTGATTCTCTACCAGGGCAATCAAATCACCATCTATTACGGCACCAACTCCTGGAACTTTACCCGGCTTGCCCGCATCGACGATCCCACGGACCTGCAGGAAAAACCGGGAGAAGGCACCGTACAGGTCACATTTTCGCTTTCCTAGGAGGGAATTTGCATATGGCAGTCAAACAGACGGCGGGCAGAGACGCGCTGGGCCAGTTCGCGCCCAAATTTGCCCAACTCAATGACGATGTATTATTCGGGGAGGTCTGGAGCCGGGAAGAAGCCCTTTCCCTGCGGGACCGTTCCCTGGTCACGGTGGTATCCCTGATGGCTCAGGGGCTGGTGGACAGCTCCTTCCAATACCATCTGACCACCGCCAAACAGAACGGCATCACCCGGCAGGAAATCGCCGAAATTCTCACCCATGCGGCTTTTTATGCCGGTTGGCCCAAGGCCTGGGCGGCGTTCCGCATGGCCAAGGAAGTCTGGACGGAGGACGGCGAGACCGACGAAAAGGCCCGCCACCAGCAGTCCATGGTCTTCCCCATCGGCGCACCCAACGACGGATTTTCCCAGTATTTTGTGGGGCAAAGCTACTTGCAGCCCCTGGCCGCCGGTCCGGTAGGGGTGTACAATGTGACCTTTGAGCCGGGCTGCCGCAACAACTGGCACATCCATCAGGCCCAGCAGGGCGGCGGCCAAATGCTGCTCTGCGTGGCAGGCCGCGGCTATTATCAGGAGTGGGGCCAACCGGCCCGGGAGCTGCATCCCGGCGACGTGGTCAACATTCCCACCGGCGTCAAGCACTGGCACGGCGCAGCCCCCGACAGCTGGTTCTCCCATCTGGCCCTGGAGGTCCCCGGCGTGAACTGCTCCAATGAATGGTTGGAGCCTGTCTCCGACGAGGAATACGGCAAGCTGGTGTAAAACACCCATTATGATTAACAAACCCGCCCACGGAAGCTGTTCCGTGGGCGGGTTTTCTGCGGCCACACCGGGCGGCGCGGCCGTTTCCGAATATGATGTTTCTGGTTCCCTCTATACCGTATCCGGCCACTCCAACATGGACGAATTTTCTTCTTTCTCATTGCTTGCAGCGTTCGGCGTTTTTATCAGCTGTTATCCGTAAATCTTCTGGACCTCATCGAACATGGCCTTGATATTGGCCGGGGGCACGTCGCACTGGATGGCCTCATGGCTGGGCGAAATGATCAGGCCCGTGGGGAACAGCTCCCGCAGATGGCGGACCGCCGCCTGCACCTGCTCCGGCGTGCCGTTGGGCAGCAGGTCCTGGGTGTCCACGCCGCCGCAGAACGAGATTTTCCCCTCGAATTTCTCTTTCAGGTTCTCCGGCTGCATGCCCTTGGCCAGCGCCTGAATGGGATGGATGATATCCACACCGGCGTCGATCAGCAGCGGAATGGCCTTGACGATGGAGCCGCAGGAATGATAGATCACCTTGACGCCGTAGCTGTGGGCCAGATCAATGAGCTGCTTTGCACCGGGGATGACAAATTCCTCCACCAGCTTGGGGCTGATCATCAAATCCAGCTGGCTGCCCAGGTCGTCGCCAATAAGAATGGCGTGGACCTTGCCCTTGGTGGCATCCAGGAAAATGGCCAGCGCCTTGAGATAGAACTCCATGATCTTATCGTTGACATAATGGACCAGCTCCGGGCAGCTGACCATGTTCATCAGCGCCGTCTGCATACCGAACGCGGCGCAGAAGTCCTGGAAATGGCAGGCCCAGACCATGCCCAGCACGGCCTTGTCCTTGGGGGCCTCGTCCACCAGACGGCGGCACTCGTCGGGGTCGATATACAAAGCCGGGTCCGGCCACGGGAAATTGGCGGCAATGGCGTCGTCCAAATCCTCACAGTTGGCAAAAAAATCGAGTAAAACTTTTATCTTTTTTTCCTTTTCACTATGTATGCTCAATATGCGCCCAACTCGTAGCAGGTATCATACATGGCCAGCACATTCTCCACCGGCGTCATCTCCAGCAGATAATCATGGCTGGGCGACAGGATATAGCCGCCGCCGGGCTTCATAATGGACAGCACTTCCTTGGTCGTCTCCACGCAATCCTCCACCGTGCCGTAGATCAGCTTATTGATGGAGTCGATACAGCCGTTCATCAGCATGATATCGTTATAATTCTTCTTCAAATTGGCAGGCTGCATTCCCTCGTTGACAGGCTGGAGACTCTGGACGCAATCAATGCCGCACTTGTGCATACTGGGAATCAGCTGATAGAAGCCGCCGCAGCAGTGCATTTGCGTCTTGATGCCATAGCTGTGGGCCAGATCGCACAGGCGCTTGAACTGAGGCGCGAAGAACTCCTCAAACAGCGGCACACTGACCAGGGGGCCATTCTGGGAGCCCATATCGTTGCCCATAAAGGCGATATCGATGACGTCACCGGCGGCCTCAAAGATGCGCTTGTTGCACTCGTAGTAGTAATCCACCAGATGGTTCAGTACCGCGTGGACCACCTCCGGCTCCTCGTACATCATGACCAGGGCATCCTCCATGCCCAGCAGGTCCAGCAGGTCATGGAAGAAGGGGCACCACTCGCCGCCCATGATGGCATACTCGCCGCCGTATTGCAGCGCGTCCTCCCGGATATGGGACACGTCAATCCAATCGGGGGACGGCCAGGGATAGTTTTCCACATCCTCCAGGGTGGCGTCCTTCAGCGGGGTATTGGCAGGCACACCGTAGCCCTCGCCGATGCGCTCCACGCCGAAGACATTGCGGCGGGTACCGTTGGCAGCATTGAGGACGGGATCAAACTTCTCCGGACCGGCATAGCGGGAGTAGACGCGGCGGAAATCGTCGCGGAACCGCTGGTATACGGCTTCATCGTCGCTGACGCCCAGGTGCTTCCGGGCCTTCTCCATAAATTCCGGGGAAGCGCCGCACCACACGGGCACACGGTCGGGAATCTGACGGTTGAATACGGCAAGAACGCGCTCTCTGGAGGTCATAAAACATTACTTCCTTTCTCAAATCGATCAAAAATCGTGATAATTTACATACGGATGGCTTCGTCCACCATGGCCTTGACGTTTTCCGGCGGCACATCGTCCAGAATGACGCCCTGGCTGGGAGAGATGACGAGGCCCGTGGGGAACAGCGCCCGCAGCTCGCGGACCTTTTCCCGTACCTGCTCCGGTGTGCCGCAGGGCAGCAAGTGCTGAATATCCACGCCGCCGCAGAAGGCCACCTGATCGCCGTAGGCAGCTTTCAGCCGTTCTGGCTCCATGCCGACGGCCGCCGCCTGGATGGGATGGACCAGATCGGCCCCCACCTCGATCAGCTCCGGAATGGCGTCGAAGACGGCGCCGCAGGAGTGGTAGATCACTTTGACGCCGTAGCTGTGGGCCTGATCGATGATCTTTTTAGCGCCGGGCATCACAAAATCATGGATCATCTGCCGGGACAGCAGCAGGCCCCGCTGGGTGCCGAAATCGTTGGCAATGATAATGGCGTCCAGCTTGCCCTTGGTGGCCTCGTAAATGACCTCGTTGGCCCGCAGATAGAATTCCACAATTTTTTCATCCACAGCCCGGTAGATTTCCGGGTTGGCAATCATGTTCATCAGCGCCGTTTCCATGCCGAAGGCGGCGCAGGCGTCCTGGAAGTGGGCGCTCCACACCTGGGCCAAAGTAGCCCGGTCCTTGGGCGCCGCATCAATGCGGCGGCGAACCTCCTCCACGTCGATGTAGTCTCTGGGGTCCGGCCAGGGGAAAAAGTCCAGGTCCTCCAGCTCCTCGGCGTCCTTGAAACAGCCGTCCGCCGTCAGCGTCCGGTGTTCCGGGTCCACGTTGGAGCCGTTCATGTACCAGTCAAAGGCGGCGGCGATGCTGGTGGCGTAGCCGGAATCATAGGGCACGTCGAAGGCATAGACGTCGTCACCGGCCAGAACCTGCAATTCATGCCAGTCCTTTGCGCCGTAGAGGCGGCACATGGCGTCCAGTTCCGCCCCCACCGGCGCGCTCATCCAGACGGCAGGACGGTCAACAGTCTCCCGTTTGGCAGTAGCATGAAATCGTTCTTTACTGTTCATAAGACATACGCCTCCTGTTCAAAATTCATAATTTTTTGGTCCGTTTCCCTGTCTTTATGGGTATAATAACAAATCCGCCCATGGGCTTCAATAGATGAAACGCGCTTAAAATTGTACAAAAATAAACTCTCATGCCCGACAGCCGGATTTGGGCCACATCTTCTTTCCATACAACCCGCAGTATGGTACTGCAGTTTATGGATAATTTCCGTGGGGATTCCGTGCTTCCGGCAGTTCCCTGCTGCCCTCTGCCAGACCGGTGCAAAAAAGAGCTTGCAAAAAGCAAACAGCGGTGCTATACTCTGTTTCATAGCAAAGAATCGTCTATGTTTTGCACTATTTTAACGATATTTTCTCTCTATTTTTATATAATTTATACAAATTTCTTTTCTTGTTGCCATTACTGCCGCACCGCGCAGTATGGAATAAATTGGCTGAATTTGCATAGAATTCTCATCGTACATTCACGAAAACGATGAAATTGAAAAAAGGAGCGATTGACTATGATGCGGGTTGGTCAGGTAATCAAAGTACGTCCCGAGCAGGAAGAAAAGTACAAAGAATTGCATGCGGCAGTTTGGCCCGATGTTGCCAAGATGATCACCGAGTGCAACATCCGCAACTATTCCATCTTTCTGCGGGATCACTATCTCTTTTCCTACTTTGAATACATCGGCGACGACTATGAGGCCGACATGGCCAAAATGGCGGCGGACCCGGTGACCCAGGATTGGTGGGCCGTCTGCAAGCCCTGCCAGCAGCCGGTGGATTCCCACACCGAGGCCGAATGGTGGGCCGACATGGAAGAAGTCTTCCATCAGGAATAACGGAAACACGCATCGTCCCCGGCAAAGCCGGCGGATGGTCCCAACGTCCCGGAAGGGGCCGCCAGCGGGCCGGCAGCTGCATTGCCGGTCCATGCCCGGCCCGTTCCGGGACTTGATTTCTGTTTGGGACGGTTTCTTTGCGTTTGACAGTCTTATTTTTCTCTGTCTCCATACTCTATAATAATAGTAGGCCCTATACATTTCAGGCCGTTGTCTTGTCACAGTTGGAGCGTTGCGCCTCACCGTCTGCCGGTTTTTCGTCCGTACAAATTTCAAACCCGCCGCCCAGGACACCGCATACCAAAACGGCACCAGCCGTTGGGCGGATTGCATACAATATTCTTGCAGAAACATACAATTGTTGACTTGCAAACGCTATGTGCATATGGTAGAATTAGCATACAAATATTGTTACTTCGTCTGTCCATTGAAATTGGCCGGAGAGGGGCTGTGCGCGCCGCGTTGCCGGAAGCGGGCAGATCGGTCCCTCCACGTGCGCGGTTTCGCGTTGGACACCCAGGCAAAAATGAGTAAACATACAGTCATTTTCCAAAAAGGAGAGAGGAAAGCATGGAAAAAACGCAATCGGGTATTTCGGCAAAAAAGAGCATTCGCAGGCGGATTCTGGATGGATACTTTAAAGTACTCCTGCCGTCCGTTCTGCTGGGTGTCATTACAATTATATGCCTGAGCGTACTATTCAAATTCTATGGAAACACCACCACACTGGACGCAGACCGGGCAGAGATTTCCAACACCATCGCTTCCCACTACCAATGGCGTTCCGACCTGATCAACAGCCTGGAAACCGGCTCCGCCTTTACGGGCAGCCTGAACTCCAAGACCTGCTCGTTCGGCCAATGGCTGAGTGATTATGAGGCCAGCGGTGCTGCCGGTCAGATCGGCGCGACCGCGCAGAGCATTACCAAAACCCATGATGAAATCCACGCTCTGGCGGAAGAGCTGCTCAATCTGCGCAGCACCGATCCGGCGTTGGCGTCGGAACGCTTCTTCGCGGAGCTGGACCCCAAAACAGCCGATGTGATCGACGGCCTGTACGAGATCGACAGCATGTACTCCGCCAAGATTGCCGACAATATCAACAGCTTTGAATCGCTGATAGCTACGATTATTGTCATCATCGTACTTACCATGATCGCCATTATCGTTTTCTCCTACCTGTACGGCAGAAGACTGGCGCAGCAGATTGCCTCCCCTGTCATGATGATTGCCGACTGGTCCAGAGACCTGTCCATGGGCTCTGTCGATCTGGATATTGCCGAGGATAAGCTCCGTGATATGGAGAAGGAAAACACGGGCAACGAAGTGGGCCTGATGATTTCGGCTTTCCACATGATGGCCGACAACATCCGGGAGAACGTTTCGGTGGTGCAGCGCATTGCCGACGGCGATATGACTGCCTTCGTCAAGATTCGTTCCCGCCGCGACAGCCTGGGCAGAAGCCTGTACCGTCTGGTGCAGTCCAACGATATCATGTTCAATGAGATTGTGGACTCCGCCCATTCCGTGGCAGCCGGTGCCGATGAAATCGCCACTGCCAGCCATATGCTGGCCGAGAGCAGCACCGTGCAGGCCGCCGCAGCACAGAGCCTGTCCGACGAGATGAAGCACGTCAGCGAGCTGATCCGCTTCAACGATGAGCAGGCACAGTCCGCTTACGAGATCACCAAGGCCATCGAGACCGATCTGAAGACCAGCGATGAGCATATGAAGGTGCTGTATGATTCGGTCATCCAGATGCGTGACGCTTCCAAGAAGATTTCTTCCGTCATGAAGGCCATTGATGATATCACTTTCGAAACCAACATTCTGGCCCTGAACGCCGCCATCGAGGCGGCCCGTGCAGGCGCCGCCGGCAAGGGCTTTGCCGTTGTTGCCGACGAGGTCCGCGCCCTGGCCATGAAGAGCGCCGAAGCCGCTCAGGAAAGCCACCGGCTCATCGAGAACAGCATCAAGCAGACGGAGCACGGCTCCAATCTGGCAACGGAATCCGCCGCCATCTTCGAGGGCATCCACAAGAAGATCGCACAGATCGTGGAAATCGTCGAGAAGGTTTCCGGCCTGTCCACCGACCAGATGCAGAGCATCCAGCAGGTTGCAAACTCCGTGACTCAGATCACCGAGGCGGCCACCAGAAACGCCGCCATCAGCGAGGAGTCGAACGCTTCCAGCCAGGAGATGCGCAACCAGGCAGCGTTCCTGCGCGACCAGATGAAACACTTCAATCTGCGTAAGCGTGAAAAGGGCAAGGCCTACATTCCCGATGAAAAGCAGTACGATTCCGAGTTCATCGAATATGCCAATAAGGCATATCACCTCAAAGAAACCACCGGTAAGTACGGCAACGAGTACATCGACCCCGTTGGACGCGATTTGGACGCATACTAATCTGATATCCATAGAAAAAGCGATTTTCTCTCACGAGAAAATCGCTTTTTCCTATAGGACGCAATGTATGTCATTCAAGCCGCTGCCCCCAGTATGGGATGCAGGCAGCCAACAGCACAATTCCTGTTTTTTTATCTTTCCTCAAACAGAGACATTTGAATTTTGATGACACATTTTCTGCTGGTGGCCGGGGCGTCACCCAGCATCAGGGCCGGACGATGGGCATCCCAGGGGAAGAACACCGCGAAATCGCCTTCCTTGGCAATCAGGAAGCTCTCATCCACCGCCGACTCCAAAAACGCAATGTCATTTTCCGGCTTGGCTTCACAGATGGGTTCCTTGCCGGTGTAGGCGGAGACGCCGATCTTCTCTCCGCCCTCGGCCCAGTAGAACAGGTCGGCGTATTTCTCGTGAATCTCCGGGTGGGAACCATCAAAGCCATGGGTCGTCATATCCATGACGTTCAGGAACAGGCGGTCGCCGTCAATTTCATAGCGCCCGGGCGCCAGCGCCATTACATCTGTGTTCCGCAGATAGTCCAGGGCTTTGCGGATGGCAGCAGGATAAACTTTGTCGTTGATGCTGGGGTTTCATTTACCAAAAATCATAAGTATCCACCTTTCCAGCCACCACAGATTTTTGTGGGGCGGCTATACAGTTGCATTATACCAAATACCCAATCAGGCGGCAAGAAAGATTCCGCCGTCTGCCTTGTCCGCAGGCATAAAAACACCGGCAAATCGCACGATTTGCCGGTGTCTGTGGCGGAGACGGTGGGATTCGAACCCACGGACCCTTGCGGATCAAACGATTTCGAGGGGCGTGAAACGGCTAAAACCCCTTATATCTCCGCACAAGTCCGTATAAAATACGTCCCGAAAGCCTGTAAAAATGGGCTTTTTTCGTATCTTGTTATTTGTGTCCGCATGACCTTACAACTTCATTTTTCCCGTACGGGCACCATTTGGGCACCACGGGCACCATTCAGAACAAGGAGGACACATGAATAATAACATTCTTTTAGATAAGGGTATTATACTCTCGTCCGGCGAGATCAGCAAGGATAAG
>CALWWW010000035.1 GCA_944385365.1 uncultured Oscillospiraceae bacterium | reverse complement strand
GTTCAACGAATAAATGGCGGGCGAAACACCCTAGCGTTCCAAGCGCCATCCGCAGATGGCGCAATCCCCGGCAAAGCCGAAGGCCGCCGTCCCCACCCCGTCAGTGGGTGGAGGACGGCGGCCTTATGTCGTACCGTGTCCGATGACGTACCCACCCCACAAATGACGCGGAGCAGTCTGTTCATGTTCGTAAGGCGGCACCTGTGTGTGCCGCCGTGCCGCAGCAAGTGACGTTGACCGGCGTATAAGGGCGAATGCGCAACCGTTTCGTAGGACGCGGCATCCTTGACGCGTCCGGGGCACATTCCGTCAGGGGCCGTCAGGGATGCCGGCCCCTACGTTCAGCACTGTCGATGGTGCGTACCAGCGGCGGGAAAACGGGAAAGCCGCCGTTCTCCACCCCGCGAGGGGTGGGAACGACGGCTTTGGGGCTGACGCCCCGGAGATTGCGCCATCTGCGGATGGCGCTATGGACGATAGAGGATTTCGCCCGCTGCGGCGGGCGACCAGAGGCGCTGCCTCTGGACTCTGCGATTTTTTGAAAAAAATCAAGTAAAACTTTTATCTTTTGCGTCCAAAACGGTGAGACTGCGCTTATTCAAAGGTATAGTGGATACCGAAACGCCGCAGCAGCAAATCCGACAGAGCCTGTTTATTATCGGCGCGAACCTCCGTTACCGCGTCGCCGTCCCGCTCCGTCAGCGTATCGTCCGTCAGAGCCAGGGAACCAGTCTTGGTCCGCAGGTTGATAATGCGGTGCTGGGAAAACAGGGAATCCGGGTGGCGGGCACAGTAAAAACTATAGGGGACAAAATAGCTGGCGGGCTGCCGCTGATCAGGGAACTCAAAGACCCGCTCGGCCTCACCCTGGCTGGTAAGACGGCTGACGGCATACCAGCCATTGCCCAGGGGTTCTCCCCAGAAGGTTTCGCCGTTTTTCTCCCGCCGTCCGTCCAGGGGTACGGCAAAGGAGGGCTGCGGACCGCCGTAGCCCACGTCGCAGTAATACCGCCGTCCGTCCAGCTGCACCAGGATGCCCCGGTGGAGCATGGGCGGAATGAAATTTTTTCCCCGGACAATGCGGCACGTCACCGACCAGGCATCAAAGCCCAGCGTTTGCAGCAGCGCTTCCAGCAGGGCGTTGAGTTCAAAGCAGAAGCCGCCGCGGCCCTGTACAATGATCTTGTCAAACAGGGCCGGTATTTCCAGAGACGGCTCCTGATGCTCCTCAAAGCACTGGAGATTCTCAAAGGGAATCCGGCACTGATGGGCCAGCAGGACTTCATCCAGGGTTTCCAGGCTCACCGGCAGGGGAGCGGTCAGACCCAGGCGGTCCAGATAGGCGTTGACATCAGGGATGGGGGCGTACAGGGCTTCATACATAATAACAGTTCCTTCTTTCTTTCAATCGGATTCCGTGGCTGTTTCCAAAGTGGCTTCATACAGGGCATTTTTGGCCAGCCCCAGGGCCTTGGCCGCCTGTTTGACGGCGTCTTTGTGGCGCATCCCCTCGGACATGAGCTGCCGGACCCGCTCCACACCCATATCCACGGTGATCTCCGGTTCGGCGGGGGCTGCCGCGCCCTCCAATACCAGAACGTATTCCCCGCGGGGCGGCTGGGCCTCATAATAGGCGATGGCTTCGCCCAGAGTCATGCGCAGAATTTCCTCATGGAGCTTGGACAGCTCCCGGCACAGGGAAATGCGCCGGGCAGTGCCGAAGCAGTCCGCCAAATCCGCCAGCGTCTGGCACAGCTTGTGGGGCGCTTCATAGAACACCATGGTCCGCGTCTCGCCCCGCAGCTGTTCCAGATGGCTGCGGCGGCTTTTTTTATTGGTGGAGAGGAACCCTTCAAAGGTGAACCGCCCCGTGGGCAGACCCGAGACGGCCAGCGCCGTAATGACGGCGCAGGGGCCGGGAATGGCGCAGACGGTGATCCCCGCCTGGGCGCAGAGGGCCACCAAATCTTCGCCGGGGTCAGAAATGGCGGGGGTACCGGCGTCGGTGACCAGGGCGCAGGTCTCGCCTGCCAGAAGCCGCTGGACAATGCGGGGGCCGCTCTCGGCCCGGTTGTGCTCAAAATAGCTGACCAGAGGTTTCTTCAGCCCCAAATGGTTCAGCAGCTTCAAAGAGACTCGGGTATCCTCGGCGGCGATGAAATCGGCTTCGGCCAGGGTTTCCCGAATGCGGTCGGACAGGTCGCCCAGGTTGCCGATGGGCGTGGGGACCAGATATAACATACCGGACATGGTACAGTTCTCCTTTGCAGGTCACAGATGGTAGATGGCGGCGCAGTCGGCGGTGGGGGAGCCGCCGTCCCGGTACAGCACCAGCTCCGGCTCCCAGCGGAGCCCCGGCTTGCCGCCGGACAGCGCTTCCACCAGCACGACGCTGACGGGGCTGCCGGAACGGTGGCGCACCAGCCGCATACGCTTCGGCTCCAGCCCCGCGCCCCGCAGGGCGCAGAACAGATCGCAGAGGGCCTCGGGCCGGTACACCACGGAAAAGCGGCCGCCGGTGGACAGAAGCCAGGCAGCGGCCCGGCACAGGTCCTCCGCGGTACAGTGGTTTTGGGACCGGGCGGCGGCTTTGGCGGCTTCCGGCGCGGTCCGGGACCCGGCGGGGAAGTAGGGGGGATTGGATACCACAGTGGTAAAGCCGTTGGCGGGCAGCAGGGCCCGGATGTCCCGCAGATCACCGTGAAGCGCCGTCATACGCGCCTGTAATCCGTTGCGGGCGATGTTCCGGCCCGTCAATTCCACGGCAGTTTCCTGCAAGTCCACACCGGTCACGGCGCAGTCATCCCGTTTGCCGCAGAGCAGCAGACCCAGCGTTCCGCCGCCGCAGCCCAGGTCGCAGACCCGCTCCCGCCGCCCCAGACGGACGAAGTGGGCCAGGGCCGTGGAATCGGTGGTCAGGGGAAAGACGCCGTCGGCGGTTTCCATGGTGATGCCGTTCCACAGGGTTTCCGCCATGGCCATCCCTCCTGTGTCAGAATAGATATAGTGTACCATACAGCGGCACAAATGCAAAGGTATAAAATTCCTCCACCGGGGAAAACTCTCCATGGAATATGAAGGAAGCAGGTGCAGCCTTATGAGAGTAGTCGATCAATTTTGTGTCAATCTGGTGGAAAAGGCCGCCACCATGGAACCGGTCATTGGCCGGGAACGGGAAATCGAAACGGTCCTGCAAATCCTCTGCCGCAAGCAGAAGAACAACCCGGCCCTCATTGGTGAGCCCGGCGTGGGCAAGACGGCCATTGTGGAGGGATTGGCCCAGCGGCTGGCCCTGGGACAGGTGCCGGAGATTCTGCGGGGCAAGCGGCTCATGTCCCTGGACATGGCCAGCATCATCGCCGGGACCAAGTACCGGGGCGAGTTTGAAGAACGCATCCGGGACTTGATTGCCGAAATGCGCCGGGTGGGCAACGTGATTCTCTTTATTGATGAACTCCATACCATTGTGGGGGCCGGCGCCGCCGAAGGGGCCATTGACGCCTCCAATCTGCTGAAGCCCGCCTTGGGCCGTGGGGAGATTCAGGTCATCGGCGCCACCACCCTGGAGGAGTACCGCAAGCACATCGAAAAGGACGCGGCCTTGGACCGGCGGTTCCGCCAGGTGCCGGTGCCGGAACCCACACGGGAGGAGGCCCGGCAAATTCTCCAGGGGCTGCGGCCGGGCCTGGAGAAACACCACCGCATTGAGATCACCGATGAAGCCATCGCGGCGGCGGTGGACCTGTCGTGCCGGTATCTGACCGAGCGGTTCCTGCCGGACAAGGCCGTGGACCTGCTGGACGAGGCGGCGGCCCGGACGAAGCTCCTGGGCCACCGGCGGCCCGACCCGTCCGTGCTGGCCGAGCGGCAGATCAGCAAGGAGCTGGACGCCGCCATCCGGGAGAAACGGTTTGAACGGGCGGCGGAGCTGCGGGACCGGCTCCAGGCCATTGTCCGGCCTTTGCAGGCGCTGACCCGGCCCCGTCGGGTTACGGCGGAGGATTTGGCGGAAACCGTCTCGGCCCGGACCGGCATTCCCCTGGGCCAGATCAGCGGGGGAGAGCGCCAGCGGCTCCTGATGCTGGAAACCACCCTGAAAGAGCGGGTCGTGGGCCAGGACCAGGCGGTGGAATCTGTGGCCCGTGCCATCCGGCGGGGCCGGGCGGGCCTTGCCGACCAGCGGCGGCCCCTGGCGTCTCTGCTGTTCATGGGTCCCACCGGCGTGGGCAAGACGGAGCTGTGCAAGGCGCTGGCGGCGGCGGTTTACGGCAGCAGCAACGCCATAATCCGTCTGGATATGAGCGAATATATGGAGAAGCACAGCGTTTCCCGTCTGGTGGGCGCGCCTCCCGGATACGTGGGCCACGGGGAGGGCGGCGAGCTGACGGAAAAGGTCCGCCGGAAACCCTACGCCCTGATTCTGCTGGATGAACTGGAAAAGGCCCATCGGGACGTGTGCAATATCCTGCTGCAAATCATGGAGGACGGCGTGTTGACGGATACCCTGGGCCGGACGGTGGACTTCAAAAACACCACCATCGTCATGACCTCCAACCTGGGCGGCGAGGAACAGCGCCGGGGCGGTCTGGGCTTCCAGCCCTCCAGCCGGGAGGAGCGGGTGCAGAACTGTCTCCGGGCCCATTTCCCGGCGGAGTTCCTGGGCCGCATCGACTGTGTGGCCCAGTTCCGGCCCCTGGATGAAACGGCTCTGACGGGTATTGCCGAAAAGCTCCTGGAGGATACAGCCAGCCGGGCCCGTGCCCGCGGGGCCCAGGTGCGGCTGGCCAGCGGTGCGGCGGCTTGTCTGGCACGGGGCTGCCTGGGCCGGGAGGGGGGAGCCAGAGCTCTGCGCCACGCCATCCAGCGACAGGTGGAGGACCCGCTGGCGGACCTGCTGCTGCGGGAGGGCAGCCGGGCGGTGGAGGTGGCACCCGACGGCGACCGGGCCTTGCAGGTGGTTCCGACCCGCTGAATGCAAAGTGGAACGCGGTGGGAAACGCCACCGCGTTCCACTTTGCTCTATAATCGAACATATGTTCATAAATTGAAAAATAACGAAAAAAACGACCCAAAATCCCAAATTTTTCATTACAAAAATTCTGTATGGGGATTGCAAAATGTGTTATTGGGCTGTATATTATAGTTAAGTGGAGTAAAGTGGAAGAGAAATGATAAAGATAGGAAGAAACGCGGAGGAGGTGGAACGATGTTCGGCAAGTACAAGCACGCGGTGGACCCCAAAGGCCGGCTGTTCGTTCCCGCCAAGCTCCGCGAGGAGCTTGGCGATGCCTTCTATGTGACACTGGGACTGGACCACTGTCTTTCGGTGTATACCGAAGAAGGGTGGCAGGCCATTGTGGACCGATACAATGCCCTGCCCATTTCTCAGTCCCGCAAGATGCGCTTTCTCTTTGCCAACGCGGCCAAGTGCGAACCGGACAAGCAGGGCCGGTTTTCCCTGCCCGCCGAGCTGCGGCAGTATGCCGGGCTGGGGCAGGACGTGACATTCATCGGCCAGGGCGGCCATGCGGAGATATGGGATTCCGCCGCCTATGAAGCCCTGGAGCAGGAGACGCTGACGCCGGAAAATCTGGCGGCAGCCATGGAGGAGCTTGGATTCTGATATGGAATTTCATCATATTTCCGTTTTGCTGGACGAGTGCATCGACGCGCTGCACATCCGGCCCGACGGCATCTACCTGGACGGCACCCTGGGCGGCGCGGGCCATTCCAGCCAAATCGCCCAACGGCTGACCACGGGCCGGCTCATCAGCGTGGACCGGGACCCGGTGGCTTTGCGGGTGGCCCAGGAGCGGCTGGCCCCCTGGATGGACCGGGTGACGCTGGTCCACAGCAACTTCCGGGAAATCGACCGCATCCTGGACGATCTGCACATCGACAAGGTGGACGGTATGCTGTTTGACCTGGGTGTGTCTTCGCCCCAGCTGGACGACGGGGCCCGGGGCTTTTCCTATATGGCCGACGCGCCCCTGGACATGCGCATGGACGGCGGCGACAGCCTGACGGCCTGGGAAGTGGTCAACCACTGGCCCAGGGAGGAGCTGCGGCGGATTCTCTTTGAGTACGGCGAGGAACGGTACGCGCCCCTGATTGCCGCGGCCATCGAGCGGCGTCGGGGAGAAAAACCCATCGATACCACGTTGGAACTGGTGGACGTCATCAAAAGCGCCATGCCGGGACAGGCGCTGCGGGAAAAGCAGCACCCGGCCAAGCGCAGCTTCCAGGCCATCCGCATTGCGGTCAACGACGAATTGAACTCCGTGGGCGATATGATGCAGGCGGCCATTCCGCGGCTGAATCCCGGCGGACGGCTGGCGGTGATTACGTTCCACTCCCTGGAGGACCGGATTGTGAAAAACGCCATGGCGGCGGCGGCCAAGGGCTGCACCTGCCCGCCGGACTTCCCGGTGTGCGTCTGCGGCCATACGCCCCAGGTGCGGGTGGTGACCCGCAAGCCCATCGTCTCCGGCGCGGAAGAGCTGGAGCGCAATCCGCGGGCCCGCAGCGCCAAGCTCCGGGTGGCGGAAAAGCTGTAATCTATAATAGAAAGGAATGGATGTCAAATGGCGCAGAAGCGAATCGACAGACAACGGACATATCGGACCAACGGCGCGGCCGCCTATGACGTCCGCGCCTATGAGACGGCGCTTCCCAAGCGGAAGCCGGCCCAGCTGCCCGAGGAACGGCAGGCCCCGGCCAAAGTCCGGCAGAAGGTGGTCCGGGCCCGGCTGCCGGTGATGCCCGGCATGGTCCTGGGCTTCCTGGCCATCTCTGTGATGGTGGCCCTGGTGATTTTCACCCAGGCCGATCTGTACGAGGCCACCTCCCAGGCCAGCGCCCTCACCACACAGCTGGAGGAAGTGGCCCACGACAATGAGATGCTCCAGACGGAGTACGAGAGCAAGATCGACATGGACGCCATTGAGAAGCGGGCCATGGAGTTGGGCATGGTCCAGCCCACGGCCAACCAGACGGTGTATCTGGACCTGACCGGCACCGACCGAGGCGAGGTATTGCAGCAGGACAGCGGCAGCGACGCTTCTATTTTCCAGAAGCTGGTGGACGGTGTGGCGCGATTGGTGGCATATCTCCAGTGACCGCCATCATATAAGTATGGTGCAGGACGCCTCCGGGCGACGCATCAGATCAGAGGAACACGGACGGCGGAGCTTTCCGTCCGTCCGTGTTTGAGCACTGCGGACAGAAAGGCACGGAACAACATGGCAGACAAAAACCGTAAGTGGAAGCAGCCCCATCAGAACCCCGGCCAGCGGGCCAGCCAGGGGATTTTGCGCCGGACCATGGTCGTCACCCTTTTGGTGGCGTTGGCCTTTGTGCCCCTGATCTGGACGCTGTTCCAGCTGATGATTCTCGACCATGACAAATATGAACAGATGGCCATTGCCAACCAGACCCGCAGCACGTCGCTGTCGGCGGAGCGGGGCGTCATCTACGACCGCAACATGAACATTCTGGCCAAGTCGGTGACGGTGGAGAACGTCTTCATCGACCCCAACCAGATCGCCACGGAACAGCAGAACCTGAACCTTATCGCGTCGGGTCTGGCGGAGATTCTGGACGTGGAGGAGAGTTTGATCTACGAACAGGCCGCCGACACCAAAATGCGGTATAAGGTCATCCGCCGGAAAATCGACGCGGACCTGGCCCAGGAGGTCCGGGACTTCATCAACCAAAACGAGATCAAAGGCGTCTACCTGGAGCCGGACACCAAACGCTCCTACCCCTACGGCACCCTGTGCGCCCAGGTTTTGGGCTTCACCCGGCAGGATAACGTGGGCGCCAACGGCCTGGAAGCCTACTACGACAACTATCTGCAAGGCACCGCCGGTGAGATCATCACCACCAAGGGCAACCTGGGCACGGAGATGCTTTACAACTATGAAAAGTATTACGATGCCGACGATGGAAACAGTTTGGTCTTGACCATCGACGCCACGGTGCAGTATTATCTTGAGAAGAACCTGCAAACGGCCATCGAAAAATATGATGTGCTCAACGGCGCGTTCGGCATCGTGGCCGACGTCAACACCGGCGAGATTCTGGGCATGGCCACCATGGGTACATACGACCCCAACGACTACCAGAAAATCTATGACGAGAAGACGGCGGCGGAGCTTGACGAGCTGTATCAGGCTGCCCAGGGGTATCGCAAGGACAGCCCGGAATATGAAGAGGCCATGAATACCTATCTGAATGCCGTGGAAGCGGCGCAGCTGGCCCAGTGGCGGAACCGGGCCGTGTCCGACGGCTATGAACCCGGCTCCACCTTCAAGCTGGTGACGCTGGCCTCGGCCCTGGAGGAAGGGGCTGTCACCCTGGACGACACCTTCTACTGTGACGGCGCCCATGATTTTGCGGGCCGTGAACAGACGCTGCACTGCTGGAAGGACGAGGGCCACGGCACCCAGACCACCAGCCAGGCACTGGAAAATTCTTGTAATATCGCTTTTGCCAACATCGGTCTTGCATTGGGCGGCACAAACCTTTATGATTATGTAAGAGACTTTGGCCTGCTCAGCAAGACGGGCATCGATCTGCCCGGCGAAGCCTCGGGCTACTTCTACGGCCGCGACGAGCTGGAAGCCACCGTGGCGGGCGGTATCAGTAACACCATTTCCGCCTCCTTCGGCCAGACCTTCAAGGTCACGCCCATTCAGCTGGTGCGGGCCATTTCCGCCGTGGTCAACGGCGGCTATGTGCTGGAGCCCTATGTGGTCAGCGAGGTGCTGGACGACGAGGGCAATGTGGTGGAGAAGAACGAGCGGACCGTCATCCGGCAGGTCATCAGCGAGGAGACCTCCAAAATCATGTGCCAGCTCATGGGCAACGTGGTGGAAATTGGCACGGCGCAGAATGCCCAGGTGGCCGGCTACAGCATCGGCGGCAAGACCGGCACCTCGGAGAAGATCGACGTCTTCGACGAAAACGGCATTATGGTCGAGGATAAGATTGTGTCCTTTGTGGGCGTCGGCCCCATCGACGACCCCCAGTATGTGGTCCTGGTGGCGCTGGATACCCCCTCTACGGCGACGGGCCTTTATATCTCCGGCGGCATCATGGCCGCGCCCACGGTCCGCGATGTGTTTACCGATATTCTGCCCTATCTGGGCGTGGAACCCAACTATAATGACGACGATATCGAGAGAATCGCTGTCACCGTACCCAACGTGCGCAATATGACCGAGAGCGACGCCGCGGAAACGCTGAAAAAGCGGAGCTTGACCTACCGCACCGTAGGCGACGGCGACACGGTCACCGATATGATCCCCGCTGCCGGTTCCGAGGTACCCGGCGCTTCGGAGGTCATCCTCTACATGGGCGAGGAAAAGCCGACGGACCTGGTGACAGTGCCCGACTTCACGGGTTTGACTGTGGCCCAGGCCAACGATACGGCGGCCTATCGGGGACTGTACATTCTGGCCAAAGGTACCGACCAGAACAACAACGCCGTCAGCGTCACCTATCAGGATGTGGAAGCCGGTACGGAAGTGCCGCGCGGCACCACCATCACCGTGGAATTCACCAATCACAGCGCACAGGATTAGTGCCGGAGCCGCGGCCCCGGCGGAAAAGGAGAGACTTCCATGAAACTGTCACAAGTGCTTGCCGGACTGGAACCGCTGTCGGCCCATGCCGACGGGGACCTGGAAATCGGCGGCGTCAGCTACGACTCCCGCACCACACGGCCCGGTGACCTGTTTGTGGCCGTCACCGGCTACGCAGTCGATGGCCATCGATTTATCCACAAAGCTGTGGAAAACGGGGCTGTGGCGGTGCTCTGTGAGCGGCCGCCGGAGGAGGACGTTCCCTATGTGACCGTGTCCTCCACCCGGGCCGCCCTGGCCCAGGTGGGCGCCAACTGGTTTGACCATCCGGCGGAGAAGCTGACGGTGGTGGGCGTCACCGGTACCAACGGCAAGACCACCGTGACGTATCTTTTGAAATCGGTGCTGGAACAGTGCTATGGGGCCAAGGTGGGCCTCATCGGCACCATCCAGAACATGATCGGCGACGAAGTCATTGAGACGGAGCGGACCACGCCGGAGAGCTTTGAGCTCCAGGGCCTCTTTGCCCGTATGGTAGAGGCCGGGTGCTCCCACGCCATCATGGAGGTGTCGTCCCACGCTCTGGTGCTCCACCGGGTGGATTGCATTCCCTTTGCCGTGGGCGTCTTCACCAATCTGACGGAAGACCATCTGGATTTCCATAAAACCATGGAGGAGTACGGCAAGGCTAAGGCCCAGCTGTTCCGCCGGTGCAAGGCCGGCGTCCTCAACCATGACGACCCGGCCTGGGAGACCATGGCCGATGGCGCCACCTGTACCATCCGCACCTATACGGCACGGGGAGCCGACGCCCAGGTGTCGGCCACGGACCTGGATTTGGCGTCGGATCACGTGTCCTTTACGGTCCGCAGCGGCGGACAGTGTCAGGCCGTGACATTGGGCATCCCCGGCGGCTTTACCGTCTATAACGCTTTGGCGGTCATCGGCGCGTCTCTGGAGCTGGGCCTGTCCCTGCCGGAGATTGCCGCGGCGCTGAGCAATGCCAGGGGCGTCAAGGGCAGGGTGGAGGTGGTGCCCACGCCGGGCAAGCCGTATACCATTTTGATTGACTATGCCCATACCCCCGACGGACTGGAAAATGTCCTGCGGGCGGTCCAGGGCTTCTGCAAGGGGCGGGTCATTGCCGTCTTTGGCTGCGGCGGCGACCGGGACCCCATCAAGCGCCCCATTATGGGCCGCATCGGCGTGGAGCTGTCGGATTTGGCGGTTATCACCTCCGACAATCCCCGAACCGAGGACCCCATGGCCATCATCGACCAGATTGTGGCGGGCTTTGCGGGCACGGAAAAGCCCTATGTGGTCATTGAAAACCGGCGGGAGGCCATCCGCTGGGCCATGGACCACGCGGAGAAAGACGATATTATTGTTCTCTGCGGCAAGGGCCATGAGACGTATCAGATTCTGGGCACAGAGAAAACCCATCTGGACGAACGGGAAGAGGTAGCGGCCCATCTGGCCGGTCACTAAAGAGAGAGGGCGGGCGTGGACCCACCGATAAAGGAGCGACGGATATGAAAACGACGAAACTCAAGCAGATTGCCCAGTGGTGCGGCGGCACCCTCCACGAGACGGACGGGGAAGTGGAGGTCCGGGGCGTTTCCACCGATTCCCGGGAGGTCAAGCCCGGCCAGATGTTCATTCCCCTGGTGGGGGCACGGGTGGACGGCCACACCTTCATCAGCCGTGCCGTGGAGAACGGCGCGGTGGCGGTCCTCAATGCCAGCAAGGAGAAGCAGCCCAAGAACGTCCCCTATATCCAGGTGGAGGACACGCTGCTGGCCTTCGGCGCCATTGCCGCCGGATACCGCCAGACTATGAAGGCCAAGGTCCTGGCCATCACCGGCAGCGTGGGCAAGACCACCACCAAGGAAATGCTGGCTGCCATTCTGAACCGTCAGTTCCGCACCATCTGGACCGAGGGCAACCACAACAACAACCTGGGTCTGCCCATGTCGGTCATGGATATCGAGGAGGACACGGAGCTGGCCGTTCTGGAGCTGGGCATGAGCGCCTTTGGCGAGATGTCCTACCTGACCAAAATTGCCCGGCCCAACATGGCCATCTTTACCAATATCGGCACCATGCACATTGAGCATCTGGGCTCCCGGGAGGGCATCCTCAAGGCCAAGATGGAGATTCTCGAGGGCATGGACAAGGAGACCGGCGTCCTGGTCCTCAACGGCGACGAGCCGCTGCTGTGGAACCAGCGCAAGGAGCTGGCCATGGAGACCCATTACTTCGGCATCGATAACAGTCTGTGCGAGGTGACGGGCAGCAATATCCGCAGCGACAACAGCGGCGTCCGCTTCGACGTGACGGCCTTCGGCCAGAGCTTTGAGGTTTTCGTACCCGCCAACGGCCAGCATACGGTGTATAACGCCCTGGCGGCCATTACGGCGGCCATGCTGCAGGGGGCCACGGTGGAGAACATCCAGGCGGGCCTTGCGACCTTTGAAAACGCCGGTATGCGCCAGAAGATCTACGAGAAGAACGGCTATACCATCATTGAGGACTGCTACAATGCCGGACCCGAGTCCATGGAGGCCGCCATCAACGTTCTGGCCGACCGGGTCGTGGAGGGCAAGGGCCGGAAGATCGCCGTTTTGGGCGATATGCTGGAGCTGGGCAGCTGCGCCATGGCGGAACACCACCGCATCGGCCGGATCGCCCAAATCCGCAAGATCGACCGGATTTTTGCCTACGGCGTCAACGCCAACCGTGTGGCCACCGGCGCGGTCACCGGCGGTATGAAAAACAAATTTGCCAACTTTTACGACGACCAGGACCAGCTGATTCACGACCTGCGCTTCCAGGCCCGGCCCGGTGATGTTCTGCTGTTCAAGGGCAGCCGCGGCATGAAGATGGAGCGGGTGCTGCAGCTGTTCTGGAAGGAAGAGGATATCTGAAGCATACATCGGAGGAGAACCCATCCATGAACGATTTACAATTCCAAGCGGTGGCCCTGCCCCTGCTGACGGCGGCGGTGGCCTTTGTGGCGGCGCTGCTGCTGGGAAAACTGTGCATTCCGGCCCTGCGAGCCCTGAAAGCCGGTCAGTCCATCCGGGAGGTGGGTCCCAGCTGGCACAACTCCAAGGCTGGTACCCCTACCATGGGCGGCATCATCTTCATTGCCGCCGCGGCCTTTTCCATGATTCTCTTCGGCTGGAGCGGCGTGCTGTCGGGCCATTGGGAGCACCTGTTTGTGCTGGTGTTCTCCCTGGTCTTCGGCGCCATCGGCTTCCTGGATGACTTCGTCAAGGTGAAGAAGAAGAGAAACCTGGGCCTGACGGCGCTGCAAAAGCTGGTGCTGCAGCTGGCGGCTGCCGGATGCTATCTGGCGCTGCTGCGCTGGAGCGGCCATCTGACCAACCACCTGTACATCCCGTTCTGGAATGTGACCTTTGAAATCAACTGGATCGTCTATATGGTCTTCGCCATCTTCGTCATTGTAGGTTGCGTCAACGCCGTCAACCTGACCGATGGCATCGACGGTCTGGCCACCGGCGTTACCATGCCGGTCATGGCCTTTTTCGCCGTGACGGCTTCCATCTGGAGCATCTTCCCCGAGAGCGGCCTGCACACGCTGGCCCTGTTCCCGGCGGCGCTGTTCGGCGGTCTGGCCGGTTTCCTGGTCTATAACTTCCACCCGGCCAAGGTGTTTATGGGCGATACCGGCTCCCTGTTCCTGGGCGCCGCCGTCTGCGGCCTGGCCTTTGCCATGGATATGCCCCTGGTTCTGATTCCCGTCGGTCTCATTTACATCATGGAAACCGTGTCGGTGATGATGCAGGTGACCTATTTCAAGCTGACCCATGGCAAGCGGATTTTCAAAATGACGCCCATCCACCATCACTTTGAGATGTCGGGATGGAGCGAGGTAAAAATTTTCACGGTGTTTACCGTGGTGACGCTGCTGCTGTGCGCGGCGGCCTTTGTGGGCGTAGCCGGGCGCTATTAACCGGCAATCGGCAAAAGGAGGACCCATGAGAGCAACGACCCAGACAAAAGAGAAAGAGAAGGTACTCATAGACGATCGCGGAATGCTGGATCTGCCTTTTTTGATCCTGACTTTGTTGCTGGTGACCATCGGCGTCATCATGATGTTCTCGGCCAGCTATGCCAGAGCCTATACCGATGAGGGTGACTCGGCCTTCTACTTCTGGAGGCAGCTGCGCTTTGCCCTCATCGGCATTGCCGGTATGTACGCCGCCAGCCGCTTCAACTACCAGCTGTGGCGGCCCATCTCCCTGTTCCTGGCGGCGGGCTGCTTTGTGCTGCTGCTGCTGACGCCCCTGATCGGTACCGAATCCGGCGGCGCTACCCGTTGGATCACCCTGCCGGGCCTGGGCCAGTTCCAGCCCTCGGAGGTGGCCAAACTGGCGGTGGTGCTGCTCTTTGCCAATATGATCTCCAACTTCCGGGAGAAAATGAACACCTTTCGATACGGCGTGCTGCCCTTTGCCGGCGTTCTGGCGGTGACGGCGGGCCTGCTGGCCCTGGAGCCCCACCTGTCGGCCACCCTGATCATCGGCGCTACCAGCGCGGTGATGATGTTCCTGGGCGGCACCCCCAAAAAGTGGTTTCTCATTGGCTTCGGTGTGGCGCTTGCAGGCGCGGCGCTGTATCTTGCCATTTTCCCCTATGCCGCGGCCCGTCTGGAGTCGTGGCGGGACCCCTTCAGCGACCCCTCCGACAGCGGCTTGCAGCTGGTCCAGTCCCTCTATGCCATCGGCTCCGGCGGCCTGATGGGCCTGGGCCTGGGCAAGAGCCGCCAGAAATACCTCTATCTGCCGGAGGAACACAACGACTATATCTTCGCCATTGTCTGCGAGGAGCTGGGCTTCATCGGCGCGGTCGTCATCATTCTGCTGTTCGTGCTGCTGATTGTCCGCGGCTTCCTCATTGCCCAGCGGGCCAGAGACCGGTTCGGCACATTGGTGGCCGCCGGCCTTTCCACGCTGCTGGCTTTGCAGGTCTTCTTCAATATTGGCGTCGTCACCAACTTTTTGCCCTCCACCGGTATCTCCCTGCCGTTTTTCTCCTATGGCGGCACGGCTTTGATGATGCAGCTGGGTGAAATGGGCATCATTCTCAATATCTCACGCAACACCAAGCGCAATCTACAGCAGGTCCGGGAGGCGACGCCATGAATGTCATTTTCACCTGCGGCGGCACCGGCGGCCATATCAATCCGGCCATTGCCGTCGCCAAGCTCCTGCGGGAGCGCAGTCCCAACAGCAACATTCTCTTTGTCGGCGCTGACGACGGCATGGAGACGAAGCTGGTGCCCCGGGAGGGGTTTGATCTGCGGACGCTGACCATCTCCAATTTTCAGCGGAAGCTGACGCCCCAGGGCATTGCCCACAATTTCCGGACCATCCGGACCATCCGGCGGGCCTTGCGGCGGGCCGATGAAATCATCGACCAGTTCCAGCCCGACGTGATTCTCGGCACCGGCGGCTATGCCAGCTTCCCCATGCTGCGGCAGGGGGCCAGACGGCATATTCCCACGGCGGTCCATGAGTCCAACGCCGTGCCGGGCCTCACCACCAAAATGGTGGCCAAGGGGGCCGAACGCATTCTCGTCAACTTCGAGGAGAGCCGGGAACAGTATGAGAACCCGGAACGGGTGGTGGTCACCGGGATGCCCGTGCGGCCGGAATTTCTCTATACCACCCGGGAAGCGGCCAGAGAAGCCCTGGGCCTGGACAACCGTCCCCTGGTGGTGTCCTGCTGGGGCAGCCTGGGCGCACGGGAAATGAACAAGAAGATTACCGATTTCTTCGTCCGGGAGATTGCCGACGGAGAACCGTGGAATCATATCCATGCCACCGGCAGCTTTGGTTGGCGGTGGATGCCCCAGTATGTCAAGGAGGCGGGAGTGGACCTGTCGGAACACCCGTCCATTGACCTGCGGGAGTACATTTACGACATGCCCCTGCTGATGGCGGCGGCGGACCTGGTGATCTGCCGGGGCGGCGCGGCCACCATCAGCGAAGTGGCGGCGTCGGCCACGCCCTGCATCATTGTGCCGTCGCCCAACGCCACCAACAATCACCAGGAGAAGAACGCGCGGCTGCTGGAAGGGCGCGGCGCGGCGGAGGTTCTGCTGGAACGGGACTGCTACGGCGGCCGTCTCTATGAGACGGCCCAAAAGCTCCTGAAGGACCAGGCGCGGCGCAGTTCCATGCGCAGCGCCCTGCGGCAGATTGCCGTGGTGGACGCCGCCGAACAGATCTACGGCGTGCTGCTGGAACTGGCCAAGTCACAATAACCGCTTTTTCCGCATAGGATGGGATATCCAGTTGTCAAGGAACCCGTAAAACTGCTGCGACAGAGCAGCAGGGGGTGTGTGCGGGGGACAAAAGTCCCCTGCACCGATCTGAATTGACCGGGAATTCAACTTGCCAAAGTTGAATTCCCGCCCCGAGCTTGTCAGACCTGTTTGACAAGCTCGGGATATCCATGGAGAGTCCCATTGAGAACTGCGGAGGGAGCTATGAAAGCGTATAGGGTCAACGGCGGGCGGCCGCTGGAGGGGACCGTGGCCATCCACGGGGCCAAGAACAGCGTCCTGCCCATTCTCGCGGCGTGCATCTGCTGCGCCGGAATCTGTGAAATTGAAAACTGTCCCCGCATCGCCGATGTGGATACGGCCGTCGCCATTCTGGAGCACCTGGGATGCCGGGTGGTCCGGCAGGACCACCGGCTGACGGTGGACGCCGCCACGGTGGACCGCTGTGATATTCCGGGAGACCTCATGGGCGGTATGCGTTCCTCTATTCTGTTTCTGGGGGCGCTGCTGACCCGCTGCGGACGGGCGGAGCTTTCCCTGCCCGGCGGCTGTGCCCTGGGACGGCGGCCCATCGATCTGCATCTGTGGGCGGCGGAGGAGCTGGGGGCCTGCTGGGAAGGATGCAGCCCCAGCCTGCGCTGTACCTGCCGCAGTATGGCAGGCTGCTGCCTGCCCTTGCGATGCCCCAGCGTGGGGGCCACGGAAAACGCCATGCTGATGGCCCTGGGATGCCGGGGCGTGACGACCATTGAGAACGCTGCCAGAGAGCCGGAAATCACGGACCTGGCGCGGTTTTTAACGGCCATGGGCGCGAAAGTCGTCGGAGCCGGTACCGGCACCATCACCGTCGAGGGCGGGCGGCCCCTCCATGGGGCTCGTCACAAGGTCATGGCCGACCGCATTGAAGCGGCCACCTATCTGTGTGCCGCCGCCGGCTGCGGCGGTCTGGTGGAGCTGGTGGGAGCCGAGCCGGACGCATTGACGCCGGTGACAGAGCTGCTGGAGCGGTCCGGCTGTGTCCTGCGGCCCACGGAACGGGGGCTGCTGCTGCAATCGGACGGACGGCTACATACGCCGGGTCCCGTGGTGACCCGGCCCCATCCGGGATTTCCCACCGACGCCCAGGCCCCCATGATGGCGGCGCTGCTGCGGGCGGCGGGCGTCACGGAGTTTACGGAGACCATTTTTGAAAACCGGCTGCGCCATGTGGAGCATCTGCGGCGGCTGGGAGCCGATATCCGCCAATACGGCAGCCGGGCCCTGGTCCGGGGGGTGCCCCACCTCCACGGCGGCGTCCTGGAGGCCACGGACCTGCGCTGCGGCGCGGCGCTGCTCATCGGCGCGTTGCAGGCGGAAGGGGACAGCACCGTTCTGGGCGTCCACCATATCCGGCGGGGCTATGACAACATTGCTGAAACGCTGCGGGCCGTGGGCGCCCGGATATGGGAGACCGACTACACTGGATAACACCGCGCCGGGAGGCGCCAGGAGGAACGAAACAGTATGGAGCAAGGCAGATACAACGGGCCGTCCGGCGGAACATCCGTCCGGCGGCCCCCAACGGGCGGACAACGACGATACGGCCGCAGCAGCGGCGTGCTGGCAAGGATTTTCGTCATGCTGCTGGTGGTGGCCATTTTCATTTTCTGCGCTGCCATCTTTTTTAAGATCACCGACATCGTGGTGGAAGGCAACAACCTCTACACCGACGAAGAGGTGGTGGATGCTTCGGGCCTTGCTCTTGGAGACAATCTGCTGGCCGTCAGCCGCGGTACCGTGGCGGGGCGCATACAGGCCAGCTTGCCCTATGTGGAGGATGTACAGGTGGGACGGGCCCTGCCGGGCACCGTCACCGTCACGGTCCGGGAGAGCGACGCCGTTTACGCCGTCTATGCGGCCAACGGTACGGTGTGGCTGATGAACAGCAGCGGCAAGCTGCTGGAGCAGGCCGCGCCGGGGGCGTCATCCTATCCCTGGCTGGTGGGTGTCACGGTTCAGACTCCCCAGGCGGGCAATCAGGCCGCCTGTGCCGAGACAGAGGCGCTGGACGCGGCGCTGACGGTGATTCAGCTGCTGGAATCCACCGATTATCTGCCGAAAATTGTGGAGATTGATGTGACCAAGCCTTACGACATTATTCTCCGGTATGAATCGCTCTATGAAATCCACCTGGGCGGCGTGGACCAGATGGAATACAAAATGCGCTATCTGACGGCCATTCTGGCCGACAGCCAGATTGCCGAGGGCGGCATCATCGATTTGACGCTGGAAAAGGAAAATGCCGCTGTGTTCAAACCCTGGAGTTCCACGGTCACGGTGCCGGAGACGCCGGAGGAGTCCGCGGAGGAATCCAATGGAGAATCCACCGGCGAGACTTCGGAGCCCACCGAAGAGACGGGCGAACAGACGTCTTCGGAGGGGCCGGAAGGGGCGGAAACGGGAGAAGAAGCGGGGACGTCCGATAATTCTGCGGAGAATTGATGAAATATATTGACCTGACGCTCTTTTCGCGTTAAAATAGCAGAGATAAGCGTAATATAGCATAGCTGTACACTTTCGGGTGTTGATCCAGATACATAGGAGGAGACCAAATGTCTGAGGTTTATACGGATAAAGTAGTTTCAATCAAGGTCATCGGCGTCGGCGGCGCCGGTAACAACGTTGTCAACCGCATGATTGCCAGCGGGATGCAGGGTGTGGAGTTCATTGCCGTCAATACGGATAAGCAGGATCTGAACAAGTCCAAATGTGAGAACAAGGTTCAGATCGGCGAAAAGCTCACCGGCGGCATGGGCGCCGGCTCCAAGCCCGATATTGGCAAGAAGTCCGCCGAGGAGAGCCGCGCGCTCATCGCCAAGGTCCTGGAGAATACCGACATGGTGTTCATCACCGCCGGTATGGGCGGCGGCACCGGCACCGGCGCAGCCCCCATCATTGCCGATCTGGCCCACGAGGCCGGGATTCTCACCGTCGGCGTGGTGACCAAGCCCTTCCGCTTTGAGGGCGCCAACCGGATGCGTCAGGCGGAGAGCGGCATTGCCGAGCTGTCGGAGAAGGTGGATGCCTTGATCATCATCCCCAACGACCGCCTGAAATACGTCACCGATCAGAAGATCACCTTTGCCAACGCCTTTGGAATCGCGGACGATGTGCTGAAGCAGGCCGTCAATTCCATTTCCGAGCTGGTGGGCTACTCCGAGCGGGTCATCATCAATCTGGATTTCGCCGACGTGTCGGCCATTATGAAGGACGCAGGCCGCGCCCATATGGGCGTGGGTACCGCTTCCGGCCGGGACAAGGCCGAGCAGGCCGCCATGGCCGCTGTGGCCAGCCCCCTGCTGGAGACCTCCATCAATGGCGCCATGGGCGTTCTGATCAACGTCACCGGTTCCGCCGATCTGGGACTGGACGATGTGGAGACCGCCGCCAATATTGTTATGGAGGCCGCCAACCCCGACGCCAATATCATCTTCGGCGCTGCCTTTGACGACAGCTTTGACGATGAGATGCGCGTCACCGTCATTGCCACCGGCTTCGACGATGTGAGTACGAAGGCTCCCGTCAAGAACACCGGCATGTTCACCGCCGCCGGGGAAAAGGCCAAGAGCACCGCTGCACCGGCCCAGCCCAAGGTGGACGATGACGACATCGATGCCCTGCTGAAGATTTTCGATAAGTAAGGCATTGGTGCACTATAAGAGCAGATCGGGCAGGAGACGAACGTCTCCTGCCTTTGTTGTCCCCAAATCGGAAACGAAAGGGGAAAAAACACCATAAACCGGTAGAAATTTTCAAGTTCCTATTTACTTTTTCGGTTTAGTATGCTAATATAAACAAACAGATGGGGCCGAATAGGGCCATTTTTAAATTTTGGAGGTGTAGGTGTGAATAACCGCAATAAGCGTTCCAATCCCGAAAATGACCTGTACCGTGCGATCCTGCTGCTGGAGACACCGGAGCAGTGCTACAACTTTTTTGTGGACCTGTGCACCGTATCGGAGCTGAAGGCCATGGAGCAGCGTTTTGAAGTGGCCAAGCTGCTCAATCAGGGTATGATCTACAATGATATTCTGGAGCAGACCGGCGCCAGCAGTGCCACCATCAGCCGCGTCAACCGCAGTCTCAACTACGGTACCGACGCCTATCGGGATATTTTTGCCAAGCTGGAGTCCGAGGACGAGGAGGACGACGCGTGAGCGCCTACGAGGCCCTGGCGTTCTCCTACGACGGATTGACCCAAGACATCGCATATGAGGAAACACTGAACTTTATGGAGTCGGTGTTGCAGCGCCTGGGGAAGACCCCCAAGACCGTACTGGATCTGGCCTGCGGCACCGGCTCCCTGTCCGTTCTGCTGGCCCGCAAAGGGTATGCGGTGTTGGGCGTCGATCTGTCGGAGGACATGCTGACAGTGGCCTATGACAAGGCGTTGGAGCTGGAAGGGGAGCGGCCGCTGTTCATCTGCCAGCCCATGCAGGAACTGGAACTGCCCCAGCCGGCGGAGCTGGCCGTGTGCTGTCTCGACAGTCTCAACTATGTCACCGACCCAGCCGATGTCCGGGAGACGTTCCGGCGGGTGTACGACCATCTGACGCCGGGGGGCGTCTTCCTGTTTGATATCAACTCGGCGCACAAACTCCGGGGCCTGGACGGCCAGGTGTTTCTGGACGAAAACGATGACAGCTACTGCGTGTGGCGGGCGGAGTTTGAGGAAGCGGAGAATATCTGCTATTACGGCATCGACCTGTTCCAGCGGGACGGCGACGTGTGGCGGCGCAGCTTTGAAGAGCACGCCGAGTATGCCTATACCACCGAGGAGCTGACCCAATGGCTGCTGGAGGCGGGCTTTGATCTGGTACTCCCCATGGGGGACCGCCGTCTGACGCCGCCGCGGCCCAAGGAACAGCGCATCTATTTTGCGGCAGTCAAGGAGGAACCATGAGCGATAAGATTGTCAGAGCCATGACAAAGGACGGCTATGTCAAGGCCACAGCCATCACGTCCGCCGGCATCGTCGAGCGGGCCCGGCAGATTCACAAGACGCTGCCCACGGCCACCGCGGCCCTGGGACGGCTGCTGACGGCGGCTTCCATGATGGGCAATATGCAGAAGGTGGAGGACGGCTCCCTGACGCTGCAAATCAAGGGCGACGGCCCCCTGGGCACGCTGCTGGCCGTGTCCGATGCTGTGGGCAATGTCCGGGGCTATGTGACCAACCCGCAGATTTCCCTGCTGGAGAAGTACAAGGGCAAGCTGGACGTGGGCGCTGCCGTGGGCCATGGTATGCTGACGGTAATTCGGGATTTGCAGATGAAAGAACCGTATATCGGCAGCGTGGAGCTGGTCAGCGGTGAGATTGCCGAGGATATCACCACGTATTTCGTCCAGAGTGAACAGGTGCCGACAGCCTGTGCCCTGGGCGTCCTGGTGGATGTGGACCAGAGTGTCAAGGCCGCCGGCGGCTACCTGATTCAGCTGCTGCCCGGCGCACCCGATGAAATCATCGACAAGATCGAGGCGGGCATCCAGGCCGCCGGAGCCGTGACGCCCCTGCTGGAGCAGGGCATGACGCCGGAACAGCTGCTGGAGACGGTGCTGCGGGAGTTTGAACTGGAGTTTCTGGAGACAACGCCGGTGGAATACCGGTGCTACTGCTCCTTGGACCGGGTCACGTCCACGCTGATCAGCCTGGGGAAGAAGGAATTGCAGGAGATCGTGGACGATGGGGAGACCATCCACATCGGCTGCCAGTTCTGCGATACCGATTATGCCTTCACCACGGAGCAGATTCAGGACATTCTGAAAAAACTTTAAAATTTTTGAAAAAAGGTGTTGACATTTGGCGGACCATCCGATATAATAACACCCGTCGATAGCGCCCAACGGTGCGAACGACAAAGAAAAGTTGGGAAAACCCAAGTTTTCAAGGCCAAATGGCCCGGTGGTGCAGTCGGTTAGCACGCCAGCCTGTCACGCTGGAGGTCGACGGTTCGAGTCCGTTCCGGGTCGCCAAAATGGGAAGCGCTGAGCAGCGCTCAGCGCTTCGCCTATGCCTCTGTAGCTCAGTTGGTAGAGCAGCGGACTGAAAATCCGCGTGTCGTTGGTTCGATTCCGACCGGAGGCACCATTTGCACTGCAAAAGCGGTGCAGATGCGGGTGTAGCTCATCTGGTAGAGCGCCACCTTGCCAAGGTGGAGGTAGCGAGTTCGAGCCTCGTCACCCGCTCCAT
>CALWWW010000034.1 GCA_944385365.1 uncultured Oscillospiraceae bacterium | reverse complement strand
GTGCAGAATGCGGGATGGTTCCCCACCGCATAGCGGCGAATCCGTACCGGCGGCGGGGGCAAGCCCCCGCCCTACACAGTCGGTACATTTCGGCCCATACGGTGGTTTTCGGTGCATACCGGCGGCGGGACACATAGGTCCCGCCCTACGAACCACATGGGCAGTCCGTTGGTGTTTGTAGAGCGGCACCTGCGTGTGCCGCCGTGCAGAATACGGGATGGGGCCCCACCGCATTGCGGCGAATCCGTACCGGCGGCGGGGGCAGGCCCCCGCCCTACACGGTCGGAACATTTCGGCTAATTCAATGGTTTTGGTGCGTACCGGCGGCGGGACACATAGGTCCCGCCCTACGAGATCATACGGAACCTGTTTCCGGCGGGGCTGGGGGGCCTTTGGCCCTCTCACCGCAACAATGCGAAGCATGGATTGAGTGCCTTACCGCACTTCTTCCAACGCACTGTACCAAATCCAATAAAAAATCCCAACCGTTAAAAGTTTTTACTCGATTTTTTTCAAAAAATCGCAGGGGTCCAGGGGGCGGCGCCCCCGGTCGCGCCGCGCACGGCGCGAAATACCCGCCCGCCGCAGCGGGCGAAATTCCCTCCCACCGCATTTACAGTTTTGTGACCGCGGCCTGGGTGCGGTACAGTTCGGCGTAAGCGCCGCCTTTTTCCAGGAGTTCAGCGTGGGTGCCGGACTCGGCAATGACGCCGTCGGAAACCACCAGAATGCGGGAGGCATTGCGGATGGTGGAAAGACGGTGGGCAATAATCAGGGTGGTGCGGCCCTGGGCCAGTTGGTCAAATGCCTTCTGAATTTTGGCTTCGGTGACGGAATCCAACGCCGATGTGGCTTCGTCGAGAATCAGAATGGGCGGGTTTTTCAGGAAAATCCGGGCGATGGAAATGCGTTGCTTCTGACCGCCGGACAGGAGGGTGCCCCTCTCACCCACATAGGTATTGAAGCCCTCAGGCATGGCCATGATATCCTCGTAAATCTCGGCCCGTTTGGCGGCTTCAATGACTTGCTCCATGGTGGCATTAGGGGTGCCGTAACGGATGTTCTCCAAAACGGTGTCGGGGAACAGAAATACATCCTGCTGGACGATGCCGATGTTCTTGTGGAGAGAATCCTGCTGGACCTCCCGGACATCGTGGCCGTCGATGGCAATGCTGCCGCCGGTCACATCATAAAACCGGGGAATCAGCTGGCACAGGGTGGTCTTGCCGCCGCCGGAGGGTCCCACCACGGCGATGGTCTCGCCGGGTTCCACGGTCAAAGACACATCCCGCAGCACGTCCCGGTCGTCATCCTCATAGGCAAAGTCCACATGGTCCATGGTGATGCGGCCCTCCACCCGCTCCAGGGGCTTGGCGTTGGGGGCGTCCTGAATGGTGGGCTCCGTGGCCATCAGTTCGATAAAGCGGTCGAGACCGGCAAAGCCGTTGGTAAACAGTTCGGCAAAATTGGCCAGTTTCCGGACCGGGTTGATAAACGTGGTGATATACAGGCTGAACGTGATCAAATCCACATAGGTCATGGTCCCTTTCATAATCAGGCCGCCGCCGACGGTGATAACCGCCACGCTTAAAAGGGTCATAAACAGTTCCATGCTGCCCATAAACCGGCCCATGGCCTGATAATACTGGGTTTTGGAGCCTTTATACTGCTCGTTGGCCTGGTCGAATTTGTTCAGCTCCGCGCCCTCGCTGGCAAAGGCCTTGGCGGTCCGGATGCCGGACAGACCCGATTCCAGATCGGCGTTGATGGCGCCGGTCTTCTGCTTGACCTTATGGGACGCCCGGCGCATGGCCCCCCGCATGGTGAAAATCACTACCAAAAACACGGGAATCATGATGGTAACCACCAGGGCCAGCTGCCATTGGATGGTAAACATAATCACCAGCGCGCCGACGATGGTAACGGTGGCAATGAACAGGTCCTCGGGGCCGTGGTGGGCCAGTTCGGTGATTTCAAACAGGTCATTGGTGAGACGGCTCATGAGCTGGCCGGTCCGGTTCTGGGAGAAAAATCCATAGCTGAGCTTCTGCATATGGGCGAACAGGTCCCGGCGGATATCGGCTTCCACGCGGATGCCGAAGATATGGCCCTGATAGGTGACAATATAATACAGCACGGACCGCAGCACAAAGGCCACCACCACAATGGCCATGACCGTAAAGAACGTCCGGTATGCCTGATTGGGCAGCAGATCGTACATGGCCGTCCGGGACACCAGCGGAAACGCCAGATCAATCATGGAGATCAAAAAGGCACAGCTGATATCCAACAGGAACAATTTCCAATGGGGTTTGAAATAGGAGAGGAAAATGGATAATTTTCCCCTGGTTTGAAAGTCTTTTGTCGTCATGCTATCTTCTCGCTTTCCTCGGTTTTCTATATTATATCCGCTCCCCGGCGGCGGTGCAAGGGAAATGTCCCCTTGACATTATCGATATTCGATATTATACTGCAAGTGAAGAAAACATTGTCGGGAATCGGGTTGGCGTCAATCCGACGCAAGGCGCGGTATCCCTGACGCGCCCATACTGCACCTCATCCGGGGCCGTCAAGGATGCCGGCCCCTACGTCTATCATGATCGATGGCCCATACCGGCGGCGGGGGCAAGCCCCCGCCCTACGCGGTGGAACCAATCGGTTTTATCCACATGGGGTGGTGCATACCGGCGGCGCGGTGTTCGATGGTGCGGTGTGCGGGTCGATGTAGACATCGACCCCTACAAGGTGCATACCATTCAGCCCCCGGTGGTAGTGGATACCATTTACCGGCGGCGGGGGCAAGCCCCCGCCCTACAGTGTGGAACCAATCGGTTTTATCCATATGGGGTGGTGTATACCGACGGCGCGGTGTTTGAGGGTGCGGTGTGCGGGCCGACGCCCCAGGGCGGTCTCTCTTGGCCCGTTGGGCCAATTCACCTTCTGTAGGCATCGGCCCCTACAGGGTGCAATGCAACACACCAACCCGATAGATCAAATGGGGTACATACCGGCGGCGGAACCAATCGGTTTTATCCATATGGGGTGGTGCATACCGGCGGCGGGACACATAGGTCCCGCCCTACGAGATCATTCGGAACCCGGTTCTGGCGGGGCTGAGGGGCCTTTGGCCCTCTCTCCGCAACAATGCGAAGCATGGATTGAGAACGTTACCGCACTTCTTCCAGCGCACCGCACCAAATCCAATAAATAATCCCAAACATTAAAAGTTTTACTCGATTTTTTTCAAAAAATCGTGGGGTCCAGGGGCAAAGCCCCGGTCGCCCGTCGCAACGGGCGAAATCCCCCTTTTTCTTTCCCCTGTATTATCGATATTCGCTATAGGAGGTGACGGCCATGCCGAGAGAGAAATTCCAAACTCTGACGGAACAGATGTACTATATTCTTCTGTGTCTGCGGGAGGAGCGGTGCGGGATGGATATTATGGACTGGGTTTCGGCCTGCACGGGCGGGCAGGTGCGCATTGGGGCGGGTACCCTTTACAATCTGTTGGAGCAGTTCTGCGACGCGGGCATGATCGTGCTGACCCGCATTGAGGGGCGGCGGCGCAGCTACCGGCTGACCAACAAGGGCGTGGAAGCCCTGCAAAAGGAATACGACCGGCTGTGCCGTCAGGCGGCGGACTTCCGGCGCATCATGGGAGAGGAGGAACGGCCATGAGAAAGCACCATTTTCATCTTCAATATTTCAGCTTTTACGATTTGGACGGCATGGGCCGGCATTTGGAGGAAATGGCCGCACGGGGCTGGATGCTGGAAAAGATGACCACCTTCGGCTGGCATTACCGGCGTATGGAACCGAAACGGCTGCGGTTTACGGTGACGTACCACGACACCTTTTCCGTCTTCGACCCGGAGGGAAACGAGGGGCAGCAGGAATATCAGGATTTGTGCCGTCAAAGCGGCTGGGAGGTGGCGGCGGCCAACGGGCCGTTACAGGCCTTTTACACCGAAGACGAAGACGCGCCGCCCATTGAGACGGACCCGCAGCTGGTGCTGGAAACGGTGGAAAAACTGGCCAAACGCTCTCTGCCCGGTGTCTTGGGGGCTGTGCTGATCGTTTTGCAGCTGATAATGTTTGTCAACAACCTCCAGCATTTTCCCATCCTCACCCTGTCCTCTCCGACCCAACTGAGCATCCCTCTGCTCTGGTTTCTGCTGCTCGTGGGCTATGCTGCAAGGACCCTCTCCTATCATCGCTGGCACCGCAAGGCCCGCGCCGCAGCCAAGGCCGGGGAATTTCCCGCCGTTTCCAGTCATCCCCGGCGGCGTATTTTGCTGCTGGCCGTGCTATGTGCCGCCGTCTGCTACACGCTGCTGGCCGCAAATCTGCCGTACCTGATACCGCTGCTGCTGGGAATCACCGTCTTCCTCAGTCTCCTGTTCTTGATCCCCGGCATGGTCCACGGCATTCTGAAATACCGCGGTGCATCCGCCAAGGTCAACCGCCGCTGGACCACCATTGCCAGCGTTGCGTCCGTCCTCCTCGTAACCGCGATGGTTTCCGCCTTTATCTTCTTTCTGGTGGGAAACCCGATTTTACATAACCGGAAAGCCCAGGTAGACCCGCCCTTGCGGATCGGACTGCTGACCGACCTGGACGGCAGCGGCTACACCTCCCACGCGGAACGGAACGAGACCATTCTGCTCCGGCATATCACCGGCCGGGAAGAAGCCCCCCGCGATTCCGGCCTGCCGGACCTTGTCTATGAGATCGTGGACGTGAAATTCTCCCCGGTCTACAACCTGTGTCTGGAAGACCTGACCAGACGGTACTTTGTCCCCGCCGCTCCCCTGCCCGGCGTCAACGCCGTCTATCAGCACGCAAAGGGGTACCCCTCCTATGTCCTCTGCTGGGACACACGGCTGGTGCATCTCAGCGCCGACTGGGACCTGACGGCGGACCAGCTGGAAACCGCCGCCCGCATCCTGGCCCCGTGACGGATTTTTCCGAAATTTCCCCCGCTCCCCCCCTTGACTTCCTTGGGGAATATGATATGATGAACGCAGAGAACAAATAAATTTTTTGCTGTTCAAAAAATTTTTGTATAATCAGGAGATGTACTATGAAAGAGCAGATCAAATGGGTTGCCAACAAGATGCCTGCCAGCGACGACAAGCAGCTGGAGATCATGTCCCTGAAGAACGTGGCCAAGGCCCGGTTCTTCCACAGCAGCTTCCCCCAGTATTCCATCACCCCTCTGGCCTGCCTGGACGGCATGGCCAAGTATCTGGGTCTGGGCGGTCTCTATGTCAAGGATGAGTCCTACCGCTTCGGCCTCAATGCCTTCAAGGTCCTGGGCGGCTCCTTTGCCATGGCCCGGTACATCGCCCAGAAGATGGACACCGACGTGTCCCAGATGACCTATGACTATCTGACCAGCGAGCAGTTCCGCAACGAGTTCGGTCAGGCCACCTTCTTCACCGCCACCGACGGCAACCACGGCCGCGGCGTGGCCTGGGCCGCCAACAAGCTGGGCCAGAAGGCCGTCGTCCATATGCCCAAGGGCAGCAGCAAGGCCCGTTACGACAACATCGCCAAGGAAGGCGCCACCGTCACCATCGAGGAAGTCAACTACGACGACTGCGTCCGCATGGCCGCCGCCGAAGCCGCCGAGACCAAGCTGGGCGTGGTCGTGCAGGACACCGCCTGGGAGGGTTACGAGGAAATCCCCTCCTGGATTATGCAGGGCTACGGCACCATGGCCAGCGAGGCCGCCGAGCAGCTGCGGCAGGTGGAAGTGAACCGTCCCACCCATGTGTTCATCCAGGCCGGTGTCGGTTCCCTGGCCGGCGCCGTCGTTGGCTACTTCACCAACCTGTTCCCCAACAATCCTCCCAAGTTCGTCGTCATGGAAGCCCGCGCCGCCGACTGCCTGTACCAGGGCGCTCTGGCCGGTGACGGCAACCCCCGCATTGTGGAGGGCGATCTCCAGACCATCATGGCCGGTCTGGCCTGCGGCGAACCCAACATTCTCTCCTGGGATATCCTCCGCAACCACGTTTCCGCCTTCGTCTCCTGCCCCGACTGGGTCAGCGCCCGCGGTATGCGGATGCTGGGCGTCCCCGTCAAGGGCGATCCCACCGTCATCTCCGGTGAGTCCGGCGCCGTGGGCATGGGCCTGCTGGCCGCCCTCATGGAGACCGACGAATACAAGGATCTCCGCGACGCCATCGATCTGGACCGCTTCAGCCAGGTGCTGCTGTTCTCCACCGAGGGCAATACCGATCCCCTCAAGTTCCGCAAGGTCCTGTGGGACGGCGAATACTCCACCGTGGACTAATTTTTCTGAACATTCTGCCCATTCCTTTCGCGCCGCCGGTCTCCCCCCTTTAGACCGGCGGCGCTTTTATGCTGTCTCCGGGCACTCCAAAAGGGACTTCCCATTTTCTTTGCCCGGTGTTACAATGGTTCCAATCCAACCGGCCCGGACAGGAGGGGGTTTTCGTATGAAATCGGGAAGAGGCAGACGGCTGCTGCGCATTGTTGTCTTTTTCCTCTGGGGCATCATTCTGGCATGGGTCATCCGGGCGTATCTGTCGCGGGAGGGTTCTTCCCTGTCCTCGGTCCTCCTGGTTCTGGGTATCCTTCTGATTTTCCTGGGCCTGTGCTACCGGGTTTATCTGACAATGCGGGCCCAACGTCTGGGAAAGCAGATCGACAAGGCCGTCTTTCAATACCAGCTGTCCCACGACGCCGACGCCTATTTAGCCCAGCTGGACCAATGTGAAGCCCTGCCCGGCGTGGACCGGACGGCGTTCTATGACCTGCCCGCCCGGGACTATCTGGCCATTCTGAAAGTCCGTGTCCTGCGGGAGACGGGCCGGACGGCGGAATGCCGCGCCGTTCTGGACGCCGCCATGGAACGCACCACCAACGAACTGGCCCGGCAATCCTTCCGGACGGAGGAAGCGCTGCTGCAAGCGCAGCCGGAACCGTAACAAAGTACAAGGCGCAGCCGCGTGCGGCTGCGCCTTGTTGAGCTTGTCAAAAAAGTGTTTTTGACAAGCTCAGGGCGAAAATTCAACTTTTCCGAAGTTGAATTTTCGGTCTATTGAAATAGGTGCAGGGGACTTTTTGTCCCCCGCACACACCCCCTGCTGCTCTGTCGCGGCAGTCTGAGCGGGTTCTTTGACAGTCTGGCAAGTTGTACTGATTTGTCATTCCGGCAGACGGTAGATTTGCAGCTGGGTTCCGTCTTCCAGCGTCAATACCTCCGTCGGTGTCAAATCGCTGATGCTCTGGAGGGACAGGCTGGGCAAGCAGTACAGCCCCTCGTGGTCCTTGCGCAGGTAATAATCCATGGAAATCCCGGTTTCCTCCCGGTCCCAACAGACCATGTACCAGTATTCCACCCCGGCAATGGTGGCCTGTCCGCTGCGGACCACCTCCGCATACTCCGGCTGGGAGAAGTCCCGCTGGATTTGCCCGTCATAGTAGAGGATGGAGTGGAGCAGCGCCAGTTCCGATTGTTCCTCATATTGCAGCAGCATCGTCTCCCCGGTGCAGGGCTCCGTGGCTGTGGTAGAATTGTAGTTGACAATAATACTGTCCCGGTAGACCAGATACACCTGGAATTCCGGCATCTGCTTTTGGTACCAGGATTCCTGGGACACGGCTTGCAGTTCGTCTCCCAGGGCCTGGACAAAGTCCTCTCCGCCATGCATGGGCATCTGGAACACAAACAGCGACGGCGGCGAACCGCCCGACGCTCCCTCGCCCTCGTGGTCCGTCTGCTCCACATTGAAGCTCAGGGGATACTCGGGCCACTGGGCCGCAAACTCCCGGAGCCGCCAGAACAGCCGCACATCGGGATAATTGGTATCGTACCCCGGTCGCCCCGCTTCCACGTCCCGGCCGCCCCGGTAGATGGCCTGGAAGCGGATTTCCGGGTTGTCCTCCAGCCAGTAGAGGTACCGCAGCTCTTCCCGCTTGTTGTTTTGCGGCGACGAGACCAGCTCCACGCCCCAGTCTTCTTCCAGCTGTTCCAGGACGGTCTTGGGATATGTGTTTTGCTGCACCCGTTCCACGATGGTCGGCAGCGCCGCCCGGCCCAACAGCAGCACCAGGATCAGCGCCGCCAGCACCAGCATCACCTTGTCCACGCCGCGCTTTCTCCGGTGGTACCCCCCTACGGTCTCATATGCCTCCGCCTGATGGGGCAGGTCTTCCGGCGGCGGCCGGTCCTCCGGTTCGTCCTCCTCCAGCAGCTCATCAAAGTCCCAGTCCTCGGACCGGCTCTCGTCTTCCTTCGCCTGGTCCTCCAGGGCGGAAAAATCCAATTCCTCGGGTTCGGCGTCCTCCGGCGGTTTCTCTTCGGAATCCTCCAGAGAAGAAAAATCCAATTCCTCCGGTTTGGCGTCCTCCGGCGGTTCCTCCTGGGACTCCTCCAGGGCGGAAAAATCCAGGTCCCCCGATTCCGGCTCCTGGGGTTCCGGACGGTCTTCCGGCATCGGAAACACCGGCGACGGTCTTCGCCGGTCCGTGGCCATGCGCCGGGCCATCTGATAGGCCCGGTGGAGCGCCTGGAAGCCCTCCGGGTCCTCCTCGGGGTGCACCTCCTTGATGCGCTGGGCATAGGCCCGCTTGATGGTCTCCGTATCCGACGGTCCCGGCAGCCCCAACTCTCTCCATGGACTGTTCACGGCACACCTCCTGTATTCATACAAGAATTTCCTCCATTGTACCACAGCAAGCGGCCCCTGTACATCGGGACTTTTCGCCCCTCCCTTGACGGCGGCCCGTTCCCCCTGTTAAGATAGAACAAGATACATTGGAAATGGGGTATGGTTATGGCAATTATCGGCATCGATCTGGGGACCACCAACAGTCTGGCCGCCGTCTGGAAGGACGGCCGTTGTCAGTTGATTCCCAACGCGTCCGGCGCGTATCTGACACCCAGCGTGGTCAGCGTGGAGGACGACGGCTCTATTCTGGTGGGACAGGCCGCAAAGGAACGGCTGATCTCCCATCCCGGCCGGACCATCTCCCGCTTCAAACGCCACATGGGGACCCGGCAGGTCTTCACCCTGGGAAAAAAACAATTCTATCCCGAAGAGCTGTCGGCCCTGGTGCTGCGGCGGCTGCGGGAGGACGCGGAGTGTTTCCTGGGGGAACCGGTCACCGAAGCCGTCATCAGTGTGCCCGCCTATTTCACCGAGTCCCAGCGGGCCGCCACCAAGCGGGCCGGAACGCTGGCCGGTCTGGTGGTGGAACGGCTGGTCAACGAGCCTTCCGCCGCTGCCCTGTCGGCCCACATCCAGGAGGGCGGCGAGGACCGGGTCTGTCTCGTCTTCGACCTGGGCGGCGGCACCCTGGACGTTTCTCTGGTGGAGCGGTTTGAAAACGTCGTCAGCGTCACCGCCGTCAGCGGCGACAACCGGTTGGGCGGCTCCGACTTCGATCTGGCCATGGCCCAGGCCTTTTGTCAGGAAACCGGCATCGACTTCGACCATCTGGCAACGGGACAGCAGGAGCTGCTGATCCGGCAGGCGGAGACGTGCAAAATCGCCCTGACCACCCAGCCCATGGCCATGATGGTGGTGTCCTTCGACGACGTTCACGCCTCTCTGACCATCACCAATGAATGGCTCATCCGCAAGTGCGGCCGGTTGTTCAAACGGCTGACGGCCCCCATCCAGCAGGTCCTGCGGGACGCGGGTTTGTCGCCCCAGGAGCTGGACGAACTGGTGCTGGTGGGCGGTTCCAGCCATATGCCCTCGGTCCGGCAGTACATCTCCAAGACGCTGGGCATGGAGCCGTGCCAGAACAGCCGCCCCGACACGGCCATTGCCCTGGGCGCCGGCATCAGCGCCGGTATGAAGGCCCGGTGCGCCGACATCCGGGAACTGGTGCTGACGGACGTCTGCCCCTTTACCCTGGGCGTGGCGGTGTTCAACCCGGAGGAACCCCGCCGTCTTCGCATGTGCCCCATCATTGAACGGAACAGCGTCCTGCCCTCCAGCAAGGAAAACGTCTTCTGGACCATCCGCGACCGGCAGCGCCGGGTGGATGTGGAGGTCTACCAGGGCGAGCAGCCCTATTGTCAGGACAATACCCTGCTGGGGAAGCTGTCGGTGCCGGTGCCCCAGGGCCCGGCCGGGACCCAGCAGGTCCGCATTCGGTTCAGCTACGATATCAACGGACTTTTGGAGGTGGAATGCCGCACGGCCATCAAGGAGGAATCGGCCGTTCTGCTGCAAAATCAGGAGATGACCCCGGCGGAGGTGGAAAAGCGGCTGCAAGCCCTGTCGGCGCTGAAGCTGCATCCACGGGAACAGGAGGTCCCCCGTTCCCTGCTGGCCAGGGCCGAACGGCTGTACGCCTCGTCACTGGGTGAGACCCGCGCCGCTTTGGACCAGGCCCTGTCCTGGTATCAGCGGGAGCTGTCCTCCCAGGAACCCCTCCGGGTGGCCAAGGCTTCGCGGCGGATGGAACAGATGCTCAATTCGGTGGAAGCCTATCTGGACCGGGACCCTTTTGCGGATGGCTTCCCCCAGTGGGATGACCCGGAGTAATCTTCCAGTCCCATTCGCCGCCTGTGAAACGGGCGGCGGATGGGACGTTCTGTTTCGATTCCTTTTTAAAATATAAAAAAGTCGGAGCAAAGGGACCTTTGCTCCGACTTTGGTGCGCGAGGCGGGACTTGAACCCGCACGTGCGTAATGCACACTAGAACCTGAATCTAGCGAGTCTGCCAATTCCACCACTCGCGCGTACAATATGAACTTTGACAAAGATGGTGCGCGAGGCGGGACTTGAACCCGCACGTGCGTAATGCACACTAGAACCTGAATCTAGCGAGTCTGCCAATTCCACCACTCGCGCATCTATGTCACATGCTCGCTGAGCACAGGAAGCATTTTACCACATAGATTCCATCTTGTCAATCCCTTTTCCGATTTTTTGTCAAAAATCAGTGGTTCAGTACCCGGACCCGAATCATGCCGGGAATGGCCCGCAGTTCATCGGCCACATCGTCCTTAATTCGGCTGTTGACGTCCACCAGCGTGTAGGCGTACTCCTTCTTGGACTTGTTGGTGAGGTTTTCCACGTTGACGCCCTCATCGGACAAAATGGTGGTGATCTGCGTCAGCATGGCCGGGACATTCTTATGAATCAGGCACAGACGGCAGATGCCGCTCCACTCCTGGACCACATTGGGCAGGTTGACAGAGTTGCGGATATTGCCGTTGACCAGGTATTCTTTCAGCTGATCGGCAGCCATGCGGGCGCAGTTTTCCTCGCTCTCCGGCGTGGACGCGCCCAGATGGGGCATGGCAATGACATTCTTCCCCCGGCAGATCTTCTCGTCAGGAAAATCGGTGACGTACCGGGCCACCCGGCCCGATTCCAGCGCCTCCAGCATGTCGTCGTCGTTGACCAGACCGCCCCGGGCCAGATTGAGAATGCGGACGTGGCCCTTCATCTTGGCGATGGTGTCACTGTTGATAAAGTCTTTCGTATCGTTGGTATAGGGCACGTGAATGGTGATGTAATCGGACACCCGGTACAGCTCCTCCACGTCCTGGACCACATGGACATGGCGGTCCAGCCGCAGGGCCGCCCCCACCGACAGGAACGGGTCGTAACCGTAGACATCCATCCCCAGCTCCAACGCCACGTTGCACACCAGTGCGCCGATGGCGCCCAGGCCGATGACGCCCAGCGTCTTGTGGTACAGCTCGGGACCGGCAAAGGCCGCCTTCCCCTTCTCCACCACGTCTTCCACCTTCACGCTGTCGTCGGCCACCTGCTCCCGGACCCAGTTGCAGCCGCCCACAATGTCACGGGACGCCAGCAGCAGCGCCGCGATCACCAGCTCCTTGACGGCGTTGGCGTTGGCGCCGGGGGTGTTGAAGACCACAATGCCGTTTTCCGAACACCGGTCAATGGGGATGTTGTTGGTACCGGCGCCGGCCCGTGCAATGGCCCGCAGGGCGTCGGGGAACACATAGTCGTGCATGGCCGCCGAGCGGACCAGAATGCCGTCCTCATTCTCCACGTCCCCGCCCACCTGGAACCGGGTCTGATCCAGCAGATTGAGCCCCGCCGCCGAAATCTTATTGAGCGTTTTGATACGATACATAAGAAACAACCTCGAATCTCTGTGATTTGACGCCCCGTGCGTAGTTTTTCTTTATTATAGTAATGAAAAACAGAGGTGTCAAGACACCGGCCGGACAAAAAGTGTCCGCCGGTGGTGGATTTCTGTCCAATTCTCACAAATACCCACACAGGCCCAGGAGCCGCGCCGGGCGCTGTCTTGCAAACGGCGCGCCGTTATAGTATAGTGGGACAATCAAAACCTGTGTGGAGGTAGTCTCATGTCAAAACGAAAGAAGGTCTGCCTGCTGTCCCTGGCAGCGGTCACGGCTGTGCTGGTGCCCTGGATGGTTTGGGGCAATATCACCGTGGGAACAACGCGGTACACCGTTGCCAGCAGCCGCCTGCCCGCCGCCTTTGATCACTACCGGATGGTGGTGGTGTCCGATTTCCATAACGCCGAGTATGGTGACCACAACCGGCAGCTCGTCCGGCAGATTGCCGCGGAACAGCCGGACAGCATTGTGTTCACCGGGGATTTGCTGGATTCCCGGCAGCCGAACCTGGATATCGTCGAAGACCTGATTCGGGAGCTGACCGCCATTGCCCCCTGTTACTATGTGACCGGCAACCATGAAGCACGGCTGGTGGACCAGTTTCCATTGCTGGAACAGATGCTGCTTGCGCATTCCGTCGTTATCCTCCACGATGAGGCGGTACCGCTGACCCGGAACGGCGAAATCATCCAGCTGGTGGGGCTGGATGACCCGGATTTCACGGACCGGAACGCCTCCATTCAGCAAAGTATGCTGGAAACGAAACTCCGCAATCTGGATTTGGCGGCAGACTATCGGATTCTGCTTTCTCACCGGCCTGAGTGCTTCGACGCCTATGTGGCGGCGGAAATGGATTTGGTACTCTCCGGCCATGCCCACGGCGGTCAGTTCCGGTTGCCCCTGGTCGGCGGGCTGATTGCACCCAATCAAGGCTTCTTCCCCAAGTATGACAGCGGAGTGTACACAGAACAGGGCACCACCATGATTGTCAGCCGCGGTGTCGGAAACAGCATCCTGCCGGTGCGGTTCAACAACCGGCCGGAACTGGTCAGTGTGGAATTGGTCCATGCCGAGTAATGCGCCATGGATGGCAGCGCCCAGCCGGGCGGGCGCTGCCATCCATGCACCTCTCCCCTATTCGGCAAATAAAAAACGGAGCAAGCGTTTTATTGCTTGCCCCGATATGGAACATCATAGCATTCAGGTTTGCACTCAAAACCAAATCGCAACCCAGCGCAAGCGGTTGTGATTTGGAGAGGAGGAGCAAGGAAGCGGGCGGATGACGTCTTTTTTGCCATGGGCATAAAAAGACGTCGGAGCAAAGCGAACTTTGCTCCGACGTGGTGCGCGAGGCGGGACTTGAACCCGCACGTGCGTAATGCACACTAGAACCTGAATCTAGCGAGTCTGCCAATTCCACCACTCGCGCATCTCTATTTTGTTTTTCTGTCTCTCGACTGCTCAAATATGATATCACAGAGGTCTCACAATGTCAACAGGTTTTTTCAAAAAATCCCTCCATTTTTCCGCCGCCCCAAAAACCACCAAGAACGCCGCCGCTTCCCCACTGCGGATTTGTCACTATTCACCACTGGATTTCCGGTGGCAATCGTGCTATGATTTACCCATCTAAAGCAAGACAGGAGTTTTTTCCATGCTGCGTTCTCTGATCGCAACTGCATACGGCTTTTTTAGCTTCAGCTTTACCTACTTTTTTGGTGGTAAGGCTTTTTGTGGTTGCCAAAAACAGGTCGCAAGCTGATGGAATGCTTCTATCGGTAGGCATGTAACGGACCTGCAGCGCAGCCGCTGCGGGTCCTTTTTTTGTACCATGAAAAACGGAGGGAAACACCATGATTGTCATTCTCAAGAAAAACCCCGACCAGCAGCAGCTGGACCGCCTGCGCTCCTGGCTGGAAGAACGCCAAATTGCCATCCATCCCACCGTCGGCGTCAACCAGACCATTTGGGGCCTGGTGGGCGACACGTCCCATCTGGACATCAATCTGATTGCTTCGCTGGACATTGTCGATGATGTGAAGCGCGTCCAGGAGCCCTACAAGAACGCCAACCGGAAGTTCCACCCCGCCGATACCGTGGTCAAGGTGGGCGACACCACCGTGGGCGGCGGCTCTCTGACCCTCATTGCCGGTCCCTGTTCCGTGGAGTCCGAGGAACAGATCTGCACCATTGCCCAGCAGGTCAAGGCCAGCGGCGCCACCATGCTCCGCGGCGGCGCATTCAAGCCCCGTACCTCCCCCTACTCCTTCCAGGGTCTGCGCAACGAGGGCCTGCGGCTCCTGTCCATCGCCAAGAAGGTCACCGGCCTGCCCATTGTCACCGAGATCATGGACGCCTCCCAGCTGGACTGCTTCGATGATGTGGATGTGATTCAGGTGGGCGCCCGGAACATGCAGAATTTTGAACTGCTCAAGGTATTGGGCGAGCTCAGAAAGCCCATTCTGCTCAAGCGCGGCCTGTCCGCCACCTACGAAGAGCTCCTCATGAGCGCCGAATACATCATGGCCGGCGGCAACGAGAATGTCATTCTCTGTGAGCGCGGTGTCCGGACCTTCGAGACCTACACCCGCAACACCATGGACGTTACCGCCGTTCCCGTTCTCAAGCAGCTGTCCCATTTGCCCGTCCTGGTGGACCCCAGCCACGCCGCCGGCAAATACAAGCTGGTGCCCCCTCTGGCCAAAGCCGCCCTGGCCGCCGGTGCCGACGGCCTGATCATCGAGGTCCACAACGATCCGGAACACGCCCTCTGCGACGGTCCCCAGTCCCTGCGTCCCGAAGTCTTCGACAAGCTGGCCGGAGACCTGCGGGCCATCCACGAGCTGGTGCATCGGTAAGGGGATTTCGCCCGTTGCGACGGGCGACCGGGGCTTTGCCCCTGGACCCCACGATTTTTTGAAAAAAATCGAGTAAAACTTTTAAATTTGGGGATTTTGAGATTTTTTAGTGATTTGGTGCGGTGGTTCTCAAGAAGTGCGGCAGCGCACTCAATCCATGCTTCGCATTGTTGCGGTGAGAGGGCCAAAGGCCCCTCAGCCCCGCCGGAACCCGGTTCCGTATGATCTCGTAGGGCGGGACCTATGTGTCCCGCCGCTGGTATGTGCCGAAAACCACATAACAGGCTGATATGGTCCGACCGCGTAGGGCGGGGGCTTGCCCCCGCCGTCGGTATAGATTCGCCCCGATGCGGTGGGGAACCATCCCATATTCCGCACGGCGGCACACGAAGGTGCCGCCCTACATTCCCGGACGGACTGCCGACGTGGTTCGTAGGGCGGGACCTATGTGTCCCGCCGCTGGTACGCGCCGAAAACCACATAACAGGCTGATATGTTCTGACCGCGTAGGGCGGGGGCTTGCCCCCGCCGCCGGTACACATTCGCCCGGTACGTTACTCCCCTGCCCTGCCCATACATTTGAACAAAAAACGTCCACGGTGGTTCCTCGAAACCGCCGTGGACGTTTTTTTAAATCCTATGAATGCCGTCGGGCTGGACCATCTGCCACGCCACGGTCTCCGCCAGGGGCGCGCACACCGTCACCAGGACGCCGTCGATCTCCCGGCTATAAAAATGTACATGGGTATTTTCCACCCCGATATGCCCCTCCCGGAATTGCAGCACAACGCTTTTGGGGCATCCCTGGAGCCCTGCTCCCGTCAGCTTCACCCAAGCCTCTTTGGCCGTCCACAGCTGCAAAAACGCCCGGTCCCGGTCCGGCTGTTCCGCAATCCATGCCAGTTCCGCCGGGTTCATGGTCCGTTCCAGGACCCGCGGCAGCACCGGCCGCACCGTTTCCGCATCGATGCCCACCACGTGGCTCGACAACGCGCAAAAGGCCATGGTCTTCGTATGCGTCAGGGAAAATTCCAGGGCATTGCGGACAAAATAGGGCTTGCCCGTCTCGGTTCGGTCAATGGGCGGCAGCGGCGAACCCGCCACCTGTTCATAGGCACGGGTCAGCAGGTCGTAGGCCATCTCATGGCCCCCCTGCCGCGTGGACGGCGCCCCGTATACGTTGAGCATGCACACACCTCCATACTACGGCATTCCCCTCCGCGGGGAGAAAAAAGAGCCGCTGCTTTTGGCAGCGGCTCCCTGGTTGGTCGGGATGGGACTCTTAGCCCTTCATGCGAGCGAAGCAGTCGCTGCAGTACACGGGTCTGTCGGACTTGGGCTCAAAAGGCACCTTGGCCTCGCCGCCGCAGGCAGCGCAGGTAGCGGTGAAGAACTCCTTGGGACCACGGGCAGCGTTCTTGCGAGCATCGCGGCAGGACTTGCAGCGGCGGGGCTCGTTCTGGAAGCCTCTCTCAGCGTAGAACTCCTGCTCACCGGCGGTGAACACGAACTCGGAGCCACACTCCTGGCAAACTAAAGTCTTGTCTTCGTACATTGGATGTTACCTCTCTTTTGCTTCTTAGTGATTTGCCCTGCGAAGATGCCCACAAAAAATGCTTGTTGGTCGTCAAAACCAGGGTCAGATGATATTTGCGAACGGCTTTGCCGTTGACGCCGGGGGTTGGAGCCGCGCGATCTTGTGACGGATTCGCTGTACGGCATTGTCCACGCTCTTGGTGGACTTATGGAGAAACTGCGCGATCTCGAGATAGGATAATCCTTCCAGGTAGAGCTCCAGCGTCTGCTGCTCCAATGGAGTCAGGACGCCGGACAGGCGACGCTGAAATTCTGCGAATTCTTCCCGGCCGATCAACAGTTCCTCGGGGCTTTGCAACGTGGGCGGTGGGTTTCCTTCATCAGGCGGAGCATCCAAAGAGAAGGTATGCAGCGGCAGCGCGTCGTTCAATGGCAGATGTTTGGCCGAGCCCGCCGACCGCACGGCGGAAATGAGCCGGTGGCGGATACAGGCGGTGGCGAAAGTACGGAACGACGCCTCGCGCTTTGGGTCAAAGTGTGTAACCGCATGGAGCAAACCGATCATGCCTTCCTGGATCAGGTCGTCGCCGTCGGCGCCGGCCAGAAAGTAGGACCGGGCACATCGGCGCACCAATTTTTCATGGCGGCGCAGCAGTTCTTCCATGGCGCCGTTCCGGTCGGAACAGGCGCTGCACAGCTGCTCATCGGACAATGCAGTGATATCGCTTTGCTTCATGGGTGACTTCCTTTATGCGGTTATTATATGCAGTGCGGCACAATTTGTCAATAGCAATAAAAATTTTTTATTGTTTAATTTCCCTTTTGTGCGTTTTCGACACTGGCGGCCACCAGAGCCACGGCTTTCTCGGCCAGTTCCTGGGTACCGGCCTCGGCCATGACACGGATCAGGGCCTCGGTGCCGGAGGGGCGAACCAGGACGCGGCCATCCTCGCCCAGCATGGCCTCGGCCTCTGCGATGGCGGCTTTCACGCCGTCGCTCTCCAGCAGGGCCTGCTTGTCGGCCTTCTCAAAGGGGGCCTTGACGTTCTCCAGGTGCTGGGGATACTGGGGCACCGTGGCCGCCAGCTGGCTGACAGTCATGCCCGAAGCGCTGAGGATTTGCAGGAACTGCAACGCGGCCAGCTGGCCGTCGCCGGTGGTCATATGGTTGAGGAAGATGATATGGCCCGACTGCTCGCCGCCGAGAATCAGACCCTTCTCGCGCATCAGCTCCAGCACGTGGCGGTCGCCCACGCCGCTGCACAGCAGGTTCATGTCGTGCTCCTTGGCGAACTTGTGCAGTCCCAGGTTGGACATAATGGTGGCCACAAAGCCGTTGTTCTGCAGCTTGCCCTGCTCCTTCAGCCGGGCGGCGCAGATGGCCATGATCTGGTCGCCGTCCACGGTGCGGCCCTTCTCGTCCACCACCAGGCAGCGGTCCGCGTCGCCGTCAAAGGCGATACCCACGTCGTAAGCGCCTTCTACCACCCGCTTGGCCAGGTCCTCCAGATGGGTGGAGCCGCAGCCGTTGTTGATGTTGGTGCCGTTGGGGCGGTCATGGATATACGTCACGCTGCAATCGAACCGGTTGAAAATCCGCCGGGCCGTCTTGGACGCCGCGCCGTTGGCGCAGTCGATGACAATGCGCAGGTCGTGGATTTCCTCCGTGACCGTGCTCACCAGATGGGCCGTATACTCCTCCAGCGTGTGGTGGCCGTTGAAAATCTGGCCGATGTCCGCGCCCATGCGCACCGGAATGGGGCCGCGGGCCAGAACCATCCGCTCAATGGCCTCCTCCAGCTCGTCATTGAGCTTGAAGCCCTGGCCAGAGAACATCTTGATGCCGTTATACTCAAAGGGGTTATGCGACGCGGAGATGACGATACCCGTATCGGCATGGTGCTTTACCGTCAGATAGGCCACCGACGGCGTGGGCACCACGCCCAGCTGCACCACCGTAGCGCCGCCGGCGCACAGGCCCGCGCTCAGCGATGCTTCCAGCATATCCGAAGAAATCCGCGTATCCTTACCGATGGCTACCACCGGCTGGCTGCCCTTCTGCTGCCACAGCTGATACGCCGTAGCCTGGCCTACCCGGTAGGCCAGCACGTTGTCCAATGTATCATTGGCAATCCCGCGAATGCCGTCTGTTCCAAATAAAGTTCCCATAGTCCTATACCTCCTGTTTTCGATACTGCATTGAGAGGGGATTTCGCTGGCTGCGGCCAGCGGGTGTTTCGCGCCTTGCGAGGCGCGGGGATTTCGCCCGCTGCGGCGGGCGACCGGGGCTTTGCCCCTGGACCCCACAATTTTTTGGAAAAAATTGAGTAAAACTTTTATAGTTTGGGATGATTTTTATGATTTGGTGCACTGCCACGGAATATGTGCGGCAGCGCGCTCAATCCATGCTTCGCATTGTTGCGGTGGGAGGGCCAAAGGCCCCTCAGCCCCGCCGGAACCGGGTTCCGTATGGTCTCGTTGGGCGGGACCTATGTGTCCCGCCGCTGGAATGCACCGAAAATCTCATGACGGGTTGGTTTGTTCCGACCGCGTAGGGCGGGGGCTTGCCCCCGCCGCCGGTACGCATTCGCCCAGGTGCGGTGGGGACCGTCCCATATTCCGCACGGCGGCACACGCAGGTGCCGCCCTACAAACACGGACGGACTACCCCGCATGGACCGTAGGGCGGGACCTATGTGTCCCGCCGCCGGGATGCACCGAAAACCTCATGACGGGTTGGTTTGTTCCGACCGCGTTATGCAATATGGTTTTTAAATACTGAACTGCTGTTGGCCTTCCCGCTCCAAATGCAAATGGTCATACGCCAACTGCGTGACGCACCGGCCGCGGGGCGTCCGCGTCAGAAAACCAATCTGCATCAGGTACGGTTCGTACACATCTTCCAATGTGACGGCTTCCTCGCCAATGGTGGCCGCCAGGGTTTCCAGACCCACCGGGCCGCCGCCGTAATTGGTGATGATAGCTGCCAGCATCCGCCGGTCGATGGCGTCCAAACCCAGGTGATCAATTTCCAGCTGGGTCAACGCATGATCGGCGGCTTCCTTGGTGATGACCCCGTCGTAATAGAGCTGGGCGTAATCCCGGACACGCCGCAGAATGCGGTTGGCGATCCGGGGCGTACCGCGGGAACGGGACGCGATTTCCGCCGCGCCCTGGGGGTCGATTTCCATTTGCAGCAGCGTGGCGCTGCGGGTGACAATGCGGCTCAGTTCCTCCTGGGTATAGAGCTCCAGGCGCAGCTGGACGCCGAACCGGTCCCGGAGGGGCGAGGACAGCTGTCCCGCCCGTGTCGTAGCGCCCACCAGGGTAAACCGGGGCAAATCAAGACGGATGGAATTGGCCGACGGGCCTTTGCCGATCATAATATCGATGACAAAGTCCTCCATGGCCGGGTACAGGATTTCCTCCACGGCCCGGTTCAGCCGGTGAATCTCGTCGATGAACAGCACGTCACCGGGCTGCAAATTGGTCAGCAGCGCCGCCAGGTCTCCGGCCTTTTCAATGGCCGGGCCGGAGGTGACGCGCATATTGACGCCCATTTCGTTGGCGATAACACCGGCCAGGGTGGTTTTGCCCAGGCCCGGCGGACCGTACAGCAAAACGTGGTCCAGGGGTTCCGAACGGCGGCGGGCCGCCTCGATATAGACCGACAGATTGCCCTTGGCCTTTTCCTGGCCCGTGTAGTCCATCAGCGTCCGGGGACGCAGAGAAAGTTCTCCCTCGTCCTGGGGCGTCATGGACGCGGTGACCAGCGGGGCCTCGAACTCCTCGGAAAAATCAATACTCAAGGGCCCACCTCCTTACTGCCGGACCATGGCCCGCAGGCAGGAACGGACAATGTCTTCCACGGAGAGATTCTCCACGTCCACACCCCGGAGGGCCAGACCGATTTCCGATTGGCTGTAGCCCAGAACCGTCAGCGCCGCCGTGGCTTCGGCCAGTTTGCCGCCGTTGGCCGCCGGAATGACGGCGGCGGGACCGGCAGAGGCATCAAAGTGGGCCTGTTCTCCGGCGATTTTGTCTTTCAGCTCCAGGATGATGCGTTGGGCCAGCTTCTTGCCCACGCCGGGGGCGGCGGTCAGCGCCTTTTCATCCCCCGTCACCACGGCCAGGGTAAACCGGTCGGGGGGGGTGGTGGACAGAATGGCCAGGGCCGCTTTGGGACCCACGCCGGACACGCCGATGAGCCGTTCAAAACAGGTCCGCTCCTCCTTGGTGGCGAAGCCGAAGATATCCACGGCATCCTCCCGGATGGCACAGTGGGTGAAGAGTTTTTGTTCCTGGCCCACTTTCAGCTGGGATTGGGTGTAGGACGTGGTATAGCAGGCGTAACCCACACCGCCGCAGTCCACAACGGCCAGTCCCGCCTCCAATGCGGTGATGGTACCGCGGAGATAGTAAAAAAGCATAGTCTCACCTTCCGACGGCTCCCCCGCCGGCGCGGGCCAGCAGCGACGTGGCGCTGCGGCCGTGACAAAGGGCCAACGCCAATGCGTCGGCGGCGTCGTCGGGGCGCGGGAGACGTTCCAGTTTCAGCAGGCGGCGGGTCATGTCCATGACCTGCCGTTTCTCGGCCTTGCCGTAGCCCACCACAGCCTGCTTCACCTGCATGGGCGTATACTCATAAATGGGCAATCCCGCCTGGGCAATGGCCAGCAGAATCACACCCCGGCCATGGGAGACCCCGATACCGGTGGTGACGTTGTGGCCCCAGAACAGCTCTTCCACGGAAACCGCGTCGGGTTTCAACGTCTGGAGCAGTTCTGTCATGTCGTTGTAGATCATGACGAGACGGGCGGAAAACTCCAGCTCCGGCGGCGTGGTGATGGCTCCATAGCGGAGCATACAGGGCACGCCCCGCGTAAATTCCACCAGTCCAAAGCCTATGGTGGCAAAGCCCGGATCAATACCTAAAATTTTCATGACAGCGTGATCTGCAAATAGCAGAGATTGATAATACCCAGAATGACAATGGCGATGAGCGCCCAGGCAAAGACGATCTGCCAGCGGGGTCTGGGGGTGTATTTTTCCGGGTTCTGGAACTGTTTCCGCTCATAATCGATACGGGCCTGTTCCATGGCCTCGGTGGTGTGGTCGTCGTGCATTTTGGCTCACCTCAACGCTTAGTATACCACAATTTTCAGAAAAATGCCACAAGAAATTGGGCCATTTGCGGCGGGGGCAAGCCCCCGCCCTACGGTGTGCAATTAACAGGCCAATGTGTGGTTTTCGGTGCGTACCAGCGGCGGGACACATAGGTCCCGCCCTACGTTCCATACCGGCAGTCCGTTTGTGTATGTAGGGCGGCACCTGCGTGTGCCGCCCTGCGGCAGCCGGTCCCCGTTCCCCGCCGCACCGGGGCGAATGCGTACCAGGCGGTATGGAAATTCGATGGTGCAGTGTGCGGGCCGATGTGGACATCGACCCCTACAGGGCGTGTGCGTATTACAAACCAGTCCATTGTTGGGCAGCCCCTACGGCGGCGGGGGCAAGCCCCCGCCCTACGGTGTGCAATTAACAGGCCAATGTGTGGTTTTCGGTGCATACCAGCGGCGGGACACATAGGTCCCGCCCTACGTTCCATACCGGCAGTCCGTTTGTGTATGTAGGGCGGCACCTGC
>CALWWW010000033.1 GCA_944385365.1 uncultured Oscillospiraceae bacterium | reverse complement strand
TTTCGTAGGACGCGGCATCCTTGACGCGTCCATGGCGCATTCCGTCCGGGGCCGTCAGGGATGCCGGCCCCTACGCCGAGTGGAATGAATGGCCCCCGCCGTCCACCCCCTGTAGGGGGGCGGCGGCGAGGGCCATGGCCTTTGGCCGGGGGTTGCGCCATCTGCGGATGGCGCTTTAGGACGCTGGGGGATTTCGCGCCGTGCGCGGCGCGGGTGTTTCGCTGGCTGCGGCCAGCGGGTATTTCGCCCGCTGCGGCGGGCGACCAGAGGCGCTGCCTCTGGACTCCGCGATTTTTTGAAAAAAATCGAGTAAAACTTTTATATTTTTTCTCTTAAAGAAGCGGCAAGAGGGCGCACCGCAGTTTTACGGTACGCCCTCTCGCTATGGTTAAGGATCATCAGGAATGGACGAAATTACGCGTGGGCAGCTTCCCGGATAGCGCCCACCATGTACAGGGAGCCGTAAGCCAGGACCACGCCGTCGGGGCCTGCCAGCTCCATGGCTTTCCGGACGCCGTCTTCGATGGTATCCATGGCCGTGACCGGCTTGCCGAACTGCTCCAGATACGCCTTGAGATCAACGGCGGACAGGGAACGGGGAGAATCCGGGGTGACTGTGACAAACTCCCGTGCAAAGGGAGCCACATTGGAATACATACAATGGAAGTCCTTATCGGCCAGCACACCGGTGAGGATGGTCAAGGGCCGCCCGTTGAGGTAGGCCCGAATATTGGCCGTCAGGGATTCAATGCACTGGGGATTGTGGCCGCCGTCCACCAGGAACAGGGGGGACTTCCGCAGGACCTCAAACCGGCCCGGCCAGGACACGGTGGCCAGACCCTTGCGGACCTGCTCCTCCGTGATATGGTACCCCTTGGATTGCAGCACGCCGATGGCAGCCAGCACCACGGCGGTGTTCTTCATCTGATGCTCACCCAGCAGGGGCAGCTCGATGGCCGGATACCCGGCGGCGTCAAACACCTGGCCGCCCAGGTCATGGGAAATGCTGTGCAGGGCGTCAAAGTCAGCCTTTATCAGCGTTGCGCCCACTTCCTTGCAGCGGTCTTCAAAGACGGCCTCCACCGACGGGGTGGAGCGATAGAGGACGGCGGTGCCGCCGGCCTTGATGATGCCGGCCTTGGCCGAAGCGACCTTTTCCAGCGTATCGCCCAGATATTCCGTGTGGTCCAGGCCGATGTTGGTGATGACGGCCACCTCCGGCGTGTCGATGACGTTGGTGGAATCCAGTTCGCCGCCCATGCCCACTTCCAGCACCACGATGTCGCAGCCCTTGCGCTTGAAGTATTCAAAGGCAATGCAGCTGACCAGCTCAAACTCCGTGGGATGGTCGGCCATGGCCTCGGCGTGGGGCCGGACAAACTCCGTCACAGCGGCCAGTTCCTCGTCGGAGATATCCACGCCGTTGACCTGCATCCGCTCGTGGAACCGCAGAATGTACGGCGAGGTGTACAGGCCCGTTTTGTAACCGGCCTGCCGCAGAATGGACGCCGTCATGGCGGCGGTGCTGCCCTTGCCGTTGGTACCGGCGATATGGACAAACCGCAGAGATTTCTCGGGGTTGCCCATGCGTTCCAACAGCTCCCGGGTGCGTTCCAGGCCGGGAACGCTGCCCTTCCAGCAGACGGAGTGGATGTACGTCAGTGCTTCCTGCACGGTCATGATACAGACTTCCTTTCGTTTGGGAAAAAAGAATCAATCGTTACGGGTTTTGACAGGCCACAGGCCCACCCGATGGAAAATACGGGACCGGAACAGCAGGTCCGTTACAGCGGCTTCCACCACCAGCGTCAGCGCAAATTGCAGGCTGCGGGCGGCCAGACGGGTGAGAAATGCCACCATAAAGACGCCGTCCTTGGAATAGACATAGGTAAGGGCCGCGCTCTGATAGAGGATGGAGCCCAGGACCACGGCGGGCAGGAACGCCAGCAGAATGCGGAAGAAGGACGTCTTGCGGCTGAGCCAGCCGCGGAAAATGCCGCCGCACAGGCCGTAGAGGATGGGCGGCAGGGCAAAGAGGGGATTGTACCCGTAGCCGGAGAAGAGACATCCGATCATGTCGGAGCCGAAGCCCACCAACGCGCCGGGGACGGGGCCGAACAGGGCACCGGCCAGGAAGACGGGCACCGCTTCAATGGAGAAGCGCACGTCGGCGGCAGGCATGGGGACGATCAGGCGGGCCAGAACCACCTGCATGGCGGCCAGCAGGGCGCAGAACACCAGGGTGCGGGTGGTCATGGTACGGGTGGATACGGTGGCCGCGGCGGCCGGGGAGTGAATTTTGGGCATAAAAAAAGCCTCCGTTTCTTTGGAGGAGGTTGGGGTGGATATTCGGACAATGCCAGACCCAAAGGTAGACTGGGTCCCTTGCTTAGGCGGTTGCGAACCCAGCATCGCGGGGCACGGCCCCTTCGCCCGGCGGCAACCTCCCATCCAACCGGTACTTGACGCGCTGGTTCTACTCCCTGCAGCATTGTTTACCAGCACATTGTAGCGGCTTTGCGGCGAAATAGCAATAGGATTTGAAAAAAATTTCAAAAAAAGGAGAACGGTCCGCGTGGCAGCCCGTCCTCCGGCGGTTATTTTACAAATTTGTCGATGGCCTGACAGAGGTTTGTGATGGCCTCCTGATCGTTGTGCTCCACCGCGTCCACCACGCAGTGCTGGATGTGGTCCTGGAGAATGACCTTGCCCACGTTGTTGATGGCCGAGCGGACGGCGGCGATCTGCACCAGGACTTCCGAACAGTCCCGGCCGTCCTCCACCATTTTTTTCACCGATTCCAGATGGCCGATGGCACGGGACAGCCGGTTGAGCACGGCCTTGGTGTTTTCATGGACATGGGGGTGGCCGCCGTGGCCGTGGACATGCCCCGCGCCGTCGCCGTCATGGCTGTGGGCGATGCCGTGGGCATGGAGATAGTCGTGGTCATGGGTGTGCTGCTCCATGGAAAGGACTCCTTGCAGGTGTAGTTTTGGCTATTATAGCACACCGCTGGGAAAAAGGCAAAGGAAATCTTGCGGTTTGTACGGAATAGATTGAGATTCAGCGGAATATATGGGGGGAGGGGGGATATTTTGTTGGAAATGTATCGAAAGGGACAACGACATTTTTTTGACAAACGAGGCGGATTGCTGTATAATATGAGCAAAATCTTTCAGGCTCGCAACAGAGCCGCCCAAGGAGCGCTGACTATGCATCTCGATCACGATCATCCCCACACCCATCCTCACGACCATGAGCATCATCACGACCATGGCTGCGGCGAACATATCCACTGCGGGGAGCACCACGACTGCGCCGGCTGCGGCCAGAATGTGGACCCCAAGACGGAACTGATGGCCCTCATGCGCTACATGGTGGGTCACAACACCCAGCACGCCAACGAGCTGGCGGGCCTGGCCAAAAAGCTGGACGACATGGGCGACCACACCGCCTATGAGCAGGTCATGCAGGCCGTGGCCGACTTTGAGAAGGGCAACCTGCGCCTGTCCACGGTGCTGGCTTCCCTGGACCACCAGTAAGGAGGCAATAAAAATGTGTCTTTCCACCGTCTATAACGGCGCCATCGCCGACGACCGGATGCTTATGAGCAACGTCCAGCAGATTCTCTGCCAGGGCGACACCGTGACCCTCACCGATATTCTGGAGCGCCAGATCACCGTGGAGGGCCATATTGAGATGGCCGACCTGGTCAACGGCAAGGTCATCATTGCCCCCAAGTCCTGAGGGGAGCGCCGTATGGCAGAATACGAAGTGGTGCGGGAAATCGCCAACAGCTGTTCCCGCAACCAGATGCGCGATGTGTTTTTTGAAGAGGTGGAGACCGACGACCCCGAGGGGTACGTCCGGTCTCTCATCCGCGGCAAGGAGCTGCACCTGGAACAGCAGGAGCTGCCCGGCGGCGCCCGGTGCATCTATGTGGAGTGCGACGGGCTGTTTCAGAAGTTCCTGTTTACGCCCCTGTAGCCACCGCCGCCGGGGTGAAATTTCCTGTTTTTTGGGCATTTTACTCCTTGCCAATTCCAAGAGCATGTGGTAACATTACCATGTATTGAACTGTCTTTACACCGCAATAAAGCGTCGTTTTTCTGCGGTTTAAGGAAAATTCTGTTTTACGACTTATATTGGAGGGTATCCCAATGTCTGTAACTGAAATCTTTGAAAATCGTTCCGCGTTTTCCTTTGAAGTGTTCCCCCCCAAGACCGACGCCGGCATGGAGAAGCTGTGCGGTGAGGGCGGCGTTCTGGATCAGCTGTACACGCTGAATCCCGACTACATCTCCTGCACCTACGGCGCCGGCGGCACCAACGTGGGCCTGAACCTGGAGGTCCTCAAGAAGATCAAGAAGGACGGCAAGTGCACCCCCGTCACCCACTTCACCTGCATCGGCAACACCAAGGAAGGCATCCGTGAGCAGCTCCAGACCTACCTGGACAACGGCATCAACCACATGCTGGCTCTGCGCGGCGACCTGCCCTTCGGCTGGACCGGCACCGGCGGCGACCTGCACTACGCCACGGAGCTGGTGAAGTTCGTTCGTCAGGAGTTCGGCGACAAGTTCACCATCGCCGTGGCCGGCTCCCCCGAGGGCCACATTGCCTGCCGCAGCCTGGAGGCCGACATCGCCTTCCTGAAGCAGAAGCAGGACAACGGCGCCGACTACATCATGACCCAGCTGTGCTGGGATATGGACCAGTTCCGCTACTGGATGGACGCCATCCGCGCCGCCGGCATCTGGATGCCTGTGGACGTGGGCATCATGCCCGTGCTGGACATGGCCGCCACCATCAACATGGCCCTCAGCCGCAACGGCTGCGTCATGCCCCGTGAGCTGTGCGAGCTGATCTCCAAGCACTGGATATTCCCCAACCCCTTCGAGAAGGAACCCTTCGACGCCGCCGCCGCTCAGAAGAAGGCGGACTTCAAGGAGGCCGGCATCGAGTATACCATTCGCCAGATCGACGAGTACCGCGCCTGCGGCATCGACGGCATCCACCTGTATGCCCTCAACAAGTTCGAGGACGTGGCCCGGATTGCCAAGGAAGCCGGTATTATTGACCTGATCTGAGCATCCAAACCCAGCGGGCCGGGCGTCGTATGACTCCCGGCCCGTGAAAAGGAGCTTATACCCATTATGGCAACACATACCATTGCCGTCGCCGGTAAAGGCGGCGTCGGAAAGACGACCATCTGCGGCATGATCATCGATCAGCTGGCAAAGCAGAAAAAAGGCCCCATCCTGGTGGTGGACGCCGACGCCAACTCCAACCTCAACGAGGTGCTGGGCGTCGAAGTGGAGACCACCCTGGGCTCCATCCGTGAGGAGATGGCCCAGGCGGAGCTCCACGGCTCCGTTCCCGCCGGTATGACCAAGCAGGATTACGCCGAAATGAAGTTCTCCGACGCCCTGGTGGAGGAGAAGGATTTCGACATGCTGGTCATGGGCCGCACCCAGGGCAAGGGGTGCTACTGCTACGTCAACGGCGTGCTCAAGGCCCAGGTGGACAAGTACGTCAACAACTACCGCTACATGGTCATTGACAACGAGGCGGGCCTGGAGCACATCAGCCGCGGTACGCTGCCCCATGTGGAAACCATGCTGCTGGTCAGCGACTGTTCCCGCCGGGGCATCCAGGCTGTGGCCCGCATCGCCGAAATGGTGGGCGAGCTGGAGCTGAAGCCCAATACCATGAAGCTCATCGTCAATCGCGCCCCCGGCGGCGTCCTCAACGACGCGGTCCGCGAGGAGATTGACAAGCATGGTCTCATTTTGGCCGGCGTTCTGCCCCAGGATGAGACGGTCTACGAGTATGACTGCGAAGGCAAGCCCAGCTCGAAGATCCCGGAGACGTCGCCGGTCAAGGTGGCCCTCCATCAACTCATGGAAGATCTTGATCTTTAAATACATTCAAAATTTTTAAGGGGGATAAACACTATGGCATTCGTTCCCAAGGTGCAGGCTTTCTCTGCCCATATCAATGCTGTGACGCTGGGCACCGGCGACAACAGCATCGTTCTTGGCGGTGGAAATACCCTGCCCTTCTACACCTTCGACGCTCCCACGGAGAACGCTCCCAAGGTCGGTATCGAGGTTTCTGACCTGGGTCTGGAGAACTTCCAGGCTCCCGGCTTCAAGGAGTTCTACGCCGGCTGCAACACCATGGCTGAGATGGCCAAGAAGGCTGAGACCGTGGAGGGCGCTTCCTTCATCGCTCTGTCCTTCGAGGGCGCCGACCCCAACGGCCACAACAAGTCCGTTGAGGAATGTGTCGCTCAGGCCAAGGAGGTCGCCGCTGTCGTGACCAAGCCTCTGGTTGTCATGGGCTGCAAGAACGCCGAGAAGGACGCCGCTCTGCTGGGCGCTCTGGCTGAGGCCCTCCAGGGCAAGAATGCTCTCTTTATGTCCGCTACCGAAGAGGATTACAAGTCCATCAGCGCCTCCGTCGCCATGGCTTACAGCCAGAAGGTCGGCGCCGAGTCCGCCGTGGACATCAACCTGGCCAAGCAGCTCAACGTCCTCATCAGCCAGATGGGCGTGCCCGCCGGCAGTGTTGTGATGAACGTCGGTTCCGCCGGCGCCGGTTACGGCTTCGAGTACGTGTCCTCCACCCTGGACCGCGTCAAGGCCGCTGCCCTGGCTCAGAACGACAACATGCTGCAGATGCCCATCATTACTCCGATCTCCACTGAGACCTGGGGCCTGAAGGAGTCCATCATGCCTGAGTCCGAGATGCCCGAGTGGGGCCCCGCCGAAGAGCGCGGCATTGAGATGGAAATCGCCACCGCGGCCGCTTGCCTGGCTGGTGGTTCCGATGCTGTCATCCTGGCGCACCCCGCTTCCATCGCGGCTATCACCAAGATGATCGACGCCCTTGTGTAATCAGGAAGGAGGATACATAGAATGGCTGTAAAAGGTCTCGATATTTTTAAGCTGTCTCCCAAGACCAACTGTAAGGAGTGCGGCAGCCCCACTTGCATGGCGTTCTGCATGAAGGTCGCCCAGGGTGCCGTCTCTATCGATAAGTGCCCCCACATGAGCGCAGAGGCCATCGCTCTGCTGTCCGAGGCCACTGCACCTCCCATGAAGTCTCTGGAGGTCGGCGCCGGCGACAACGTCCACAAGCTGGGCGGTGAGACGGTCCTGTTCCGTCACGAGAAGACCCTGGTCTCCAAGAATCTGTTCGCCGTGCCCGTCTGCACCGGCATGGACGACGCCACTGTGGACGCCAAGCTGGCCGACATGGGCAAGATCGACTACGAGCGCATCGGCGAGCGTATGACCGTCGAGTTCGTGTTCGTCAACTATGGCGGCGAGGGCGCCGACAAGTATGTGGCTCTGGTCAAGAAGGCCGCTGCCGCCAACCGCGCCCTGATCCTCAACTGCGCCGACGCCGACGTTGCCAAGGCCGCTCTGGCTGAGTGCAAGGACGGCAAGCCCATCCTGGTGGGCGCCAACAAGGACAACTGGGAAGCCATGAACGCTGTTGCCACCGAGGCCGGCGTGGTCCTGGGCGTCACCGGCGCTTCCCTGGAGGAGATGCACGACGTGCTGGCCGCTCTCGAGGGCGCCGGCAACAAGAACCTGGTGGTTGACGTCACCGGCGCCGACGCCAAGGAGACCTTCAAGAACGCCGTGCTGCTGCGCCGCTCCGCTCTGAAGGACGGCGACCGTACCTGCGGTTATCCCTCCATCGTCAACCTGGCCAAGATCGCCAAGGGCGACCTGCACTTGCAGACTGCTCTGGCTTCCGTGTTCACCATCAAGTACGGCTCTATCATCGTCATGGAGACCATGACCTACGCCGAGGCTCTGCCCCTGTACGGCCTGCGTCAGAACGTCTACACCGATCCTCAGAAGCCCATGAAGGTGGCCCCCGGCATCTACCCCATCAACGGCGCTACCCCCGACGATCCCTGCATGATGACCGTCGACTTCGCCCTGACCTACTTCCTGGTCTCCGGCGAAATCGAGCGCTCCAAGGTGCCGATCAACCTGATCATCACCGACGCTTCCGGCATGTCTGTTCTGACTGCCTGGGCTGCCGGCAAGTTCTCCTCCTCCACCATCAAGAAGGACTTCGACGCCATGGATATCGCCGGTAAGATCAACAACCGGACCCTGGTTATCCCCGGCAAGGTCGCTGTCATGAAGGGCGAGATCGCCGACAAGCTGCCCGAGTGGAACGTGGTTGTCGGTACCCGCGAGGCCGTTGAGATCGTCAAGTTCCTGAAGGACGGCGAGCACATCAAGGCTGCCGAGGCCGTTGCTGCCGCCAAGCCCAAGGACGCCGTCAAGAAGGTGGAAGAGGTCAAGGCGGATGCTCCCATCGACTTCTCCAAGCTGGTGTACCCCGAGATCAAGGTCGTGCCTCAGGAAGTTTCCTACAAGGGCCACAACCCCGAGTCCAAGAAGTTCGTCACCATCGGCGAGCGCATCCACTGCATCAGCCCCGTCATCCGCGAGGCCATGGCTACCTTCAACCCGGAGCCCATCCTCAAGCGTGCTGCGGAGCAGATCGCTGCCGGCGCCACCTACCTGGACGTCAACATCGGTCCTGCCGAGTCCAACGGCCCCGAGCTGATGACCTGGGCTGTCCGCCTGCTGCAGGAGAACTTCAACAACGTTCCCCTGGCTCTGGATACCGCCAACAAGAAGGCCATCGAGGCCGGTATTGCCGTGTACAACCGTACCAACGGCAAGCCCATCGTCAACTCCGCTGACGCCGGCTCCCGTATCTCCAACATCGACTTGGCTGCCGCCAACGACGCCATCGTCATCGCCCTGTGCTCCGCCGACGGCATTGCCAAGGACAACGACGAGCGTATGACCCACTGCCACCACATGCTGGATCGCGGCATGTCCCTGGGCATGGAGGCCGACGACCTGTGGTTCGACCCCCTGTTCCTGGTTGTCAAGGGCATGCAGGAGAAGCAGATGGACGTGCTGAACGCCATCAAGATGTTCTCCGACGAGGGCCTGAAGTCCACCGGCGGTCTGTCCAACAACTCCAACGGCGCTCCCAAGAACGTCCGTCCCATCATGGACTCCGCTCTGGTGGCCATGTGCATGATGCAGGGTCTGACCTCCGCCATCGTCAACCCCTGCGACCAGCGTCTGATGGAGACCATCAAGTCCTGCGATATCTTCAAGAACAACGAGCTGTACTCCGACTCCTACCTGGAGATCTGATTCGCTCAACCCATCAGTTCACGCATTGCCGCGGGGAACGGGCGGCGTAAGCCGCCTGTTCTCCGCGCTTTTTTCCACATGCGGCTGGAAAAGCGCGGGGACTATTTCGTTTTCAGAGGCAGCAGCGCACAATTTGACAAGAGCACTGGCCGAGCCATTTTGGCTCAAATGAAGGTTTGTAACTCGCAGGAATACTGGATGTATTTCAAGAGTTGCAAACCGCACAGTTGGGGCGAAAGGGCCGGCCGGGGCCGCAGGCACAATTGTGCGGTGTTGCCTAAAATAAAAGGAGGAAATAAACCATGAGTGTTTTAACCGATCTGATCTACGGCGGTTCCAATGCCGTCGCCGGTTTGACCGAAGGGGCTGTCAACGATGCCATTGCCAAGTATGGCGCCGACCGCAAGATCGCGTTTCCTGACACGGCCTATTATTTCCCCACCATCTACGCAGCCACCGGCGTTAAGGTGACGACTCTGGGCGATCTGCCCGCCTGTGTGGGCGTCCTCAAGAGCCTGATCTCCAACAAGGAGGACCTGGGTGAGGCCCTCAACGCGGGCCTGGCCACGGCAGTGGGTGCGGAGATCCTGGAAGCCCTCAAGTATGTGGAGGGCGGCGACCCCTATGCCAATGAAACCGGCATCGGCTTTGTGCCGGACCCCATCATCCGTTCCCTGGGCGTGCCCCTGGTCACCGGCGATATCCCCGGCGTGGCCGTGGTCCTGGGCAAAGCCGCCGAAGCGTCTCAGGTGGCCGACGTGGTCAAGGATTACCAGTCCAAGGGCATCATGACCTTTATGATTGGCGACTGCATCGAGCAGGCCGCCGAGCAGGGCGTCAAGATGGGCCTGGAGCTCCGCGTGGTGCCCCTGGGCCATGACGTGACCTCCGTCATCCATGTGGTCACCGTGGCCATCCGTGCCGCCCTGATCTTCGGCAACGTCCAGCCCGGCGACCTCCAGGGCCTGCTGGCCTACACCAAGGAGCGCGTTCCGGCTTTCGTCAACACCTTTGGCGAGCTGAACAACGTCGTCGTCTCCGCCGGTGCCGGCGCCATCGCCCTGGGCTTCCCCGTCATCGTGGACGTGGACCTGGGCGAAAACCAGGTGCCCGGCGCCCTGGAGTCCGTCACCGACCACACCATGACCGTGAAGCACTCCCTGGAGCTGCGGAACATCAAGATCAAGATCAAGGAACTGCCCATCCCTGTGGCCTTCGCCTCCGCTTTCGAGGGCGAGATCATCCGCAAGGCCGACATGCAGGTGGAATTCTGGTCCGCCAAGAACACCACCTGTGAGCTGGTGACCATGCGGGAGCTGGACCAGGTGGAGGACCACAAGATCACCGTGGTTGGCCCCGATATCGATTCCGGCGACACGGAGTATGCCCTGGCCACCTACATCGAAGTGGCCGGTCCCAAGATGCAGAAGGACTTCGAGGCCGTCATCGAGCGGAAAATCCATGCCTGGTTCAACTACATGGAGGGCGTCATGCACACGGGCCAGCGGAACCAGTTCCGTATCCGGATCAGCAAGGACGCCTATGAAAAGGGCCTGCGCATGAAGCACTTTGCCGAGGTCCTGTACGTGATGATCATGGACGAGTTCGACGCCGTTGTGGACAAGTGCCAGGTTACCATGGTCACCGATCCGGTGGAAGCCAAGCGCATTCTGGACGAGGAAGCCATGCCCGCCTATAACGCCCGTGACGAGCGTCTGGCGTCCATGACCGACGAGAGCGTGGACCACTTCTACACCTGCACCCTGTGCCAGTCCTTTGCACCGGCCCACTGCTGCGTGGTCACCCCCGAGCGTCTGGGTCTCTGCGGTGCGGTGTCCTGGCTGGACGCCAAGGCCACCAAGGAGCTCAACGACGCCGGTCCCTCCCAGCCCATCAGCAAGGAAGGCTGCACCGACCCCATCAAGGGCTATTATCCCGACGTGGACCGCATGGTCAACGAGGCTTCCCACGGCGCGCTGGAGCATGTGAGCCTGTACTCCATCATGGAGGACCCCATGACCTCCTGCGGCTGCTTCGAGTGCATCTGCGGCATCGAGCCGGTGAGCAACGGCGTGGTCATCGTCAACCGCGAATTTGCCGGTATGACCCCCACGGGCATGACCTTTGGCGAGCTGGCCTCCATGACCGGCGGCGGCGTCCAGACCCCCGGCTTTATGGGCCATGGCCGCCACTTCATCTCCTCCAAGAAGTTCATGTACGCCGAGGGCGGCGTGGAGCGCATTGTCTGGATGCCCAAGGAGCTGAAAGACGATGTGGCTGCCAAGCTCAACGCCACGGCCAAGGAGCTGTACGGAATCGACAACTTCACCGATATGATCGGCGACGAGACCATCTGTGAGGATGCCGAGAGCCTGCTGGCGTTCCTGCAGGAGAAGAACCATCCCGTCCTGGGTATGGACCCCCTGATGTAAGCACAAACGGTATCAGACCCAACACGGCGGGGGCAAGCCCCCGCCCTACAGGCCCAATCGTCGCCGCTGCATAACCATAAAAGTTTTTAATCAACTTTTTTTCAAAAAAGTTGCAGGGGTCCAGGGGGCAGCGCCCCCGGTCGCCCGCCGCAGCGGGCGAAATACCCGCTGGCCGCAGCCAGCGAAATACCCGCCCCGCGCACGGGGCGAAATACCCGCTGGCCGCAGCCAGCGAAAACCCGCCCGTCGCAACGGGCGAAACACCCGCCCGCCGCAGCGGGCGAAATCCCCAATCGTCCAAAGCGCCGTCCGCAGACGGCGCAATCCCTGGCGGCTGGTCACAGCCGCCAGGGCTCCCGCGGCCCCCGGATGGGGGCACGGGGGAGCCATTCCCCATCCCATCCACCCGCCAAATCCACCGCCCCCGGACTATGGGAAAGGGCAGGGGAGCCCTGCCTTTTCCCATGGACCGGCATTTCCGCGGTCCCAAATGCATATCATATGAAACTGAGGTAACTCCCCATGTATGAAGTCATTTTCCAATTTGAAGACGGCCAGCAGGTGAAAATCTCCGCCCAGGCCGGTGACAACCTGCTGGAGCTGGCCAGAAGCGCCAACGTGGCCATCGACGCCCCCTGCTCCGGCAACGGTTCCTGCGGCAAATGCCGCGTCAAGCTGGTGTCCGGCGAGGTCAACGCCATGCCCACCAGCCATATCTCCCCGGAGGATTTGGCCGACGGCTGGCGGCTGTCCTGCGGCTGCACCATCTGCGGCGACGTGACGGTGCTGGTACCCGATATCGCCTCGGCCTACCAGAGCCGCATGAAGACGGCGGACCTGAGCAGCGGCGAGGAAGTGGCCATCTTTGAAAAGCTCATGGCCGATGTCACCGCCGCCGGTGTGGACTTCTCCAACGACTTTACCACCGTGGAGCTCCATATGGCCGCCCCCAGTCTGGACGACACCATGCCCGATAACGAGCGCATCACCTGGGCCCTGGAGGATGCCCTGGGCGTGGAGCATGTGGAGATTCCCTTCGACTGTATGCTCCATCTGGCCCACCGGCTCCGGGAGGACAATTTCCATGTCTTTGCCTCGGGCCTGCGCAAGGGCGATACGTTCCGGCTTATGGACGTTCGGGCCAAGGAGGAGCCCATGTGCGCTGTGGCCATCGATATCGGCACCACCACCGTTTCCGCCGTGCTGATGGACCTGAAAACCGGCAAGCTCCTGGCCAAGGCGTCCTCCGGCAACGGCCAGATCCGCTACGGCGCCGACGTCATCAACCGCATTATCGAGCAGGGCAAACCCGGCGGCCGGACCAAACTCCAAAAGGCCATTGTGGACGAGACGCTGAATCCCATCCTCAAGGCGCTGTGCCGCAGCGCCGGTGTGGCCAAGGAGCGGATTCTCCGCATGTGCGTTGCCTCCAATACCACCATGAACCATCTGCTGCTGGGGGTGGAATCGGACTGGGTCCGCATGGAGCCCTATATTCCCAGCTTCTTCCGCTGGCAGGGTCTCAAGGCTTCCGATTTGCGGCTCCACGCCCACGGCGACGCCGACGTGGTTCTGGCTCCCAATATCGGCTCCTATGTGGGCGGCGATATCACCGCCGGTGCGCTGGCCAGTCTGCTGTGGGATAAGGACGAGTTTACCCTGTTCATCGACCTGGGCACCAACGGCGAACTGGTCTTCGGCAACCGGGATTTCATGATGTCCTGCGCCTGTTCCGCCGGTCCCGCCTTTGAGGGCGGCGATATCTCCTGCGGCATGCGTGCCACCGACGGCGCCATTGAAGCCATCACCATCGACAAGGGCACCATGGAGCCGACCCTGTCCATCGTGGGCGAGCCGGGCCAGAAGGTGGTGGGCCTCTGCGGCTCCGGCATCATCGACCTGATCAGTGAGCTGTACCGCTGCGGCATCATCTCCGCCAAGGGTCAGTTTGTCCGGGAGGGCAAGCGGGTCCGCCGGGATGAGCACGGCACGGGCCGCTATGTCCTGGCCTTTGAGGGCGAGTCGGCCACGGGCCGGGAAGTCTCCCTCAATGAGGTGGATATCGACAGCTTCATCCGGGCCAAGGGCGCCATTTTCTCCGCCATCGACACCATGCTGTCCTCCCTGGACATGGACGTGTCGGTGCTGGAGCACGTCCTGGTGGCCGGCGGCATCGGCAGCGGCATCAATATGAAAAACGCCGTCAATATCGGTATGCTTCCCGATATTCCCCTGGAGAAATTCTCCTATATCGGCAACTCCTCCCTGGCCGGCGCTTACGCCATGGCCCTGTCGCCTCACGCCGAGGAAAAGACGTATGAGCTGGCAGCCAATATGACGTATCTGGAGCTGTCCACCAACCCCGGCTACATGGATAACTTTGTGGCCGCCTGCTTTATTCCCCACACCAACGGGTCCCTGTTCCCGTCCAGTCACCAGGAGGTCTGAAATGGAAGTAGAAAACAATAAGGAACTGGTACCCTTTGCCCACTACTGCGACCAGTGGAAGGAAATGGACCCGGCGGCCCGCAGCGCCGAAAGCGGCGTACCCTACGACGCCGGAACCGGCACGTTCACCGTCACCCTGCTGGGGGTGACGTACCATCTCCATTGGCCGGAGTTTGCCATCGACGCCGATGGGGGAGCGGGCTTCGCCTTGCAGAATATCCCCGCCCAGATTCTGCTGATGCGGTACGTCATGGAGTCCAAGCCGGTGCCCTTCGGCGGCAAATTCCTGACTTTCCGGGAAATGCCCTGGGGCGATGTGTACATCAAGCCCTTTACGGGCCGCTGCCTGACCCGGGCGGCCTTTACCTTCGGCACCCGTCTGCCCGCCTTCCGCGCCGCCATGGAAAAAATGGGGGCCACCAAGGTGGACCACGGCGACGCTGGATATCAGGTGGAGTTTCTGCCGGGGCTCTTGATGCAGATTCTCGTGTGGGAGGGGGACGACGAATTCCCGCCCAACAGTCAAATCCTGTTTTCTGACAATTTTGCAGAGGCTTTTGCAGCCGAAGACCGGGTGGTCTGCGCCGATATCCTCATCGGCGATGGAAAATGTCATATGTGAACAGAGATTTTGTGATAATTTTGTGCAATTAGTGACTTGCTCTTTGCATAGAAAAGTCGTATACTTTTTATGTCGATAAAAAACTATCGAATAGTTTTTAGCCTAACAAAAAATTAGGCAGGCTGCCCGAAAAAGGGCTTGCAAACTGGTCTGTTCTGAGTCAAACCAACGGCTCATTACAAATATTTTTTAGGGAGTGTCCCAACTATGTTCAAGACTGATATCGAGATCGCTCAGGAAACTACGATGTTGCCCATCCAGGAGATCGCCAAGACCGCCGGTGTTGACGAGAAGTATCTGGAGCAGTACGGCAAGTACAAGGCAAAAGTTGACTATAATCTGCTCAACGAGGTCCAGCGCCCGGACGGCAAGCTGGTGCTGGTGACCGCCATCAACCCCACCCCCGCCGGTGAGGGCAAGACGACCACGACTGTCGGTCTGGCTGACGGCCTGAAGAAGCTGGGTAAGAACGTTCTCGTCGCCCTGCGTGAGCCCTCTCTGGGCCCCGTGTTCGGCGTCAAGGGCGGCGCTGCCGGCGGCGGTTACGCTCAGGTCGTGCCCATGGAGGACATCAACCTGCACTTTACCGGTGACTTCCACGCCATTGGCGCTGCCAACAACCTGCTGGCCGCCATGCTGGATAACCATATCTACCAGGGCAACAAGCTGAACATCGACCCCAGAAGAATCACCTGGAGACGCTGCGTCGACATGAACGACCGTCAGCTGCGCTTCGTCCTGGACGGCCTGGGCGGTCGCGTCAACGGCGTGCCCCGTGAGGACGGCTACGACATCACCGTTGCTTCCGAGATCATGGCTGTTCTGTGCCTGGCCTCCGACATCACCGACCTGAAGGCCCGCCTGAGCCGCATCATCGTCGGCTACACCTACGACGAGAAGCCCGTCACCGCCGGTGATCTGAACGCTGCCGGCGCCATGACCGCTCTGCTGAAGGATGCTCTGAAGCCCAACCTGGTGCAGACCCTGGAGCATACCCCCGCTTTCGTCCACGGCGGCCCCTTCGCCAACATCGCCCACGGCTGTAACTCCGTTACCGCTACCAAGATCGCCATGCGTCTGTCCGACTACTGCATCACCGAGGCCGGCTTCGGCGCCGACCTGGGCGCTGAGAAGTTCCTGGACATCAAGTGCCGTATGGCCGGTCTGAGACCTTCCGCCGTCGTCGTCGTGGCCACCGTCCGCGCTCTGAAGTACAACGGCGGCGTGCCCAAGGCTGATCTGGGCCAGGAGAACCTGGAAGCTCTGGAGAAGGGCCTGCCCAACCTGCTGAAGCACGTTTCCAACATCACCAACGTTTACAAGCTGCCCTGCGTGGTCGCCATCAACCGCTTCCCCATGGACACCGAGGCCGAGCTGAAGCTGGTCGAGGACAAGTGCAAGGAGTTGGGCGTCAATGTCGCTCTGTCCGAGGTTTGGGCCAAGGGCGGCGAAGGCGGCATCGAGCTGGCCAAGGAAGTCATCCGTCTGGTGGAAGAGCCCAACGACTTCACCTTCGCCTACGAGCTGGATAAGACCATCGAGGAGAAGATCACTGCCATCGTGCAGAAGGTCTACGGCGGCAAGGACGTGAACTTCACCGCCAACGCTCAGAAGCAGATCAAGACCCTCACCGAGCTGGGCTACGACAAGCTGCCCATCTGCATGGCCAAGACCCAGTACAGCCTGTCCGACGATCCCTCCAAGCTGGGCGCTCCCAAGGACTTCACCGTCACCGTGCGCAACATCAAGGTTTCCGCCGGCGCCGGCTTCCTGGTTGCCCTCACCGGTGAGATCATGACCATGCCCGGTCTGCCCAAGGTTCCCGCTGCCGAGCGCATCGACGTGGACGCCACCGGCAAGATCTCCGGCCTGTTCTAATCGATTCCCAAAACTGCAAATTGCCACGGCAGCACCGGCTATTTTGCCGGTGCTGCCCCCAACATATGATATTTTTGAAACATATTGGAGGAACCCATGGAGTTTACCAAGAGAAGCTGTGAAGAGTTTGTGGAGGTTCTGGCCTCCAACGCTCCCGTTCCCGGCGGCGGCGGCGCCGCGGCCCTGGTCGGCGCCATCGGCACGGCCCTGGGCAACATGGTCGGCTCTCTGACCGTCGGCAAAAAGAAATACGCCGATGTGGAAGAGGAAATGCAGGCCCTCAAGGCCAAGTCCGACGACTTGCAGCGCAAGCTGCTGGACCTGGTGGCGCAGGACGCCGTCTGCTTTGAGCCGCTGGCCAAGGCCTACGGCATTCCCAAGGACGATCCCAACCGGGACCGCATCCTGGAGGAGGCCACGCTGACGGCCTGCTCGGTTCCCATGGAGATCATGGAGACCTGCTGCGAGGCCATCGACGTGATCAAGACCTTTGCGGATAAGGGCTCCCGCCTGGCCGTCTCCGACGCCGGCTGCGGCGCTGCCTGCTGCAAGGCCGCGCTCATGAGCGCCAGCCTCAATGTGTTCATCAATACCAAGTCCATGAAGAACCGCGAAAAGGCCGAAGAGCTCAACGCCAAGGCCAACGGTATGCTGGACAAATACTGCGCTCTGGCCGACGAGATTTTCGCCGCCGTCCGCGCTAACTTTTAATGAAACGGGCCCCGCGGCACGTGGGGCCCTGACTTTTTGGAGGGAAAAACATGGCAAAGCAGCTTTTGGGCAAGGAAGTTACCGCTGCCCTCAACGCAAAATTACAGGCACAGGTGGAGGAACTGAAGGCCAAGGGCGTCGTTCCCACCCTGGGTATCGTGCGCGTGGGCGAGCGGCCCGACGATCTTTCCTATGAGCGCGGCGCTACGAAGCGCGCGGAGCTCATCGGTGTCGAGGTGGAGAAATTCGTTCTGCCCGAGGATGTGAGCAAGGAGGACCTGCTGAAGGTCATCGACCAGATCAACGCCAACGACAAAATCCACGGCGTTCTGATGTTCCGGCCCCTGCCCAAGCACCTGAAGGCCGACCAGGATGAGATCTGCAACCGTCTGGACCCCAAGAAGGACGTGGACGGCATGACCGACCTCTCCAACGCCGGTGTGTTCATGGGTAAGAGCATGGGCTATGCCCCCTGCACCCCCGCGGCCTGCATGGAGATTCTGGACCATTACGGCATCGACTGCACCGGCAAGAAGGCCGTTATCATCGGCCGCAGCCTGGTGGTCGGCAAGCCCGCCGCCATGATGCTCATGGCGAAAAATGCCACCGTCACCGTCTGTCATACCCGCACCAAGGATGTGCCCTCCGTTACCCGGGAGGCCGATATCCTGGTGTCCGCCGCCGGTGTTCTGCGCAGCCTGACCAAGGAATATGTGCGCCCCGGCCAGATCGTCATTGACGTGTCCATCAACTGGGACGAGGCCAAGGGCGGCATCGCCGGCGATGCCGTTTATGAGGAGATCGAGCCCATCGTGGAGGCCATCACTCCCGTTCCCGGCGGCGTGGGCAGCGTCACAACTTCCGTACTCATCGGCCATGTGGTGGAGGCTGCCCGTCTGGCAGCCGGCCTCTGAGCCTTTGCCTTTTGCTGCTCATCCGCTTCGGCGGGTGAGCAGTTCCGTTAATCCCTGCACATCCAATCTGGAAACGTAGGCCGCCGGAGGCACGGCGGCTGGAAAGGGGATTTCAACATGAATGCGAAACAGACTTCGGCCAGTACGGTTCTGAAACGTGTGTTTCTATGTATGTCCCTGGCCTTTTTGGCCATGGCATTTGTGGTGCCCGACCGGGGCGAGGTGTTCTCCGGCCTGTACAAAATCCTGATGGCGCCCGATCAACTGACCCAGGACTATTTCCTGGTGGGCAGCGTGTCCGCCGCCTTTTTCAACACCGGCGTCGTGGGCCTGATCTGCTGGCTGCTGATGCTTTTGCCGGGCTACCAGGCCAACGGTACCACGGCCATCGGATATTTGCTGACGGTGGGGTTCTCCTTCTTCGGCATCAATGTCCTCAACATCTGGCCCTGCTTCCTGGGCGCGTTTATCTATGCCGCCGTCCATAAGCAGAAGCCCTCCACGGCGGTCAACTTCGCCATGTTCGCCACGGCGCTGGCTCCGCTGGTGTCCGATCTGGCCCTGCGGTATCCGGGCCTGACCAACCACGGTTTCACTCCGTCCAGCGTGGCCCTGAGCATCCTGGTGGGCGGTATCATCGGCTTCCTGACGGCCATCGGCTGCGCCCATTCGCCCAATGTCCACAAGGGCTATTCCATCTACTCCGCCGGTCTTCCCATGGGTATGCTGGGCTTCCTGCTGCGGGCCCTGCTGTATAACACCATGGGCGGCGAACTGCCGGAGATTTCGGCCAACCTCAGCGAGGGTTTCCCCCTGCTGTGCAACGCCTTCTGCATTGTGGTCTTTGGCGCCTGTGTGGTGGCGGGCTTCGTGCTCAACGGCAACTCCTTCCGGGGTTACGGTAAGCTGTTGCAGGACACGGGCCATAAGGTGGACTTTTCCGCCAAGTACGGCCCGGCTATGACCGTGATGAACCTGGGCATCTATGGCCTGTTCATCGTGCTGTACTACAATCTGGTGGGTGCGACCTGGACCGGTCCTACCATCGGCGTGGTCTTCTGTATGCTGGCCTGTGGTGTGTCGGGCAGCCATCCCGGCAACGTTTGGCCCATTATGGTGGGCTACTTCCTGATGTCCCTGGTGGGCCAGACCTCCATTAACGCCCAGGCCATTGTTGTGGGCCTGTGCTTCGCCAATGGTTTGAGCCCCATTGCCGGACAGTTTGGCTGGATTGCCGGTATTGTGGCTGGTGCGCTGCATTACTCTCTGGTTACAAGCGTTCCCGCCCTCCATGGCGGCTTCTGCCTGTATAACGGTGGTTTCACCGCTTGCTTTATCGCTTTGATCATCGTCCCCATTCTGGAGAAGTACGTCAAGACGAAAGACGAGCGTATCGCCCGTAAGGCAGCCAGACAGAATTCATGAATCTTGAAAAGGGGGCCGTTGCCGTAGGCAGCGGCCCCTTTTGACGTAATAGTCCGGTATTTGGAAAAAAATAAAAGTTTTACTCGATTTTTTTCAAAAAATCGCAGGGGTCCAGGGGGCAGCGCCCCCGGTCGCCCGCCGCAGCGGGCGAAATTCCCGCCCGTCGCAACGGGCGAAACACCCGCGCCGCGCACGGCGCGAAATTCCCCCAGCGTCCCAAAGCGCCATCCGCAGATGGCGCAATCCCCGGCAAAGCCGAAGGCCGCCGTCCCCACCCCCAACGCGGGTGGTGGACGGCGGCCTTTATGTTGTGGCTTGAGGAACTGCACAGCACAATCGTTTTTGGGTTGTAGGGCGGGACCTATGTGTCCCGCCGCGCCGCACCATGTATCCCGGACCGGCGTATGGGGGCGAATACGTAACTATTTTGTAGGACGCGGCATCCTTGACGCGTCCATGGCGTATTCCGTCCGGGGCCGTCAAGGATGCCGGCCCCTACGCCAAGCGGAATGGATGGCCCCCGCCGTCCACCCCCGCAGGGGGCGGCGGCGGGGGCCATGGCCGTTGGCCGGGAATTGCGCCATCTGCGGATGGCGCTTTGGACGATTAGGGATTTCACGCCGTGCGCGGCGCGGGAATTTCGCCCGCTGCGGCGGGCGGGTGTTTCGCTGGCTGCGGCCAGCGGGTATTTCGCCCGTTGCGACGGGCGGGTGTTTCGCCCCGTGCGCGGGGCGACCAGAGGCCCTGCCTCTGGACTTCGCGATTTTTTGAAAAAAATCGAGTAAAACTTTTATCTTTTGGGGTTCCGGCAAGGTTTTTGTGTTATGTCCCGGCAATGGGAAGCACCGCCGTCTGGGCCAATCGATTCAATGCTTCCGAAGCCAATGTCACCAGGGATTCTACATGGATAAACCGGCCCGCCCCGGAATCAAACAGTATATTCGCCTGGGCCGGGAACTCCTCGTCCCGATCCCAAAAGTAAAACCGCATGGGAATACAGGCAAAGGCCGAAAGCTGAAACCCCACGTCACTTTCAGGCAGCGGTGTCCCGCCCAAGGCTGACGCGGCTTTTTGCAGCGCATCCGGATGCCCGGCAAAGGTGGCGGCCAAAGGTTCCAGATTACCCCGCTGGAACGCCGGGGCATAGGGGCCGGCCCCAGGAACCTCCCGGAACGGCACCCATTGGCCTGTTGGCTGGGCGTCACGCTGACAATAGGCCAAAAGAGTGTAGATATTGAGCCGCTGCAACACCGTGGCATAGCCGCCGTCTGCCGCCGTCACCAGACCGGTGGCGCTGTCATAGTGATAGGGGCGGCCGAAGTGGTATAACACATAGCGGCCCGGCCCGTCGGGCTGCAATTCCGGCACCCGGCGCAGAAGCTCTTCCACAGGCTGTGTGGACAACTCCGCCGCCCATTGGCTGCACAGCCGTTCGTAGTTTTGCCCTTCCATCATGGAATGGCCTCCCACAGGACCACATCCACCGGCACGTCGTGGGGGTCCGTCTCCAGATGGTCCCGCATCTGAAAGCCGTAGCACAGGGCCACCAGGGGGTGGCCGGGGTGCTGCGCAAGCCATTTGTCGTAAAAGCCGCCGCCGTAGCCGCAGCGGCGGCCCTCCCGGTCAAAGGCCAGACCGGGCATGAGAATCAGCGCCGTCTCGTCATCGGCAATGGGTTCGTCAGCCACAGGCTCGGGAATGTCATAGGCACCGGGGGCCACTGCCGTTAAATCATCCAGCCACAGAAATTCCATCTTGTCGCCGTAGACCTTGGGTACCGCCACCCGTTTCCCGTCCTTTTGGGCCTGCTTCAGAATGGCCATGGTCCGGACCTCCTGGTTGTAGGACAGATAGCCGTAGATGGACTGGGCCGCCTGATAGATGGGATGGTCGAAGAGCTGCCGGGCCAGGGCGGCGCTGGCCGCCTCGATCTGTTCTGCTGTCAGCTGCTTTTTCAATGCGCCGATCTCCCGGCGCAGCGCTTTTTTATCCATAGAGCACACCTCCAAAACTTATAAAGCAGATTTTTCCTTAATTCATAAAACCTGCATCATCAGAGCAGCAGGGGGTGTGTGCGGGGGACAAAAAGTCCCCTGCACCATTTTCAATAGAACGAGAAATTAACTTTCATAAAGTTAATTTCTCGCCTTTTGAGCTAGTCAAATTAGCTTTTGACTAGCTCAAAAGGCCCGGATCTTGCGATCCGGGCCCTTTGTTGTTTGAAAGATTCGATTAGAAATCGAAGGGATCCATGCCGAGAACGGGGTGGTTGTGCTCGGTCAGGTAGTTGAGCAGCTGCTCGGTATCCTCTTCGCAGACGGTCTCGTCGGCGATCATGTCGGCGAAGTTGTCAACACCGTACAGCTCCTTGGCGGACTCGTTCAGACGGTCGCGGACCTGCTCCTTCAGAGCCTTGGGCAGCCACACGATACGGCCCAGGCCGCCTTCGGCCTTCATGAACTTCTTGGAGTAGATGAAGTGCTTGCCGTGGCCCATGAAGCCGGGGGTCTGGACGCCGCCGCCGGTCATGGAGGCCATCTCGGAGAAGGTCATGCCCAGGGGGGTCATGCCGGGATACTCACGGGAGGTGATGACCACGCCCATGGAGCAGGG
>CALWWW010000032.1 GCA_944385365.1 uncultured Oscillospiraceae bacterium | reverse complement strand
CGTAGGGCGGGACCTGTGTGTCCCGCCGCCGCGTTGCACCGCCGACCAAAACCGGCGTAGGGGCCGGCATCCTTGACGGCCCCGGATGGGGTGCGGTGTGGGCGCGTCAGGGATGCCGCGCCCTACGATGAATTGCACCGCCCGCCGGGACGCATTTGCCCCGGTGCGTGGGTGGACGGTACCCAGTGCGGCGTTGGTGGATGGTCCACGCCGTCCACCCAGCAGGGGCGGCGGCGCGGACCATGGCCCTTGGCCGGGGATTGCGCCATCTGCGGATGGCGCTTTGGGACGCTTGGGGTGTTTCGCCCGCTGCGGCGGGCGGGAATTTCGCTGGCTGCGGCCAGCGACCAGAGGCGCTGCCTCTGGACACCGCGATTTGGGCTGCCCGCCGCCCGTTGGCAAGAGTGGTCGGCGAGGAATTTTGCGTCAGGCCAAGGTGTGGCTTCGCAGGCATACTGGATGTATGGCAAGAAGTCACACCGCAGGCATGGCGGAAAAGGCCCGGCGAGCACCGCAGACACACGGGTGGTGGGCAGCCCTCACAAGAAAAAAATCGAGTAAAACTTTTTAATTTTGGGCTACTGAGAGCTTTACGGCGCAAAAAACCGGGCACGCCGCAAATCATTACAGCGCACCCGGTGGGGGGATAACAAAGATTATTGATGAATGGCCGTACCGGTTTTACCGGCGATGCCGTCCCGTGCCTTATCCAGCAGGGTGATGAGGGCCGTGCGGCCGGGGGCCGATTTGGCGAAGCGGACAGCAGCCTGGACCTTGGGCAGCATGGAGCCGGGGGCGAAATGGCCTTCGGCAATGTACTGCTCGGCCTGGGCGGGGGTCAGCTCGCTGAGCCATTCCTGATCGGGCTTGCCAAAACGGATGGCGACCTTTTCCACCGCCGTCAGGATAATCAGGGCGTCGGCGTTCAGCTGTTCGGCCAGGACGCAGGAGGCGAAATCCTTGTCAATGACGGCAGCCGCGCCCTTGAGGTGATGGCCCTCGGTGCGGAAGACGGGGATACCGCCGCCGCCGCAGGCCACGACCACCAGACCGGCTTCCACCATGTCGCGGATGGACTCAATCTCCACGATGGACTGGGGCATGGGAGAAGCCACCACACGGCGATAGCCGCGTCCGGCGTCCTCCATAACCTCATAGCCGCGCTCGGCCACCAGTTTGTCGGCTTCTTCCTTGGTCATGAACGCGCCGATGGGCTTGGTGGGATGGGCGAATGCCGGGTCCTTGGGGTCCACTTCCACCTGGGTCAGCACCGTGGACACGCCTTTGTGGATGCCGCGGTCCAGCAGCTCTTCCCGCAGGGCGTTTTGCAGATCGTAACCGATGTAGCCCTGGCTCATGGCCACGCAGACCGACAGGGGGCAGGGGATGTACTTTTCGGGGTCAGAGCGGGTCAGCTCGGCCATGGCCTTTTGCAGCATACCCACCTGGGGGCCGTTGCCGTGGGCGATGACCACGTCGTTGCCGTCTTCAATCAGGTCGGCAATGGCCCGGGCCGTCTCCTTGACGGCGATCATCTGCTCCGGCAGGGTGTTGCCCAGAGCGTTGCCGCCCAGGGCGATGACAATGCGCTTTCCCATAATTTCTATTACACCTCAGTTATTCAGAACCCGGCGGCAAAGCCGCCGGGCAGTGGTTAAATTTTGAATCAGAACTCCTTGCGGGCCTCGCCCTTGGCGTCCAGGTCCATCAGGGCCTTGACGGGGTCCTTGACCTTGGCCAGGAAGATCATAGCGGCGATGATGTACGGCTTGTAGGAAGCCTCCTTGTACAGGGGCACCAGGTAACGGTCGAACACGGAGTTGTCGACTTCGCCTTCCTTGCAGGACAGGCCGGTGATGTCGGCGGGCAGGCAGTGCATGTACAGAGCCTTGCCGTCCTTGGTCAGCTTCATCATCTCTTCGGTGCAGGCCCAGTCCTTGTGCTCGGCGTTCTGAGCCAGCAGCTTCTTCTCCAGCTCGTCGATGCCCTTCTGATCGCCGGCGGCATACAGCTTGGTGCGCTCCTCCATGGCGGCGAAGGGAGCCCAGCTCTTGGGGTAGACAATGTCGGCGTCCTTGAAGGCCTCGGCCATAGAGTTGGTCTTGGAGAAGCTGCCGCCGGAAGCAGCGGCGTTCTTCTTGGCGATCTCCTCAACCTCGGGCATGATCTCGTAGCCCTCGGGATGGGCCAGAACCACGTCCATACCGAAGCGGGTGAACAGACCCACGATGCCCTGAGGCACGGACAGGGGCTTGCCGTAGGAGGGGGAGTAGGCCCAGCTCATGGCAACCTTCTTGCCCTTCAGGTTCTCCACGCCGCCGAAGTAGTGGATGACGTGCAGCATATCGGCCATGGCCTGGGTGGGATGGTCCACATCGCACTGCAGGTTGACCAGGGTGGGCTGCTGCTCCAGAATGCCGTCGTAGTAGCCTTCCTTCACGGCGTCCATGAAGGTCTTCTGGTACTTGTGGCCCTCGCCGATGAACATATCGTCGCGGATGCCGATGACGTCGGCCATGAAGGACACCATGTTGGCAGTCTCACGGACGGTCTCGCCGTGGGCAATCTGGGACTTCTTCTCGTCCAGGTCCTGGACGGCCAGGCCCAGCAGGTTGCAGGCGGAGGCGAAGGAGAAGCGGGTACGGGTGGAGTTGTCGCGGAAAATGGAGATGCCCAGACCGGAATCGAAAATCTTGGTGGAGATGTTGCGCTCGCGCAGGTCGCGCAGGGCGTCGGCCACGGTGAAGACAGCGTCGATCTCGTCGTCGGTCTTGTCCCAGGTCCAGTAGAAGTCATCCTTGTACATGTTGTTGATCTTCAGCTTTTCCAGGTGCTGGGCCAGTTCCATCGCTTTGCTCATAGTTATTATCCTCCTATATGTATCAAACAGTCTGTTTCTCTTACTTGATGTCGTTGTTGGTCTTGCCGGCGCGGAACTGGGTCACATCGTCGGTCTTGTTCTCCTCCTTGTACAGGCCGGGAACGGCGGCGTACAGGGCGGCGCAGGTGACCAGGTCCTGCTTCCAGGTGATCTCGTTGGGGGCGTGGGCCTGGCTCTCAGCACCGGGGCCGAAGCCGACGCAGGGGATGCCGTAGCGGCCCTGGATGGCGACGCCGTTGGTGGAGAAGGTCCACTTGTCGGTCAGGGGGCGGCCCTCACGCAGATGCATGGCGTCGTACTTGGCCTCGCTGTCGGCATGGCCGATGCGCTTGTCGCCGAACAGGGCGTGGTGGGCGTCCACCAGAGCCTGCACGTGGGCGGCGGACTCCTTGTTGATCCAGGTGGGGAAGTAGCACTCGGTCTCGTAGACCTCGCCAGTCCAGGCGGGACGGTCGTACATGTACATGGAGACCTTCACGTCATCGCCGTACTTCTTGACGCTGGGCAGCTGGCGGATCTCCTCCAGGCAGGAATCCCAGGTCTCGCCGGCAGTCATGCGGCGGTCAATGGAGATGGAGCAGGAGTCGGCCACGGCGCAGCGGCTGGGGCTGGTGTAGAAAATCTGAGAGGTGGTGCAGGTGCCGCGGCCCAGGAACCGGGCGTCCTCGTAGTGGTCGGGGTTGTACTTGGGGTCCAGCATCTTCACGAGACCCTTGATCTCCACGGAGTCGTCGGCGGGGTTCTCATTGAGGGCCCGGACCTCCTGAAGAATGTCGGCCATCTTGTAGATGGCGTTGTCGCCGCGCTCGGGAGCGGAGCCGTGGCAGGAGATGCCCTTGACATCCACACGGATCTCCATACGGCCGCGGTGACCGCGGTAGATGCCGCCGTCGGTGGGCTCGGTGGAGATGACGAATTCCACCTGCTCCTTCTTGATGCCGTTGGCGGGGAAATACTTGTTGACGATGTACTGCCAGCACATGCCGTCGCAGTCCTCTTCCTGGACGGAGCCGACGACCATGATCTTGTAGCCCGCGGGAATCAGGCCCATGTCCTTCATGATCTTGGTGCCGTAGACGGCGGAAGCCATGCCGCCCTCCTGGTCGGAACCGCCGCGGCCGTAAATGACGGCGTCGGTCTCAAAACCCTTGTAGGGATCGGCTTCCCAGTTGTTGATGTTGCCGATGCCCACGGTGTCGATGTGGGAGTCAATGGCGATGATCTTCTCGCCCTGGCCCATCCAGCCGATGACGTTGCCCAGGCCGTCGAACTCTACCTTGTCGTAGCCCAGCTTCTCCATCTCGGCGGCGATGCGCTTGACGACGCCCTCTTCCTCGCAGCTCTCGCTGGGAATGGCGATCATATCCCGCAGGAACTGGCTCATGTTGGCTTCATAACCCTTGGCTGCCTGCTTGATGGCTTCAAAGTTCATAGGTGACATCCTCCTCAAAAAATTGACGGTCAAGTCGCTTTCTTTTTACCGGAAAAATCGGGGCCGGGCCGCTGCCGCGACCCCCTTGCTGTCTCCATCATAGCACAAGTCCGGCAGATGTCAAACTAAATTTTTGTAATGCTGAAAATTTTTGTGAAACTCCATTGATTTTTTTGTATTTTATGGTATGATGGAGCCATATAGAAATAGGTAGGAACGAAGCCGTGTGCCAATGGAGGGATATCCATGCTGAAAGAACAGGAAATGCAGACGCTCAAGCAGATCGCCAAGGGGGTGGCCGAGCAATTCGGCTCCAACTGCGAGGTGGTCATCCATGAGATTACGGAGAAAAGCGCCTACAGCTCCATCGTGGCCATCTATAACGGCCATGTGACGGGCCGCAAGCTGGGGGACGGTCCCTCCCATGTGGTACTGGAACAGCTGGGCAAGGCCGAGCGGGACCCGTCGGACCATCCCAGCTACCTGACCCGGACCCCCGACGGCAAAATCCTCAAATCCACCTCCATCTACATCCGGGATGACGACGGCGAGGTGGCCGCCATCTTCTGCATCAACTTCGATATTTCGGCTCTGACCATGTTTGACCGGGCCCTGGGCGATCTGATCTCCCCCAAGGACACCCAGCAGAAGGAGCCGGAGCGCATCACCCTCAACGTCACCGACCTGCTGGACGACCTCATCCGCCAGTCGGTGGAGCTGGTGGGCAAGCCCGTGGCCATGATGAACAAGGATGACAAGGTCAAGGCCATCCAGTTCCTCAACAAGAACGGGGCGCTGCTCATCACCAAATCCGGCGACAAGATCGCAAAGCACTTTGGGATTTCCAAATATACGCTGTACTCGTATCTTGATGTGAAAACAGGAGGAGATAAAAAATGATTGATCTGTCCATCCACAAGGAAGGCCTGGCCCACAACATCCAGAAGGCCAAGGAAAACCACGTCATCATCCCCACCATCGCCCAGATGCAGCACCCGGAGACCATTCCCGAGAAGATTCAGGCCAAGCTCAAGAACATCGGCCTGTGGGATGTGGACCCCATGAACCTGTTCCGCATCACCTGGAAGAACGAGGCCAAGGAGTTCGGCGGCCTGTATCAGGCGGTTCCCAACTATGTGGAGATTCCCTCCAGCCTGTCCGGCGTGCCCTGCCGCATCATCGCCATGGCCGGCAAATGGTTCCCCACGGGCTGCCACAAGGTGGGCGCTTCCTTCGGCTGTCTGGCCCCCCGTCTCGTCACCGGCCAGTTCGACGCCACCTACCACCACGCCGTCTGGCCCTCCACCGGCAACTATTGCCGCGGCGGCGCGTTCAATTCCAAGCTGCTGGCCTGTGATTCCGTGGCCATTCTGCCCGCCGAAATGAGCAAGGAGCGCTTCGAGTGGCTCTCCAAGATTGCCGGACAGGTCATCGCCACCCCCGGCTGCGAGTCCAACGTCAAGGAGATTTTCGATAAGACGTGGGAGCTGAAGCAGGACCCCACCATGATGATCTTCAACCAGTTTGAGGAGATGGGCAACCCCCTGTGGCACTACAACGTCACCGGCAACGCTCTGGCCGATCTGTTCGAGGCCATCAAGCGTCCCGGCGATACCTTCGCCGCCGCCGCCTTTACTTCCGGATCCGCCGGTACCATGAGCGCCGGTGATCTGCTGAAGGATAAGTACCCCCACCTGAAGCTGGCCGTGGGCGAAGCCCTCCAGTGCCCCACCATCCTCAACAACGGATTTGGCGGCCACCGCATCGAGGGCATCGGCGACAAGCATATCCCCTGGATTCACAACGTCAAGAATACCGATATGGCCATTGCCATCGACGACGAGGATTCCCAGAGACTGCTGCGGCTGTTCAATACCCCCGACGGCCAGAAGTACCTCAAGGAAGAGCTGGGCCTGGACGATGAGCTCATCGAGAAGCTGACCTGGCTGGGCATTTCCGGCATTGCCAATATCCTCTGCTGCATCAAGATGGCCAAGTATTACGAGCTGACGGAGCATGACGTGGTGGGCACGGTCCTCACCGACTCCGCCGTCATGTATCAGTCCCGCATTGAGGAGCTCAACGAGATGCACGGCCCGTATAATCTCCACGAAGCCGCCCTGGACCACCACCTCCATATGCTGGGCCTCAAGACCGACAGCATGATGGAGCTGACCTACGCCGAGCGCAAGCGCGTCCACAACCTCAAGTATTACACCTGGGTGGAGCAGCAGGCCCGCAGTGTCGAGGACCTCAACGCTCTGTGGTACGATACCAAGGGCACCTGGGACGCCGTCCATGCCCAGGCCAAGGACCTGGACGAGCTGATCAACGAGTTCAACGAAGCCACCGGCGTTCTGAAATCCCTGTAAGTTCAAAAAAACGGTACATACGCCAACCGGGCGGGGCCATCGCCCCGCCCGGTTTTGTCTGCATGGTGAATGTATGGAGCTGCCACAACGAAAGAAATTGCGTCTGCCAGAGTACGATTACAGCCAACACGGCGCGTATTTCATAACGATCTGCACACAAGGCAAGAAGAAAATTTTTGAAAATTGTGTTGTAGGGCGGGACCTATGTGTCCCGCCGCAAGAACCAGCTGCCCAAATAGCTTGGCACTGGATGAGAGAAATCGATGGAAAGTTTCCACACTGCCATGTGGATATTTTTGTCGTGATGCCAAACCATGTACACGCCTTATTGCAGATACAAAACTGCGTCCAGACGGCGGGACACACAGGTCCCGCCCTACAAGAAATTGTACAATGGTACAAAACCATGACAACCAATGCGTATATTCAAGCCGTTAAGCGAGGCACTTTGCCAAGGTTTGAAAAACGGATATGGCAGACTGGATACTATGAGCATGTTGTGAGAAACCATCAGGACTATCAGCAAATCTGGCAGTACATCGAAAACAATCCCATCCGCTGGAATCTGGACCGATATTATGAGGAGTGAAGGTATGAAACACGTTAAATGCGCCCGCTGCATCCGCTGCGGCAAGGAATACGAGGCGACGCCCAATGTGACCACCTGCGACTGCGGCGGCATCCTCGATATTATTTACGATTACGACTATATCAAGGCCAATTTCACCAAGGAAACGCTGAAAAACCGGCAGGACCCCACCATGTGGCGTTACCGGGAACTGCTGCCCGTGGAGGAGACCACCGAGGCCCCGCCCCTGCGGGTGGGCGGCAGCCCCCTCTATGAGGAACCCCGTCTGGCGGCCCAGCTGGGTCTGAAAAAACTGTGGGTCAAGGATGACGGTTTAAACCCCACGGCATCCCTCAAGGACCGGGCTTCCGCCATGGCCGTGGCCAAGGCCAGGGAAGCCGGGGCGGAGGTGATCGCCTGCTCGTCCACTGGCAACGCCGCGTCGTCCTTGGCGGGCAATGCCGCCGCTGCCGGTCTGAAAACGTATATCTTTGTCCCGTCCCGTGCCCCCAAGGGCAAGGTTGCCCAGCTGATGACCTTCGGCGCCACGGTGATTTCTGTCCAGGGCACCTACGAGGAGACCTTTGAGCTGTCCAAGGCCGCCATTGACCGCTGGGGCTGGTACAACCGCAACGCCGCCATCAACCCCTATCTCTCCGAGGGCAAAAAGACTGTGGCCCTGGAGATCATGGAACAGCTGAATTGGCAGGTACCCGACTATATCGCCATTTCTGTGGGTGACGGCTGCACCATCGCCGGACTGTGGAAAGGCTTAAAGGACCTCCACGCCATCGGGTTTATCGACCGGCTGCCACGCCTGATTTCCGCCCAGGCCGCCGGGTGCTGCCCCCTGAACCGAGCCATTGCCGAGAATAAGCCGTGGGAGCCTATGGAGGAGAATACCCTGGCTGATTCCATCGCCGTCGGCGTGCCCCGCAATGCCGAGAAAGCGCTGATGGCCATTCGGGAATCCAACGGTCTGGTGGTCAATGTCACCGATGAGGAAATTATGGCCGCACAGAAGCTGCTGGGCCGGACCTGCGGCGTCTTCGGCGAACCGGCCGGCGTCACGGGAACGGCGGGCGTCAAGAAGCTCTGCGAACAGGGAGCCATTGGAGCCAATGACACGGTGGTGAGCGTCGTCACCGGCAATGGATTGAAAGACGTGGCCAACGCCATCGCTGCTTGCGGCGAGCCGATTTCGATTCCGTCTGATATGGAGCTGCTGCTGAAAGCCTTTGCTGATAAGGGTATTGATTTGAAGTAAAAGGTAAAAGTGGTGCTGTAAAAAAGATAAAAGTTTTACTCGATTTTTTTCAAAAAATCGCGGTTTCCAAAGGCAGAGCCTTTGGTCGCGCCTCGCAAGGCGCGAAATTCCCGCTGGCCGCAGCCAGCGAAACTCCCTAATCGTTCTAAAGCGCCATCCGCAGATGGCGCAACCCCCGGCGAAGCCGAAGGCCGCCGTCCCCACCCCGTTAGAGTGTGGTGGACGGCGGCCTTATGTCGTACCATGTTCGATGACGTACCCGCCCCATAAACGACGCAGGGTAGTCCATCCATGTTCGTAGGGCGGCACCTGCGTGTGCCGCCGCGCCGTACCAGGTTGCGTTGAACGGCGCATGGGGGCGAATGCGGAACCGTTTCGTAGGACGCGGCATCCTTGACGCGTCCATGGCGCATTCCGTCCGGGGCCGTCAAGGATGCCGGCCCCTACGTTGAGGATGGCCGATGGTGCGTACCGGCGGCGGGACACATAGGTCCCGCCCTACGTTCCAAAAACGATGGTGCTGTGGAGTTCCTCGACACGTAACATAAGGCCGCCGTCCACCACCCGCTAACGGGGTGGGGACGGCGGCCTTACGGCTTTGCCGTGGGGATTGCGCCCGTTGCGACGGGCGCTTGGGGACGATGGGGGATTTCGCGCCGTGCGCGGCGCGGGTGTTTCGCGCCTTGCGAGGCGCGACCAGAGGCGCTGCCTCTGGGCTCCGCGATTTTTTGAAAAAAATCGAGTAAAACTTTTTACTTATTTAATGCGGAGGGCGCGGGTGGCGTTACAAATGGCAATGACCATGACGCCCACATCGGCAAAGACGGCTTCCCACATGGTAGCCACGCCGAAAACGCCCAGAATCATCACCAGAATTTTCACACCCAGGGAGAAAATAATATTCTGCCACACGATGGTATTGGTCCGGCGGGAAATGGCGATGGCCTTGGTCAGCTTGGAAGGTTTATCGTCCATAAGCACCACGTCGGCGGCTTCGATGGCCGCGTCGGAACCCATGGCCCCCATGGCCACGCCCACATCGGCACGAGACAGCACCGGCGCGTCGTTGATGCCGTCGCCCACAAAGGCCAGCTTGCCGCCGTTGGTCTCTTTCAGCAGCGCTTCCACCATGGCGACCTTGTCGCCGGGTAGCAGTTCGGCGTGGACATCATCCAGCCCCAATTCCTTCGCCACGGCTTCGCCCACGGCCTGCCGGTCACCGGTCAGCAGCACCGTTTTCCGGACGCCCAGGGATTTCAGCGCCCGGATGGTCTCAGCGGCGTCGTCCTTGACCCGGTCGGAAATGACCAGATAGCCCAAATAAGTACCGCTTTTCGCCACATGGACCACAGTGCCCACCGCGTCCGTTTTGGCACAGGGAATGTCGTGCTGCTCCAGCAGACGCCCGTTGCCCACCAGCACCGATTCCCCGTCCACCATGGCTCGAACGCCGTGGCCGGGCAGTTCATCCACCGGACCCACCCGACTGTGATCGGCTTTGCCGCCCCAGGCTTCCAGAATGGAGCGGGAAATGGGGTGGTCGCTGTAGGATTCCGCCAGGGCCGCCGTCTCCAGCAGCGCTTCCCGGCTGATGCCCTGGGGTTCCACCGCTGTTACCCGGAAGCTGCCCTCTGTCAAGGTACCGGTTTTGTCAAATACGACGATTTCGGTGTGGGCCAGCTGTTCCAGATAGTTGGCGCCCTTGACCAGAATACCCTTGCGGGATGCGCCGCCGATGCCGCCGAAGAACGTCAGCGGTACGGAGATTACCAGCGCGCAGGGACAGGACACCACCAGAAAGACCAACGCCTGATGGAGCCAATGGGACCAGTTGCCGGTGAACAGAGAGGGGAGCACCGCCACCAGTACGGCGGCAATGACCACCGCCGGGGTATACCACCGGGCAAACCGGGTGATAAATGCTTCACTTTTTGCCTTGTTCATGGCGGAGTTTTCCACCAGATCGAGGATTTTCGACACGGTGGACTCGCCGAAGGATTTCGTTGTGCGGATTTTCAGCAGACCCGACAGGCTGATGCAGCCGGAAATGACGTTGTCGCCCACGTCCACATCCCGCGGCACCGATTCACCGGTCAGCGCCATGGTGTCCAAGCTGGACCGGCCTTCCACAATCTGGCCGTCCAGGGGAATCTTTTCACCGGGCTTTACCACAATGACGTCGCCGATTTCCACTTCCTCCGGGTCCACCTGTTCCAGAACACCGTCCCGTTCCACGTTGGCGTAGTCGGGACGAATGTCCATCAAAGCGGCAATGGACCGGCGGCTCTTGCCCACGGCCACATGCTCAAAGAGCTCGCCCACCTGATAGAACAGCATGACAAAAACACCCTCGGGGTATTCACCGATGCAGAATGCGCCCACCGTGGCCAGCGCCATGAGGAAGTTTTCATCGAAGACCTGACCCCGCAGAATGTTGCGGATGGCCTGCCACAACACCTTCCAGCCGATGACCAGATAGGGGACCAGATAGGCCGCCAGTTTCCACAGGCCGTCCAGGGGCGCCAAGACGGCGGCCCCGAACAGGACGGTGGCCACCAGGATTTGGGCCAGGTCCTTTTTCTGAGAATGTGTCATGGTCTCACCCCAGCAAACGGCAATCCGGCTCAACCTTTTTACAGATTTTCTTTGCTTCCTCCAAAATGGCCGTCTGGTCGTCGCAGTCCGTCTCCAGCGTCAGCTTCTGGGTCAGAAAGCTGATCTGTACCTTGGTGACGCCCGCCAGCTTGGCAATGGCCGTCTCCATTTTGGCGGCGCAGTGGGCGCAGTCGAGATTTTCCAGTCTGTAAACCTTTTTCATATCGTTACTCCTCCAGATGTTCTTTTGCCATCCCGATGATGGTTTTTACATGGTCGTCGGCCAGGGAATAATAGACTGTTTTCCCGTCCCGGCGGTTTTTAATGAGTTTTGCCTGTTTGATGATGCGCAGCTGGTGGGACACCGCCGACTGGCTCATGCCCAGAATTTCCGCGATATCGCAGACGCACAGCTCCGACGCAAAGAGAACGTACAGGATTTTCATGCGGGTCGTATCGCCGAACACCTTGAACAGTTCCGCCAGATCCAACAGTTCATCCTCCGGCGGCATATGGTGGAGTACCCGCTCCACGGCGTCGGCATGGGGACAGTTGCTGTCACAGCGCTCGTTGTCGTACTGATCGATCATCCAGTCACATCCTTTCATATGAGCATCTATTCATATGTTCAATATATATGCAAAACCGGAATCTGTCAAGAGAAATTTTGGACTGGGTGGTATGACGGCTGGACGCAGTTTGTTGGTGTTCGTAGGGCGGGACCTGTGTGTCCCGCCGCTGGGATGCACTATCGACCATCCTGGACGTAGGGGCCGGCATCTCTGACGGCCCCGGATGGTAATGCAATATGGGCGCGTCAAGGATGCCGCGCCCTACGGTGGGGGGGTACAAAAAAGGCCGCCGTCCACCACCCGCGATGGGGTGGGGACGGCGGCCTTGCGGCATACGCCGCGGGGATTGCGCCATCTGCGGATGGCGCTTTGGACGATTGGGGATTTCGCGCCGTGCGCGGCGCGGGTGTTTCGCTGGCTGCGGCCAGCGGGTATTTCGCCCGCTGCGGCGGGCGACCGGGGACGCTGTCCCCTGGACCCCTGCGATTTTTTGAAAAAAATCGAGTAAAACTTTTAGTTTTTGGGGTCCCGGCGCAGGAACCACACAGCCACCAGGACCGTACCCAACTCCGTCAGGGGCATAGCCCACCACAGCCCCGTGATTCCCCAGGGCAACAGGGGCAGCACATAGAGGAAAGGCACCAGGAACAGGCAGCCCCGGCAGAGGGACACCAACACCGACTGTCCGCTGCGGAGCACCGACTGCAAATAATAGCTGACGGCGATATTGACGCCGCTCAGCAGCAGCGACACGGCATACCGCCGCATAATCCCCGGTCCCACAGCCAGCACCTCCGGCGTCACATCCATATAGATGCCCAACAGCTGCCGGGGGAACAGCTGAACAATGGCGAAAAAGGCCACGCTCATAATGGCCGTGGTGGTCAACGCCATGGTCAGCACCTGCCGCACCCGGTCCCGGCGGCCTGCGCCGTAGTTGATGGAGACAATGGGCTGCAATGCCTGTCCCACGCCGTAGAAGAAGCACTGGAACGTAATGGCCACATTGGACATGGTGCCGTAGGCGGCCAGCTCCGTGGCCGTACCGTACCGCATGATCTGGTTGTTGAACAGCGCAATGGCGAAGCCATAGGACAGGTCCACAATAAAGGGGGCAAAGCCCGACTGGACGATCTGCCGCAGCGTTTTCCAGACCCGGACAGGCCGAATGAGCCGCAGACGGCAGGACTTGCGCAGAAAGTACGTCAGCAGCACCAGCACCGCCGCCGTCTGGCCGATGCCCGTGGCCAGGCCCGCGCCGGCGGCGCCCATGTCCATGGTGAAGACCAGGAACACATCGAGGAAGATGTTGAGGATGCCGCCGGTCATCACCGCCGCCGTACACAGCAGGGGCGCGCCGTCGTTGCGAATATAGGCAATCAGCAGCTGTCCCAGCAGGAAGCAGGGGAACGTGGGGAACACGTATTTGGAATAGGCCATGGCCAGGCCGATGAGCTGATCGTCCGCGCCCAGCAGCCGGAGAATCTCTTCACAGTACGCCATGCCCGCCACCGTCAGCACCGCCGACAGGACCAGACCCGTCAGCAGGGAGATGACAAAGTAGCGGTCCCCGTCCTGGTGCCGTCCCTCGCCGCGGCACAAACTCATATGGACCGCGCCGCCGATGCCCAGCAGCATACCCAGGCTGATAAAGACAGAGAACAGCGGCGTCACACAGGCCAAGGCCGCCGCACCGTCGGGCCCTTCATACTGGCCCACACAGATGATATCCACCATGGTGTAGATGCTGACGACCAGGGCGCTGCCGCAGGCGGCAATGAGGTATTTCCGAAATAATTTTCCCACACGGTCGTTCAATAAATCCATACGGTTCTTCCTCCTTCGTCAAAAAAAGAGTGCGCCCGTCTTCGAGCGCACTCGTCATCTTCTCCAAGCAGACGGCTGCGGCCGCCTGTCCTCCGATGTTCCAGCCAGTGTATTATAGCAGGAGAACTTAAAAAATCAAGTATAAATTCCGTAAAAATTCAATTTATTTTGTGGGATTTGGGAAATTCCACACCGTTGGCCGCCAACAGGAACCGGATGGGGTAATAGGTGTCCACATAGTGATTCAGGAACCATTCCACCGTGGCCTCGGGCCGGTTCCGCAGCTCCGGGGCTTCCCGCCGGAACGCCGTAAAGGTCTGCTCGTCGCCGGAAATCAGCGCCGCCGCCACCTCGCCCCGGCCCTCCTGGACCAGACGGCGGAGACAGCCGTCCATGATCTGGGCGCACTCCCGTTCCTCCGGGTCCGCCCGGTCCTCCAGAGAGCCCAGCCAGGCCAGAAAGGCTTCCGGCTTTACATCCGTACGGGTGGTGACACGGGCCAGCCGGTAAAAGCCCGCCGCGTCGCCGGTCCGCAGCACCTCGATCAGATACTGCATCAGACCGTCCTCCAACGCGCAGCAGTCCAGCAGGGCGGCGTAGGCGTTGTCCCGCTGGGGCTCCTGTGCGCCGGGCAGCTGCTCCAGCAATGCTTCGATCTCCTGGGGCTTGTAGTCGTCGAATACATCCTGGGGAATCTCCACACCTTCGGCGGCGGCGCAGGCTTTCACAAAACCGTCCATGCCCAGCTTTTCCGCCTGGGTCAGCAGGGAAGCGGCCCGTGCCATGTCGTCGGTCCCCTCAATGGTGAAGCCGTCGGGACAGGGCTTGGAGCCGTCCAGAATGCCGGAGGTATATTGCAGATAGTATTCCCAAAGGGTCATGATGCCACATCCTTTTCACATTTTTATCAGTGTATCACAGGGACGGGACAGTTGCAATCTTCTGTGAAAATTTGTTATACTAAAGACAATGCCGCCGTGCGGCGTTACGCAGGGAAAATCGCGCCGAAAGAGAGGATACCCCCATGTTTGCCAAGCTGTATCTGGAGATCACCAGCCGCTGCAATCTGGCGTGCAGCTTCTGTCCCGGCACCACCCGTCCGGCCAAATTCCTGACGGTGGAGGAATTCACCATTCTGGCCCGCCGTCTGCGGCCCCACGGCCAATACCTCTACTTCCACGTTATGGGCGAACCCCTGCTGCACCCCCAGCTGCCGGAACTGCTGCAACGGGCCGGGGACCTGGGCTTCCGGGTCATTCTCACCACAAACGGTACGCTGTTGCCAAAGCGGCAGGAAGAACTGCTGGCGGCTCCGGCCCTCCATAAAGTCAACCTGTCCCTCCACGCGCCGGAAGCCAACGGCGTCACGGAGTTTACGCCCTATCTGACGGGCTGTACGGACTTTTTGCGGGCGGCGGCAGAGAAACGGCTGCTGTGCTCCCTGCGGCTGTGGAACCTGGACGGAGCGGACACTGTGGGACAGCACCAATACAACGGCCAAATTGTAACGGCGTTGGAACAGGCGTTCCCGCAGCCCTGGGTGAAAAATACCAGGGGATACCGGCTGGCCGACCGTATCTTCCTGGAGTGGGGAGAGAAATTCGACTGGCCCGATTTGCAGGCCCCGGATCGGGGCGGGACGTGCTTCTGTTACGGTTTGCGGGACCAGGTGGCCGTCCTCAGTGACGGCACGGTGGTGCCCTGCTGTCTCGACCGGGAGGGAGCCATGGCCTTGGGCAATTTGTTTGAAACCCCGCTGGAGGAAATTCTGGAAACGTCGAGAGCAAGGGCCATCTATGATGGATTTTCCCGCCGGGAGGCCGTGGAACCTCTCTGCCGTACCTGTGGGTTTGCCCGAAGATTTTAATGGAATGGTTCAAAGGAGTGTTTGCAATGGAAATTCGCAGAGCAGAGGAGCGGGACATGCCCGCCATCATGGAACTGCTGGCCCAGGTGAATCTGGTCCATCACAAGGGACGGCCGGACCTGTTCAACATCGGCACCAAGTACACCACCGAGGAATTGCGGGACCAGATTCACAACGACCGGAAGCCTATTTTTGTCTTTGACGACGAGGGGACCGTCCGGGGTTATGCCTTCTGCGTGTTCCAGCAGCATGTGAACGACAACATTCTGACCGATATTAAGACGCTGTACATCGACGATCTGTGTGTGGATGAAAATTGCCGCGGTAAGCATGTGGGCCGCCGCCTTTACGACCATGTGCTCCAGTTCGCCAGGGAGCAGGGCTGCTACAATGTGACCCTCAACGTGTGGAGCTGCAACGAAAGCGCCATGGGCTTCTATGAAGCCTGCGGTCTCAAGCCCCAAAAGGTGGGCATGGAGGTCATTCTATAAGATATAAACAAAATAAAGGGGCGTGTTGCAAAATTTACTGCAACGCGCCCTTGTTCTCAGTATGGCGGTAATGGGAAACAGATAAAAGTTTTACTTTCCCAGTACCGCCATTCTGCAACAGCTCATCGATTTTTCTATGTATCCAGATGGCAGTAATACAGGATATCCAGGTCTTCGTCGTAGACGGCCACGGTGAAGTTGTAGGAGCCCCGTTCCAGAATGGGCTTGGAGGACAACACCTTGTCATCGGCCTGCCGGTCAATGAAACGGTAGTAACCATTCTCAATTTCCGGCAGCAGGGGACTGCCACTGCTGTCCGTCAGAAAGGGCCCCACGCAGCAGGCGTTGTCCGACTGGCCGTAGACCAGCAGCGTCGTGGTCTCGTCCATGGGCAGCGATGCCCAACCGGCCTGATCGCGGATGGACTCCGCCATGGCGTCGTCGGAGAATTGCAGGGCGTAGCAGGAAGCGCCGTCGCCATTGCCGCCGTGGGAGTCGTAGTGCAGCACTTCGGTGCCGTCGGTGGCGTCCAGCCCCAGTTCCTTTGCAATCCGCTTCTGGGGCGTTTTGACGCCGCAGGCAGTCAGCGATGATAACGAGGCCGCCACAACGAGCCAGCATACCAATTTTTTCACGGGACATTCACAACCTTTCTCTCCGTGGGTCCCATCCAAGGGGTTATTCCAAATTGAGCTTTTTGGACAGAATGCGCTCTGTCACCACAAAGAATGCCACCGTCCGCAGGAAGTAATACGCTGCCAGAATCAGCAGGAAAGACGTGGCATCCTGGAACAGGGGAACCGGCATGGTGATACCTACGGCCAGCTCCAGCCAGGAGAACACCATGTGGATGGCAATGTAGATGCCCACGGCCCAGCCGATGCGGTGCTTGCTGGCCAGATGGCCCAGGGCCAGGGAGACATAAATCTGGGTGATGGTGCAGAGACCGGAGGCAATGGCGGCCAGACAACCGGCCACGATGGGACCGGGATAGAGCCGGAACGCCATGCCGATGGCGTCAAACATGGTAAGATACGTCTCAGAGTCGAAGGCAATGACCATCACCGAAATACCGCCCACAATGCAGCTGCCCAGGCAGACGATGACGGCGGCGGCCAGCTTGGAGGTCAGAAGCTGCCAGGGCTTCACGGGCAGGGTGAACATCAGATAGCCCTCGTCCTTTAACAGTCCCTGATAGAACCGTTGAATCACCAGGACTGCCGTCACCACCATGACGGCCACCACCAGACTGCCATACACCAGCATGGCCACCATGGCCGGAAGCTGGGCGACGCCTTTGGCCTGGTCCAGGGAGTGAATGGTGAAATAGTTGATGATGGACACGGCCACCAGAGCCGCCCACAGGGGAATGAAATTCCGCAGCATGGATTTCAAATCGTATTTCAGCAGTTTACCGGTCATAGTGTTCCCCTCCATAGGCCTCTGCCCGGAAAATCTCCCGGAACAGGGCGTCTACACTCTTTCCTTCCTTCTCGCGGATGGCGTCCACACTGTCATGGCGCACCACATGGCCCGTCTGGAGGAAAATGGCTTCATCCAGCACCCGTTCCACGTCGCCGATCAGGTGGGTGGAGATCAAAACGGTGCCGTTTTCGTTGTAGTTGGTCAGAATCGTGTTCATAATGTAGTCCCGGGCCGCCGGGTCCACACCGGCGATGGGTTCATCCAGCAGATACAGCTGGGCCTTGCGGCTCATGACGAGGGCCAGCTGCAATTTTTCCTTGGTGCCCTTGGACATGGATTTGATCCGGTGACCCGGCTCGATTTTCAGGCTGCGGCACATGTCCTCGGCCTTGGTCCGGTCGAAATCCGGGTAGAAATCAGCGAAAAAGTCCGTCAGGTCCTTAGCCTTCATCCAGTCGGCAAAGTACATCCGGTCCGGCAGGTAGCTGACCTGGCTCTTGGTGTAGGGGCCGGGCTTCTGGCCGTCAATGAGCAGCTCGCCGCCGGAGGGCTGCAAGAGACCGCACAGCAGCTTGATCAGCGTCGTCTTGCCGGAACCGTTGGGGCCCAGCAGTCCCACAATGCGGCCCCGGCCAATGGTCAGATTGACCTGATCCAGGGCGGTAAATTTGCCGTAATCCTTGACCAGATCCCGGCATACAATCAAATCTTCCTTCATGAATCTTCCTCCTCCCACGTTTGCAGCAGTTCCGCCGCTTCGGCCCGGGTGAACCCCAACAGGGCCATCTGTTCCAGATACGTTTTGATGGTGCCATGGGCCAGCCGCCGCCGGGTGGCCGTCAGTACCGATTCATCGTCGGTGACTGTGCGGCCCGCCGTCCGGTTGGTCACCACCAGCCCATCGGCTTCCAGCTGGGCCAATGCCCGCTGCATGGTGTTGGGATTGACCCCGGCTTCGGCGGCCAGCTCCCGTACCGTGGGCATCTTGCTGCCGCGGACATAGGACCCGGTGGCAATGCGTAAGGTCAACTGCTCGTGCAGCTGCTGCCAGATGGGGCGGCCATCACTGAGATTCCAGTTCACAGTCCCACTCCTTTCTGTGTTATTATACTAAGCGCTTAATACAAGTATACAAAAATCCCGTCCGTTGTCAAGGGGGTGTCACAACTTTTTTTCCAGGGGCATAGGATGACATAAAACAAGGAAAGGCGGAGTACCTATGCCATTTTTATTTCTCAGTCCGTCCACTCAGGACTTCAATCTCTATGTGACCGAGGGCAACGAACAGCTGTGGATGAACCGTCTGGCCGACCGGATGGAGCCCTATCTGGAAGCCAGCGGCATCAACGTCACTCGCAATAATCCCAACGGCAGCGCGGCTACGTCCATACGGCAGTCCAACCTGGGGACATACGACTTCCATTTGGCGCTCCATTCCAATGCGGCCCCGGAAAATCTGGCGGGGCAGCTGCGGGGCATCGACGCTTATTATTATCCGGGGGCCAAATTCGGCCAGGCCATGGCCCAGCTGGTGGTGGATAATCTGAAACCCATTTATCCCTTGCCCGATAAAGTCCAGACCCGAACCTCCACGGCTATTGGGGAGCTGCGGCGAACCAAGGCTCCGGCGGCCCTCATTGAAATCGGTTACCATGATAATGTCCAGGACGCCACCTGGCTGAAAGAAAACCTGGACGAGATCGCGGCGGCCATGTCCCGGGCCGTGTGTCAGTATTTCGGGCTGCCATTTTTGCAGCCCCAGGGGTCCCGGAGCGGCGTGGTCCGAACGGAGAGTACCCCCATGAATCTGCGGGGCGGCCCCGGTACCGCGTTTCCGGTGCTGCGGCGGGTACCCAATGGTACGCCGGTGGAGATTCTCAACCAGTATAACGGCTGGTATGTGATCCGGGTGGGGGACCTCCTGGGCTATGCCGATGGACGATATCTTGAAATAGACTAAAAAATAAAGTTTTTACTGAATTTTTTTACAAAAAAATTCTGGGGTCCAGGGGCAAAGCCCCGGTCGCGCCTCGCAAGGCGCGAAAAACCCGCCCGCCGCAGCGGGCGAAATCCCCAGTCGTTCCAAAGCGCCATCCGCAGATGGCGTAATCCCCGGCCAACGGCCAAGGCCGCCGGTGCCGCCCCCCTGCGGGGGTGGACACCGGCGGCCTTCTCGTACCGCTTCTGATTATTTCCAGTCTGCCAATTTGATGGACCCTGTGGTGCTTTCCGCCTCCACGGCAAGGTTTCCGTCGCCCCAAACGGCGCCGGAGACGCTCCGCTCATAGGAAAGACCGTTGTACTCATCCTTGACGCTGCTGGTGGTGGTTTCGGCGGTCAGGGTGTAGCCTGCCACATCCTCCAGGGCCAGCTTGATGGACCCGGTGGTGCTCTCCAACTGGCACCGGGCGGTGGAACCATCGGCGGTGACCTTCACAGAGCCGGTGGTGGTCTCTACGTCCAGCGATTGAAAGGGTTTATACACTTTGACGCTGCCGGTGGTACACTGGACAGTCAAGGCGCTGCCTCCAACGTAAACTTTAATGCTGCCGGAGACCGAGTCCAGCTGATAGTCCAGCGCGGAATCTTCGGGCACTTCCAGGACCAGACGGCCGCCGGACAGAAAATTGCCTTTGGCGGTGGTGATGCGGAGGGTACCGCCTGCTTGCTCCCAAACCGGCGTCTCAGCAGGAAGCAGGCCGCCGGTGTAATATCGTGCAACAACATCCGGCCCGGTTCCCGCCGTGATTTCCACAGCACAGGTCCGACTCTCCACGGCAATGTCTGTCACATCAGAAAAAGACGCTTCCGCCGCCAGCTTGCCGTCTCCAATCAAAGAGACGGAGAATTTACCGCCGGACACAGCTACAACCGCCGCCGCCAACACGGCCACAAAGGAGAGAATCAGAACCACAAGACGAATCCAGAGCAGAGTACGGTTATTCATGCTGCCACCTCAATGCGATTACGGTGCGGATGATGGCCGACAACAGACCTGCCAGGGGCCAGATAATCCAGGTGATGCCCCAGGCAGCGGTGAGAAAACTGGTAACCAGATAGACGGTGGTAACAACAATCCAGTACAGATTCATCACGGCCTTGACAGTCTGGCCGCCGGGATGGCGCTGGGCCTCCTTCATCCAACGGTCGTCCTGGTCCTCCTCCCGATACTCCACCGGCGTGGACATTTCGGTATAGATCAGCAGCGCCGTGGCACCGGCCACCAGCACCAGCAGAATCACCACGGCCAGAATCTGCACACCCTCCCAGGGGGCCAGGGCGCTGGCCACCACGATGGCAGCGCCCAAAATATAGGTGGCCACGGCAATGGCCGTGTTGCGGGCGCTGCGGCGGCGGTAGTATTGGGCCTCCTGCCGGAAATGCTCGTCGGGCATGACCTGGGCAATCATCTCGTCCAGATCGCCCATACTGGCCACCGTCAGACTGTAGGCTTCGCTGTCGCTTTTGCCCTCCCGCAGATAGTCCTCGTAGCGCTCCCGCATGTTGCCCAGCAGCTCCTCTTTCAGCTCTAGGGCCTTTTTGGTCCGGGGAACGTCTTCAAAAAGTGCCTGTACATAACGGTCGATTTTTTGACTCATGGTTCCTCTTCTCCTTGCAACAGTGTGTCGATGATGGTTTTAAACGTCTGCCAATCGGCGCAGTTTTCCCGGTACAGCGCCCGCCCCAGCTCCGTGATGGCATAGTAGCGCCGCCGTGCGCCGGTGGTTTCATCGCCCCAGTAGGACCGAATACAGCCGGCACTTTCCAGGCGGCGGAACGTGGTGTACAGCGTGGCCTCTTTCAATTCCAAAAGACCGCCGCTGGCTTGGGCCACCGCCTTGTTGAGCTCGTAGCCGTAACTGTCATGGCGGAGCAGCTGGGCAAGAATGATGGTGTCCGTATACCCACGGATCATATCGGACATGTTCAGCATTTCCTCACCTCTCTGGCTTTACTATACTACGGAGATACCTCGCCTGTCAATGTATATTTTCAGAGTTGGTAAATCATCAGATGATAAAGAAAGCCCGCGCCGAAAACCGGTGCGGGCTTATGTACCGTTATTTCGTTTTCAGCAGCGCTTCACCGGCCTTGAAGATATCGCCGGCGCCGACGGTGAGAATCAGGTCGCCGGGCTGGGCCAGCTGCCGCAGCTGCTCCGTGACCTCCGGCAGCGTCTCACAGTAGACGGCGCCGGGAATCTGGGCCACCAGATCAGCCGAGGAAATGCCGATGGTGTTCTGCTCCCGTGCGGCGTAGATTTCCGCCACCACGGCCACGTCCACCCGCCGCAGCTCCCGGACGAAATCGTCAAAGAGGGCATGGGTCCGGGTGTAGGTGTGGGGCTGGAAGGCGCAGAGAATCCGCTTGTAGCCCATGGTCTGGACGGCGGACAGCAGGGCGTGGAGTTCGCCGGGGTGGTGGGCGTAGTCGTCGTAGACGTCGGCCCCGTTGTACACGCCCTTTTTCTCCATGCGCCGGCCTGCACCGTGGAACGAGGCCAGGCCACGGGCCGCCGTTTCACTGTCGATGCCGCAGCGCCACGCCACGGCAATGGCCGCCAGGGCATTGAGGGTGTTGTGACGGCCCACCACGCCCAATTCAAAATGGCCGTAGGGGACGCCATTGCAGAGAACGTCGAAGGCATGCCAGTCGTCGCTGCAATTTACCGCCCGGACGGTGCAGGTTTCGCCCAGACCGAAGGTGATATGGTCGATGCCCGCCAGGGTTTCCTGGGTGTTGGCATCGTCGCCGGAGGCGATGACACAGCCCGTTTCCGGCACCAGCTGGGCAAAGGCCCGGAAGGACTTCTGAACGTCGGCCAAATCCTTGAAGAAATCCAGATGGTCGGCTTCCACGTTGAGAATCACGGCCACGGTGGGGAAAAAGTTCAAGAAAGAGTTGTAATACTCGCAGCTTTCCATGATAATCGTGCCGCCGCGGCCCACCCGGTGCCCGGCGTCCAGCAGGGGAAGACGGCCGCCGATCATGACGGTGGGGTCCTTTTGGGCTTCCATAAAGATGTGGGTCACCATGGAGGTGGTGGTGGTTTTGCCGTGGGTACCGGCGATGCAGATGGCTTCCCGGTAGGACTTCATGATGTGGCCCCAGGCCTGGGCCCGCTCAAAAATGGGAATGCCCAAAGCGCGGGCGGCGGCAATTTCCGGGTTGTCGTTGTGGACGGCGGCGGTGCGGATGATGGCTTCCGCACCCTCAATGTTTTCGGCCCGGTGGCCGATGGCCACGGGGATGCCCTGAGCCAACAGGCTGTCGGTGGCGGGGGAGTTGCTCATATCGGAACCGGAGATGGCCACGCCCATGTCGTGGAGCACCAGCCCCAGGGGACGCATGGACACGCCGCCGATGCCAATGAGGTGGACCCGGCGGCCGGGGCGGAGATATTCGCCAATCAAAGCGGCATTGGAAGGCATACAAAACTTCCTCCTTCTATCAAATCGGGAAACTCTGGGTGAAAAATGGGTAACCCAGTTCTCGTGTCAACAAATGCAGCGCTGCCGCGAAGCATTGCGGCTTGCAAAGACGTGCGTGACTCATTATAATACGAAATGGCTTGTGTGACAAGAAAAATTACTCGAATGACAGCATTTCGGTCCGTGAAAGGCGGGGGAGCGGTATGACGGCAAAAGAGGCGGCGGACAGTGTGCTGCGGCAGTTGGAAGCGGCGGGATATGAAGCCTGGGCCGTGGGCGGCTGCGTCCGGGACACGCTGCTGGGCCGAACGGTCCACGACTGGGATATGACCACATCGGCCACCCCCCAGCAGGTCCTTGCCCTGTTTCCCCACTGCGTCCCCACGGGGGTGCAGCACGGCACCGTCACGGTGCTGGAATCGGGCTATGCCTTTGAAGTGACCACCTACCGGGCCGAGACCGGTTATTCCGATGGCCGCCACCCCGACGCCGTCTCCTTTGTGGGGACGCTGGCGGAGGATTTGGCCCGGCGGGATTTTACGGTCAACGCCATGGCCCTGGATGTGCGGGGCCGTCTGGTGGACCTCCACGGCGGACGGGAAGACCTGAAAGAGCGGCTGCTGCGCTGTGTGGGAGAACCGGAACGGCGGTTCCGGGAGGACGCTCTGCGGATGCTGCGGGCCGTGCGGTTTTCGGCCCAGCTGGGATTTACCATCGAACCGGAAACGCGGCGGGCCATGGCATCCTGTGCCGGCGGCTGCGCCGTCCTGTCGGCGGAACGCATCCGGGACGAGGTGGAGAAAACCCTCCGGTCCCCGGAACCCTGCCGGGTATTGGAACTGCTGGAGTATGGGATGCTGCGGGCCGTGGGATTGGAGCCGGGGACGGCCCGGCCCTGGCCAACGGTCACCATTAACAGCCCGGCCACGGCCTGGGCGGCCTTTGGGCTGGCCGTACCGGACTTTGATCCGGCAACTATGCGGCTGGACAAAAAAACGGGCCGTCTGGCGGTGGAAACGGCGTCCCTGTACGGGCCGGAGCTGACCATGGACTGGCTGAAACGGGTGGTGGCGGGCCACGGCTGGGACGTGGGCCGGTGCCTTTGCACGTTGTATGGGCAAGCGGCCCTGGCCGACGAACTGGAACGGTCCGGCGATTGCGTGACGCTGGCCCAGCTGGACGTTACGGGCCGGGACCTGCCGGTGAACGGCCCGGCGGTGGGGCGACTGCTGCGGCTGCTGCTGGACCATGTGCTGGAGGTTCCGGCGGACAATGAACGGACGCGGCTGCTGGAGCTGGCCGCTGCATGGAAGGAGAACACCCTGTGAAACTGCGACGTATTTTGTATGTATTGGGCGGTCTGGTGGTGCTGTGCCTGCTGGTGGTGGGCGGCTACGCCCTCTATTTGCAGCTGCAATACAGCCGGATTCCGGACCATTTGGAGCTGGAAGTGGAAAATCCCCAGGAGACGGTGCTGCAAACCGGCACGGCGTACAGCGCCGTCACCTGGAACATGGGCTTCGGCGCTTACGACCACGACTTTTCCTTTTTCATGGATAAGGGCTTTATGGCGGACGGAACGCCGGTCCAGGGCAAGCAATCCCTTGCCGGAAGCCTGGAGCGGGTGGAGGCCAACGTGGGCGGCGTGGAGGACACGCTGAAGGAATTGAACGCCGATTTCCTGCTGCTGCAGGAGGTGGACGAGGAAGCCACCCGCAGCTATCAAGTGAACCAGCGCCAATGGCTGACGGACGCGTTTCCCGACAAAAGCGCCGTCTATGCCTGCAATTTCCATTCGGCCCATCTCTTTTACCCGGTCTACGAGCCCCACGGCATTGTGAATGCCGGACTGCTGACGCTGAGCGGCTATGCCATTGACGAGGCAGAGCGCCGCAGTTATCCGGTGGACCAGAGCTTTCCCACCAAGTTTTTCGATCTGGACCGGTGTTTTTCGGTCCAGCGGCTGCCGGTGGATGGGGGAAAGGAACTGATTCTGATTAACTCCCATATGTCGGCCTACGACGAGGGCGGCATCATCCGACAGGCGCAGATGGAACTGCTGTGTCACGTTTTGGAGGAGGAGTACCGCCAGGGCAACTATGTGATTGTGGGCGGCGACTATAACCATGTGCTGGGGGATACGCTGGGCATCTTCCCGTCCCAGCAGCAGGTTCCCCCCTGGGTCCAGACCTTCGACGAGACCATGCTGCCGGAGGGAATTTCGGTGGCGTATGCCGATAATGACCAACAGGTTCCCACCTGCCGCAGCTGCGATTTGCCGTATACCAAGGGCGTCAATTATACTTCGGTGCTGGACGGGCTCCTGGTTTCCGAGAATGTGCAGGCACGGGCCGTCAATGTGGATACGGATTTTGCCTATAGTGACCATAACCCGGTGAAGTTGGAGTTTACGCTGTTGCCGTGAAGAGCCCCTTGCACACAATAAAAATATAAAAGTTTTACTCGATTTTTTTCAAAAAATCGCAGGGGTCCAGGGGGCAGCGCCCCCGGTCGCCCGCCGCAGCGGGCGAAATTCCCGCGCCGCGCACGGCGCGAAACTCCCTGTCGTCCAAAGCGCCATCCGCAGATGGCGCAATTCCTGGCCAAAGGCCATGGCCCTCGCCGCCGCCCCCCGTGGGGGTGGACGGTGGGGGCCATATGTTACTGTACCGGGTAGCGTCCCCCCTGTGCACTGGGGTGAATGCACACAAAAAGGCCGCCGTCCGCCACCCGCTATGGGGTGGGGACGGCGGCCTTAGGGCTTACGCCCTGGGGATTGCGCCCGTTGCGACGGGCGCTTGGGGACGATGGAGTGTTTCGCCCGCTGCGGCGGGCGAGTGTTTCGCTGGCTGCGGCCAGCGGGTATTTCGCCCGTTGCGACGGGCGGGAGTTTCGCCCCGTGCGCGGGGCGACC
>CALWWW010000031.1 GCA_944385365.1 uncultured Oscillospiraceae bacterium | reverse complement strand
ACGATGCCCTGTTTGTCTGCATCGGCGGCATCCAGGCCATTGGCGGGCTGCGGGAAACGCTGGTCTCCCTGGGCGTGTCCCAGGTGGTCGAGGCGTTTGACATGGATCAGATGACCAATCCACAGGTGCGCCGCGGCGTGCAGGTGATCCGCAGCACAGTCCGTACCATCCCCCATCTCAAATACTCCACCTATCTCTGGAATCCGGCCTGCAAGGGCATTGACGACTATTTATGGAATGAACTACGAAAAGGAGCCTGATGTTATGAACCAACCCATTTCCCTTCAATCCGTTCTCGGCGCTGCCGCCGGCGAAGAACAACATATGCTGGGCAAGCTGCTGTATTTTTCCCTGTCGAACCTGCTGGTGGACCGGGAGGAGCTGGCAGCCCTCTGTGATGCCATGGGCCTGCACTACGGCGGCAGCAGCCGCTTATCCGTTGCCGACGCTTTCCGCAGCGCCACCGGCGACGTGCGGGAGCGCATCGTGTGCAAGCGCAACGGCGAGACCCAGATCTACCAGGTCTACTGCCGGGATAACCGCCGCACCGCCCGGGGCGTTCTCTCCCGGGAGCTGGTTAAGGAGACGGTGAACCGTCAGACCAACCAATATGAGAAGCTGGCCAACATCTGTTATGATCGGGACAGCTGCACGTTCCACTATGACAATCTGGTTTATGATGCCGATGTGGACGTCACCGGCCTTTGCCGCCGGGCGGAGGAATTGTTTGAGCTGTATCAGACGTGCGCCAACCGGCGGCAGGTGGAGACCATCTGTGTCAACTACATTCGCTCTCTGGAGGCTACCAAAATCAGCATCAACGGCCACCTGTTCTTTGTTCCCCGGCACACCATGGGCCGGGTGGACGTACTGGAGGACTTTCTGGCAGAGATCAACCGTCTGAACCGGACCCAGCTGCCCGTGCTGGCCAATTCCATCTACATTCTGGACGATGCCCGGCAGCGGGAAAAGATGACAGAGGAATTCTATGCCGCCGTCAAGAAGGAGATTGCCGACTACCAGGAGCGTGCCGGTTATCTGATCCAGAGCGGTAGCCAAAGCCCCACTGTTCTGGAACGCTGGGTCGCACGGATCGACGCGCTGGAAGAAAAGAAGCGCCACTATGAGACGATCCTGCGCCGGGAGCTGGACGGGCTGGATGAGGAGTTCAGCGCCTTGCAGCTTTTGTCCCAGGAACTGGCCATCCGGGCCCGGGGGCTTCGATTTCAAAAGGCCGCATAACCACTGATAATTCCAGATACCGCTCCATTTCGTCATAGATTACTGGATATATTGTAATTTCCTATGGATTCGACTGTATTCAGTCCATTTCGCCTGTCGTATCTGGTATGGTAACGTCGAGGAAATCAATCGTTTCACACATTCATCTGCCAATCATTCATCACCCTGTCACACCAGAAACGGAGGATTTGTCTATGCTTGAAACAGCACGGAAACATGTGGAAGATCTTTTGAACAATTATCCTGAGATGATCCGAAAGATTTCCTTACTGCGCTATGAATTGGAACACACCTCTACCGTCTCCCCTGATGAGATGATCGAGGCCATGTCCTTTGCCAAGTCTGAAGGCAGCGGTTCTGCACCCAGCGGTGTTTCCAATAAAACGCTGTACATTGCCCTGAATTATCAGGAGGCAGCCGAGCGGGTCAACGCGGAAGCGATGGACGACTTATCGCTTCGGTTATTCCCATTGGAACAGACCATTCATCGTCTGCACCACTATGTCGGATTGCTGCCCGCTGAGGAAAAGACGATCATACGGCTCAGCTGTTTTGAGCAAAAATCCTTACAGGAAGTTGCGGAAATTCTGGATATTTCGTTGTGGACGGTACGTTCCCGCCGGAAAAGCGCCATTACCAATCTGGCAAAAATGTATGATTTTGTCTTGGAGGGCGCACAGTAAAACCACGGTTCTCCCCTGCTTTTCACACGAAAACCACACGCTATGCACACAAAAACGTACGAAAAGCACACGCATTACGCACTTGATTCCTTATGGGGTCATGTGGTATGATTAAACTACCAAAATGGAACGCTCCCCGCCCGGCCGGATCAACTCCGGTTCGGGTGATGGGAGTTTTTTGTTTCCCATTTTTATTCCGGCAAAGTTTTAAATATCTTCGGCACTGAAATTATTTTTTCCTCCCCATAGCGATCCTTTTTGGGGAAATATCCACCCTTGCTCTCGTCGATTTTCTAAATAATTGGTAAAGTTGGTGATTATTCAGTAAACTCTCAACAAATCCTTTTTCTTAAAATGTAACATTATCCCATATTCACTTTTCATCAACGGCGGCGTATCCTTGCATCATTTTGCATTTCCGTTTACTATGAAACTGCACTGTATGACAAGGTGATGCACTTCAGCCGTTGAACGGTAGTAAGGAGGTCTTTTTATGAGTGAACCCGTACTCCCCATGAACACCGTAGGCAAACGGACGTATTCCGTCGCAGAGATCCAGAGTCTGCTCGGTATCAGCCGCAGAAAAGCTTATGAGCTGTGCAATTCCGGTGCATTCAAAGTAATCCATGTAGGACGCGTTCTACGCATTTCCAAGGCTTCCTTCGACTATTGGTTGGACGGCTGCAACAACATGGGAGGTAATGAATATGGCATCCATTGTCAAAAGAGGTAAAACCTATTCTGTTGTGTATTACGAAGGCGAAGGTAAAAACAAGCATCAGGTCTGGGAATCAGGTCTGAGCTACAGCGCCGCCAAAAACCGCAAAGCCCAGTTGGAGTATGAGTTTGCCCAAAATGTTCACGTGGACCAGAATGAGCTGACTGTCCAGCAGTTTTTGCAGGAGTTCATCTCCAAATACGGCGAAAAGCGTTGGGTGGCCTCCACATACGACGGCAATGTGGGCTTACTGGAAAACTACGTCTATCCCTATCTCGGCGATCAGAAGCTGCGTTCTGTCCGGACAAAAACCGTAGATGACTTTTACCACTACTTGCTTTATACGGCTGAGCCGGTTTCCCACATGGGACGGCCTAAACGGGAGCGGATCACCACATCCATGATCCATGACATCCACAAGGTTCTGCGTTGTGCGTTCAACCAGGCCGTCAAATGGGAGTATATCGCCAAGAATCCCTTCCTCAATGCTACGCTTCCGGAACACAAGGAGAAAAAGCGTCCGGCCTTAACGCCGGAGCAGCTCCATCGTGTGCTGGAATTTACAAACCGTCCTGACATCTATGATTACTACGTCATCCATTGCGCCATCCATCTTGCCTTTGCCTGCAGTATGCGCGGCGGCGAGGTAGGCGGCGCGCAGTGGGAACGCTATGACATGGAGAATCAGATTCTTTTCGTTGACCGAGTAATCGACCGGGTCGATAAGAAGCTGGCCGAGAAATTGACCAAAATGGAAGTGATGTTTCGATTCCCCAATCTTTACCCCGGTACCCGAACCGCCATTGTCCTGAAGCAGCCGAAAACAGAAGGCAGTATCCGCAACGTCTACACGCCGGACACGGTAACCAGAAAGCTGCAGAAGCTAAAGGAACTGCAGGATCGTTTGAAGATGGAACTGGGTGATGATGGCTATATGGATTACGGTCTGATCATCTGCCAGGCCAACGGTCGGCCTATTATGACCGAGCATTTGAATAAGCGGTTCAAGGAAGTACTGGTAGCCATGAACGACCCGGAAATCGATCCCGAGGATATGGTCTTTCATTCTATCCGACACACCAGCGCCGGTCTGAAGCTCCGTCTCTCCAACGGCGATCTGAAGGCTGTCCAGGGTGACGGTGGCTGGAATACGCCGGACATGGTCACAAAACGGTATGCGCACATTCTGGACGAAGATCGTCGGGCTCTGGCCGAAGAAATGGAGGAGAAATTCTACCAGGCCAATACCAATGAAAAGCCTACGGCACCTGTCGGGAAGCCGACAGCTGTCCCGGATTCTGATACACTGGCCGCCATGCTGGCGGGCAATCCGGAACTGCTGGCAAAAGTTCTGATGTCTATCCAGTCTGCTAATACACGCTGATTTTATTAGCAAATACTCCGAACCGCGAAAATGCCCTATTAGCAAGCCGCTTCAAAATTGCCGCAAAATGGCGTAAAAGCCCGGCACCCTATTAGCAGCGATTTTGCGAAAAACCAAAAATAAAGCGTTCCCCGTTCTTAGCAAAATCCCCCTTTGGCCCAAAAGTTGTTTTCCCGTTTTCCAAATAAATAGCGTCGAAAACATGGTGTTTTACCTGTTTTCGACGCTAAACATGGCACGCCAGGAGGAGCTCGAATCCCCGACCCCATGCTTAGGAGGCATGTGCTCTATCCTACTGAGCTACTGGCGCATATATTGGTTTTTGATACAGATACTCTAAATTTGGCGAAATGACCCACATCCACTTAGGAGGCGACCGCTCTATCCAACTGAGCTACGAGGGCTTATCGGAGAAATTGTAGCATATCCTCTCCCCTGCTGCATATACTGAACAAGTATGCTGCAAAAGGAGGTTTCGGTATGACTTGGTTTGACACCACTCCCCTGCCCAATGACAGCAATGATCTGGGGGATGTGGATGCTTTGATTTTTTCCAACGAGGAATACTACGTCAGTGATCGCTAAGATCACTGATTTTTATAGAAAATAAAAGAAATCCCGGCTGTTTTCACAGCCGGGATTTTGGCGGAGTAGGAGGGATTCGAACCCTCGAGCCGCTCAACACGGCTACACGATTTCCAGTCGTGCTCGTTATGACCACTTCGATACTACTCCAGGTCATTGACAAGTTTTTCTTTACTTTCTTGCCGCTGTCTCAGTCAGCTCCTATATATTACACTTGATTGCAGAAAAAGTCAAGCGTTTTTTGAAAAATTTTTCGACTTTTTTTAGGGGCCTTTCAGGTGCCTCTGAAAGGCCCCCAAACCGTCTTATTCGGTTGCCAGGACCGCGGCGCATTCCTGCAGCACGGCACCGGCAATACTGGAACAAACCGCGCTGCCAGAACCGGCGTTCTCCACCACCACGATAAAGGCCAGCGGACAGTTGGGGTCCGCCACAAAGCCCGCAAAGGTGGCATGGGGCATCCGGTCGCTGTCCACTTCCGCCGTGCCCGATTTGGCACAGACCGGCAGATCACCAAAATTGCCCTGGCCGTAAATCTGCTGGACATTGTTCCGCATCATATCCGTCAGCGTCTGGCAGGTCGTCGCATCCAGCAACCGGCCCGTCGTTTCAGTCTTGGCATGGTAATCGCCCAGCAGGGATGTGCTGTCGACCGACGCCATAAGATACGGCTCTGCCGCCTCTCCCCCGCCGCCGATGACACCCATGATCCGCAGAAACTCGCAGGGGTTGATCATATCGGTATACTGACCGATGCCGGACCATGCTACATCCACATTGGGTGCGTCGGACAGGTCAAAATTTCCCTTGGCCGTATGGTACCCGTCCACAAAAAAGCTGTCGGTTACGCCCAGCTTCTCCGCATACTCCGTCAGCACCTCCGGCCCCAGCTGCAAGGCCAGCTGGCCATAGGCCACGTTGCAGGAATGGGCCAGTGCCCCTTTCAGGTCCACAGCCCCGTGGACGCCGTTACAGTTGACGGTATCCCCCTCCACGTCAAAGGAACCGTCACACTGGAACGACAGGGACGCCGCATCCGGCAGCGTCTCCAGCGCCGCTGCGGTGGTCACCAGCTTGAAGATGGAGCCGGGCACAAAGGTGGCATTGAAGAAACGATTGACGTACACGCCGTTATAGGCCCCGGTGGTATCTCCGGCGATATCCGGCACCTGGTCCGGGTCATAGGTGGGGCTGGACACGGCGCATAGGATTTCACCGGTTTTATAGTTGTAAACACCCACGGTACCGGCCCGGCCGCCCAGGGCTTCCAAGGCTTTCTGCTGCACCTGGGCGCTGATGGTCAGCGTACCGGTACTGGCCTTGTCCGTCAGATGGTAGGTACCTGTCAGAAAATTATAGCCCACCAGCTGATCCGCGTACTCTTGCAGCATGGGCGCAGCAATATAGCCCTCCCGGTCTCCCAGCAGATGCAGCATTGCTTTGCGCAGTGCGGTGTCATCAGCGTACTTGCGGCCCTCGGTGGCATCCAGGACCACGGTTCCGCCCCGGTCCGTCAGAATGCCGCTGTTGAGGATACCGCTGCTGTACGTATGGGGATTGCCCGGGAAAACCGCCCAGTCGGCTCCATGGAGAAAGTACCGCACCACAAAAGCGCCCATACCCAGCAGCAGCGCAAAGGTCAGGGCCAGGACCGCCATGGCCCGTTTCGACACTTTTTTCATGCGTCTTCCTCCTCTCCGCCGTCACCGGCCAGCTTGATGGCAAAGCTGGCATTCTGCCGCGTATCACAGGCCTTGATAAAGGCCAGCAGGCCCCAGGCCGAAATCATACTGGAACCGCCGTTGGACACAAAGGGGAACGTCACGCCGGTCAGGGGCAAAAAGTCTATGGTGCCGAACACATTGAGCACCACCTGAATCATAAAAATGCTGACGGCAGCACAGGCGCTGATGGTATAGAAGCTGCTGCGGCCCACAGACGCGGAACGCACCACAAAGACGGCGAGACATACGATGGCCAGCACCGTCAGCACTGCCACAATCAGGCCCCATTCCTCGGCCACAAAGGCGAACACCAAATCCGTATCGGCGGCGGCCACATACCGCAGGCGTCCGCAGCCCACGCCCAAGCCCAAAAGGCCGCCGGAGGCCAGACACATCATGGCGCGGGTCTGCTGGTAACCGGCCCCCAGGGGGTCCTCCCAGATATGGCCCCAGGAGGCGAACCGCCGGAGGGCATAGGGCCGGAAGCGGACCGCCAGGATACCGGCAAAGCCCGTACCGGCGCAGATCAGGGACAACGTAGCAAAATCGCCGGAGCGCAGATACGCAATGACCAGGAAGGTCACGAAGAAGATCAGCGCCGTACCGAAGTCATTCATCAGCGCCAGACAGCCGCAGATAAAGCCGGAATAGAGGATGAACAACCACAGATTGCGCTTGGTCATCAAGCGGTCCATGGTGGAAGCACCGGCAAAGATAAAGCAGACCTTCACCAGCTCCGAGGGCTGGAACGACATGCCACCAATGAAAATCCAGTTTTTCGCGCCATACTGTTCCGTACCGAATACCAGATTGACCAGCAGCAGGCCGATGCCCGCCGCCGAGGCCAGATAGCGGATTTTTTTTGCACGCTCCAAATCCCGCAGGGACCAGCCCACCGCCAGAAACAGCACCAGGCCCATACCCACGCACAGCAGCTGTTTGAACAGCTCGCCCGGCGCGGACGACGCGATAACCGCAAAGCCCAGGGTGGTCAGATAAAAGGCGATGGTCTCGATTTCGTAGCCTGTACGGCGGAACGCCCGCATGGCCCAGAACAGCAGCCATTGCAGCGCCGTCAGGCTGCCGAAGGCCAGGGCCACCGTGGGGGTCTCCGCCGGTTTCACCTGGAACAGCAGCTGCATCATGGTCAGCACCTGAAACAGCGTCAGGTAAAACAGCGTAATGGCCGGGCGAATCTGACGGCCTGCCAGGGTCCGGGCCGCCGCCTGCCGGGACTCCTGTTCCCGGGAAAAGGGCACCAGCGTCACCTTGACGCCGCCCAGGCTGATGGTATCGCCGTATTCCAGGGCGCAGCTGCGGACGGCCTTGCCATTGACCTCCACGCCGCCCTTGGAACCCACGTCGCTGATGGACCAGCTGCCGTCGTCGTAGCGGGTCAGCACCGCATGGCTTCTCGATATGGTGGGGTAGTCCAGCACCAGGTCACAGTTTTTGCCCCGGCCCAGCAGCGTCTCCCAGTGGGTCACCGGCAGCCGGTCGCCGCCGGGCAGCACCACATAGGCCCAATACTCCGGCTCCCGTTGAAACGTCAGCAACGCCTTGGCGCACCGGCCCAGAATCAACAGCGACAGGATGGGGAATACAAACCGCAGAATCCCGCCGTACAGTGCTTCAAAGGACAGGGCATCTAAGAAGGTTATGATCCATTCCATGTATCAATTCTCCTAAACAGTCTCTAAAATGGACAAAAGGGGCCGCCGTTCCCGTCGGGAACGTCCACCCCTCTGCATGTGTCCATATGGGCTCAATACGGGTTCTGCGGCACTACCAGAACCGCGATGATATAGGCCACAACGCCTGCAAAGTAGAACAGGCTAAAGATCAGCCACAAGATTCGGACAATGGTTGGGTCAATATTGAAATACTCCGCCACGCCGCCGCAGACACCGGCCAACTTTTTATCCCGAACGGAGCGATACAATCTTTTTGTACTCATGTTCCATCCTCCCTTCACGATGATACTACACCGGATTTCGTCAAATTGCAAGTGGTTTTGTAGAGGATTCGCGCCATTTCCGGCTGGTCAAAGGACGCGCCGGTGAAAAAGGCGAACGCCAATATAGCCTGATGAATCAGCATGCCCAGGCCGTTGGCGGCCAGCATCCCCCGCTCCTCCGCCGCCAGCAGCAGGGGCGTTTTCGGCGGGGCGTACAGGATATCAATGACGGCGCAGTCCCGGCGGAGATTGACCAGAACGTCACCGCCGACATTGCCCCTAACGGGGATGGTATTGATCAAAAGGTCCGTGTCCCCGGGCAGCGGCGTGTCCAGCGCAGCGGCATGGAGCACATCCGGGTGTTCCCTGCACAAAGACCGTGCCTTTTCCACGGTCCGGTTGCAGACCGTCACCGCGGCCGCCCCGTCCCGGACGGCTTTACGAATGATGGCGCCTGCCGCGCCGCCGGCGCCCAGCACCGCCACACGGGCATTGCGGAATGTCAGACCGTGCTCGGCCAGCATATTGGCAAAACCGTCTCCATCGGTATTATGTCCAATGAGATGCCCTTTATCGTTGCGAACCGTGTTAATGGCCCCAAAATAGACGGCTTCCTCCGTTTTTTCGTCCACCAAATCCAACAAGTGGAGCTTATGGGGCATGGTGGCGTTAAAACCGCTCCAGCCCTCCCGGCGGACCGTCTGTACCCAATCGGGCAGCTGTTCCACCGTCACCTGCCGCGCCGTATAGTCATAGGGCAGATTCAGCTCCCGTGCCATGGTGTTGTGGAGCAGCGGCGACAGGCTGTGGCCGATGGGGTCGCCGATGACGGCCAGTTTCTTCCGCTCACCCATGGCGCTGCTCCATAAAATAGGTCATGGCCGCCACATAGCCGAAGGTACCCAAGCCGCAAATCTGCCCCACACAGGCCGGAGCCGTCACGGACTTGTGGCGGAACTCCTCCCGCTGGTGGACATTGGAGATATGGACCTCGATGCACGGCACATCCACCGCCTTGAGGGCGTCCAGAATGGCATAGCTGTAATGGGTAAACGCGCCGGGATTCATAATGATGGCGTCATAGTTGCCCACAGCGCCGTGGATGGCGTCGATCAGCGCCCCCTCGTGGTTGGACTGGAAGCAATCGGCCTCAGCTCCCATGGCCGCCGCCTTGTCCTTCAGCATGGCACAGAGGGCCTCATAGCCGGTGGAACCGTAGATGCCCGGCTCCCGGCTGCCCAGCAAATTCAGATTGGGACCGTTGAGAATGAGAAATTTCACAGAATTCCCTCCAATGTATGTAACTGCCGCAGAATCTCCGCCACCGTGTCCTCCACCGAAGTAAAGGTTTCAATGACAACGTCAGCGGCTGCCCGGTAATGGGGTTCCCGCACCGCAAAGGTTTGCAGAAACGATGCCTTTCCATTCTGGGCCAGAGGGCGGCCCGCCATGGAGGTGGAATCAAATATCAAATCGGCGGGACGGTTGAGAAACACCAGCACGCCCCGCGCTTTCAGCAGGGCCACGTTTTCCGGCCGCAGAATCAGGCCGCCGCCGGTGGCGATAATCAAATTTTCCCGGTCGGTCAGCTGGCGGCAGATGGCCGTCTCCCAGTCGCGGAATGCGGGTTCTCCCTCCTGGGCAAACATCTCCGGGATGGACTTCCCTGCCTGTGACACAATCACGGCATCGGTGTCCACAAATTCCCGGCCCAGCCGTCGGGCCAGTGCCTTGCCGCAGGTGGTCTTCCCGCTGCCCATCATGCCGGTCAATACGATGTTTTTCATAGCTGCGCCGCCTTATAGTTGCCCAGAATCCGGAAACTGCTGGCTGCGTCGATCAGCTCCCGGATACCCCGGTCCATTTCCTCCCGGCGCAGATTGCCGGTGAAGTCGGCATAAAAACTGTACTCCCAGCGGGATTCCGGCACCGGACGGGATTCCAGCTTTTCCAGGTTCAGCCCCGCCTGGGCAAAAATCTGGAGAATCCGGCACAAACTGCCCTCCCGGTGGGGAATGGTGAAGCGAACGCTGATTTTATTGGCGTCCTCCGGGAACCGGGGCTCAGCGGCCACAATGAGAAAGCGGGTATAATTCCGCACATTCTCATTGATGGAAGATTGCAAAATCTGCAAGCCGTACAGCTCCGCCGCCCGGCGGCTGGCAATGGCGGCCTTGGTACTGTCGCCGGACTCCGCCACAAACTTGGCGGACACTGCGGTGTTGACCATTTCATGGTGCTCCCATTTGGGGTGTTCCCCCAGGAACGGGCGGCACTGGGCAAAGCCCTGGGCATGGGAATACACATCGGTGATGGTATCCATGGACGCGTCGGGCAAGGCCACCAGACAGTGGCGTACGGGAACAATTTGCTCGCCCACAATATAACAGCCGAACTGGCCCAGCAGGTCGAAAACATCATTGATGGAGCCGGTGGAACTGTTTTCAATGGGCACCACGCCGAAGTCTCCAAAGCCCTCCTTGACGCCCCGGAACACACCGTCCCAGGTTTTGAGGTTCATTCGCTGGCAGTCGTCGCCGAAAAAGCCCATGGCGGCTTCCTCGCAGTAGGCCCCAGGCTGGCCCTGGTACAGGACCCGCTGTTCCGTCAGAGGCTGGCCGCTCCAATGGCGCATGGCCTGATAGGCCTCCAGATCTCCGGCTTTGGCCGGGTCCGTCTCGGTGACCATCCGGCGCTGCAAGGACCGGCTGCCTGCCATAATGGTTTCAAACAGCGCGATGACCTGGGGCCGAAGGTCGGCGTCTTGCAGCAGCTCCGCCTTGGCCTGGAGCACCTGCCGTTCCCGCTCCTCGTCCAGCACCGGCAGATGGTGGGCCACCTTATAGGCGCCCACCTCCCGGCATACGGCCATCCGCTCTTCAAACAGGGCCACAATCTGCCGGTCCAGCCGGTCAATCTCCGCCCTGCACTGTTGTAAGTCTCGCATGGTCTTCCCCTCTCAAAGCAATTCTGTCATGGCCAGCGCCGCCGCCGCCTCGATGACCGGCACGGCCCGATGGACCACACAGGGATCGTGGCGGCCATGGACCACCAGCTCCGCGTTCTCCTGCCGGGACAGAGAGATGGTCTGCTGGGGCTGGGAGATGGACGCCGTGGGCCGCAAGGCCACGGAAAAGACAATGGGCATCCCATTGGTGATACCGCCGTTAATGCCGCCGGTGTGGTTTGTGGTGGTCTCCACCCGGTCCCCGGCCATGGTCAGCGGGTCATTGGCTTGGGAACCATACATGGCCGCAAAGCCGAAGCCCACGCCGAATTCCACAGCTTTCACCGCCGGAACGGCAAACAGATGCTGGGACAGAATGCCCTCCACATTGCATCCGAAATCGGGGCTGCCCAGTCCGGCGGGCATCCCCACCACGGCGCACTCGATGGCCCCGCCGACGGAGTCCATGCGCTCCCGTGCGTCATAGATTTCTTTCCGCATCCGCTCCCCGGCCAAATCGGACAGGGTGGGAAAGGCTTTGCCGGCCAGGGTTTGGAACAGCGCCGGGTCCGTATGTACCGGGTCAAAGCGCTCGTCCTCCACCGGGCCGATCTGCCGGATGTGCGCGCCCACATAGATGCCCCGTTGGGCCAGAATCTGTTTGGCCACCGCCCCCGCAAAAACCAGTGGAGCCGTCAGACGGCCAGAAAAGTGGCCGCCGCCCCGGTAGTCGTTACAGCCGTTGTAGCGGACATGGGCCGCGTAATCAGCATGGCCCGGTCTTGGGAGATCGTTCTGATAGTCCCGGGACCGGGTATCGGTATTTTCAATGACGCCGCAGAGGGGCGTACCGCAGGTACGGCCCTCAAACAGGCCGGACAGAATCTTGACGGCGTCGGCCTCCCGCCGGGCCGTGGACAGCAGATTCTTGCCGGGGGCCCGCCGGTCCATTTCCCGTGCCACGGCCTCCATATCCAGCACCAGTCCCGAGGGAACGTTTTCCAGTACCACGCCGATGGCCGGGCCGTGGGATTCTCCAAAAATCGTATAGCGCATGGGCTTTTATACCTCCTCTGCCCTGCCGCCCAGGGCCGCATAGACCTGCCAGAAATCCGGGTAGGATTTTTTGACGCTGCCCGCGTCCTCCAGAAGCACCGGGCCGTCGCAGGCCGTGGCGGCCATGGCCGCCATCATGGCAATCCGGTGGTCGTTATGGCTGTTGACCGTACCGCCGTGGAATGTCTCCACGCCGTGAATCTCCATCCGGTCGTCATATTCGGTGATTTGTGCGCCCAGGCGGTTCAATGTCTCTGTCACTGTGGCCAGACGGTCACTCTCTTTCATGCGGAGCCGGGCCGCGCCGACAATGTGCGTCGTCTCCCCGTTCCGTAAGGCGGCATGGAGGGCCAGGGGCGGCACCAGGTCAGGGCACTGGCTCACATCCAGCGTCACTGTCCCCTGGCCGCAAAGCTGCTCATAAAACGATGCAATCACGCGGTCGCCCTGGGCCGATTGGTCATTCATGCCCCGAATGGTCAGGTCGTTGCCCAGTCCCTTGGCGGCATAGAAAAAGCCCGCCTGGGACCAGTCCCCTTCCACCGCCGCGTCCATGGGCCGGTAGGTACCGCCGCCGGGAATCCGATATTCTCCCGCCGCCGTCTCCGTTACCGGGACACCGGCCTGGGCCAGCGCTTCCAGGGTCATGGTCAGATAGGCCGCCGATTCCAGCGCCGTGGTGCTGACCAGGGTGGACGGACCATCCAGCAGGGGCAGCGCGTACAGCAGGCCCGTAAAAAACTGGCTGGACACGTCGCCGGGCAAAGCGTAACGTCCCGGCTGCAAGGTACCCTGCACCGTCAGTTTGCCGGGCGTCCGCTCATAGGATATGCCGTTTTCTGCGAACAGATCAAAATAAGGCTGTTGAGGCCGCTCCAGAAGCCGCCCCCGGCCCGTGAAAATGCCGCCCCCGGCCACCGCCAGGGCCACCGGAATAAAAAAGCGCAAGGTGGACCCGGATTCGCAGCAGTCCAGTACTGGCAGCTGTGCAAACCGGGGCGCGCCGTGGGCAAAGACGCCCGTCACGGTCACAACGTCGCCGGTGCGCTCTACGTTAGCCCCTAGGGCCCGCAGACAGGCCATGGTGGCCTCCATATCCTGGGAATGGGTGATGCCCCGGATGGTGCTTTGACTGCTGGACAGTCCCGCCGCCAGCAGCAACCGGTGGGCCTGGGATTTGGAGGGCGGCGGCGTCACTGCGCCGTGGAGTTTGGCCGGGAATAGTTTTACATCCATAGGCCCTCCTTACAGCTGCGCCAGCAGCGCAGCCCGGTCCATGGCCACCGGCAGTGCCTTGCCCAGCCGCTCCAGGAAAATAAAATGGATGGTCTTGCCCTGGTTTTTCTTGTCCAGGCCCAAAACCGTCTCACAGACCGTCCGGTCGGCTTCGATGGCCGTGGGCAGGCCGAACGCCGCCAGCAGCGCCGCGATGCGTTCATCGGTTCCCGCGGGCGTATGGCCCAGCTTCTGCCCCAGCTTCGCCGCCGCCACCATACCGGCGGCCACGGCTTCGCCGTGGGTATACGTCTCATAGTGGTACGCCTTCTCATAGACGTGGCCCAGGGTGTGGCCGAAATTGAGAATCATACGAATCCCCATATCCAGCTCGTCCTGCTCCACCACCTGCCGCTTGATATCACAGCAGGCTGTGGTGATGTCGGTGATCTCCCCCATCACAGCCGAACGGCTGCCCAGGCGTTCCAGCTTGGCGAACAGGGCTTCGTCCCAGATGCAGCCGTATTTGATGACCTCCGCCATACCGTCGGCAAAGACCCGGTCCGGCAGCGTGGTCAGCATCTCCGGGTCCATCAGCACCAGTTTGGGCTGGTAAAAGGCCCCGGCCAGATTTTTACCGGCCATCAAATCCACGGCCACCTTGCCGCCCACGGAGGAATCCACCTGGGCCAGCAGCGTCGTGGGAATCTGGATAAAGTCCACGCCCCGCAGCATGGTGGCGGCGGCAAAACCCGCCAAATCGCCCACCACACCGCCGCCCAGGGCAATCACGGCGTCGGTACGGGTGACGCCGCCCTGGGCCATCTGCTCCCAAAGCCAGGCCAGCCGTTCCGGCGTTTTGCTGCGCTCTCCGGCTGGGATGGTCAGCAGCGTGGCCTCCAATCCGGCATCTGCCAGACTGTGGAGCACCGTGTCGCCGTAACGGGGCGCTACATTGGTATCGCTGACCACAAAGCAGCGCTTCCCCCGCAGCAGCGGCGCAACATACGCGCCGCACTGGTGCAGAACACCGGCCTCATTGACAATATCATAGCTGCGTTCGTTCAGATTAACCCGCAGAGTCCCCATGCGTCTCTTCCTTTCCCGTCCCTCCGGCGGGCAGGTCCGCCACCTGCCGGATTGAAAAATATGCCTTGGTTTGCGTGGGTCTGCCCTGTTTGCGCAGGGCGCGTTCCGTATAGTCGCTGATGAGCATATAGACGGTGGCAAACACCGGCACGCCCAGGAGCATGCCCGGGAAGCCGAACAGGCCGCCGCCCACGGTGATGGACACCAGAATCCAGAAGCCGGAAATACCCACGTTATCGCCCAGAATCTTGGGGCCGATGATATTGCCGTCAATCTGCTGCAATACCAGCACAAAAATAACAAAATAGAGGCCCTGGAGGGGGCTGTTGAGAAGAATCAGCAGCGTACAGGGAATGGCGCCGATGATGGGGCCGAAGTACGGAATCACATTGGTGACGCCTACAATGGTGGACACCAGCACGGCGTAGGGCAGTTTCAGAATGGACACGCCGATATAGCAGAGAACGCCGATAATCAGCGAGTCGATGATCTTGCCGATGATAAAGCCATTGAAAATCTTGTCCACTTTCCGGGCCTGCTCCATGAACCGGTCCGCCCGCTCCGGGGACCACAGGGCCACGGTGAGTTTCTTGGCCTGACAGAGGAACCGGTCCTTGGCCCACAGGGCGTAGATGGCCACCACAATGCCGATGACCATATTGATCAGTTCCCGCAGCACGCCATAGACCGACGAAGTCAGCGTCAGCAGCAGAGACTGCATCCGGCCCACCAGATCATTCTGAATGAAGTTCTCCAAATGTCCGTAGCCGTTTTCCAGTGCGATATTGACGTATTGGACAATCTGCGGATTGTCCTCCACCAGACGGCCCACAAACTTTTCAATGCTGGCGTAGTAGTCCGGCAGCTGTTTGGCGATGCCCATGATGCTGGCACCCACCTGGGGCACAATGAGTTTGATCAGCAGATAGATGAACAGGCCCGCCATGCAGAAGGCAAAGAGGATGCCCACCAGACGGCTGAGCCGCCGGGCCCTGTCCCCTTGCAGCTTCGTCTTTTGCAGCCTGGGCAGCAGCAGTTTGTCCACCCAGCGGACAAAGGGGTTCAGCAGATAGGCGTACACCAGGCCGTACAGGATAGAGGAAATCACCTGCGTCAGCTTGTTAGCCTGACCGGAAAGCATGGGCAGATTCACCAGCAGCAGCAAACCCACCAGCAGCGCCAGACAGATCAGAATGCCGCGCAGCAGCCACAGCAGCTTGGGATGTTCTTCCATGGGCTATGCTCCTTTCGCGTCATGGGCCCGCAGCAGGGCGATCTCCCTGGCGTAGCCCTCCAATTCATTGGGCGTTTCCAGCAGCAGCGGCAGCCGGTGCAAAATCGGATGGTCCACCACCGCGTAGAAAAAGTCCAGTCCCAGGGTCCCCTCCCCCAGGCAGGCGTGGCGGTCCTTATGGGCCCCCATGGGGTTCATGCTGTCGTTGATATGCAGGGCTTTGAGCCGGTCCAGTCCCAAAATCCGGTCGAACTCCTCCAGAACGCCCTCCAGATTGTGGACCACATCATAGCCGCCGTCGGACACATGGCAGGTGTCGAGACAGACGCCCAGCTTGTCGCGCAGTTCCACCCGGTCGATGATGGCCCGCAGTTCTTCAAAGGTACGGCCCACCTCGCTACCCTTGCCCGCCATGGTCTCCAGCAGCACCGTGGTGGTCTGCTCCGGCCACAGGATGGCGTTGAGCGTGTCGGCAATCTGATCAATGCCTGTCTCCGCGCCCTGACCCACATGGCTGCCGGGGTGGAAGTTGTAGTAGCAGTCCTCCACGGCCTCCAGCCGGTGCAGATCGTCTCCCAGCGTCTGCCGGGCAAACTCCCGCACCGATTCCTCGGCGGAACAGGCGTTGATGGTATAGGGGGCGTGGGCCACAATGGGGCCGAAGCCGTGTTCCCGGCGCAAAGCGTTGCCGGCGGCCACGTCGGCCGGGTCCCAATCCTTGGCCTTGCTGCCCCGGGGATTTCTCGTAAAAAACTGATACGTATTGGCATCAATGGACAGCGCCGTTTTTCCCATGGCCGCAAAGCCTTTGGACGACGACAGGTGACATCCTACATACAACACAAAATCACCTCGCAGTTTTTATTGATTATACCATAGACTTCGGCGGTTTACTACAATTTTTCTGTGGACACTTTGCACTTTTATCGAAGTGTGGTACAATCGCAGCAAAGGAATGGTGATACCATGGCAAAATCGGAACAGCAAAAGGGAAAGCTCCTGGTGCTCAAGGACCTGCTGGAGCGAAAAAGCGACTGCGACCACCCCCTGTCCATGCAGGACATCCTCTCCCATCTGGAAGCACGGGGCATCGCAGCCGAACGAAAAAGCATTTACAGCGATCTGGAAACCCTGCGGGAACAGGGCATGGATATTCTGTACCGCCAAGGCCGGGGCGGCGGGTACTATCTGGCCGCCCGGGATTTTGAGCTGCCGGAATTGAAGCTGTTGGTGGACGCGGTCCAGTCCTCCCGGTTTCTGACGGAGAAAAAGTCCCTGGAGCTGATTGCCAAGCTGGAACGGCTGGTCAGCGTCCACGAGGCCGGGCAGCTGCGGCGGCAGGTGGTAGTGTCGGGCCGCATCAAGACCATGAATGAGAGCATCTACTATACGGTGGATCGTATCCACGAAGCCATTGGCCGCAACAGCACCATCACGTTCCGATACTTCGACTGGGGCATGGACGGGGAAAAGCACTTCCGGCCCCGGCTCTATGAAGCCAGTCCTTACGCCCTGTGCTGGGCCGACGAAAACTACTATCTCATTGCCCATTCCGACCGCCACGGCATCACCCACTACCGGGTGGACAAGATGGCGGAGCTCACCTGCACCGGCCATCCGCGGGTCATGACCGACGAGGGCCGCAGTCTCGATCTGGGGGCCTATTCCAAGGCCGTTTTTTCCATGTTCCACGGCCAGCGGACCACGGTCCGCATGCGGTTTCACCGGTCCCTGGCCGGTGTGGTCATCGACCGGTTCGGCCTGGACACCATCCGCATTCCCGACGGCCCCGACCACTTTACCGTGACGGCGGAGATCTCCGTCTCCCCCACCTTCCTGGGCTGGTTTATCAGCTTCGGGAGCCGGGCGGAAATTCTGTACCCTCCGGCGGTCCGGCAGCAGATGGCGGACCTGCTGACAGAGACGCTGGCCTGTTACCAGAACGAATAGCCCAAAAACCGATGGAGCACCACTGCCGCCAGAATCACCCACAATCCCGTGCGCAGGACACCGTCCAGCACGCCGCCGGAGGCAATGGTCACCACCGGCGTGGAAATCCGTTTTTTCCAGGGCCACAGCAGCGCCACTCCTGCCGGATTCAGTACATCCAACAGCAGATGCAGCAAAACGCCCGCCCCCAGGGGCGGATACAGTCCATAGCACAGGACCGCAAAGAGCAGCGAATGGGTGACGCCCCGGTGTTTCAGCAGCCGCGGCAGAATGGGAACGTGCCGTCCCACCAGACTGTCCCGGTGGTCGATATCCGGCAGAATGGAGCCCAACGTCAAAGCGGCCATGGCCGGAATGCTCAAGTTCGGCATCAAAAGGGCTGCCGTCAGCCCAGCGGTCACATGGGTGCTTCCGCGCATATATTCCTCCTATAAACGATGTGCCGTCCGGCCACTGGGCCGGGCGGCACGTTTTTCTCTATCTGACAGAACTCAAATTTCCACGATGGTGACGCCGTCTTCGCCCTCGCCGTAGACGCCCAGGCGGAAGCCCTTGATCTGGCGGTTCTGGCGCAGACGCGTCTGGACCGCCTTGCGCAAAACGCCGGTGCCCTTGCCGTGGATAATCCGCACCGACGGCACCTTGGCCATGATGGCCTGATCGAGGAATTGGTCCAGCACCGTAATGGCTTCCACCGAATCCATGCCCCGCAGGTCCAGTTCCGTGGGAACGGCGGTGTTGCGCAGCTGGCGGCGGGTCTTTTCGATGAACTTCTGAGTGGTCTTCTGGGGCTCGTTTTCCAGAAGATAGACCTCGTCCTTTTTGGCGTTGATCTTCATGATGCCCGCCTGGAGCTGGTAAGTGCCGTCCTTGTTGACGGCCAGCACCGTGGCTTTGCTGCCCAGTTTCAGCAGCTCCACCGTATCGCCCACCTGAATCTCCCGGCTGGCCTTGGGCCGCTGCTTTTTCGGCTCCTCGCGGGACGACAGCCGGGCTTCGGCTTCGTTGAGGTTCCGGCGCAGCTGGGCCTGCCGCTCGTTGATGCCTTGGGCATCGGCAGCGTCGTGCATCTGCTTGCGCAGCTTCTTCAATTCGTCATAGGTGGCGTTGGCTGTGCGGCGGGCGTCCTCAATGATGGCCTTGGCTTCTGCTCTTGCCTTCTCCACCGCCTTGTCCCGCTCCCGCTTGATTTCCGCCACATAGGCGTCGGATTGGGCCTTGGCTTCCTCCATCTCCCGGCGCAGCCGCTGGGCTTCCACCTTGGCCTGCTCCATCTGCTGGCGCTGGGTTTCCAGCTGGTTGAGGACCTCTTCAAAGTTCACGTCGTTTTCACTGACCAGGTCCCGCGCCTTTTTGATGATCTCTTCCGACAGGCCCAGCCGCTGGGAAATGGCGAAGGCATTGGACTTGCCGGGGACGCCAATGAGCAGCCGGTAAGTGGGTTTCAGCGTCTGCACGTCAAACTCGCAGGAGGCATTGATAACGCCCTCGGTCCGCATGGCGTACAGCTTCAATTCCGCATAGTGGGTGGTGGCCGCCACTTTAGCGCCCATTCTCCGGCAGAAGTCAATGAGGGCCATGGCCAGGGCCGCGCCCTCGGCCGGGTCCGTACCGGCGCCCAATTCGTCAAAGAGCACCAGACTGCGGCTGTCGCAGACCGCCACAATTTCCACAATATTTTTCATATGGGCGGAGAACGTGGACAAGGACTGTTCGATGGATTGCTCATCGCCGATGTCCGCCAGCACCATGTCGAAGGTGGAGAGATAACTGCCATCCTCGGCGGGGATATGGAGGCCGCACTCGGCCATCAGCGTCAGCAGGCCGATGGTTTTCAGGGTGACGGTTTTACCACCGGTATTGGGGCCGGTGATCACCAGGGTGTCGAAGTCGCTGCCCAGCCGCACAGAAATGGGTACGACGGTTTTCTTGTCAATCAGCGGATGGCGGGCGCTTTTCAGCTCCAACTGTCCATCGGTGCGGATTTCCGGCTCGATGGCGTGCATGGCATAGGACAGCTTGGCGCGGGCAAAGATGCTGTCGATGGTCACCAGCATTTGATAGTTGTGGTTGATGGGGTCCTGATACAGGGCCGCTTCCGCCGACAGCTCCGCCAGAATCCGTTCAATTTCTGCCTGTTCCTTGACTTGCAGCTCCCGCAGTTCGTTGTTGGCGTTGACCGCCTGCATGGGCTCCACAAAGAAGGTGCTGCCGGAGGCGGACACGTCGTGGACCAGACCGGGAATGTCGTTCTTGCACTCGCTTTTCACCGGCACCACAAACCGTCCGGAACGGATGGTGACAATGCTCTCCCGCAGCGCCTTGGAATAGGTGGGCGACGAGATGATTTTTTGCAGGGATTCCCGGATTTTGCTGCTTTGGACCCGGATATGACGGCGGATATCGGCCAGCGCGCTACTGGCGCTGTCAGCAATCTCCTCTTCGGAAAGAATGGAGTTGGAAATCCGGTCTTCCAGGTATTTATTGGCCGTCAGCTCCCAGAAATACACATCCAGGCAGGAGGAAACGGCGTCGGTGTCGGCATAGGCCTTGACCGTCCGGGCCACCCGGAGACTGGACGCGATTTTCAGCAGTTCACCGGGCGTCAGGCTGCCGCCGCGGCGGGCTCGATCCAGGCTGGCGCCCACGTCCCGGATACCGCCCAGGCTGGGCGAGCCTTTCAGGGAAATCAGCTTACAGGCGGCGGTGGTCTGCTCCTGGAGACGGCGCACTTCCTCGGCGTCGGTCTCCGGTTTCAGATTGCGGCAAACCTCCTTGGCCGCGTCGCTGACGGCCTGGGCTGCCAAAAGGTCCAGAACGCCGTCCAGTTCCAGTTTGACAAGGGATTTTTCGTATAATTCACTCATAATATGGAAACCTCATCGTTTCAGGGATTTATAAAAGTCCAGGGTGTGGAAGCCCCGTTCCAGTTGGGTCATCAGGTAGGCTTCCGACAGCTGGGACAGCTCCTCCGCCGTGGCGTCATCCACGGTAAAGGAAAAAATCTGTTTGGGGCCGCAGGCGGTGATATAGTGGAGGGCCGTCCGGGCGGCGGCGCTGAGGGGCACCAGCGTACCCTGTCCGGGGCCGCAGCCGCTGCACTGGAGGACGCCGTGGACCAGATCGAACCGGTCGGGCATAGGATTGCCGCAGACAAAGCATCCGGACAGCTCCGGCAGATAGCCCGCCAGACAGATGGCCCGCAGTTCAAACACCGCCTTGACCACCGGTTGGGGCTTGTGGAGGGGACCCAGGGCATACAGGCAGTTGAGCAGCAGCGACAGCAATTCCGGGTTGGGACAGTCCTCCTGGGCGATGGTCTCCGACACCTGGGCGAAATAGCTGGCCAGAGAAAGCAGTTCAATGTCCTGCCGCAAGGCCGGGAACTGCTCCTTGGTCACCGCCTCCGTAATGGTCAAATAGCCCCGCTGCTCCGACACGGTAAATTCCGAATAGGCCAACAGCTGGCAGGCCGCCTTGAGGGTACTGCGGCGGCCCCGGACGCCACGGGCTTTCATGGTCACCGGTCCATGGTCCCGGGTCAGCACCGTCAGCAGCCGGTCATGCTCTTTGTAGTCGGTCTCCCGCAGAATGACGCCCTCGGTCTTCCAGTACATGGCTTCCTCCCAGTTATGTACGGCCCCCATCCGGCGGGGGAGTGTTCTCTCCCCCGCCCTAGGGCTTCGGTTGCTCTTTCTCCATGTCCTTCTTCTCGTCCTGATGCTTGCTCATGACGTAATACTCCGGCGCGCCGGTCTCAAAAAACAGTTCCCACAATCGCTTCTGACGCATGGTAACCACCTCCTGCAATCCTAGGATTTGCAGGAGACGGCGGGATCATGCTGCCAGTTTTTTACGCGTGCAGCGCCCGCTCTACGCTCCAATAAAAATGGTCCTCGCCCAGCAACTCCACAATGCCGCTGCGCTCCATCATCAGCCGGACGCTGTCGGACAGGCCGCAGATGTAGACGGGCAGTTTCTGGGCTTTCAGCTGCTCCAGCAGTTCCAGAAACGCCTGGGCACCGGATACATCCATATAGGACACGCCGCGCATGGAGAAGAGGACGGCGCTGCGGCCCTGGAACCGTCCGGCCAGATCGGTGATCTGCTCGCAGTTGGCGAACAGCACCGCACCCGTCAGATAGACCACCTCGGCGTTGTCAAACCGGTCGGCCACCGGGTCCTCGGGGTGCTGGAGCCGCTGGGGCTTCACATCGTCAAAGTGGATTTCCAGGTGGGACTGGCGGACGGCCAGCAGAACCAGCGCCGCCACCACGCCAATGAGGATGGCAATGGTCAGGTCAAACACAATGGTTGCGATCATGGTGGCCAGGAATTTCACCATGGCGCCCTTGAACTTATGGGAGAAGATGTACCGGATGGTATGCCATTCGTTCATGCGCCATGCCGTCACCAGCAGGACGCCGGCCAAGGCACTGAGGGGAATCTGCGCCATGACCGGGCCCAGCACCAGCAGGGACACCAGCAGCACCAGCGCATGAATCATACCTGTAAGCCGGGTCTGTGCGCCGGATTTGACGGCCACGCTGGTGCGGGCAATGGCCGCCGTGGCGGGAATGCCGCCGAACAAGGGCGAGAGGATGTTGCCCACGCCCTGGGCGATCAGTTCCCGGTCGCTGTTGAGGCGTACACCGGTCATGCGGGCGGCGCTGGCGCCGCACAAAAGGCTTTCAATCATACCCAGGGCCGCAATACTGACGGCGGGAGCCAGCAGGCCGCGCACCGTGGCCAGATCGAGGCCCTCCAGGGTAAAGCGCTCCGGCAGCAGCAGGCTGGAGGGAATCTCCCCCACCCGCTGAATGTCCATGGGGATGATCAGCGACGCCGCCGTGGCCAGAATGATGGAGACCAGCGACGCCGGTACTACCGCGTTCCACTTCTTGGGGTAGACGATCATAAACACAATGATGGCGCTGCCCAGCAGCACCGCCGCCGGATTGACCGAAAAGCCCACGGTAAAATAGCTGAGGACCTTTTCCACAGCCGTAGAACCCTGGGACGTGGTGCCGAAAAAGTTATCCAGCTGGCCCAGGGCAATGACCACGGAAATGCCCGAGGTAAAGCCGGTAATGACCGGCATGGGGATAAAGGCCGTCACCTTGCCCAGGTGGAGGATACCGGCCAGAACCAGAATGATACCGGCCATCACCGTGGCCGTAAAGACGCCGGACAGGCCGTACTGGGCCACAATGGACATGAGCACCGCGGCCATGGCGCCGGTGGGGCCGGAAATCTGATAATAAGCGCCGCCCAGCAGGCTGATGACAAAGCCGCAGATGACGGCAGTCAGAAGACCCGACGCCGCCGTGGCGCCGCTGCTGACGCCGAAGGCCAGCGCCAGCGGCAGGGCCACCGCCGCCACCGTCACACCGGCCATCAGGTCCTTGGCGAATTTCGCGCCGTTATAGCCGCGAAACTCCTGCCGCAGATCGGAAACATAGGAATTTTTCACTTGTATCTCTCTTTTCTCTCAATTTCTCAGCCGCTGCCGTGCGGCTAACTTGTTCATCATATCGCAGTTTTGCCGGTGCGTCAATAGGGGTTTCCGGTCTTTTCCATAAAAACGGGATACCAAATGACCCTTAAACCCAAAAACTTGGAATGCCGTGCTGTGTGTAGTAGCTGCTGAACCCAATCCGGGTAATATGGCCGTTGACTGTCTCATAGCCGAAATGGGACATATATCCATACAGTTCCCACGCCCGCTGGGGCGTATCGCCGACCCGCAATCCCCTGGCCGTGGCGCACTGGGTCCCGTCGATCACAATGGCCACAATCGTCCCATCCAGCACCCAGCCGTCCTCCTCTCCCGGACGAAGCCGGGCCACATGGATGGCGTAGCCGTCGCCCCGGTACTCCACTTCATCATAGTAGTCCCGCGTGATGCCCAGGCTGCCCATCTCCTGGACCTTGGCCCGCTGCTCTGCCGGCAGTTCATCAAAATTCATCATGGTAGCAAACCCATCACACATTTGCTCTCCCGGGCGCGGCAAATCCAGCACCGCAAAGCCATCCTCAGGATAGAGCACATAGTGGTTGAGATACTCCGGCGACGCTTGCTGCCGCAGCACATAGTCCGTTGGCGCATAGGCTGTGCCGTCCCGCAGCAGGGGCGTCGTGGTCGCAGTGACCGGGCAGCTTCCATGCTTGATAGAAAACTGCCTCAGCACGTGGTCTATGGTATAGTCCTTTCCATCCGGCGCAGTCACCCGCGTTTCCCCGGCATACAGAATGTAGGGTCCCTCGTCTGTCTGGAGTATGATGGCGTTGCCCGCAATCTGTATCGTGTCGCCCAACAGCGCCGCCAGATCCGCCAAGGGTACATAGAGCAGGTCGTTTTCCACAAACGGCGCGTGGTCCAGCTCCACCAGAACGTTGTTGACCAGCACCTCCGCCCGGTCCGGCCACAGGGTAATGCCGTGGACATCCGCATCGGGGTGTAATGCCAGCCAGCCCTCTACATCCAATCGGGCAGATGGCATCTGCGCTGTCACCAGGGTACCGGCCAGCAGTCCTACAGAAATCAGTTGTTTTACCATGGTCGCCATCCTTTCTATCAGTCAACCCCATAAACCGCCAAAAAATTCGATGCTGCCAATCGTACAGTCTTCTTCCAGATAAAACCGCACGCCTACGCCATCCTCCTGATACATCACATCATAGGGGCGATCATCCTGGTATTCCAGTACGCCGAACGTGCCCATATGAATCGCTGTTCCATAGAGAGCCACACCATAATAGTATCCCTCGATTTCTTCCGGGACATAAGCAGTGGCTTCGTTGCGGAAGGTCTCCAGCAGCTTCTCCAGACTGTCGCCCACCCGGATATCCCGGATATAGAACAAATCCGTCCGCTCATAGCGGATTTCTGCCACTTCATATGTACCCCATTCCGGATCATGATTGCAAGTAATTGTAATGCCGTCGTACACCCGCTTCTCCCAGAAAAAGTTATGAACCGGTGTCTCCACCACGTCCTGAACCGGGCCAAACCGCCGGTCCAGAGCTTCCGGCGTCGTCTCCTGTGTCGGAAAAAATGGTGCGCCCTCAAAGGTCAGATCCTCTGTTGTAAAGGCTGGGGCTGTTTTCCCTGGTTCCGGCAGAGTGATTTCTCCCACCACGGTTTCCTCTAACTCCGGTGGTTTCGTTTTGCGAAAGTCCCGCAACGTCCACAAGCTCCCGGCAATCAGCCCCAACGTTGCCACGCCGGCAGCGCATCTCACCACTGTCCCGGCGGCTGCCCCCTTGGCAGACGCTGACAGTACCGGAAGCAGCCAGGCCGACGGTTCAGCCCGCAAGCCGCTGGAAAGCAGTGCCGTAAGCGTCAGGGCAGAGACACCGTGGCGGCGCAGTCCCGTCCGCAGCGTCTTCCGCGCCCGGTGGAGCCGCGTCTTGACTGTGGCCATGGGCACCGACAGCGCCGCAGCAATTTCCCGGACGGTCAGTTCATCGTAATAGAACAGCAGAATACACGCCCGTTGGTCCATCGGCAGCTGGTCCACCAGCTGCCGGACAAGCTGCGCCGTCTCCGATTCCTCCAGCGCCCACTCCGGCTGCTGTTCCGCCGATTCCTCCGCCCAAGTGTCCAGCAAGGTGCCGCCATTGGGCGATTCCGGCATCTGGCACTCCTTTGGTCCCCGTGTCTGATAATTGCGGCAGCGGTTGCAGACGATTTTCAAGAGCCACGCCCGGAATGCCGCCGGTTCTTTCAGGTTCAGCAGGCCCCGTACCATGGCCAACAATACTTCCTGGGTTACGTCCAGAGCGATCTCCCGGTCATCGAGCAGTTTACAGCAGTGATAATAGACGAAATTCTGCACAAAGGCAATCAGTTCCTCCTGGGCTGCCCGGTCGCCTGCCCGGCTCCGCTCCACCAGTACATGCAGCTGCTTTTCCTCCATGGTTCTCTCCTCCTTCATAGACATTGGGTTTTAAAAAATGTCCCTTTGTCTATAGAGACACATGGCCTGCTCCATCGGTTTCAATTTTTTAAAAAGGACAAAGCGGGGATGCCGCAGCGCACAGCATCCCCGCTTGTAACTTACTTTTCAATGTGCCGGTCACTCGCATATCGTACCGACTGTCGCACCAATCCTGACCGCAGCACCATACCGCAACACCATCCTCAAAAGCTACAAAATTGATACCGGAGCGCACCGCTGCGCTCCCTGCAGCTCCCCTTGCTTACTCCCCTCTCCCGCTTCCCCGCACACACCCCATCACCCTCACCCCGGATACCGGAGCGGCTCCTGATGCGGCCATATCGTTGCGATTTTGCGGACAAACGCATGGTCTGGCGCACATTATGGGCATAGATGACACGGGTAGGCTGTGGCGGGATTGCCACCTCAGCTGACGCTTCAGCAGGCCGGAACGGGATTTTGCGGGACGGCATTCAGGGCACAAAAAGAGGGTCCCGGATTGCTCCGAGACCCTTAAAAATACTATGAGTGCCTAACAAAACCGAAAAGCAATCAAAGCAGCAGCAAGTGTGAGGAAGGCCAAATGGATATCGGCCCTACGT
>CALWWW010000030.1 GCA_944385365.1 uncultured Oscillospiraceae bacterium | reverse complement strand
TAACAGCTTCAGCTCTGAGATGGAAAAAGACGCGGCTGGCTGCCGCGCCTTTCACCGTAATCCTATTGTAGGAGGAAGATCGGTATGTTTGGCCCCAATCCAGACGCAATTCATCCCAACGAAAAGATTCCCAGCATCTGTTACATCCAAAATATCATTACTCGCCCCAATATTCAGGTGGGAGCTTACACCTACTATGATGATGCAGCAACCGGCGGCGAGGACTTCGAATCCCATGTGACCCACCACTATCCGTTCATCGGAGACCGTCTCATCATCGGAAAATTCTGCGCCATTGGAAAAGGCGTGGAGTTTGTGATGAATGGAGCTAACCACCGCATGGCCTCTGTCACTACCTATCCATTCAATATCTTTGGGCATGGCTGGGAAGCCTGCACGCCCACACTGGACGAGCTGCCGCTCAAAGGCGACACCGTAGTGGGCAACGATGTATGGATCGGTCAGAATGTGACGGTAATGCCCGGTGTTCAGATTGGAGACGGCGCCATCATTGGGGCAGATTCCGTGGTGGCCAGTGATATTCCGCCCTACACGGTCGCAGCGGGTAACCCCTGCCGCGTGATTCGTCCCCGCTTTGACCAGGCGCTGACCAATTATCTGTTGGAACTCCGGTGGTGGGATTGGGAACCAGAAAAAATCTTCCGCAACCTGGAGGCTTTGTGCAGTGGAAATCCAGAGCAGATTTTCAGTATTGCACCATGAGGAGCTGGAACTTATGAAACTTGCCATTTTATCAGATACCCACGGTCTGCTGCGGCCGCAGGTGGTGGAACATCTGAAAGCTGCCGACGTCATCCTCCACGGCGGCGACATCAACAAACCGACAATTGTGGAGGAACTGCGGCAATACGCCCCGCTTTATGTGGTGCGCGGAAATAACGACAAAGACTGGGCAGAGGAGATCCCCCACAGTCTCACCATAACCCTCGATGGCATCACCTTCCACATGGTGCACAACAAGAAAGAGATTCCCGCAATCCTTTCCGGCGTGGATGTGGTGGTATTTGGTCACTCCCACAAGTATGTGCAGGAAGAGCAGGATGGTGTTCTGTGGCTGAATCCCGGCTCCTGTGGCCCCCGGCGGTTCCACCAGGAAATCACTATGATGATGGCAGAGATCACAGATGGTACGCTTCGAGTGGAAAAAATCACCATCCCGCATCAGACAGACGGATGAGTCGGCGTCTTGCTGCCGTCCGCAACTGCATTTAGGGTATAAAAGGGGAGCCGTGTTATGTACCGCCGACTGATGGAAAAATTGATGAAGGAAACTATTCTGGTCCGGTCAGTGGATTGTCAGCCGGAACTGCTTGTGGTATGATGACATCCGTGGGGAGGTGCTGCAATGCCACTGCAAATTGTACGAAATGATATCACCACCATGAAGGTGGACGCCATCGTCAACGCTGCCAACGAGAGTTTGCTGGGCGGTGGGGGAGTGGACGGGGCCATCCACCGTGCTGCCGGGCCGGAACTGCTGCAGGAGTGCCGCACGCTGCACGGCTGCAAAACGGGACAGGCCAAGATCACCAAGGGCTACCGGCTGCCGGCGAAGTTTGTCATCCACACCGTTGGCCCCATCTGGAGGGGCGGCGGCCATGGAGAGCGGGAACTGCTGGTTTCGGCCTACCGCTCCTCGCTGGAACTGGCCCTGGCCCATGGATGTGAGACAGTAGCTTTTCCACTGATTTCTTCCGGTGTGTACGGCTACCCGAAGGATCAGGCATTGAAGGTGGCGGTGGACACCATCGGGGAGTTCCTGCTGGCCCACGATATGACGGTGTATCTGGTCATCTTTGACCGGGCCGCCTATACCATCGGCGGCAAGTTGTTTGATGACATCGCCGCCTACATCGATGACCGCTATGTGGAAGCCCACACCGACAGCCGGGAGGCACAGCGCCGCAGGATGGTCATATCATCCATGCCAATGGAGGAAGACGCGCCGTTTGCTGCTGCCGCAGTACCCGATGGGCTGGACCAGGCCATCAGGAAACTGGACGAGAGCTTTTCTCAGATGCTGCTGCGCAAGATCGACGAGCGGGGCATGACTGATGCCCAATGTTATAAAAAGGCCAACATCGATCGCAAACTTTTTTCAAAAATCCGCTCGGACGTCCACTACAAGCCCTCCAAACCCACAGCCATGGCCTTTGCTGTGGCCCTGGAACTGCCGCTGGAGGAGGCGCGGGAGATGTTGGAAAAGGCAGGCTTTGCCTTCTCGCATGCCAGCAAGTTTGACATCATTGTGGAGTATTTCATTGCCCACCAAAACTACAACATCTTCGAGATCAACGAGGCGCTGTTTGCCTTTGACCAGAGCCTGTTGGGAGGTTGACGCTATGCCCCGTACCGATGTAACTGCAATGCCCTTTGCCAAAGTCTATTCGCTGCTGGTGGCCAAAGCGGAGCGAAAAGGCCGCACCCGAGAGGAAGTGAATCAGGTCACCACCTGGCTCACCGGCTACACGCCGGAAGAGCTTGCCGGGCTGGAGCAGTCCGATACCAGCTACGGAGACTTTTTCCGTAACGCCCCTGCCATGAACCCTGACCGAATGCTGATCACCGGTAAGATCTGTGGCATCCGGGTAGAGGAGATCGAAGACCAGCTGATGCGGGATATCCGGTATCTCGACAAGCTGGTGGACGAGCTGGCCAAGGGCAAGACCATGGAGAAGATTCTGTGGTAATAGTTGTCGCCCGCCAGGCGACCTATTTGAAATAAAATTCCCCTATACTGTGCTTGTAAACCAAACAACACAGCATAGGGGGATTTACTATGAAGAAGAACTTGACAGAACTGGTACTCATTCTGGACCGCAGCGGCTCCATGCAGGGGCTGGAAGGGGACACCATCGGAGGCTTCAACGCTATGATCGAAAAGCAGAAGAAGGAACCCGGCGAGGCCTTTGTCTCCACCGTCCTCTTTGATGACCGGCCCGAGGTGCTCCATGATCGAGTGAAGGTGAGGGAGGTACGACCTATTACGGATAAGGAGTATAACGTCCGGGGCTGCACCGCATTGCTGGACGCCATCGGCGGAGCGATCCATCACATCGGCAACATCCACAAGTACGCCTGGCCCGAGGATGTGCCGGAGCACACGCTCTTTGTTATCACCACCGATGGCATGGAGAATGCCAGCCGCCGTTATTCTGCCCGGCAGGTGAAAGAGATGATTCAGCGCCAGAAGGAGAAGTACAACTGGGAGTTTCTCTTTCTGGGAGCCAACATCGATGCGGTGGAGACGGCGGGCCATCTGGGCATTGACCCTGACCGGGCGGTAAACTACCACTGCGACAGCGAGGGTACACGCCTAAACTTTGAAGTAGTGGCCCAGGCGGCGGCAGCTGTCCGGTGCAGTGCGCTGTTGGATGCGCATTGGAAGGACGCCATCGAGGAGGACTTTCGCAAACGAAAGAATGGATGACATCTCCATGACGGGGTATTCCTCAGAATGGATCGTGCTGGGCAGACACCCAAGGATGGTGATGTGCAGGGTATTCAATCCTCAAAGCGTTTCAAATATTGGGCAGGAACCGTCTTTGTTAACCACACTCCATTGGCGGAGCGGTAAAAGAGATATCCACCCCGTGCGCTGCGAGAAAACGAGCAGGTGAGGCTGTTTGAAGTCTGCCCCGAGACAAGAATGCAGGATGTTTAGAAATGCTTACCGGATGGCCCGATATCAGCTGAAATGGTATGCATTACTGGATAGATTAAACATAGTCGATGGAAAATTTCTTCGGCCTTTAATTGTATCACTATAATGATATAAGAAATTCCTCCGAACAATGAAAACTGCTTGAAACTATATCATTAAAATGATATAGTTATGGTGCGGACAGGAGGATGACTATGCCAAAGCGAATCAAACTCTATCACGGATCTGGTAAAATTGTCGAGCGTCCTGAGCTGGGCAAAGGCAGCGCCGGGAATGACTATGGCCAGGGTTTCTACTGCACGATGCATTATGAGCTGGCCTGCGAATGGGCATCGAAGAACGAAGCCGTCAACAGCTATGCAAATGAATATGAATTGGATCTATCCGGCTTGAAGGTATTGGATCTATCCGACCCGGCCTACAATATCCTGAATTGGCTCACTCTGCTGATTCAAAACCGCACCGTCACTTCCACTATGCCCATCAGTAAACAGGCACAAGCGTATCTGATCGAGAATTTCAGCATTGATGTCTCTGACTACGATGTGATCAAAGGTTATCGGGCAGACGATTCCTACTTCTCCTTTGCCAAAGATTTCGTGAACAATACGATTTCCGTTCAGCAGCTGGCCAAAGCCATGAAGCTGAGAAAACTAGGGATTCAGTATATGCTGCGTACTGAAAAGGCGTTCGCCAATTTGACTTATGTGGGAGCGCAGGAAGTAGATTGGACCATCTACCACGCAAAATATCTGAAGCGGGATTTGAAAGCAAGAAGTGATTACTCAAAGAGCAGAGCGAATCTGACAATCGATTCCAATGAACTGTATGTTCTGGACATGATTCGTGGAGGTATCAAACATGGAGATCCACGCCTATAACAAACTATATCTCGAAAATGCCATGTCCGCCATGGGGATCATGCTGGACTATGCCGTGAATTACCGTCACTGGGAAATTGACAAGTTCTTTCAGGCATTTCTTGAAACAAAACTGCTCCCACAGCAATTTGAAAGCGGACACCCCGACACAGTTGCCGGCAAATCCGGCGTTGAACTGTACCTTTGCGTGACCGGGGAAAATGCAAGAAATCTCCCGGAGTATGTAGAATTTGATCGCTCACCGGAATATTGGGTGGGCTGGGCGCTGGCCTACTGCCAGTGGCACATGAATCGGACCTTCCGAGCCATCACCGCTGTTGTGAAGCCCAGTGAAATGCTCCAGTGGTACCCGATCTACCATGAGATGGATATTTTACATGTGGTGGATGCTATCGAAGAACGAATCAAGAAGACGCCCACCAATCTGGAGCGTCTGCGCAAGCACGCTGGGTACTCCCAGGCACAGCTTGCAGAACTGAGCACGGTTTCTCTCCGCTCCATCCAGATGTATGAGCAAAGAAACAACGATATCTCTAAGGCACAGTTCAATATCCTCAACGCACTGGCAAAGGTGCTGAACTGTTCGGTCTATGACCTGGTGGAAGGAACGAAATGAGAATCTTCTCGGCTTTTCCAGTAGTTATTTCCTTCTTCCTGTGATAACAGATCCCTATCTGAAGAAATCAGGAAATATTCATGGGTGATATCCTTTTATTATGCTATAATCGCAGCATCAGATGGGAAGGGGGAGGACATGACATGAAACGCATCGTCACAAATGGAATCATCAATCTGGAGCCATTGCAGGGCAGCAGTGAATGGTACTGGGGTGCAGACTATGCCGGCAACGATCTATATGAGGCGGAAGAGCTGTTCCGCAGCGGCCATCCCATTGACAAAAACCGACTGATCCTGATTCACCGTCTGGAAGGTACGGTCTATGAGCCGGTATGCACACAGCCGGGGCAGTATCTGGGTAAGCCAGTGTGCCATAACGGGAAAATTGTACTGCTTCTGGTGGATTTTCCAAAGGAAGAAATTCGTATTTTGATCTTCCATGAAGCAGAAGGAATGACGGAGCCGCTGGCGATATTGCCACTCTCCATTGTGGCGGACTGCTATAATCTCATGCTGGAGGCATCACCGCTGATGCTGACGCGGTCAGCCCATGATAACAAGTTTCAAATTCTTTGGCCGGAACGCCGGGACTTTGCCATAGAAGACCATGAGATTTTTGAGTTTCTGGAAGGAAACAGGCTGTACACTTCGGTTTGGTATGAGGACCCGGACTACTGGGAGGAGCTTTTGGTGCGGGATTATGATACCGGAGAAGTGCTGGAGCGGATACCGGGCAATTTCCGCCGAATGCCGGACGGCCAGAAGTGGCTTCTGGTGTGAGGAGATCAGACGATGGCTCTGAGCTATCAGGAGGTTCACCATGAGTCAATGTATTTTTATCGCGGCAGATACTCCCTTGCTTGAAGTCACACCATCGCAAGAGTATCCGCTGCATATCGGTTTGGACACCGGCACCGTCTCTGATGATGGAGCCGAGGATCATTATTTCCTCTTTGCCTTTGACGAAGTGGATATATATTCTGAGAAGAAATACGGAGTTCATCTGGAACTGCATCATCCGTTTACCGATGGACTGGCCGGACAAATGATGGATTATATCAGGACCGCTCTGATGCAAACGGACAGTGTAGAAATTTGGAATGTCTGGCTCTCTGGCTTTTGGGAATTTGATGACAGACCGCATATCAGCAAAAAAATAGTTCCGATTGACGAATTGACTGCCGATGACATAAAAGAGATTGTTCTAGCAGAAAACTGGAATAACAAGGATAACAATTGGCCATGGTTTTACTGCTTGGAGGTCATTTGAGTAATGTAGGGGTCTACTTTGACCCTCAATCTGAGTTCTGCCCAGGTCGGCACCAGCCAGATAGACAGACTCCAAGAAAAAACTGCCCTCCACCATTATGCTGGTGGAAGGCGGTTTTTTATAGCCAGGATAACAGAATGATGAATTGGAAGCAATGCTTAAATAAACAAGGACAGAATCAGTAGCTCAATGACACCGACACCAGCCATAATCATAGAGACTGCGGTTTTGCAGCGCAGCTGATCTTTCAGTTCAGAGACACCAAACATGCCGTTCCATACCCAGAAACCACTGTCATTGAAATAGGAGAAGGAGATGGCGCCGACACAGCAGGCCTGAGCCAGGAAGATAGGGTTGACACCCAGCTGGGACAGAATGGGTGCGGACAGGGAAGCGGCCGTTGTAATGGCCACAGTGGCCGAACCAAGGGCGATCCGCATCAAAGCAGCAATGATAAAGGGAATCAAAACGGAAGGAATGGGGAAGGTCAACACCAATTCACCCAACACATCGCCAATGCCGCTGACTTTGATGACATTGCCCAGGGAACCGCCGGCACCGGTGATGAGCATGATAATGCCGGTGTCCTTAATGGCACTGTCCATAATGGAAAGCACTTCTTTGTTAGGCGCCTTGGCAACGAGACCATAAATGGCCAGAACTGTGCCGATACCCAATGCCACGATGGGGGAACCGACCAGGGAAATTGCCTGGTAGAAAAAGCCTTGCTCCATATCCAGAAAATCCACCACAGTCTTGGTGAGAATCAGCACCAGGGGAACTACGATGGGTGCCATAGAGGCCCAGAGACTGGGCAGCTGCTTCTGATCGATGATCTGACTCAGCTGATCCATGCTCTTGATATATTCCTGACGGAATGCTTTGCGTTCAAAGGTGCCATCTTCCAGCGGAATCTGATAGATTCGCTTACCGATCCACTTACAGTAGAAAACGGCAACGATCAACATGGGAATGGAGAGGGCGGCGCCCAGCAGGATCATGGAGCCTACATCGACACCCAGCATGCTGGCCGCTGTGGTAGGACCGGGCGTAGGTGGTACCATGGAATGCGTCAGCTGCAGTCCAGCGGCCATGGCCAGGGCCAGACCGATGATGGATTTGCCGGATACACGGGAAATGGCCTTACAGAGGGGGGCAAAAATCACAATGGCAGAGTCGGCAAACACGGGAATGGAGATAAACCAGCCGGTGATGGCCAGGGCCCATTCCTCGCGTTTTTTACCCACGGCGCGTATAAAGGAATAGGCCAGCTTTTCTGCTGCACCGGATTTTTCCAGAATGCCGCCCATCATGACGCCCAGGCCGATGATGATACCGGTGCTTTTCAGAGTGTTGCCGAAGCCATCCTGAATGGCGGTGATCAGGCCGGTTTTGACCGTGCCGTCAGCCAAAGTGATGTCCACCGGACTCATGCCTCCAATGAGGGCAGTGACCAGTGAGGCCAGCAGCAAGGCAATAAAAGTATGGATTTTCGTCTTGGACACCAGGACGATCATTAAAATGATGCCCAGGGCCAGACCCAACAGCATGCGGGTTGATTCACTCATAAGAGAGCTCCTCCTTTAATCTTTCATATCATCGATGCAAAGTGATCGGCCCGCCTGGCAAAGGCGGAAAGATTCATGGGAGCAGTTCCAAATACGGCGTGTGCCGCAGATTTGCTGTAATCAACCTACCATATTTTTTATGAAGGATGCAATGCACAAAATGAACACAAAGCGTCGCCTGTTTTTTAATGTGGTGTCGAAAGGTTTGAAAAATGAAATGCAGTTGGTTTCAATATGAAAGAAACCATGCAATCATTCCCAATGTAACTGCGTGGCAGCATAACAACGGTAGTTTCATGTGGATGCAATGAAGATTGCAGCTCCTGCAACCTTCATGGGAATATGGGAATTGCCAGGGCGGGTTTGTGGGCTTTGCCTCTTGCTCCCGTTCCGGATGCTGTGTACACTGAAGACAAGATTCAAGGGAGCGCAGGGGCTGACGGGGTGGCAGCTGCCGGCCGCCTGCACAATACCTGTACGATCAGGAATCTCGATCATAAAGGAGTACGATGATCATGTATCAGCCCTACGGCATTATTCCCCCAATTATCACACCTTTTGACGACAACGGCCATGTGGACATTCCTTCCATGGCCAAGATGGCCACCTTCCTGGTAGACCAGGGCGTTCACGGCCTGTTCCCATTTGGCACCACCGGCGAGTTTTATGCGGTAGGTGATGAAGAATTTGTGGAGGGATTGCGGACGGTTCGGGATGCGGTTGCCGGCAAAGTCAACGGACAGGGAAAGCCCATTCAGCTCATTGCCGGATGTAGCCACATCACAACACGGGAAGTCATCCGGCTGATCAAACTGGTGGAGTCTGTCGGCGGTTATGATGCCATCAGTGTATTGACACCCATGTTTATCAGCCAGACCCAGGAGGAACTGTACCGTTATTATAAGACCATTGCCGACAGCACTACCATGCCGGTGATGATGTATAACAACCCGCCCAAGACCAATGTGAGCATTGCACCGGCTACGGTGGCCCGCCTGGCCCATGATTGTGGGAATCTGATCGGTATCAAGGATTCCAGTGGAGATATGACCAACTGCGGCGAATATCTGCGGCTGACTGCCGATGTACGAGATCGCTTCCAGGTGATCATGGGACGTGATACCATGATCTATGCAGGCCTGCACTACGGCTGCTCCGGCGCTGTGGCCAGCTGTGCCAATGTGGCACCCAGAGTCGTAGCGGACATCTACGACAAGTTTGTGGCAGGTGACTGGGACGGCGCCCTGGAGGCCCAGTACCGGCTGGCGCCTCTGCGGATCGCCTGTTCCATGGGAACCTTCCCGGAGGTCATCAAGGAGGGACTGGTTCTGCAGGGGATCCCGGTGGGTAAATGCCTGGACCCTATTCAGGAGCTGACGGCAGAGCAGAAGGAGAAGCTGCGGACCGTGCTGACGGATATGAAGCTGATTTGATGAAACAGGAGGAACCCCAATGATCCCTACCGTAGTAAAGATGGAAGTATACCCTGTGGCCGGCCACGATTGTATGGAACTGAATCTGTCCGGCGCCCATGCCCCGTATTTCACCCGCAACATTGTCATTCTGACCGATTCCAATGGTGTCGAAGGCGTTGGCGAGGTGCCCGGCGGGCAAAAGATCACCAATGCGTTGGAGCAGGTGCGGGAGCTGGTGGTCGGTACATCCATTGCCGATTACAAGCAGACCCTCAACCGTGTCCGCCAGTGGCTCAGCGAAAATATCCAGGATGATGTCCGGGGCAATCAGACCTTTGATCTGCGTACCGGTGTTCATGTGGTCACGGCCATTGAGGCCCCGCTGCTGGACCTGCTGGGTAAATTCCTGGAGGTGCCTGCAGCGGCTTTGATGGGCGATGGTATTCAACGGCATAAGGTTCAGTTCCTCAGCTATCTCTTTTATGTGGGCGACCGCAAAAAGACCGACTTGCCCTATGAGGAGGAGCCGGACAGCGACTGCGCCTGGTATCGGCTGCGCCATGAGGAAGCGCTGACGCCGGAGGCCATTGTGGCGCTGGCGAAAGCTACCCATGAGAAGTATGGATTTACAGATTTCAAGCTCAAGGGCGGCGTCCTCAGCCCCAGAGAAGAGGTCAAAGCGGTACAGGCCATCAAGGACGCGTTTCCCGATGCACGGGTGGATCTGGACCCCAACGGCTGCTGGAGCCTGAAGGAAGCCCTGGAGATCGCACCGGAACTGAAGCGCTGTCTGGCCTACTGCGAAGACCCGGTGGGCGCGGAGGATGGCTTCTCCGGACGCGAGGTCATGGCGGAATTCCGCAAGGCAACCATGATGCCCACGGCCACCAATATGATCAACACGGACTGGCGGCAGATGTGCCATACCATCGCGCTGCAAAGCGTAGACATTCCTCTGGCTGATCCCCATTTCTGGACGATGAACGGTTCGGTCCGCGTGGGACAGCTGTGCAACGACTTCGGCCTGATGTGGGGCTGCCATTCCAACAATCACTTTGATATTTCTCTGGCCATGGTGGTGCAGTGTGCAGCCGCCATTCCCGGCAAAATGAATGGTATCGATACCCACTGGATCTGGCAGGAGGGCCGGGAGCGGCTGACCAAAGAGCCGATGCAGATCGTAGACGGATGCATCGAGCTGCCCCAGAAAGGTGGCTTGGGTATTGAGGTGGACCGGGAACAGGTCATGAAGGCCCACCAGCTGTACCTGGACAACTGCCTGGGCGCCAGAGATGACGCCAAGGGAATGCAATACCTGATCCCCGGCTGGACCTTTGACCCCAAGCGGCCGTGCCTGGTACGCTGATTGCAATGTACATGGGGCGGCGCCTGCAGATGCAGGCGCCGTCCACCGGAAAGGAGCAAACCTGTTATGTCCTATCAAGTTCTCATTCCCAAGGTCATGACGGAGGTGGGCCGTCAATATCTGCTGGACCATGACTGTATACCGGTGGAGCGGGAGGATGCTACAGTGGAGACCCTTTGCCGCCAGGTGGTCGGAGCAGATGCGCTGCTGGTGCGGACAGAACCCTGCCCCCGGTCGGTCTTTGAAGCGGCGGACCGGCTGAAAGTAGTTGCAAAATACGGTGCAGGCGTGGATAATATTGATTTGGAAGCAGCGACCGAACACGGCGTGCAGGTATGCAACGCGCCTACGGCCAATTCCAATTCTGTGGCGGAACACACAATCATGCTGCTGCTGGCCTGTGCCAAAAACCTGCTGATCCAGGATGCGGCATGCCGGCGCGGTGACTTCGATGCCCGGAACCGTCATCGGGCTGCGGAGGTGGAAGGACGCACGCTGGGGCTGATTGGCTGCGGCTACATCGGACGACTGGTGGCCAAAAAAGCGGCGCTGGGTTTGGGCATGCGTGTGGTGGGCTATGATGCCTACGCCCGTATCGACCAGATGCCGGAGTACATCACGCTGCTGCCCACGCCGGAAGCGGTTTATCAATGCGCCGATTTTATCAGTCTCCATGTTCCGCTGACCAGCGAGACCAGAGATCTGGTGGATGCTGCCGCCTTGTCCCGGATGAAACCCACGGCAGTGCTTCTCAACTGTGCCCGCGGTGGGATCGTCAATGAACCGGCCCTGTATGGGGCCGTTCGGGATGGCGTCATCGCCGGGGCCGGACTGGATGTGTTTTGTGAAGAGCCCATCAACCCCGATAACCCGCTGTATACACTGGACCGTGTCGTTGTCACCCCCCATAGCGCTGCCCTGTCCCATGAGGCTTTTGACCGCATGAGCCTGGAAACGGCGCGGGATATGGTGGCGGTTCTGACCGGTGCTGTGCCGGAGCATCCGGTGAATCGCCTGTAATCAGGCAAACCAAAGAGAAAGGAACGGTACCATGAACCAGCATTTACGGAAGCAGGCGGAAACCATTCTGCAAAACAGCATCGCCGCTGTGCTGCCGGATCGGGCCGTGGAAAAAGCACTGACATCCTTTCGGCCGGGAAACGGCAGGATACTGCTGGTGGCGGCAGGAAAGGCAGCCTGGCAGATGGCGCGGGCAGCCATGAATACCCTGGGACGGGTAGACGACGGCATTGTCATCACCAAGTATGGCCATGTGCAGGGAGCGCTGCCGGGGATCACCTGCCGGGAGGCAGGGCACCCGGTACCCGATGACAATGGCTTTGCCGCCACCGCCCAGGCGTTGGAGCTGGTACAGGATCTGACGGCAGAAGATACGGTGCTGTTTCTGCTGTCCGGCGGCGGCAGTGCGCTGTTGGAGCGGCCACTGATATCGGCAGCGGAATTGCAGGATATCACCCGGCAGCTGCTGGCCTGCGGAGCGGATATTGTGGAGATGAACACCATCCGTAAACGCCTGTCGGCGGTCAAGGGCGGACGCTTTGCCCAGGCCTGTGCGCCGGCACGGATCTACAGCATTGTGCTTTCCGATATCCTGGGGGACCCGCTGGAGGGACCGGCCTGCCCTGACCGGTCTACCTGTGACGAAGCAGTGGCCATTGCACGGAAATACAATCTGCAGTTGTCAGACCAGGCGTGGTCCCTGCTTTGGCAGGAGACGCCGAAGGCGTTGGACAATGTGACCAGCTGTATCACAGGGAGCGTCCGGGAACTCTGCGCCGCCGCTGCGGAAACGTGTGCAGCCATGGGCTATGAGCCGGTGCTGCTGACAGACCGTTTGGTATGCGAGGCCAGGGAAGTCGGCAGCTTCCTGGGAAGCATGCTGCAAACCCATGCACGCAGTGGTCGTAAGGTGGCTTTTCTGGCCGGCGGTGAAACGGTGGTACACTTGACGGGGCAGGGGAAAGGCGGCCGCAATCAAGAGCTGGCTCTGGCTGCTGCTCCGGCCTTGGAGGGGCTTGCCAATGCGGCGGTATTCAGCTTTGGCAGTGACGGCACCGACGGCCCCACAGATGCAGCAGGCGGCTATGTGGACGGCGACACCGTCACGGGGCTGCGGGCCAAGGGACTGGAGGTATCCGCCATTCTGAAAGACAATGATGCCTACCATGGATTGCAGGCTGTGGATGGGCTGCTGATGACCGGCCCCACCGGTACCAATGTCAATGATGTGGCTGTAGCCCTGCTGGATCATACAGCAGAGTAGAACACAGATAAAAACCCGCACCCAAGGCCTCTGGGTGCGGGTTTTGTGCGTCGGTCAATAGGAATAATCCGGCGCAATGCCATATTTTTTTATATAGCGCCAGAGGGTCGTTTTGCTGACTCCCAACTCGGCGGCAACCTTTTCCCGGTTGCCGTTGTATTTGCGCAGCAGCTCCGCGATCTGCACGGCTTTTTGGTCTTTGTACAGTACGATATGCTCTGTACCGGGCAGCAAGCGCGGCGTCACCTGTTCCAGCTGCTTGCGGACAAAGACTTCATCGATATTGCGCTTCTCCGTCAGCAGAACAATGCGTTCGCAGACGTTGCTGATTTGATTGAGATTTCCGGGCCAGTCGTAGTTTTCGAGAAAGTCCCGGGCGCCCTGCGTCAGATGGACAAAGCGTCGATAGGTTTCCTGCCATTCCTACAGATAGCGATCCACCCAGCCCAGAATATCCTCCCGGCGTCGACGCAGCGGCAGCAGCTCCAGACTCAGTACACTGAGGGCGTAATAGAGGTCGCTGCGGAACTGTCCCTGATCCACCCGCGCAATGAGATTGACGTCACTGGAAGCCAGAACACGAACATTGGCCAGGGTGGGAGTGGTGGCGCCGTTGTGGAAAAATCGGCCCCGGATCAGATTCAGCAGCTTGTACTGGGTTTCCATGGGCAGAGCTTCCACATGCTCCAGGTACAAGGTGCCGTCCTGGGCCAGCTCGGCCATACTGTCCGGAGCGCTGCGGCGAAGGGAGTAGTTGCCAAAGAGCAGATTATCCAGTGTTTCTGCCATCCATGCGCTGCAGTCCAGGGGCACAAAGGCGTTTTTATGGCGCAAGCTCTCATTGTGAATACACTGCGCCAGGACAGATTTTCCTGTTCCGGATTCACCGGTGATCAGTACAGAAGCCGGATAAGCGGCGATCCGCCGGGCCAGCGACACGGTCTGCTGGCTTTCCCGGCTTTTGCAGATCAGATTGTCAAAGCTGTATTTGGCAATAAAGCCACGTTGGTAAAGTTCTCGGCGCAGGGCATTGTCCATCTCCGTGATCCTGCGGCCTTCCTGCAGGGTCAGAACAGCGCCCTCCACCTGGTCGTCTACACGGATGGGGGTGATATTCAGCATCACGGCCTTCTGGCGAATGTCCAGCAGCATGGCGAACAATTCCTGCCCTTGCTCCAATGTCTTTTGAAGGATATCTTCCTTTAGATTGGGCAGCAGCTGTGTGATGGGCCGCCCCAAAAGATGCGCGGCTGGTTCCTCCAGCAATTCGCAGCCCACACGGTTGATGCGCCGCAAGATGCCTTGCCCATCGACCTGGATAATGCCATTGACCGTATAGGACAGCATGGCATCCAGTTCCGCGAATTGCGCTTCTCCCGGTCGATGGCGTGACAGATACGGGATGCCGTGTCCAGTGCCTCCCGCATACTCTCGGCGCCGGCAGGCGTAAAGCGGTGGGGCAGTCCCATACGCCGGGCCGTTTCGCAAACGACTTCACCACCTACAACGGCCTGGCACCCCTGTGCCACGGCTTCCTCTGTGGTGCTGGCCAACTGCACCGCCTCCTCCACTGTATACCGTTGAAGGTCCATGGAAAACAGATGAGAAAACTGCGATGTATCGCAAAACATATTGCCAAAGCCGATGAGCCCGATGCGGGGACGGTCGATCCCCAGTTCTGCCTTCAAATCCAACAGAACCGTTCCCAGTTCCTGCGCGGTGATTCGTAATTCCACCACCGGCAGCCGCAGCTGACGACGAATCAGCTGGGCATGGAGACCGCGGGAGAGGATCAGTTCACAGCCTTGCTGCTCCAGACTCCGGGCCCGTTCTCCAATTGTATCGGTGGTGACGTATTCCACACACATGGTTTGCATATGCCCATACTCCTCCAGCATGGGACGGGCAATTTCGCAAAGCTCCCGATAGGGAAGAAGCAGCGCAACTTTGGCCATGGAATATTCCGCCTTTCTACAGGAATGGTGTTTTTATCAGTGTATGATGGCAGGATTCGAAAGTCAAGAGCAGAGGAACGAGAAAAACCGGGCTATGATCAGCCCGGCTTTTCCGGTGTTTCCACCGTATGTAGAGGAAGTTGTATGGAAGCAAACAATCAAATCTCAGCGTCCGATGGAGATGCCGGTCAGATGTTCATAATACTGGGCAATGGCACTGTGATCCTTCTGGCCGCCGCCATGGCTGTGCATCCACTGGAGCACCTCCTGTACCTGTGCCGTCATGGGAACGGGGCTGCCTACGGTGTGAGCGCAGTCCAGCGCGTTGTTCAGATATTTGATATGCAGATCGATCTTGAAACCGGGCTTATCGTTGCCTTCGATCATCATGGGTGCTTTGGCGTTCATAACTGTGGAACCGGCCAGACCGCCACGGATGGCTTCAAATACCAGCTGCGGATCCACACCGGCCTTTTGGGCCAAGGTCATGGCTTCGGCCAGCGCCTGAATGTTGCAGGCCACAATAATCTGGTTGGCCAGCTTTGTGGTATTACCAGCGCCCACTTCGCCGCAGCGAACAACGGAGCTGCCCATGGCCTGCAGAAGAGGCTGATAGCGATCAAACAACTCCTGCTTGCCTCCCACCATAAAAGAAAGGGTGCCGTCGATAGCTTTGGGCTCACCGCCGGAAACAGGGGCGTCCAGCATATCAATCTGCTTCTCTGCCAGTGCGGCAGCAATTTCCTTGCTGGCAACCGGATTGATGGAACTCATATCGATGAATACTGTACCCGGACGCATATGGGCAGCGACGCCGTCTTCACCCAACATGACCTCCCGCACCTGGGGGGAATTGGGCAGCATGGTCAGCACGACATCGCACTGTCTGCCGATTTCCTGCTGCGTAGCGGCCGTAGCGCCGCAGGCTACCAGCTCCTCAACCGGGCCGGCGCTGCGATTGTTGACCAATAGTGTATAGCCGGCTTTGCACAGATTTTTTGCCATGGGTTTACCCATGATACCCAGACCAATAAATCCAATTTTCACCGTTAAGACCTCCTGTATGTTGTGTGGAAGATTCCGTGGGACCGTGATCCCCCTTGCTTGCACTCAGTATACGGGGCAGGCGGAAACGGCGCAAGGTTCAGATGATACAAAAGTAAGGGACAAAAATTGCATAAGCAGATATTCTTTCAGAATCTAAAACTTTGTTATTTCAAAATTAAAATATACTGAAATATATCGTTCATATTGCTAAGCGGCACCGATTGCTTTTTTGTGTGATAATAGGCTACAATGGCAGCAATACAGACGGGAGGTGCGCGACTGATGTTTACAACAGCAAATGGAACAACGGTGGGGCGGATTGGCCAGGGTACCTGGTACCTGGGGGAAGTCCCGACACGGGAGGCACGGGAAACGGCCGCGCTTCGCTGCGGCATAGAGCAGGGAATGAACCTGCTGGATACAGCGGAGATGTATGGCGATGGTGCAGCGGAACGGCTTGTTGGGAAAGTCATCCGAGACTACGACCGGGAATCGCTGTTTCTGGTCAGCAAGGTATATCCCTTCCATGCAGACGAATCCCATATTTACAGCAGCTGTGAGCAGAGCCTCCGTCGCATGGCCACGGACTATATGGATCTGTATTTGCTCCACTGGCGCGGCAAGGTTCCGCTGTCGGAAACAGTGGACTGTATGGAGGAACTGTGCGCCAGGGGAAAGATCCGATATTGGGGTGTATCCAATCTGGATCTGACGGATATGCAGGAGCTGGAGCGACTTTCCTGCGGCGGCCATTGTGTTACCAATCAGGTACTGTATCATCTGGGCAGCCGGGGCGTGGAGTATGAACTGCTGCCCTGGATGGTACATCGGAACATGATGCTGATGGCGTATTGCCCGCTGGCCCAGGGAGGACAACTGCGGCGGGGACTATGGGAATCACCGGTCATTCAGAAATTGGCTGCTGAGCATAACGCCACACCGGCCCAAATTCTGTTGGCATTTTTGCTGACACGGCCCGGTGTACTGCCAATTCCCTGCAGCAGCAGCCCGGAGCACACGTTGGAAAATGGCTCGGCCCTTCGATTGCGTCTGTCCCCGGAGGAATTGCGGCAGCTGGAGGATGCTTTTCCTGCACCGCGACATCGGGTGCCGTTGGATATTGTGTAAGCAATCGGAAATAGGAGGAGTACCATATGGCAATTCATGTTGTAAAAGAAGCCATGCGCTGTCTGCAATGCAAAAAGCCCCTTTGTCAGAATGGGTGTCCGATCCATACACCCATTCAGGAAATGATCCGCCGCTTCCGCGCACATCAAATCGAGGAGGCTGGACAGCTGCTGTATGACAACAATCCACTGTCTGTGATCTGTTCCATGGTGTGTGACCATGAGAAACAGTGCGAAGGCCACTGTGTTTTGGGCCGTAAAGAAAGCCCGGTTCACATTTCCAGCATCGAACAGTATATTTCCGATGGATGCCTGGACCGTATTCCTGAGATCCGATCGCATACCCGACCGGGGAAGGCTGCGATTATTGGATCGGGTCCCGCCGGGATCACCATAGCGGTTTTGCTGGCACAGAAGGGGTACAGAGTGACGTTATTTGAAGGCAGGGAACGCATTGGCGGCGTGCTGCGCTACGGAATCCCGGATTTCCGGTTGCCCAAAACGCTGTTGGACCGCTATGAAAAGAAGCTGCGCCGTATGGGAATTGACATTCGACCCAATACAGCCATAGGACAGGCATTGACGGTGGATGACCTGCAGCGGGACGGGTACGGCGCCATTTTTATTGGTACCGGTGTCTGGAGACCCAGAAAACTGGGGATTCCCGGTGAAAGTCTTGGAAATGTCCATTTTGCCATTGATTATCTGATAAATCCCGACGTCTACCAGTTGGGCCGCCGGCTTGTTGTCATTGGCGCCGGTAATTCCGCCATGGATGTGGCCAGAACCGCCTTGCGGAAAGGTGTGCGGGAGGTTACGGTTCTTTGCCGCAGTGGTCATGTTGCTGCCAGTGCCCGTGAGATGGAATATGCGATTGCAGATGGTGTGGAATTTATATATGGTGCCCGGCCGGTAGCATTGACGGAACAAGGTGTTCTTTACCGGCAGGCAGAGTTGAATGAGACAGGGGATGTTGTTCAGGTGGCAGATACTGTTCAGTGTTTTCCAGCCGACAGCATCATAGTGGCAGTCAGCCAGGGAGCGCAGCATCGGATTGTCAACTCTACGACGGGACTGGAAGTGACAGAGCGTGGATTGCTGGCCACCGATACAGAAGGCCGCACGACCAGAAAAGGGATATTTGCCAGTGGCGACGTGGTGTTGGGTGCCAGAACCGTTGTTGAGGCCGTTGCGTATTCCAAGAGGGTAGCAGAAGCAATGGATGCTTATTTACAGGAATTAACGATGGAGAATCGAGACTGACAACCAGTGCCAAATTTATTGATGACGCAATCCTTTTGGCTTCAGTATGTGCTGCACTCGGACAGCTGTTGACCAATACAAAAGGGACTGTCGCAAAATACAGTTTTTGCAGCCAACTGGAAAATGATTGCATTATAAAAGTCACCGTGAAACTTTCTTGCTGGAGTTCTACGGTGACTTTTTTCTAAATGTATTTTGGGAAATTTTGTTTTTGCGACAGTCCCTTTGAATATTCAATGACTTGCTTTATAACTCCAATTTCTCCAGCCGCTCATCAAACGCCTTTTTAGAGATACGGATTGCCGTACCGAGTTTAACATCTATGATTTTCCAGGTCAATGAGGCTTCACGTGAGAAAACGGTAAGTAGGGAAAAGTGCCGACACAGAGCGTCAGAATCTTAACGCCGGCAAGGTTTTTCCACATGGCAGGCGAGTAAGCGGCAGGGGAAAGAGGGCCTAAACCCTATTTTAGAATGGAGGCATGCTATGGACGTCCAATACGACAAATCCTTGATTGGTTATGGCAGCCAGGAACTGGTGGAGTATAGGTATGGCTGGATCGCCGCAAATGTATCGAGAGATGCAAAATACGACATTGATTGGCCAGGTTTTAATGACAACGGATGCTGTTGACAGTTGGTATCTGGTTGTTGGTCAGTCCAATGCCCGGTCATCGTTTTGCTGTTCCAGCAGTACATAGGACAGCATGAGATAAGAACGCTGTGAAAAGGACTCCAAATCCAATTTTGTAAGAATTTCAATCCGCTCCAGTCGTTTGAGGAAGGTACTTCTGGCTACGTTGAGCCGTTTGGCAGTATCTACGGCATTATAAGCGCAGGCCATATACACGCGGAGCGTTTTCACCAGTTCGGTGCCATTTTTCGCGTCGTAGCGCAGCAGTGTCAGCAGGGCGGGCGCAATGATGTGCGTCGGTTTAAAGTCCTGGCTGCACTGTTGCAATAGGTAGGCAAAGGCATAATCGTCAAAGTTGAAATACCAATACATGGAGTCGATTTGGCGTCCAATCTCCAGGGCAATCCCAGCCTGACGGCCTGCAGCATACAAATCTTCCGGGGCATAAAATTTTCTGCTGATACCAGCCAGCAAAAGACTCTCACGCAAAAAATAGGCCAGCTCCTGGCGGAAAGAGCATTCCATGCGGCGTTCAAACTCCTGTAGATTGACCAGGACATAGAACTGCTGCTCCACCATCAGGCAAAGGCTCCCCGGCAGCAGGCTTTCTATGTGACCACTCAATACGGCTGTAAGCTTATCATGCCGGGTGGATGCATGGGATTGCAGCAGCACAACCACCATCTCCGTCCCCTCCTGAAAGGAAAAAAGGGACAAAGCGTGTGTAATCTGCGCCACAGGCGGCTTGCTCCCTTGCAAAACCGATGCAAGTAATTGCCGCTCCTGCTTGTTTTTCTTCTGTCGATGCCCAAAAGACCCCAACCGCGCATAGAGCTTCTCAATGTAGCTGGCAACAATTCTCAAAATCTGCCGATGGTACAGATTGACTGTGTTATTTTTATGATGGCGAATGGACAGCCGTCCCACATACCGCTCCCCATCATAGACATTTTTTTGCAGCAGATGTTCGGCGCCCACATGCACAAACACATCCCGCTCCGTTTCCAGCCCTTTGAATTCCGGTAGAGCGGTCAGCAGATTGATGACATCCAGGGGCAGGGCGCTGTTGGACGACACATATTTATCTTCCCAGCCAATCTCTATAGTCTTTCGTTTGGAATAGCTCACATAGCGAAAATGGTCGTCCACCAACGCCATAGGTTCGGCGATCAGATCATCACAGCTTCTGATGATGGCACCGTAGCTCAGCAAGGTGTCGACCGCCAGTTGCAGCTTTTGTTCCCATAGTTGGAATTTCTCGAATATTTCCAGGACAAGATTGAAGATCTCCTCAACAGAAACGGGATCGGGTATCACAATACATTCATTCTGTCCATGAGCCAGAAACTGCGGATCGCTTCCGACGCAAAGGAACAGGGCCTCATAGGGCTGGTGTACAATTTGTTGCCAACACTCCGGTCGAACCACTACAAGATGACCGCGCATGGCCGCGGGGACATCCCAAAACATGGGACGGCTTACCTGTTGGACATTGTCTCCATTTCCACCAAAAAAGTAGACTGATCTAGGGTATTTTTTATAAATCCAGTAAAAAATCAGATGTCCATCCAACGTCATAGCATACCCCCCTATTTCTACAAAGGTGATACTACAAATTGTATCGTAGCATAGAATTAAAAGCAAGCACTTTGTGGTCTTTGTAATGATTGCATAAACTGATACAATGTACCCATCCAATTTGTTGGTCAATTCAACCAGCTCTGTTGTTGCAACGATCAACGCAGGGAAACTTTAATGGCTGAGAGGAGAAATGAATCATGACAAAGTCAACCGCTCCGGCATATCGTTGGATCATTCTGTTATTGTCGTTCCTGCCATGTTTCATGATGTCCTACTGTCAGTTCCAGGCGACCCCATACGCTGCGGAGTTGATGGAAAAACTGCACTTGTCAGAACAGCAATATGCGACCATCGCAACCGCCCCCATGCTGGTTGGCGTCGTTCTGAGCTTGTTTTCCGGTTCTCTGGCCGACCGCTATGGCGTCAAGCGCGTGGTATTGCTGGCCATGATCCTCACCACCGTCGGCGCCCTGGGTCGCGGCTTTGCTGGGAACTACATAGCCTTGTTGCTCGCATCCATTTTAATGGGCGTAGCCGGTGTGGTTCTGGGCGCCAATAACGCCAAGATCCAAAGCACATGGTTTCCGCCGGAACAGATCCGTCTGGCCATCGGCGTCATCTTAGCCGCCGGTAACGGCGGCACCGTACTCGCCATGCTGATTGGCAAATCCCTGTCCCCCGACGTGGGCACAGCCTTTCTCTACGGCGGTATTGTCTTCGCGGTCCTGACCGTACTCTGGCTTCTGTTTGCCAAAGAACATGACGGCGGCCAGCGGGAGGAGCTGCCTAAGCCCGCTTCCCTGGGCGAAGTACTCAAAAGCCGACATCTGTGGCTGGCGGCCCTGGCAGCGGCGGCATATATGGGTATCAATGTCAGCATTTCCGCCTTGCTCAGTCCCGGTCTCATTGCCCGCGGTGTCAGCGACGGCGCGGCCGGCGCCACAGTCATTGTATTCTCCGTCGTGGCGCTGCTCAGCAGCATTGTCATGCCGGGAATCATCGGGAAATTCTCCAATATCAAACTGCCCTGCGCCCTCTTGTCCCTGATTACTGGCGTCAGCGTCTACTTTGCCTGGCACACCCAATCGGATGCGCTGAGAAATGTACTCATTGCCGTCACGGGTTGGACCATTGGCGGCCTGCTTCCCACCATTATGTCCATTCCCACGATTTTGCCGGAAATCGGCCCATCGAAAATCGGTGCGGCCGGCGGTTTGATTACCGCGGTCATGATGGGCGGCGCCTTTTTGATTCCCTCCTATGTCATTACCCCCCTGGCAGGCGGCATCAATGATACCGCATTTCTGATCGTTGCAGCATTTGGCATAATTCTGGCTGCATTTTTTCTGGTACTTCCCAACGCCAATGCCCGGATGACGTCATCGTCCTAGCATGGTTCTGGAGGTCAATATACAAACAGGCTGCTCTACGGTTGTCTGCATCCATCCAAACGGAGAAAGGAACGGTCTATTATTATGGAAAATATGCTCAAGAATCAAGTTGCTATTGTTGCTGGTGCTACCAGCGGTATGGGTGAGGCTGTCGCCAAGCTCTATGCCCGTGAATCTGCAATCGTCATCGTCGGCGGACGTAATGAGAAAAAGGGAAACCGGGTTGTGGAAGAAATCACCGCGGCCGGCGGTACCGCTCGCTATTATGGACCCATGGATATCTCCAAGCAGGAGGATATCGACCATCTGGTGCAGAAGACCCTGGCTGAATTTGGACGAATTGATATTCTCGCCGTGTTCTCCGGCCAAACGTACGACGGCTCCGGCCTCGATGCGGAAACCGCCTACCGCAAGACCATGGAAGTCAACATGGACGGTACCTATAAGCTGGTGTTCTCCGTTGTGCCGCATATGAAAGAACGCAAGTCCGGAAAGATCATCCTCTGTTCTTCCAACGGCGCATTCAACCGCACCACGCCGGCCTATGCGTACCATATGGCCAAGGCCGCCTGCGAATCCCTGACGGTCAACCTGGCCATGGAGTGCGCGCCCCTGGGCATCCGGGTCAACTGCATCAAGCCTGGCCCCATCGTCACGCCCTTCTGGGATGAGCTGGACCCGGATGGCACCAAGCGCGGCCCCTTGTTCGAGGGTATTTCCAAAACGGAGGTGCCGTTGGGACGCATGGGTACCGGCGAAGATGTGGCAGGCGTTGCGTTGTTCTTTGCTTCTGACCTGTCGGCATACGTCACAGGACTCTGTATGTATGTGGCCGGCGGCATGGGATATGTGTACGCCCACGGCCAGTCCTTTATTTTGAAAAACATTTAAAGGAGCAGGGGAGGATACAATATGGCCATTGATTTTGGAAAGCGCATGGGCCTGGGTGGTTTGCGCCTGCCGGTGCTGGACCCACACAACCCCATGTCCATTGATATGGACACTTTCAAAAAGGTCGTCGATATCTATATGGAACACGGCTTTAAGTATTTTGATACCGCTTACATCTATCATGGAGAACTTTCGGAAAGTGCCATGGCGGAGGCGGTTGTGGACCGCTATCCCCGGGATTCCTTCTTCCTCTCCACCAAAATGCCCATCAAGCAGATGAGCAAGGCGGAGGATCTGGAACGCATTTTTGACGAACAGTTGAAAAAATGCCATGTGGATTATTTTGATTTCTATCTGATCCACTGCATTAGTAAGGATACCTACGCAAAGTGCGAAGAATGGGGCGCCTTTGAATTCCTGAAGCAAAAACGCGCCGAAGGAAAGTTCCGTGAGTTTGGCGTCTCCTTCCACGACTCTCCGGAGTTCCTGGAAAAGGTACTGACGGAACACCCGGAAATTGACTTTGTCATGGCGCAGATCAACTACATCGACTGGGTCAATCCCTCCATCCGCAGCAAGGATGTCTATGACATTTGTGTGAAGCACGGCAAGCCCATCGTCGTTATGGAAGCCTGCAAGGGCGGCACTCTGGCTGAAATTCCCGATGAGGCGAAAAAGCTGATGAAGGACTACAACGCTGACGCCTCCATCGCCTCCTGGGCCTATCGGTTTGTAGGCAGTTTGCCCGGCGTCCGCGTGGTTCTGGCCGGTATGCCTAAAATGGAGTTCTTGATGGACAACATCAGTGTGTTTGAGGACTTCAAACCGCTGAACGATGCAGAGTATCAGATCATCGATCAGGTGGTGCAGATCATCAACGCCAACACCCCTATTCCTTGTACGGTCTGCCGTTATTGCGAGCCTGCCTGTCCGAAAAAAATTGCAATTCCCGATTATTTTACCCTGTACAACGATCTGAAACGGCTGGAAAAGAGCAGCGCTCCCAATGATGTCATGACGCAGGCATTTTTCTACGGCAGCCTGATCGAGCAGGGTCATGGCCCAGCCTCGGCATGTATTGAATGTAGAAAGTGCGAAAAGATATGCCCACAGTCTCTGCCCATCACCCGATATCTGCGGGAGATGGTGGTGGAGGAAATCGAGCATTACGATCCTCTAAAGCAAATTGAGTCCATGAAGCACGCAGGCGAATAATTTCCCGCTGACACAAACGCGCCGCACAGAACCACTGCCGTGGGCTGTGCGGCGCAACAGTTGATGGATCCATCTGGAAGGGATGTGACATATGATGGAACGGCATACGGCCATGCAGATTCTGCGGCAGATTGAAGCAGGAGAATTGACGGCAGAAGCGGCCATGACAAAACTTCGGCTACAGCCCTTTGAGGACTTAGGCTATGCAAAGGTAGACCACCACCGGGCGCTTCGCCAGGGAATTGCAGAGGTCATATATGGAGCCGGTAAGACGCCGGAACAAATCGACGGCATTGTTGACGCTATGCGTCAACAAGGTCAGGAAACCATCCTCATCACGCGCATGTCCGCCGGGGCTGCGGAGCTGGTGGCGCAGCGCCACCCCCTAGTGTATTACCCCATGGGACATGTTGGAATTGTTGGCGTCCTCCCGGATGCAGATGGCGTTGGCCCTGTGGTCATCTGCACCGGCGGTACCAGCGATATGGAAGTTGCTGAAGAAGCAGCGTTGACAGCCGAAGCATTGGGAAACCATGTGACACGTTTATATGATGTGGGCGTTGCAGGTATACACCGGCTGCTGTGCCACGCGGACGTACTGCTTGGCGCACGGGTTGTGGTGGTCATTGCAGGCATGGAAGGCGCCCTGGCCAGCGTCGTAGGCGGTCTGGTGGATTGCCCTGTCATTGCCGTTCCCACCAGTGTTGGGTATGGCGCATCTTTTGGCGGTATGGCAGCGTTATTGTCCATGTTGAACTCCTGCGCCAGCGGTGTGAGCGTAGTCAACATTGACAATGGCTTTGGCGCAGGCTATCTGGCCAGCATGATTAACCATCTATAGGGGGAGTACCATGAAAATTTTATATCTAGACTGTGGTATGGGCGCAGCCGGCGATATGTTGGCAGCTGCACTGTGGGAATTGTTGGACGATCGGGAAGCCTTTCTGGAGGAATTTGCTGCTCTGCCGCTTCCGGGAGTGATTATGAAGCCGGAAACTGTGGTGCAGTGTGGTATTGTCGGTACGCATATGTCTGTGCAAATACACGGAGCAACAGAGGACTCCTGTCACCATCACCATGGTCACACCGCTCACACTGCCTTGCCGGATATTGAAAAGTTAATTGCCACATTGGCCATCGCTCCTAAGGTGCAGGAAACGATACGGTGCGTATATGGGGAAATCGCTGCCGCAGAGGCCCATGTTCATGGTACCACTCCGGAACAGATCCATTTCCATGAGGTGGGAACCTTAGATGCCATTGCAGATATTACGGCGGTCTGCATGCTGTTGGATCATTTGCAGCCGGATCAGATTGTCGCATCACCGGTACGCGTAGGCCATGGACAGGTCCACTGTGCCCATGGTTGGCTGCCCATACCAGCGCCAGCTGCAGCCCAGCTACTGCTGGGCGTTCCTACTTTTGGTGGAACATGGGAAGGGGAGTTCTGCACACCCACTGGCGCGGCGATTCTAAAAACGATGGTATCGCAGTACGGCCCGCAGCCCCCTATGCGTGTAAATCGATTGGGATACGGTATGGGAAAACGAAGCTATCCCGCAGCAAACTGTGTACGGGCTATTTGGGGAGTTTTATGAATATAGATTATTAGCCTTTCAAATCGGTTGGAATGGGTGCAGACAAGCAGCATAATTATGCCTGCGGCCCTAAGTGAGCCGGTTGCCCCAACTGTGCACTTTAGAAATTCTGAAATGCAGCCAAGGTTTTCTTGTCAAATTATGCAGCACTGCCTTAATTTGCTTATGCAGACATTTCTGTGAGGCTGCTCCCGTATTAGGGATAGCGCATAACAGCTTCCCCCTTCCTGTGATTGGTTTTGGGCAAAAGAAAAGCCGGAAACCGTTTCTGCTTTCCTGCTCGGCGGTGCTGCCGGTAGGCAGCTGATATTCAGTTTTGAAAGTTCAGGGCAGGTTGGCTCAATGATGGAAGATTGGCAAACTGAAAATAGTCAACATAACATTGGCGCTTGTTCCGCTGTCTTTCCCTCCTGGGGATGCGATGCAGATTGACTGGGGCGAAGCAACGGTATATCTGTCCGGCGTAAAGACAGTAGTGAACTTATTCTGCGCCCGGCTTTGTTACAGCGGTGCACCGTTGGTTCTGGCTTACCGCAGGCAGAATGAGGAAAGCTTTTTGGATGCCTTGGTCCAGGCATTCCAGTACTTTGGCGGCGTCCCCAAGCGAGTTATCTTTGATAATGGCAAGGTTGCCGTTAAGGATGGCTTTGGCGCTCATGCCCGGAAACAGGCCGGGTATGCCGCTTTGGCGGCCCACTATGGATTTGAAGCCATTTTCTGCAATCCCGCATGCGGAAATGAGAAGGGCCAGGTGGAAGGACTGGTGGGTTACAGCAGAGGAAATACCTGCGTCCCGGTTCCCAAAGTGGAGTCCATGGAAGAACTAAATGCTCTGTTGCAGGAAAATGCAAGGAATATTTGTCCCACCAGATTCGCGGCAAGGAAGCGGAAGTCGGCGCCATGCTGGCACAGGAAAGGGAGCATCTTTACCCACTTCCAAAGTATCCCTTCGACCCTTGTAAGAGGAGTACCGGTCGTGTGGATCGTTTTTGCACCATCCGCTTTGACAGCAACGACTATTCTGTGCCCTGTGAGTTTTGGGGCAGAGAGGTTTCCGTAAAGGCTTCTCCTGAAACGGTATCCATCTATCTTGGTGGAATCTGCATTGCGCAGCACAAACGGTGTTTGGAACGGAAAAAGACCATCTATGATTTGGCACACTACTTGCCTCTTCTGGAAAAGAAGGGCCG
>CALWWW010000029.1 GCA_944385365.1 uncultured Oscillospiraceae bacterium | reverse complement strand
TGCCAACCGGCGGTGCGTTGCCCAAATCGCGGTTTCCAAAGGCAGAGCCTTTGGTCGCGCCTCGCAAGGCGCGAAATTCCCGCCCGCCGCAGCGGGCGAAACTCCCGCTGGCCGCAGCCAGCGAAACACCTTAGCGTCCCAAACCGCCATCCGCAGATGGCGGAATCCCCACGGCAAAGCCGTAAGGCCGCCGTCCCCACCCCATCACGGGGTGGCGGACGGCGGCCTTCTTGCACGGTACCGGGTGCCTCTGTTGGCTACATTGGGGCGCAATCGGAACCCCTGCCAGCGGCGGCACACACAGGTGCCGCCCTACGAACACGGACGGACTGCCGACATGGGATGTAGGGCGGGACCGATGTGTCCCGCCGTCAGCTTCGCAGCACTGCCGTAGGGCGCGGCATCCTTGACGCGCCCACGCCGCACCCCATCCGGGGCCGTCAGGGATGCCGGCCCCTACGCCGGTGGTGGTCGTCAGTGCAGGTGACGATGGTATCCCCGTGCGGTGTGGGCATATGGACCCCGCCGTCCACCCCCACGGGGGGCGGCGGCGGGGTCCATGGCCGTTGGCCGGGGATTGCGCCATCTGCGGATAGCGCTTTGGACGATTGGGGATTTCGCCCGCTGCGGCGGGCGGGTGTTTCGCGCCGTGCGCGGCGCGGGCATTTCGCCCGTTGCGACGGGCGGGAGTTTCGCCCGCTGCGGCGGGCGACCAAAGGCTCTGCCTTTGGAAACCGCGATTTTTTGAAAAAAATCGAGTAAAACTTTTAATTTTTGGCCGTTCTGGTTACAAACTCTGGCACATGGCGCGGATATAATCCGGGCTGGTTCCGCAGCAGCCGCCCAACAGCGACGCGCCCGCGTCCCGCAAGGCCACCATATGCTGTCCAAACACCTCCGGCCCCATGGAATAGACCGCCACGCCCTGCTCATTGATTTCCGGCATTCCGGCGTTGGGCTTGGCGATAATGGGCACCGTAACCCGCTCCCGCAGCGTTCGGATGATACTGGTCAGCTGATCGGGACCGACGGCGCAGTTGATACCCACCGCCGCCGCGCCCATGGCTTCCAGCTGTTCACAGGCGTCAAAGATATTGCCGCCGAACAGCAAGCCGCCGTCGGCTTCGATGGTCATGGACATCACCACCGGCAGGTCTGTCACGGCGTTGGCAGCGTCCAGAATGGCCGTGGCTTCCTCCACGGTCATCAGGGTTTCGGCGGCGATATAGTCCACCCCGGCCCGCTTGAGGGCCGTGATAGCCTCCATATAGCACTCCACCAGTTCGTCATAGGTAACCGGGCCCAGCGGGGCCATGCGGCCCGTGGTGCTCACGTCACCGGCCACCAGCACCTGACCGCCCACAGCTTCCCGGCTGACGGCCACCAGAGAGGGAATCAGGGACGGAATATCAGCCTCGGGCATACTGACCCGGTTGGCCTGGAACGTGGGGGCATAGACCACCTGGGACCCGGCGGCCACATAGGCCCGCTGCAAATCGATCAATGCCTGCCGGTGCTCCAGCACCCACAATTCCGTGGACACGCCCCTGGGCATCCCGGCCAGCATCAGATTGGAGCCGGTGGCGCCGTCGAGAATCAGCGGTCCCTGCTGTAACCGCTCGGTCAGTTGTTCTTTCGTCATGGGTGCTCCTTTCCCCGTGGCCCTTATACCAGGGCCGGTTCCTGCTCCTGCTGTTTGAGATTCTCTCGCGCAATGGACAGCATCAGTTTGATGCGGTTTTCCTGATTGACCCGCGTCGCGCCGGGGTCGTAGTCGATGGCCACAATGTTGGCCTGGGGACATTTTTCTTTGACTGTCCGGGCCATGCCCTTGGCCACGATGTGGTTGGGCAGACAGCCGAAGGGCTGCACCGTAATGATATTGGCATAACCCAGCTCGGCCAGCTCCATCATCTCACCGGACAGCAGCCAGCCCTCTCCCATCTTGCAGCCCCGGCCGATGACGCTGGCGGCCAGGTCCAGCAGGTGGGAAAACTCCGAGGGAGCCGTAAAGCCGTGGTCCATGGCGGCCTTGCGCATTTCGTTGCGGATGCCGTTGAGGAACTTGACGATCTGCACATGGAGGAAATGCTTCCATTTGCTGTTGCCGTACAGGGCGTCGTCCTCCAGGGAGTTCTGCATGGTGTACATGATGAAGTCGTACAGGCCCGGCACCATGGTTTCACAGCCCTGCTCGTACAGGAATTGTTCCAGATTATTATTGCCCAACGCCGCGTATTTTACGTAGATCTCACCGACCACGCCCACCTTGACCCGCTGTTCGTCGCGGACGGGGATTTTGGCAAAATCGGCGGCGATGGCGTTGAGGTTTCTCCGCAGCGTCCGCCGGGACAGCAGCTGTGTGGACCGGAAATTGGACAGCAGCCGGGCCGTCCACTCCTCGGTGAGCCGGTCGGCAGCGCCTTTCTCGACCTCGTAGGGAATCACCTGATTCCGCAGCAGCATCAGCGTATCGCCGTAGATGACGGCCATCATGGCCTTGATGACCATGGGAATCGTAAAGGGTACGGCGTTTTCATCGAGACCGGCAAAGTTCAGCGACAGCACCGGCACGAAGTCAAATCCCGCCTTGTCCAATGCCTTGCGGAGCAGACAGACGTAGTTGGACGCCCGGCAGCCGCCGCCGGTCTGGCTCAGGAGCAGCGCCGTCTTGTGAACGTCGTACTTACCCGAATGGAGGGCGTCCATCATCTGGCCGATGCAGAGCAGCGCCGGGTAACAGGTGTCGTTGTGGACGTATTTCAGGCCCTCGTCCACCACTTCCTGGCCCTGATTGTAGAGGATTTCCACGTTGTAGCCGTAGGACCGGAAGATATGGGCGAGAAATTTGAAGTGGATGGTGGTCATGTCGGGAATCAGAATGGTATAGTCCTTTTTCATGACCTCCGTGAACTTGGGGCCGCTCATTGGGCACCTCCTTGGTCATTGAGTGCGGAGAAGAGGCTGCGCAGGCGGATGCGCACCGCGCCCAGATTGGTGATTTCGTCAATCTTGATCTGGGTGTAGATTTTGCCGCCCCGCTCCAGAATGGAGCGCACCTCGTCGGTGGTGATGGCGTCCAGGCCGCAGCCGAAGGAGACCATCTGCACCAAATTCAGCTTGGGGTCGTGGCTCTCGGCCACGAACTTGGCCGCGGCATAGAGCCGGGTATGGTAGGTCCACTGGTTCAGGACGTTGACGGGGAATTTCTCTTCTTTCCACGCGATGGCGTCCTCGGAGATGACAACGGCCCCCAGCTCCCCAATCAGCTGATCGATGCCGTGGTTCACCTCCGGGTCCAGATGGTAGGGACGGCCCGCCAGAATGATGACCGGCAGCCCCTTTTCCTTGGCCAGACGGAGATATTCCTCGCCCTTGCGGTGGACCTTGTCCAGATAGGCGTGGTATTCGCCATAGGCCGCCTCCGCCGCCTGCTGCAATTCCCGCTTGGTGATGTCGGGCCAGTGGGGGTGGAGACAGGCGGCAATCCGCTTGAGGAACTGCTTTTTGTCGTGGATGCACAGGTAATCACTGAGGAAACGGATCTTCCGCACATCGGGCATATTGACCCGGATAACCTCGGGATAATAGGCCACCACGGGGCAGTTATAGTGGTTGGTGCCCTTGCCCTCGTCCATGTTGTAGGTGAGACAGGGGTAGAAGATGGTCTCCACACCGCTGTCAATGAGGGATTGGATATGTCCATGCATCAGCTTGGCCGGATAACAGGCCGTATCGCTGGAGATGGTGTTCTGGCCCAGCTGGTACAGGCTGCGGCTGGACACCGGCGACTGGATGACTTCAAAGCCCAGTTTGGTGAAGAATGTATGGAAAAACGGCAGCAGTTCAAAGAAATTGAGGCCCATGGGGATGCCCAGCTTGCCCCGTCTGCCGGGCTGGGCCGTATAACCGGCCAGCAGCTGCCGCTTGTAGTCGTACAGGCTCATCTGGACGGCGTTGCCCTTCTTGGCCGTGGGCTTTTCGCAGCGGTTGCCGCCGATGAACCGGCGGCCGCCGTCAAAGGTGTTGATGGTCAGAGAACAGTGGTTCTCACAGCCGTTGCAGGTGATATTCCGCACCTGATGGGTGAACTTGGCCAGCCCCTCCACGTTCAGAACGGTGCTCTTGCCGCCGGTGGCCTTGCGCTTGGCGTAGAGGGCCGCGCCGTAAGCGCCCATCAATCCGGCGATGTTGGGCCGGGTGACGTTGCGGCCGATTTCCTGTTCAAAGGCCCGGAGCACCGCGTCATTGAGGAACGTACCGCCCTGGACCACGATATGCTTCCCAAGTGCGTCGCCGTTGGCGGCCCGGATGACCTTATAGATGGCGTTTTTCACGACGCTGACGGAAAGGCCCGCCGAGATATTTTCAATGGAAGCGCCGTCTTTCTGGGCCTGCTTGACGGAGGAGTTCATAAAGACCGTGCAGCGGGAACCCAGGTCCACAGGGTTGTCGGCGTAGATGCCCCGTTGGGCAAAATCGGCAATGGAATAGCCCAATGCCCCGGCGAAGGTCTGCAGGAAGGAGCCGCAGCCGGAGGAACAGGCTTCATTTAAGAAAATATTGTCAATGACGCCGTTGCGGATTTGGAAACACTTGATATCCTGGCCGCCGATGTCGATGATAAAGTCCACATCGGGCTGGAATTTCTTGGCCGCGGCAAAGTGGGCCATGGTCTCCACCAGAGAGGTGTCGAAGCAGAACGCGCTGCGGACCATATCCTCACCGTAACCGGTGGAAGCGGCTCCGGCAATGGTCATGTTGGGGAATTTCCGGTAGACCGTCTCCAGAAAATCCTTGACCAGGGGCACCGGATTGCCGCCGTTGGGGAGATAGGAGGTATAGAGAATCTGCTCGTCCTCCCGCATGAGCACAGCCTTGACGGTGGTGGAACCGGCGTCCACGCCCAGATAGGCCTTTCCGCTGTAGCCGGGGTCCTCGACGGTCTCCACCCGGTCGGCGTCGTGGCGGGTTTTGAACTCCTGGTACTCCTCCTCGTTGGCAAAGAGGGGCTTGCAGGACTTGTAATCGTTGCCGGCCACCGCCGCGTCCAGCGTTTTGGCCAGCTCTTCCAGATTCACGCGGGAGTCGGCCAGCTCCGCCGCGCCCCGGGCCACGAAGTACAGGGAGTGGTCGGGACAGATGCCCGTCAGGCCCAGAATCCGGTCGAAGCTGCTGCGCAGTTCCGGCAGGAACGTCAGGGGGCCGCCCAGGTAGACCACCCGCCCGGCAATCTGACGGCCCTGGGCCAGACCGGCAATGGTCTGGTTGACCACAGCGGCCAGAATGCTGGCGGCCACGTCCTCTTTTTTGGCGCCCTGGTTCAGCAGGGGCTGAATGTCGGACTTGGCAAAGACGCCGCAGCGGGACGCCACGGAATAGAGTTTTTCATAGTGGGCGGCCAGATCGTTGAGCTCGTCGGGGGTCACGTTCAGCAGCGTGGCCATCTGATCGATGAACGCGCCGGTGCCGCCGGCGCAGCTGCCGTTCATGCGGACTTCCAGGTCCTTGCGGCCGTTGTTGGTGAGGAACAGGATTTTGGCGTCCTCGCCGCCCAGCTCAATGACCGTGTCCACGTCGCCCAGGACGCTTTCCACGGCCTGACGGGTGGCGTAGACCTCCTGCTGGAAGGCCAGGCCCAGCCGTTCGGCCAGACCCATACCGGCGGAGCCGGAAATGGCAAAGCGCACATCGCCGGTGCCGATGGTGGCGGCGATGTCCCGGAGCATGGCGGCGGCCTTCTCCGTAATCATGGAATAGTGTCGTTCGTACTTTTCATACAGGAGCGCGCCGGTGTCATCCAGGGCCACAGCCTTGAGGGTGGTGGAGCCGATATCCAGACCGACGCGAATTTCTTTATTCAATGTAAATCACCTCATAAAACTGCAAAAAGGCAGTACAAACTAAGAATAACCCCCTATTTTTGCAATGTCAAGGAGTTTTCTACAAGCCATTGAGAATTGCACAAAAACCCCTGTTTCCTGCCCGGTCTTTTTGGCGTTAATGTCTTTACAGATTCCCCCAATTTATTTTCCTACTGTTTTTCTAGGTCATACCCCTTGACAACCGGCCCGGTCCGTTGTATAATGCGGCCATAAATACTACACCCCAGGGGGGTGTTATTCGAGGAGGGAATTCCCATGATGGCAGACCCCAAGCAGGTCCTGCGGCTGCTGAAGACGGCGCGGGGCCAGATTGACGGCATCATCAAAATGGTGGAAGAGGACCGGTACTGTATGGACATTTCCCAGCAGCTCATGGCCACCACGGCCCTGTTGACCACCGTCAACCGGCAGGTGCTGACGGCCCATCTGAAACACTGCGTCAGCGCCGCCGAAACCCAGGAGCAGCGGGACGAGAAAATCGACGAGCTGGTGGCCATGCTCCAGAAAATCCTCAAGTGAGGTGAGACCATGCAGAAAGAAAAATTCACCGTTACCGGCATGACCTGTGCCGCCTGTTCGGCCCATGTGGAAAAGGCCGTCAAGCAGGTGCCCGGCGTCTGCTCGGTCAGCGTCAATCTACTGGGCGGCTCCATGGTGGTGGAGCACGACGGCGACAGCCAGCCCATCATTGACGCGGTGGTCAAGGCCGGGTACGGCGCTTCCCTGCCCCAGGCCGATGCCGCCGCCCCCACGGCTCCCGCCCGGCCCAACAACGAAGCGGAATTGAAGTCCATGAAACAGCGCCTGATCTGGTCCGTGGTCTTTATGGTGCCGCTGTTCTATCTGTCCATGGGCCACATGATGGGCTGGCCCCTGCCCCACATCTTCCACGGGGCGGAAAACGCGTTGATCTTCGCTCTGACCGCCTTTTTGCTGACGCTGCCGCCGCTGATTATCAACCAGAAATACTTCCGGGTGGGCTTCAAAGCCTTGTGGAACCGCTCGCCCAACATGGATTCCCTGATTGCCGTGGGCGCGTCGGCGGCGGTGATCTACGGCATCGCCGCCCTGTATGCCATCGGCTACGGGTTGGGCCATGACCGCATGGATTTAGTAGAGAAATACACCATGGAGCTGTATTTTGAATCGGCGGCCATGATCGTTACCCTCATCACCGTGGGCAAATTCCTGGAGACCCGCTCCAAGGGCCGCACGGGTCAGGCCATTGCCCGGCTTTTGGATTTGTCCCCCAAGACGGCCACGGTCCTGCGGGACAGCGGCGAGGTGGAGATTCCCGTGGAGCAGGTACAGCTGGGGGATTTGCTGCTGGTGCGGCCCGGCAAAGCCATGCCGGTAGACGGCGTAGTGGTGGAGGGCCAATCGGCAGTCGATCAGTCGGCCCTCACCGGGGAATCCATCCCCGTGGACAAAGGCCCCGGCGATACGGTGATCTCCGCGTCGGTCAACGGTTCCGGCGTTCTGACGGTCCGGGCCACCCGTGTGGGCCAGGACACGACGCTGGCCCAGATGGTCCGGCTGGTGGAGGACGCCGCCGGTTCCAAGGCCCCCATTGCCCGGTTGGCCGACAAGGTGGCCGGTGTCTTCGTGCCGGTGGTCATGGGCATTTCTCTGATTACGGCCATCGTCTGGCTGGTCACCGGCCACAGCATCGGTCAGGCACTGACTTCCGCCGTGGCGGTGCTGGTCATCTCCTGCCCCTGTGCCTTGGGTCTGGCCACCCCCGTGGCCATTATGGTGGGCACCGGCAAGGGCGCGGAACACGGCATTCTGATCAAATCCGCCGAAGCGCTGGAAACGCTGCGGGACGTGGATACCATCGTCCTCGACAAGACCGGCACGGTCACCGAGGGCAAACCCAAGGTCACCGACGTACTCCCCCTGTCCGACCTCAACGAGACAGCCCTGTTACAGGCCGCCGCCAGCGTGGAATATCCGTCGGAGCACCCCCTGGGCGCGGCCATTGTGGCCGAAGCGGAACGCCGGGGCCTGTCCCGCTCCCCTGTCACGAACTTTGCCGCCGTCCATGGAAAAGGCGTCCGGGCCACCCTGGACGGTACCCCCTGGGCTGCCGGCAACCGGGCGTTTCTCAAAGAGCTGTCCCTGGATGATTCCGCCGTGGCCGCCCAGTCCGACGCTCTGGCCGAAGCGGGCAAGACGCCCCTGTACTTCGTCCGGGACGGGAAATTGGTGGGCATCATCGCCGTAGCCGATACGGTAAAGGGCACCAGCGCCGCCGCCATTGAAGGGTTCTCCAAGCTGGGCCTTTCCGTGGTGCTGCTGACCGGCGACAACGAGCGGACGGCCAAGGCCATCGGTCGCCAGCTGGGTCTCGACAATGTGATTGCCGAGGTTCTGCCCACGGACAAGGAACGCCATGTGGCCCGGCTCCAGCAGGAGGGCCATAAGGTGGCCATGGTGGGCGACGGCATCAACGATGCCCCGGCGTTGGCCCGTGCCGACGTAGGGCTGGCCATCGGCGCGGGAGCCGATATCGCCATGGAATCCGCCGATATCGTCTTGATGAAGAGCAGTCTTACCGACGCGGTGACGGCGGTAGAGTTAAGCCGTGCCACCATCCGCAACATCAAAGAAAATCTGTTCTGGGCGTTCTTTTATAATGTCATCTGCATTCCGGTGGCGGCGGGCGTCCTGTATCCGCTGTTCCACTTGCAGCTGTCCCCCATGTTTGCCGCCGCGGCCATGAGCCTCAGCTCGGTCTGCGTCGTCACCAATGCCCTGCGGCTGCGGTCGTTCCGGCCCAGTCTGCGGACCGCTCCACAACCCATCCCACAAGAATCTGTCAGGAGGAATGAAACCATGCAAGAACTGACCATCACTGTCAACGGTATGATGTGCGGTCACTGTGCCGCCCGGGTGGAGAAAGCCGCCACCGACGCCGGCGCTTCCGCCGCCAAGGTCGATCTGGAGGCTAAAACCGTCACCTGCACCGTCTCCGACGGTGCGTTGGAGGGCGCCATCCGCGCCGCCATCACCGAGGCCGGTTACGAGGTGGCGTAACCGCCACGCAAGTGCGCCAAAAGGGGCCGCCGTTGCAGAATCGCGGTAGCAGGAACGAAAACATATAAAAGAAAACATATAAAAGTTTTACTCGATTTTTTTCAAAAAATCGCGGGGTCCAGGGGCAGCGCCCCGGTCGCCCGCCGCAGCGGGCGAAACACCCGCGCCGCGCACGGCGCGAAACCCCTTCGCGTCCCAAACCGCCATCCGCAGATGGCGGAATCCCGGCCAACGGCCATGGCCCACACCGCCGCCCCTGGGGGGCGGACGGCGTGGGCCATCTATTGACAATGGTGCAGCATATGGGACCGACGCCCCAGGGCGGATTCTCTTGGCCCGTTGTGCCACTGCGGGCATCGGCCCCTACATTCTATTACGATGCTGCTTACCAAACGACCAATCACTGTCATACTGCGTACAAAAAGAGCGCTGCAATGAATTTTGCAGCGCTCTTTTTCCGCTCCCCCTTGACTGTACAGTTACTGTATGGTTTATACTGTAGCTGTCGGATATAAGGAGGTTTTATCATGACAACGAACGCGCGCCGCAACGCATTGCGCCACTACGGGCTGCTGCTGCTGGGCGTGGCCATTCTGGCCTTTGGCCTGTACAACATTCACAGCCGAACCGCCATCACCGAAGGCGGCGTCCTGGGTATGACGCTGCTGATTCAGCATTGGTTCCACATCACGCCGGGAATTTCCGGCCTGATTCTGGATGTCACCTGCTACTTTTTCGGCTTCCGGCTCCTGGGCAAGGACTTTCTGAAAAACGCGCTGGTGGCCAGCGTGGGATTTTCCGCCTTTTACAACACCTATGAGTTTTTTGGCTACGTGCTGCCGGACCTGTCCCCCTATCCTTTGGCCGCCTGTCTGCTGGGCGGGCTTTTTGTGGGCGTGGGCGTGGGGCTGGTGGTCCGGGAGGGCGGCGCTTCCGGCGGCGATGACGCCCTGGCCCTGATCATTGCCAAGGTCAGCGGCTGCCGCATTGCCAAGGCCTATCTGATCACCGATCTGACGGTGCTGCTGCTGTCTCTCAGCTATATCCCCTGGCAGCGGATCGCCTATTCTCTGATCACCGTGACCCTGTCCTCGTTTTTGATCGATAAGATTCAGAATTTCCGCGTTTCCTGCCGGGAGACTGCATAATAAAAAAGTTTTACTCGGTTTTTGGGAAAAATCGAGTAAAATTTTATCTTTTTCGTCCCAAATGCATCCATACCGCACAAACGGGAGCGCCCCATGGACGGCGCTCCCGTTTGACATACTTTCTGATTATTCCGCCGCCGGGGCGCTGTCCTCGTCCCACACGAAGCTGTCCACCATGCTTTGGGCCACGTCAAAGACCTCCTCCGTACCGGAGAAGCTGGTGGCATGGAACAGACAGTATCCATACTCCCTGACGATGTAGTATTGTCTGGTCAGCGTACCGCTGGAGCCTTCCAGGGTGAACGTGAACAGGATATACCCCTGTTCCGTATTGCTGCCGCTGCTATTGAGCGATTTCGCATTGAGAAACTTCGCCTGCATGGAAAGCTGCTGCAAAATGGCGTCGCCTAACGCCTGATACTCCTCCAGACTGTACGAGTTGCTGTCCACATTGACGGAGATGTTGTCCGGACTGACGTCCTGGGTCTCTCCCTCTCTGGTGTAAAAAATCTTGTCAGATGTGGACGCTTCTTCCGCTTCCACCCAGCCGTCCGGCACCGTATACGTTCCGGGAATCCCATCCCCTTCCGCGTCCTCCGGCTCGTCTGATTCCGTGGGCTCGTCCGGCTCCGTCAGGTCCGCCGGGTCCTCCAGGGCGTCTGTCTCCGGTTCCTCTGTGTCCGGCGCTTCCGCTTCCGACGGTTCTCCTTGCTCCCCGCCGGTAATCTTGGATTCCAGGATTTCCCATCCATCCTGAGACTTTTGGTAGAGACTGCATCCCGAAAACAGTAGCACCATGGCCAGCACCACCGCACCGCGGGCGCAATGCTTGATTGCTCTCATCCCCTGCTTTCCTCTCTCTTTTAATTACGCTCTGCCCTGCTGCCGGAGGAAGTGCTCCGTCTGGGCCAGCTGTTCCGGCGTGTTGACGCCGATGATCTGCTCATTGAGCACGGCCTTGCAGACCTTGACCTTGCCGCCGGCGGCCTGAATCAGCGCCGGGGCGTCGGTGAGATAATACTCCTTCTGGGCGTTGTTGTTCTGGAGCTTGTCCAGCGCTTCCAGCAGCGCCTTGCAGTCGAAGGCGTAGATCCCCACGTTCAGATCGCGGATTTTCTTCTGCTCCCCGGTGCAGTCCCGGTCCTCCACCACGCCGATGAAATTGTTGTCCGCATCCATGAGCACGCGGCCATAGGGCAGGTATTCCTCGCAGGTGCCCGACAGCAGCGTGCACTGGGCGCCGGACGCGGCGTGCTCCCGCAGCAGGGATTCATAGACCTCTTTCCGCACCAGGGGCATGTCGCCGTAGCACACCAGCACCGTGCCGTCGAAGTCCTTCAGGTGTTCTTTGGCGCACTGGACGGCATGGCCGGTGCCCATCTGGGGCTCCTGCAAGGCCGTGGGATAGCCGGGGAACGCCTGCTCCACCAGCTCATGGAGATACCCCACCACCAGTACCGTGTTTTTCTGGTCGATAAAATCCAGCTGGGTCAGCACATGGTACAGCAGGGGTTTGCCGCAGGCCTCCCGCAGGACCTTGGGCATATGGTTGGACTCGGACTGCATCCGGGTACCCTTACCGGCGGCCAATACCACCGCTTTGATTTCAGACATGGTTCATCCTTCCTTTCTCATACAATGGTACCGCTTCCCAGTACCAGATCGTTCTCGTAAAACACCGCCGCCTGGCCCGGCGTCACGGCCCGCTGGGGCTCGTCGAACACCAGCTGCGCGCCGCCGTCCGTCACGGTGACGGTACAGGCTGCCGGTTTGGCCGTATAGCGCAGCTTCACCGACGCCCGGAACCGCTCCGGCGGCTGCTCCCAGGGAATCCAGTTGGTTCCCGTCACGGTCACATCGGTGGTGAACAGCGCGTCGCCGTCTCCGATGACCACGTCGGGCCGGGGCTTGGACAGGACGTAGACCCGCCGCCCGGCGGCAATCTCCAGTCCTCGCCGCTGGCCGATGGTATAGCCCTCATAGCCCCGGTGGGGGCCCAGCACCGTGCCGTCGGGGGCGATAAAATTACCCGGCTGGGGCTCCAGGCCCCATTGGCACAGAAAGCCCATATAATCCCCGTCGGGGACGAAACAGATGTCCTGGGAATCCTTTTTCACCTGCTGTTCCAGCAGGCCCATGGCTTCCGCCTGCTGCCGGACCTCCGCCTTGGTGTACTCGCCCAGGGGCAGCACCGTATGGCTCAGCTGGTGCTGGCTCAGTCCCGCCAGCATATACGTCTGGTCCTTGGCGGCGTCTTTCGCCGTTTTCAGCAGGTAGCGGCCCGTCTCTGGGTCCTGTTCAATGCGGGCATAATGGCCGGTGGCCATGCCGTCATAGCCCAGTTCCAGGGCGGCTTCGAGGAATTTTCCGAATTTCAGCGCCTTGTTGCAGAAGATGCAGGGATTGGGCGTGCCGCCCTGCTGATAGACCTGCGCAAAGGGCGCAATGACCATCCGTTCAAACTCCGGCTGCCACTGAAAACAGTGGAATTCCAGATTCAGCCGCCGGGCGGCGGCAGCGGCGTCGGCGGCCTCCTGTTCGCCGCCGGGACGCAGGAGCATGGTGGCCCCGCCGGGCTCGTATCCCATCTGCCGGAGCAGGCCCGCCGTTACGGCGCTGTCCACGCCGCCGGACATGGCTGTTAAAATCTTTCGCATTGGTCGTTCCTTTCCCTTGGGTTTCTCCCAACAGCATATCCAATTATACAATAAATTGCAACCCCCTTGACTTTTTTTGTTCTGCCCATATAATCTAATTGACATATCAATTATTGACGTATCAACGGAGGAGGATACCATGGAACGGTCCTTTCACATGCTGCTGTACCGGGCCTTTCACGCCCAGCGCAGCTATCTGGGGCATCACCTGGCCGAAATCGGCCTGGGCGCCGGTCAGCCCAAGCTGCTGACGTATCTGGTCCGCCACGGCCCCTGCACCCAAAAAGCCCTGGCCGATTATTTTGAAATCGACCCGGCGGCGGTGTGCCGGATGCTGGACGCTCTGGAGCGTAACGGGCTGATTGTCCGCAGCGCCGCCAAGCACGACCGCCGTTCGGGGCTGATTGAACTGACCGACGCCGGGCGGGCGGCCCAGAGCGCCTGGGAGGTCCGCTGCAAGGAGCTGGAAGCGCAGATGCTCCGGGGCTTCACCGACGAGGAACGGGAGCAGTTCAGCCAGTTTCTGAGCCGCGCCTATCGGAATCTCCGGGGCGCTGAGGGAGAGGAGGAAACGCCTTGAAGGACCTGCGCCGTCTGGCCCATTACTTCCGTCCCCATCGGCGGTATCTGATTCTTGCCGCCCTGCTGGTGCTGGTGGAGACGGCCTTTGAGCTGTTTATTCCCGTGCTCATGGCCACCCTCATCGACGAGGGTGTGGCCAACGGGGACGTTCCTCTGATGCTCCACCAGGGCGTCCTGATGGGCCTGTTCGCCCTGATCTCCCTGGTCACCGGCTTTTTACAGGCCCGGTACGCGGCCCGGGCCTCCTACGGCTTCGGCGCGGACCTGCGCCGGGCCCAGTATGAGGCGGTCCAGAAGCTGGCCTTTTCCAATCTGGACCACTTCGAGACATCCTCTCTCGTCACCCGCATGACCACCGACGTGACGGTGCTGCAAAACGCCTTCAATACGGGCTTTCGCGCCGTGTTCCGCAGCCCGGTCATGCTGCTGATGGGTCTGGGCTTGTCCTTTTATATGAGCCCGCCCCTGGCGGTGATCTTCTTCCTGTGCGTGCCGGTGCTGGCCGTCATTCTCTGGGCCATCGTCCGGAAGGTGGCCCCCTCCTACCGGGTGCTGCAAACGGCCGTGGACCGGATGAACAACGTGGTCCAGGAGCATTTGACGGCCATGCGGGCTGTCAAGGCCTTTGTCCGGGAGGACTACGCCGAGGAACGCTTCGAGACGGTCAACGGCGGGCTCATGGAAGCCAGCCGCTACACCTTCAAAACCGCCGTCCTAAACACGCCGGCCTTTCAGATGACCATGTACGGGGCCACGGTGCTGCTGCTGTGGTTCGGCGGCAGAATGATTCTGGCCGGGACGCTGGAAGTGGGCCAGCTGACGGGCTTTCTCAGCTACGTCATGCAGGTGATGAACTCCCTGATGCTGGTTTCCAACGTGTTTTTGCTGCTGACCCGGTCCCTGGCCAGCTGCCACCGGATTTTGGAGGTGCTGGACGAGGTCCCGGCCATCGACAATCCCGCCAACGCCGTCACCGAGGTGGCCGACGGCTCCATCGACTTTGACGACGTCTCGTTCCGCTACTCCGCCGATGCCAACACCGACGCCCTGAGCCATGTGGACCTCCACATCCGTTCGGGCCAGACCGTGGGCATTCTGGGCGGCACCGGCGCGGCCAAGACGACGCTGGTGCAGCTGATTCCCCGGCTGTACGACGTCACCGGCGGCGCACTGCGGGTGGGCGGCCGGGACGTGCGGGACTACGATCTCCACGCCCTGCGGGATGCCGTGGGCATCGTATTGCAGAAAAACGTCCTGTTTTCCGGCACGGTCCGGGAAAATCTCCTGTGGGGCAACCCCGACGCCACCGACGAGGAATTGTGGGACGCCTGCCGCACGGCCTGTGCCGACGAATTTCTGACCCGGATGCCCAAGGGACTGGACAGCGATTTGGGCCAAGGGGGCGTCAACGTATCCGGCGGCCAGAAACAGCGGCTGTGCATTGCACGGGCCTTGCTGAAATCGCCGAAAATCCTGATTTTTGACGATTCCACCTCCGCCGTGGACATGGCCACCGAGGCCAAAATCCGCACGGCCCTGGCCCAGCGCCGGGACGTGACAAAGCTCATCATTGCTCAGCGCATCACGTCGGTGCAGAATGCCGACGTCATTGTGATTCTGGACGACGGCAAGGTTCACGCCGTCGGCAACCACGACACCCTCCTGGCCACGGACCCCATCTACCAGGAGATTTACCATTCCCAGGTGAAAGGAGGCGACGGCCATGGCCAGACCCACCAATAAGCGGCCGGAAAACCTGGGCCGCACCGTCCGTTCCCTGGCCCGTTACATGGGCCGCCATACGGTCCTCATGGTCATTGTGGGCGTCCTGGCTGCCGTCAGCGCCCTGGCCAATCTGCTGGGCACCTATATGATCCGGCCCATTGTCAACAGTCTGGCCGGCGGCGACGGCGCAGCGCTGGTCCGGGGCGTGGTTATCGCCGCGGCCATCTACGGCACCGGCGTTCTGGCGGCCCTGGGCTACACCCAGACCATGGTCCGGGCCGCCCAAAAAATCCTCTATGATATCCGCCGGGACCTGTTCTCCCATCTGCAAACCCTGCCGTTGTCGTTCTTTGACAGCCGCCGCCACGGCGACACCATGAGCTATTTTACCAACGACGTGGACACGGTTTCCGACGCCCTGAACAACAGCTTCGCCATGGTCATTCAGACCTTTATCCAGGTGGTGGGCCTGCTGGTGCTGCTGTACGTCCTCAACTGGCAGCTGTCCCTGATCGTCACCGTCAGCTATGGGGCCATGTTCCTGTATATCCGCTATTCCAGCCGCCGCAGCCGCCGGTATTTTGCCCGACAGCAGGAGCATCTGGGCCGTCTGGACGGCTATATCGAGGAAATGGTCAGCGGTCAGAAGGTGGTCAAGGTTTTCAACCACGAGGAAGCCAACCTCCAGGGCTTTGCCGCCTATAACGAAGCGCTGCGGGAAGCGGGCACCGGGGCCCAGAGTTTCGCGGGTACGCAGATTCCCGCGGTGGTCAGCATTTCGTATATCAACTACGCCATTGTGGCGGTGCTGGGCGGTCTGATGGCCCTGCGGGGCATGACCGACGTGGGCAGTCTGGCCACCTATCTGGTCTTTGTCCGGCAGGCGGCGCTGCCCATCAACCAGCTGACCCAGCAGAGCGGCATGGTGCTGTCGGCCCTGGCGGGCGCGGAACGGATTTTCACCGTCTTGCAGGAGCCGCCGGAGGTGGACGAGGGCAAAATCCGTCTGACCTGTGTGCGGGAGACGCCGGACGGGCTGACGGCCTGCACGGAAAAGACGGGCCGTTGGGCCTGGCAGAAGCCCGACGGCTCTCTGGTGCCCCTGCGGGGCGACGTGCGCTTTGACCATGTGGACTTCGGCTACACGCCGGACCGGCTGATTCTCCAGGGCGTCAGCCTTTACGCCAAGCCGGGGCAGAAAATCGCCTTTGTGGGCTCCACCGGCGCGGGCAAAACCACCATCACCAACCTGATCAACCGGTTTTACGATGTGAACGGCGGCGTCATCACCTATGACGGTCTGGACGTGCGGGACATTGCCAAGGCCGATCTGCGGCGCAGTCTCGGCATCGTCCTCCAGGATACCCACCTGTTTTCGGGCACCATTGCCGACAATATCCGGTTCGGCAAGCTGGACGCCACGGAGGAGGAGATCATCGAAGCCGCCAAAATCGCCAACGCCCATTCCTTTATCACCCGTCTGCCCCAGGGCTACGATACGGTCATCACCGGCGACGGTGCCAACCTGAGCCAGGGCCAGCGGCAGCTGCTGGCCATTGCCCGGGCGGCGGTGGCGGACCCGCCGGTGCTGATTCTCGACGAAGCCACGTCCAATATCGACACCCGGACGGAGCGGCTCATTGAAAAGGGCATGGACCGGCTGATGGAGGGCCGGACGGTGTTTGTCATCGCCCACCGGCTCAGTACGGTCCGCAACGCCAACGCCATTATGGTGCTGGACCATGGCCGGATTATCGAGCGGGGCGACCATGACGAGCTGTTGGAACAGGGCGGCGCGTATTACCATCTTTATAATGGTATGACCGAACTCAGCTAAGACACGCCCAAAACTAAAGTTTTACTCGATTTTTTTCAAAAAATCGCGGTTTCCAAAGGCAGAGCCTTTGGTCGCCCGCCGCAGCGGGCGAAACACCCGCGCCGCGCACGGCGCGAAATCCCCCATCGTCCAAAGCGCCATCCGCAGATGGCGCAATCCCCACGGCGAAGCCGTAAGGCCGCCGTCCCCACCCCATCGCGGGGTGGCGGACGGCGGCCTTTTGGTATGCCCCAACGTAGGGCGCGGCATCCTTGACGCGCCCGCACCGCATTCCGTCCGGGGCCGTCAGGGATGCCGGCCCCTACGTCGGTGGTGGTCAGCAGTGCGGCATGGCGGCGGGGGCAAGCCCCCGCCCTACAGGGTGGAACGTACCGAATCATTGCATGGTTTTCGGTGCAATCCGGCGGCGGGACACGCAGGTCCCGCCCTACGAACCATATGGGCAGTCCGTTCCGGGCCGTTCTCGCTTGGCCCGCCGGTCTCCATTCCTCAATACTTTTCGTACATGGACGACGGCTCGGCGGGAGATTCCGACGCCACCGCCGGTTCACTGGGCTCGTACAGCTCCCGGGCCAGCTTAAATTGTGCTATGAGGCTTTCCAGAATGCTGGCCTGACCGGAGAGTTCCTCGCTGGACGCGGCGCTCTCCTCGGCCGTGGCGGCGTTGGTCTGTACCACGCTGGAAATCTGCTCCAGACCCATGGTAAGGTGTCGTCGGAAATGAATCCGTCGGACTGGATAATCTGGCTGTTTTTCACGCCGGCAATTCAAACGCTCTGCACCGCTTCTCCTCCAACCGAGTCGGCGTATTGCAGATCGCGCAGCGTTGTCTCGTACAGGTCCGATTCCTCAAACCGGTACGCGGCTGTCCCCCGCTCCAGCTCCGCGAAAATATCCTTGATCGATGTCCGGTCGGCGACAAATTCCTCGCTGACAAAATACGGATCGAAATACTGTGTCACCTGATTGGCCACGGACTCCATCTGATTTTCAATATCCGTGTTCTTCAGGCCCCAGACCGTATTGATCACCGAAACCGTTACAAGCACTGCCAGCAAAAAGAAGAAGCACCGTCGTCGGCACCACGACGTTGAGTATCATCTTCCCGCTGACACCCAACCGGTAATTCTTCCTCTGTACTCCTCTCTCAGACCCCATAGTTTACCTGATTCCTCCTCATTCCATTTTTTGCTGAGATATATGCTGAGATAAGATACGCGAAGTTATAAAAAAACATTTTTTGATGAAAAATATACATAATTGTAAAAAATGTTTTCTTATTCAAAATTTATTTAGCAGCCAAATGAACATCAAATAGAAGTATTCTACACCAATTTTCTGTAAAAATCATCAAGAAATTTACTTTATTTAAATATATTGTAAATCTTCTCCATGTATGTATATTCATAAATTTTGATAGTTTTCCCACCGTTCCGCCGGGTTTTTGCGTGTATTTCAGTCATAGACAGAACGACAAAAACCGTGTGCGCCGCAGTCCCGGCCATAACGCACACGTCAGCCTGTCCGCTCTGTTGTTTTACCGCGCTGCGCATAAAAACTCCAACGCTTTCACCGTTGGCAATTTTACCCATAAAAAAAACTGTGTGCAGGAAGCAGCGCTTTCCCGCACACAGTTTTTACAGTTTTGTACCAGCGCTCCGGCTGTCGGGTCATTCGCCGTAGGGCAGCGTAAAGACGCCGTCCAGGCAGGGGTTCAGATTGGTGACCCGGCCACGGGCCGAATAGATGGCATACGTCTTGCAGAGGATGGGACAGAGCATGCCACGGGACATGATTTCCGAATGGAGCTCGTAGACATTGCCGATGTTCTCCACGGCCCGGTCACAGAGGGTCGCCAGCGTTCCGTCGGCCATGCCGCCATAGCTGAGACTGCCCGACGCGTCGAAAAAGCCGCTGAGATCAAAGTCCGGCCGCAGCCGCACCTCACCGTAATAGAGGTCATAGTTGCCGGTCCGCAGGGCGTAGACGTATTCGTTGTACTCCAGGGATTTGATGGTCAGATCAAAGCCCCGGCTGTTGAGGGTATCGGCCACCATCTGGGCCGCCGCCACCCGCTGCTCCGACGTATTGCACACCAACAGCGTTCCTTTCAGGGGCTGGGTGCCGCTTTCGGTGTAGACCTCCAGGACGCCGTCCTCGTCATAGTCGCGGATTTCCGACGATTCGAGAATTTTCTCAAAGGCCGCCTCGTCATAGCCGTACTTGGCCGCCAGCTTCTGGTCGTACCCGTCCCACCGGGACGAGGCCGGCAGCGTGGCCGCTGTGGCAAAGCCCAGGGCCGTATTGGAGATGATGGCGTCCCGGTTCAAGGCATGGGTCACCGACGTCCGCACCGGCGTATAGGCAAAAACGGGGCTGCTGAGGTTGAAGCCCACATATTGCAGCACCGTGGTGTTGTTGTTCCACAGTTCGTAATCCGTGTGATACGTCAGCTGGGCGCCGGAGTTGGGATCGGCACAGGCCAGGGTCACGTCGCCCCGCTCAAACTGGTCTCGGATTTCGGCGGCGGAGTCCACGGCCACCAGTCCGATGGTCTCCTCGGAGACCGGCGGCTTCGTCTCCCGCCACCAGTCCGTTTGCAGCAGCTGGGTGCCGTCGCAGCGGTAGGGGCCGGTTCCCACGGGGATGGTGTCCCCCGTGGTGGCCGCCTGGACCACATACACATTGAGCAGCGACGGCAGCGTGCCGCAGGCCGACCCGGTGGTAATGGTCAGCTGCAAATCGCCGGTGGCCTGCACCGACAGGATATCCTGGAGACGGCTGCCGTAGTAATCACTGTTCTGGGCCGCCCGAATAGACGCCGCCGCGTCAGCTGCCGTCAGGGCCGTGCCGTTGGAAAAGGTCACGCCCTGGCGCAGGGTCAGCGTATGGGTCCGGCCATCGCCGGAGCTGGTCAGACTTTCGCAGAGGTACGGCGTGGCCGTAAAATCGGCGTTGACGGCAAACAGCGGCTCATAGAGCAGGGACAGCACCGTGCGGTTGCTCAGCACCATGCAGCTGTAGGGATTCAGCGTTTGGTCCGGCTCCCAGGCCAGGCCAAAGGGCTTTTCCTCCCGGCGCTCCGTCTCTTCGGCGGCGGTCTCCGCCGCCGGTTCCTCCGGCTCCTCCGCCACCGGGACCGCACAGCCCAGCAGCAGGCAGAAACTCACCAGCAGCGCCCCCAGTCGCAGCTTGCGGCTCATGGCATCTTCCTCCCGGTACACACAATGACGCCCGCCTGGACGCCCCGGCGGTCGCCCACCTTCCGATGGGACCAGAACCGTTCCGTGTCGCAGGCCGTGCAATAGGGCAGCGCCCAGGGCTCCACGATTCCGGCCCGTTTCAGCCAAATGGTATTCAGGTCCACCAAATCCACATGGTAGGTGCCGTCGCCGTGGTCTTCAATGGCAATCCGGGCGTCGTCGCCCAAGGCGTTCAACATGGCTTCCGGCACGTCGGATCGGGTCTCGAAGCAGCAGCGCTGGATACAGGGGCCGATACAGGCCCGGATATCCTCCCGGCGGCTGCCGAAGGCGGACACCATGGTGTCCACGGCCTTGGCCACGATGCCCAAAGCCGTGCCGCGCCATCCGGCGTGGACCGCGCCCACGGCGCCGGTGACCGGGTCCTCCAGCAGCGTCACCGTGCAGTCGGCCCCAAAGGCCATGACCGCCGTACCGGGGACGTTGGTCACCAGACCGTCGCACTCCGGCGCGGGGCTCTGGAAGACGCCCTGGCCCCAGTCGGCCTCTGTCACCACCCGGACCGTGTCCGTGTGGATTTGGTGGGTGCAGACCAACTTTTCCAGGTCGTAGCCCACCGCTTCTGCCAGTCGGCGGTGGTTTTCTAGGACGTTTTCCCGCTCGTCGCCCCGGCTGAAGCCCAGGTTCAGACTGGAAAGATGGCCGGTGCTGACACCGCCGGAACGGTCAGTAAAACGATGGGGGGACATAAAGTCCCCCACCGTGATTGGTTCGTATCTCATCCGTTCAGGTCCTTGTCCAGGCAGCAGTTCTTGTACTTCTTGCCGCTGCCGCAGGGGCAGGGATCGTTGCGGCCCACCCTGGCCTTCTTGGACATGGGCTGCTGCTTGATCTCGTTTTCGTCGGCGCCGCCCTCGTAGGTGACCGTGGCCACCTTCTCGCGGCGGATTTCCTGCTGGGGCTGGATGCGCACCAGGAACAGACGGCGGATGGTCTCCTCCTTGATGGCGTTGATCATGCCCTCGAACATCTCGTAGCCCTCGCGCTTGTACTCCACCACGGGGTCCTGCTGGCCGTAGGCCCGCAGCACGATGCCCTGCCGCAGATCGGTCATGGCGTCGATGTGATCCATCCAGTATTCGTCCACCACGCGGAGCATGATGACCCGCTCCAGCTCGCGCATGACCTTGGAGCTGTAGGCAGCTTCCTTTTCCTCGTAGGTCTTGGTGCACAGGGCCAGAATCTCCGCCGCCATGGTGTCGGCGTCCAGAGCCGTGGGATTCTCCGGGGCATAGGCGCCCTTGAGGAAGTAGATGTTCTCAAAGTGGCGCAGCAGCGTCTCGAACTGCTCCGCGCTCTCCAGATGGGCGTTGCCGCCGAAGGCGTCGTTGACCTGGGTGTGGACCACATACTCCAGCATACCCTGGATGGTCTTCTGCAGATCGGTACCGGCCAGCACCTGCTCGCGCTGCTCATAGATGACCTTTCTCTGGGTGTTCATGACATCGTCGTATTGCAGCACGTTCTTACGGACCTGGAAGTTGCGGCTTTCCACGGTCTTCTGGGCGTTTTCAATGGCGCCGGAGAGAATCTTGGCGTCGATGGGCATATCGTCCTCGATGCCCAGCTTATCCATCATGCCCTTGAGCCGCTCCATGCGGTCGCCGCCGAAGAGACGCATGATATCGTCCTCCAGGGACAGGTAGAACCGGGTCTCGCCGGGGTCGCCCTGACGGCCCGCACGGCCGCGGAGCTGATTATCGATACGGCGGGACTCGTGACGCTCGGTGCCGATGATGAACAGACCGCCGGCGGCGCGGACCTTTTCGGACTCGGCGGCAATCTGCTCCTTGTGGCGGGCCACGGCCTCATTATAGGCGGCGCGGGCGGCCAGGATTTCCTCGTCATCGGTCTCGGAGAAGGCGTTGGCCTCGGCCAGCAGCTCCTCGCTCATGCCGCCCTTGCGCAGTTCGCTCTTGGCCAGATAGTCGGCGTTGCCGCCCAGCATGATATCGGTACCACGACCGGCCATATTGGTAGCGATGGTGACGGCCCCCAGCTTACCGGCCTGGGCCACGATCTCGGCTTCCTTTTCGTGGTGCTTGGCGTTCAGCACCGTATGGGCGATGCCCTCCCGCTTGAGCAGATGGGACAGCAGCTCGGACTTCTCGATGGACACGGTGCCCACCAGGACCGGCTGGCCCTTTTCGTGGCAGGTCTTGACCTGATTGATGACGGCCCGGAACTTGGCGGCCTCCGTCTTGTAGACGGCGTCGGGGTTGTCGATACGGGCCACGGGCAGGTTGGTGGGAATCTCCACGATATCCAGGTTGTAGATGGTGCCGAACTCCTCGGCCTCGGTGGTGGCCGTACCGGTCATACCGGACAGCTTGGCATAGAGACGGAAGAAGTTCTGGAACGTGATGGTGGCCAGGGTCTTGCTCTCGCCGGCGACCTTGACGCCCTCCTTGGCCTCGATGGCCTGATGGAGACCCTCGTTGTAGCGGCGGCCATACATGAGACGGCCGGTGAACTCGTCGACGATGATGACCTCGTTGTCCTTGACCACATAGTCAATGTCCCGCTTCATGAGACCGCGGGCCTTCATGGCCTGGTTGACGTGGTGGGAAATGGTGGTGTTCTCGATGTCGGACAGGTTCTCGATCTGGAAGAATTCCTCCACCTTCTTGATGCCCTTGGCCGTCAGGGACACGGTGCGCTCCTTCTCGTCCACGATGTAGTCGCAGTCCAGATCGTCCATGGCTTCCTTGCTGTCGGTCTTGGCAAAGACCTGCTTCTTCATGCGGCTGACCAGGAAGTCGGTCATCTCGTAGAGCTTGGAGGAGTCGTCGCCCTTGCCGGAAATGATCAGGGGGGTACGGGCCTCGTCGATGAGGATGGAGTCCACCTCGTCGACGATGACGAAGTTGTGCTCCCGCTGGACCTGCTCCTGCTTGTAGATGGCCATGTTGTCGCGGAGGTAGTCGAAGCCCAGTTCGTTGTTGGTGCAGTAGGTGATATCGGCGTTGTAGGCCTCGCGGCGCTGGTCGCTGTTGAGACCGTGGACGATGAGGCCCACTTTCAGACCCAGGAAGCGGTGGACCTTGCCCATCCACTCGGAGTCACGGCGGGCCAGATAGTCGTTGACGGTGACCACATGGACGCCTTTGCCCGTCAGGGCGTTGAGGTAGGAGGGCAGAATGGCCACCAGGGTTTTACCTTCACCGGTGCGCATTTCGGCAATGCGGCCCTGATGCAGCACGATGCCGCCGATGACCTGGACCCGGTAGGGGCGCATACCCAGCACGCGGTCCGAAGCCTCCCGGACCGTGGCGAAGGCCTCGGGCAGCAGGTCGTCCAACGTCTCGCCCTTGTCCAGCCGCTCCCGGAACTCCACGGTCTTATGCTTCAGCTGCTCGTCGGTCAGCTGCCGGTACTCCGCCTCCAAATCCATGACCGCCTTGACGGTCTTTTCGAGCCGCTTGAGCTCCCGTTCGGAGTGGGAACCGAAAATCTTGTCCAAAAAACCCATTGCTGTTTCACCTTTCGTTATCAAATGCCGAAACGGCATGAAATCGCATTATAAAAAATTTATCATCAAAGCATTATAACACAACGATTGCTATAATAAAAGAATAAATTGTAAATACTCTGTACTTCTTTCTTGTCTTTTGACACAGTGAATGGTAAAATAGCTCCGATTGCGGCAGGAGGATTGCCGCCATTTCCCATTGAAGAAGGAGCACGCCATGGAAACTCGATTGATTGCCGTCGATCTGGACGGCACGCTGCTGCGCACCGACCGCACCCTGTCTCCCGCCACCATTGCAGCGGTGGCCGCCGCCGCGGACCGTGGGCTGGAGGTTGTGGTGGCCTCGGGCCGCACCCTGTCCGAAACCCGCCATCTGCTGGCCCAGCTGCCCCAGGTCCACTATCTGGTGGGCAATACCGGCTCGTTTGTGCTGGACCTGCGGAGCAACACCTATCTCCATTTTTCCCCCGTTCCCCTGCCCTTGATACAGGAAGCCTGGCGTCGGCTGCGTCAGGAAGACATGCTGTTTGAGGTCAACTGCGGCGGCGAGATCTACATTCCCACGGACCGGCTGGCGGAGGTGCCCCGGTTTGAGGACGCCTGCGGCAACCACACCCTCCACGAGACGCGGCGGGGTATCGACGATTACGACCACTGGCTGGAAACCTTACAGGAGCCGGTGACAAAGCTGCATCTCTACTTCCCCACCGGCGAAGCACGGGACGCGGCCCAGGCACAGCTGAGCGATCTGGAGGGCGTGGACCTGTGTACCTCCGACCCGGTGGACCTGGATGTGACGGCCCACGGCATCCACAAGGGCGTGGGCGTGGCCCGTCTGGCGGAGCATCTGGGCCTGAGCCGGGAACAGGTGATGACCATCGGCGACAGCGGCAACGATCTGGGTATGCTGCGCTATGCCGGTACGGCGGTGGTCATGGCCAACGGCAGCGACGAAGCCAAGGCGCTGGCCGACCGTCTGACGGACACCAACGACAACGACGGCGTGGCCAAGGTGCTCAACAGCCTGCCGGGCGTGAAGGCGCGGTGAGATGGAACTGACGCTTTCCATGGTGCTCATCGCCTGCGGCGGCGTCTTTCTGGCTTCGTTTCTGGACGCCATTGCCGGCGGCGGCGGCATTATCTCCGTGCCCACCTATCTGCTGGCGGGACTGCCCATGCACGCGGCGCTGGGCACCAACAAAATTTCCGCGTCCATCGGCTCCCTGGCCTCGGTGGGCCGGTACATCCGCAACGGGTACATCAACTGGAAGCTGGCCGTCCCCTCCATCGCCATGGCGCTGCTGGGCAGCGTGGGCGGTACCCGGTTGCAGCTGCTGATTCCAGAGAAATATCTCCAGTATCTGCTGCTGGTGGTGCTGCCGGTGGTGGCCATTGTGGTCCTGCGGCAGCGGAGCTTCCGGGAGGTCCCCGGCGATATCGACCGCCGCCGTCAGCTGGCCATTGTCCTGAGCGCGTCTCTGGTCATCGGCGCTTATGACGGCTTTTACGGTCCCGGTACCGGCACGTTCCTGCTGCTGATCTTCACGGGCCTGGGCCAGATGGACGTGCGGACGGCGTCGGGTAATGTAAAGGTGGTCAATCTGTCTTCGGGTATCGGCTCCCTGATTACTGCCGTGCTCTACGGCGAGGTGTATTGGGCCGTTGGTCTGATCGCTTCGGTGGCTTCCTTTGCCGGGCATTATGTGGGCGCGGGATTGACCATCCGCAACGGCGCGAAAATCGTGCGGCCCGTGGTCATCGTGGCTTTGGTGCTGTTGGCGGTCAAGGTCTTGACCGATATGATCTGAGCACCCCTCACCACCGCACCCAAAGATAAAAGTTTTACTCGTTTTTTTCTGTGGGGCAACTTACCGCCGGTGTGTCTGCGGGTGTCGCCGGGCCTTTTGCGCCATAGCTGCGGCCCAGCTTCTTGCCATACATCCAGTATGGCGGCGAAGCTGGGCCTTGCTCTGCCACAAAATTCCTTGCCGACACCTCTTGCCAACCGGCAGCGCGTTGCCCAAATCGCGGGGTCCAGGGGGCAGCGCCCCCGGTCGCCCGCCGCAGCGGGCGAACTCCCCCATCGTCCCAAAGCGTCCTCCGCAGAGGACGCAATCCCCACGGCGTCAGCCGTAAGGCCGCCGTCCCCACCCCATCGCGGGTGGCGGACGGCGGCCTTTTTGGTACCCCCACCGCAGGGCGCGGCATCCTTGACGCGCTCAAACCGCACCCCATCCGGGGCCGTCAGGGATGCCGGCCCCTACGCCGATGGTGGTCGACCGTGCGGCACGGCGGCGGGGGCAAGCCCCCGCCCTACGGGGTGGAACCAATCGGCCCGCAGAAACCGGAACGTGCCTGCCAGCGGCGGGACACGCAGGTCCCGCCATACATCCCATGTCGGCAGTCCGTCCGTGTTCGTAGGGCGGCACCTATGTGTGCCGCCGTGCCGTACCGGATGACGGCGGACAACGCATGGGGGCGAATCCGTAACCGTTTCGCAGGGCGCGGCATCCTTGACGCGTTCAAACCATGGCCCATCCGGGGCCGTCAGGGATGCCGGCCCCTACGCCGGTGGTGGTCGACCGTGCGGCACGGCGGCGGGGGCAAGCCCCCGCCCTACGGGGTGGAACCAATCGGCCCGCAGAAACCGGAACGTGCCTGCCAGCGGCGGGACACGCAGGTCCCGCCCTACGTCCCATGTCGGCAGTCCGTCCGTGTTCGTAGGGCGGCACCTATGTGTGCCGCCGTGCCGTAGCGGGTGACGTTGGGCAGCGTATGGGGGCGAATACCATCCCGCCCAACAAACAAAAAACGGACACGCTGCCATTGTCTGGCGGCGTGTCCGCTTGTTTTTCCATGGAATTGTGGATTACTCGATGGTAATGCCGGCCTTTTCCAGAATGGTGGGTACATTCTTTTCGGCACCGATGGCCATAATATGGACACCATCGCAAATCTTCTCGTCGTGAATCTTGGCGATGAACTCGGCGGCCATCTCAATGCCCAGCTGCATGGGCAGACCCTTGACGCCCTTCTCCTTGCCCTCGGCGGCGGCGGCTTCCAGGCGGTCAATCATATCCTGGGGCACGGCGATGCCGGGAACGTTGGCATTCATATACTTGGCCATACCGGCGGCCTTCAGGGGGATGATACCGGCCATGATGTGGCACTTGATGTTGGCCTTATCGACCAAATCCAGGAAGCGCTTGAGGCTTTCCATATCGAAAACGCCCTGGGTCTGGATGTACTTGGCACCGGCGTCCACCTTCTGGCGCAGCTTGTTGATTTGCAGCTGGATGGGCTCATAGACGGGAGTCACAGCAGCGCCCTTGTAGAACCGGGGCGCGCTGCCGTCCAGCTCGTTGCCGCCGCAGTCGCGGTCGGTGACTTCCATGGTGGACAGCATGTTGAGGATGCCCACAGAATCCAGGTCATAGACAGGCTTGGACTGCTTGCAGTCGCCGACAACCGGGTGGTCGCCGGTGAGGGCCAGCATGGTGTCGATGCCGAAGGCGGCGGCGGACAGCATATCGGCCATGATGGCCATACGGCTGCGGTCACGGCCGGTGACCTGCAAAATGGGCTCCACACCGGCCTGCTTCAGCTTGATGCACAGGCCCAGAGAGGACGCCTTGAGGCTGGCGGACTGCATATCGGTGACGTTGACGCCGTGGACCTTGCCGCTCAACAGCTGGGCGTCCTCCAGCTGCTTGGTGAAATCATATCCCTTGGGAGGAGCCATCTCGGCGGTGACGCCGAACTTGCCGCTCTCCAGTGCTTTTTCCAGAAGACTCATGTTCCCTTACCCCCTGATGTTGATGGTTCTCGGATAGGCTACATCCTCATAGCCCTTGTCGGCGCGGGTCTTGGACAGATTGTCCAGACGGCCCTGCTGCTCCAGACGCTTATAGATGGCGATCCAGGCGCAGTCGTTCTCGGGATTGACCTCGCACTTGCCGTTCTTGGAACCGCCGCAGGGGCCGTTGACTAGGGATTTGGCACAACGGGTGATGGGGCAGATGCCGCCGGTCTCGCCCAGAACGCAGTTGCCGCACAGATGACATGCCTCCTCGAACAGGCCGAACTTGACAGCCTCGCCCAGGAACATGGTGTTATTGGCCGGATAGGTCGGCGCCTTGACGTTGGCGGCCACCACCTGGGTGCCGTCGCCGCAGGCCATACATACCACCGCTTCCGCACCGGCGGCGTCGAAGCCCTTGACCTTGCCCTTGGTGGTCAGGTTCATGCAGCAGTAGTCGGACATGGCCGTGGCCACCACCGTGCGGCCCTGGCTCTCCAGATACTTCTTCAGCTCAGCCACTTCCTTTTCACCGCCGGTGGCGCAGGCCGTGGCACAGCTGCCGCAGCCGATAATGGCGATCTTTTTGGCATCACCGAGCATGGCCATCAATTCTTCGATGGGCTTTTTTTTCGTGACGATCATGTTGTTCTTCTCCTTTACTGTTCCGCACTGTGCAGACCGAACAGGTTATGTCTTTCAGAATTATAACACAATCCCACAAAAATGCAAGCAAAACCGCGAAAACTTTTCCCGTTTTTTGGTGTGGTTTTATGTGGTTTTTTAAAATCACACCCAACAGCAAGGTTTTTGACAGCGGCCCATTGATGGCCGCCGCGGCCTGTGGTACACTGGTGATATCCCATATATGGAGCAAAGGAGAGTTATATTTTATGGCCATGCGCTTTGACCACTTCAACTTCAACGTTCTGGACCTGGAGCGGAGTCTCCGGTTCTACGCCGATGCCTTTGACTTTCATCCCGTCCGGGAGAAGAACGCCGAGGACGGCTCCTTCAAGCTGGTGTACCTGGGCGACGGCGAAACGGGCTTCCAGCTGGAACTGACCTGGCTGCGGGACCGGACCGAGCCCTACAACCTGGGCGAGCTGGAATACCATCTGGCCCTGCGGGTGGACGATTACGACGCCGTCCACGCCCGCCACGAGAAAATGGGCATCATCTGCTATGAAAACCCCGCCATGGGCATCTATTTCGTCCAGGACCCCGACGGCTACTGGATTGAGATTGTCCCGGCCAAGTAATGCCCATGAAGCTGTACTACCTCTATCACAGCGGCGTGGCCGTAGAGACGGAGCGCCATCTGCTGATCTTCGACTATTACCAGGACACGCTGCCCGGCGGCGTCCCGGCGTTGTTGCAGCAGGTGGGCAAACCGGTGACGGTTTTTGCATCCCACGGCCATTACGACCACTTCAACCGGGCCATTCTCACCTGGAAGGACGGGTACCCGGACATCACCTATGTTCTGTCCGACGATATCCCACCGGTGGACGGCTGCCATCGGATTGGCACCCGCAAAACGCTGGAGCTGCCGGGGCTCACCGTCTCCACGCTCCGGTCCACGGACCAGGGGGTGGCCTTTGTGGTGACCTGTGACGGCCATACCATCTACCACAGCGGCGATCTCCACTGGTGGCACTGGTCCGGGGAGCCGGACCGGGACAATCAGATCATGGAAACGGCCTACAAACGGGAGATGGAACGGCTGGCGGGCGTCCATCTGGACGTGGCCTTTTTGCCTGTGGACCCGCGGCAGGAGGCCGACGGTCTCCGGGGCATCGAGTATTTCGCCGCTCACAACGACTGTCCCTGTCTGGTCCCCATCCACTACAGCTGGGACCCGTCCATTCTGGAGACGTTGCAGCGGACCTCCGGCCCGTGGCAGGGGCGGCTGTGCATTCTGGACGACGGCCCGTGGGAGGTATGAGCGTGGAGTTTTTGTACGTGGACGACCATCTGTGCGTGGCCGTCAAGCCCGCCGGGGTCCTGTCCACCGACGAGCCGGGCGGAATGCCGGAGCTGGTGCGGGCGGCGCTGCACACCGACTGTATCCGGACAGTCCACCGGCTGGACCGGGTGGTCAGCGGCGTGATGGTCTTGGCCCGGTCGGCGGAGGCGGCTTCTGCTTTGTCGGCCCAAATCCGGGACCGGCGGTTTGATAAAACGTATCTGGCCGTCATTCACGGCGTACCGCCGGAGCCTGCCGGAACGCTGACGGACCTGCTGCTGCGGGATAAGCGGGAGCGGAAAACGTATATCGTGCACCATCTGGAAAAGGGTGTACAGGAGGCCATTCTGGACTATGAAACCAAGGGGAGCGCGGACGGTCTCAGTCTGGTGGAAATCCGCCTGCGGACGGGCCGGACCCATCAGATTCGGGCACAATTTTCCGGGCGGGGGATGCCGTTGGCCGGGGACCGGAAATATTGGTCGGAACCGGACGAATTTCCCATGTGCCTTTGGTCCCATAGCGTTTCGTTTTTCCATCCGGTCACGGGCACACCCATGACCGTGACGGCGCCGCCGCCGTCCGTAGACCCCTGGACCCGATTTTTGTAAAAATTAAAAGTTTTACTCGATTTTTTTCTGTGGGGCAACGCGCTGCCCAAATCGCGGAGTCCAGAGGCAGCGCCCCCGGTCGCCCGCCGCAGCGGGCGAAATACCCGCGCCGCGCACGGCGCGAAACACCCCAGCGTCCCAAAGCGCCAACCGCAGATGGCGCAATCCCCGGCCAAGGGCCATGGTCCGCGCCGCCGCCCCTGCGGGGTGGACGGCGTGGACCATCAACCAACGCCGCACCGGGTCCCATCCACCCCCGCACCGGGGCGAATGCGTACCATGTTACGCGGCGGGGGCAAGCCCCCGCCCTACGGGGTGGAACGTATCGGCCCGCGGAAAATGGAACATGCCTGCCAGCGGCGGGACACATAGGTCCCGCCCTACAGTCCATGTCGGCAGTCCGTCCATGTTCGTAGGGCGCGGCATCCCTGACGCGCCCCCACCGCACCCCATCCGGGGCCGTCAAGGATGCCGGCCCCTACGATTTGGATGTTCGGTGGTGCATCCCGGCGGCGGGGGCAAGCCCCCGCCCTACAGGGTGGAACGTATCGGCCCGCAGAAAATGGAACGTGCCTGCCAGCGGCGGGACACATAGGTCCCGCCCTACAGTCCATGTCGGCAGTCCGTCCATGTTCGTAGGGCGCGGCATCCCTGACGCGCCCACACCGCACCCCATCCGGGGCCGTCAAGGATGCCGGCCCCTACGATTTGGATGTTCGCTGGTGCATCCCGGCGGCGGGGGCAAGCCCCCGCCCTACGGGGTGGAACGTATCGGCCCGGCAGAAAATGGAACGTGCCTGCCAGCGGCGGGACACATAGGTCCCGCCCTACAGTCCATGTCGGCAGTCCGTCCATG
>CALWWW010000028.1 GCA_944385365.1 uncultured Oscillospiraceae bacterium | reverse complement strand
GGAGATAAGCGGGATCGAACCGCTGACCTCTTGAATGCCATTCAAGCGCTCTCCCAGCTGAGCTATACCCCCATATTCTGTTGTGCACTCCTGAGTGCTTTGGTATTATATCTCACACATCACGCTTTGTCAACCATTTTTCAAAAAATACTGCAAGATTTTTTCACGCCGCCGGGAGCCCCATGGGAAACACACAACACGGTCCGACACGATAGTATGGAATGGATGGTACAACCACTGACAACATTCCCTTCTATAAAGGAGTTTTTCCCATATGCTGCAATCCATCAAAAATCTCTCCATCCGGCGCAAATTGAAGCTGGCGTTCGGTACCATTATTCTCTTCTGTACCGTGGCGGCGCTTCTGGGCGCTTTGGGTATCGGCACCGTTTTCACCCACAGCCGCACCCTGTACACCGACTATGGCCAGGCCCAGGGGGCGGTCAACCAGATTCTGGCCGTTTTCAAGCAGAATGAACTGCTCACCGGTTCCCTGCTGCTCAACCGGGACCCCCAGGGTCAACAGCAGCTGCTCACCGCTCTGAACGCCAACCGCGCCGACCTTTTGGACCGTCTGGAAGCCGGAGACGCCGCCGGTTATTTTGACCATCTGGACCCCGGAGACCTGCTGGAACTGGAATCCCTGCTGGACACCTATTTTGCCGCCCAGGCCCAAGTGGTACAGATGGTGGAAGACGGCAGCGCCGACGACGGTGTAAGCCGCTTTACCCAGGAGCTGCTGGTGGCGGGCGAGGCCGTGGACGGCATGGTCCAGCAGATCATTGCCGCCCAGGAACTGGCCGGTCAGGAAATGCTGAGCCGTCTGGGCTCCACCACATCCCAGGTCATGATTCTGCTGGGCGGATTCGCCCTGTTTGCCCTGGTCTACTCCCTGATTGTCACCATCCGCATGTCCGCCTCCATCGGCCAATCGGTCCAGGGGCTGATGGACGGCATGGAAAGCCTTCGTTCCGGCGTCCTCAGCACCCGGATTCCCGTGCGCAGCCTGGACGATCTGGGCCGCATTTCCCAGAAGTTCAACGAGACCTGCGAAACCCTGGACACCTGTGTGTCCCATGTGAACGCCACCATGGAACAGGTGTCCTCCGCCGCCGGGCAAGTTTCCGCCGCCTCCCAGAATCTGGCCCAGGGGGCCACGGAACAGGCCAGCAGTGTGGAAGAGCTGTCCGCCGCCGTGTCTGAGTTCTCCGCCCGGATGGCCGCCGCCGTGGAGGATGCCGCCGCCACCAGCCGCAAGGCTGGGGAAGCCGGGGAACTGACGGAACAGACCAATGAGAAAATGGACCGGATGCTGGAAGCCATGGCCTAGATTTACGCCGCGTCCCAGGAGATGGGCCGGGTGGTCCAGTCCATTGAAAACATTGCTTTCCAGACCAATCTGCTGGCCCTCAACGCGGCGTTGGAAGCCGCCCGGGCCGGCAGCTCCGGTAAGGGCTTCGCCGTCATTGCCGACACGGTGCGCCATCTGGCCATCAAGAGCAGCGAGGAAGCCAAGGAGACAGCCCGGCTGCTTCAGAGCACCCAGAACGCCGTGGACCTGGGCCGGGAACTGGCCGCCGACGCCGCCGGTCTTCTCCGGGACACCGCCGGTGTGGCCGAGGAATCCGCCGCCAGCACGGCACGGGTTCTGTCGGCCCTGACGGAACAAACCGCCGCCCTGGAGCAGATCGACAGCGGATTGGAACAGATCAGCGCCGTCATTCAGAACAACTCCGCTTCCTCCCAGGAGAGCGCCGCCGCCAGCGAAGAGCTCCACGCCCAGGCTTCGGAGCTGGAACGCCACGTCCGCGTCTTCTCCCTGGACTGACCTCCGCCCTTTCCATGGCCGCAGGCCGTCTGCGGCCATGGAGGGACGCCATCCCATTTAAACCGCAAAATTATTTCCCCTGAACCATGAGGGAAATCTTAATCTTTTGCAAAATCAGACGATATAATAGTAGGCAAGTATACAAATTCGCAGTTCCCATCCGCGGCCGGTCCCCCAGGACCCTGCGGACCGCAGCAAAGAGGTGATCGGCATTGTGTTTTCGGGACACCCTTTCGGCGCAGCATTCCCCTGACGCCCCTTCCACCGTTTCCGGACGGGCCCCAGAGCCGCCGCAATCCCCTCCTTTTATCACCTTTTCCGCCGGTCAGGCCCTGTGGAAGCTCTACCGTATCTGGCAGGGCGGCGACGGCGACGAACCGCTGCGCCTGAGCCTTTTGTCCGATGGAGACCCATGCGGCGCGCTGCTGGGCGACAATCTGCCCCGGGAGCATCAACGGCTTCAGCTGCTGCTCAACGACGCGGCCCAGGCCCGGCTGCAAGCGCTGCGCACTTCCCCCAACGGCCTGGACGAACGGGTCCTGGTCTTTGTGACCCGGAACGAGCTGGCGGCGTGGCTGTTTCTGTTCCCCGCCGTGGGCCGGGGCCGGCCTTTGACCAATGCCCGACTGCAGCAGGCGCTGCTGCGGCACAACATCAATACCGGCATCCGGCTGAACACCCTGCGGCTGCTTCCCACGCTGCCCCAGCGCCATTTCCGCATGATACCCATTGCCGCAGGCACAGCGCCCATCCCCGGCCGGGACGGTCGCATTGTGGACCATTTTCCCCGCTCCATCGGTGCGGAGGTCCAGGTGGATGTGCTGGCCCATGAGGACTATGAATCCCTGCATCTGGTGCGGGACATCGGGGAAAATGACGTGATCTGCGACATTTTTCCCGCCACCAGGGGCACGCCGGGCCTTACGGTCACCGGCCGGGTCCTGGACGCCCCCGACGGCCGGGCCGTCACCGTGCCCGTGGGCCGCAACACCCGCGTGTCCGAAGACGGGCTGCATCTGGTGGCCGCCTGCCGGGGCCATGTGGTATTCTCCGGCCGCAGCTTCCATGTGAAGCCGGTGCTGGAGATTCGGGACACCCCCGTCTCTCCCCAGCAGGTGATCAAGTTCCTGGGCGATATCCACATCCACGGCGATCTGCCCGACGGCGCCACGGTCTACGCCGTGGGTACCGTGCAGGTGGACGGCGCCGTGGGAGCCTGTGCCATCGAAGCCGGTGAGAGCATCATCCTGTCCAGCGGCGCGCAGGGCGTGAACCGGGCCAGTCTCCGGGCTCAGCGGTCCGTCTACGCCAAGTACCTCGACCACTGCACCGTCTACGCCCGCGAAAGCGTCCAGGCCGACTGTATCATCCGCTGTGAGATTTACAGCAACGACCTGGTGCGGGTCCGCACGGGATTGGGGGCCATTATCGGCGGCACGGTCCGGGCCACCCGGGAGGTCTCCGCCACCATGGTGGGGTCCCAGGCCTACCGGCCCACCCACATTCTGCTGGGCGGGCAGCCCTGTGAAGAGGCCGAACGGGCACAGGTGTTACAGGAGATTGAGGACGCCGACCGAACCATTGCGGAACTGAGCCGCCGGACCGACGAGGAAGCCGTCCGGCTGCTGCCCAAGCTGAAGCTGCACCAGGGTGTGGCCAAGCTGAAGCTGGAAAAATTCGACCGGGAGCTGGAAGCCGCGGCCAAAGCCCTGGAGGCGGAGGACTGCCGCATGCTCTGCGACACCGCGTATCCCGGCACCGTCGTTACCATCCGCCACAGGGATGTACCTGTGGAACAAATCACCCAACCCTGCGCCATCGGTGCAGCCGGCGGCCATGTGGGTTGGCTGTAAATTTTAGAGGAGGGTTGCCAATGACAACGCAACAGCTCAAGGAATTGCAGGAAATCGTTCATCAGTGCATGCAGGACACCACCATTCGCTTCGCGGGCATCGATCTGCTGCGGGAGGAAACCGCTCTTTCCGACAATGTCTGCACGGTCCACACCACCCTGGAAGGCGGCTGCAACGCCACACTGATACTGTGTGCCGACACGGCGCTGCTGACCCGTCTGGCCCGGATCATCATGTGTTCGGAACAGGTGACGGAACAGGATGTGCAGGACGTGGCCATTGAATATTTCAATGTGGTCTGCGGCCGCATCGCCGCCGGGCTCTATCAGACCACCCGGATTTCGTCCCGGTTCACACCGCCCCGGTTCCGCACCGGCGCCTACGTTCCCGAAGCGCCGGCAGTCGGCAGCTGCGTACTGGGCTACAGCAGCGGCAGCAACGAGAACGCCCAACTCATGTTCCTGGGTCTCCTCACGCCCGAAGACCAGGCTTGTCCGGCCTGACGACCGACCCCCCATCGGACCGGCGCAGCCGGTACATGCATCCGCAGCTATGCTGCGGACAGAATAAAGGAGCGATCAACAAATGTCGAAGAAAATCATGGTGGTGGATGATTCCAGAATCGCCCAGTTGCAGTTACAGAAGATTATTTCCAATACAGAATATGAAGTGGCAGCCTGCTGCCAGAGCGCCGAGGAGGCCCTGGCAACCTACGACAAGGTTCTTCCCGATCTGGTGACCATGGACATCGTCATGCCCGGTATGGACGGTCTCGACGCGGCCCGGCTGCTGCTGGAGACCCATCCCGATGCCAAAATCCTGATGATCTCTTCCCTGGCCTACGACGACACCATCGACGAGGCCAAGCGCATCGGCGCGTTGGGTTTTGTCTATAAGCCCTTCGATCAGGAGCAGGTTCTTTCCGCCATGGAGCAGGCCTTTGCTCCGGCAACCACCTGACCCGTCCCTCCACCCTGATTCCCCTCCGGCCCGGACCCCTTGGCGTCCCACCCGGAGGGGTGTTTTTTCTCTTTGCATCGTGACAATTTTATGATAGAATAAACGCGGTGTTTCTCTTGGATATAACCATTTAATGTAAGAAAGGACTTATTCCAATGGCACACAGCAAAAAGCGCGACGCCTGGGGCTCCAAATGGGGGTTCATTCTGGCCTGTATCGGCTCCGCCGTGGGCATGGGGAACATCTGGCTGTTTCCGGCCCGTCTCTCCGCCTACGGAGGCGCAACGTTCCTGATTCCCTATCTGATCTTTGTGGTCATCATCGGGTCCACCGGCGTCATCGGAGAGATGGCCTTCGGACGGGCCGCCCGCTCCGGACCCATTGACGCCTTCGGTCTGACCACCAAACAGCGCTTCGGCTCGGAGAAGCCCGGCAAGGTGCAGGGACTGCTGCCGGTGCTGGGCTCCCTGGCGCTGGCCATCGGCTATTCGGTGGTGGTGGGCTGGATTTTCAAGTATCTGTTCAGCGCCCTGACCGGCAGCTTCTCCGGTATGGCCGGCGTGGACAATTACGCCGCCTTTTTCGACGGCGCTGCCGCCTCCAACGGCCTGTGGCAAATGGTGGGGCTGGTGCTGACCATGGTGATTCTGGCCCTGGGCGTGGGCCGCGGCATCGAAAAGGCCAATAAAATCATGATGCCCCTGTTTTATGTGCTGTTCATCGGTCTGGCCGTCTACATTTTCACCCGCCCCGGCGCGGCGGCGGCCTACCGGTATATCTTCGTTCTGGACCTCAATGGGCTGGCCGACCCCCTGGTGTGGGTCTACGCCTTGGGCCAGGCCTTTTTCTCCCTGTCGGTGGCCGGTAACGGGACGCTGATTTACGGCTCCTATCTGAGCCGGGACGCCAATATTCCCAGCGACGCCAAGGCCGTGGCCTTCTTCGACACCTGCGCCGCCATGCTGGCGGCCCTGGTCATCATCCCGGCCATGGCCGTCACGGGCCGGAACCTCAGCGAGGGCGGACCGGGCCTGCTGTTCATCTATCTGCCCAACGTTCTGCGGGAGATTCCCGGCGGCACGGTGCTGCTGGTGCTGTTCTTCCTGGCCGTGGTCTTTGCGGCCCTGACCTCTCTGATCAACCTGTTTGAATCGCCCATTGCCACCTTGCAGGAGCTGTTCTGCCTGGGACGGCCCGCCGCCGTGGCGGTGGTGGGCGTGGTGGGCGCTGTGGTCAGCTTGCTCATTGCCCCCATCGTCTCCCCCTGGATGGACGTCTGTTCCATCTACATCTGCCCCCTGGGCGCCCTGCTGGCCGGTGTCTGCTTCTTCTGGCTGTGCCGGAAGGACTACGTGCTGGAACAGGTGAATCTGGCCCGTTCCAAGCCCCTGGGCAGTTGGTTTTATCCCCTGGCAAAGTACGGCTTCTGCGGCGTGACGCTGCTGGTGCTGATTCTGGGCATCGCCCTGGGCGGCATCGGCTGAGCGCCGGGTCCCCCACAGATTAAAAGGAAGGACATGGATTTATGGACCTGAATCAACTGAACCAATATGTGGACAGCACCTGTACGGTGTACACCGACGGAGGCGAAGCCCTCTTTCCCGGCCTCATCGCACAGTGCAGCGGCACCCTCCGCATCAACATCGTATATGACGCTGAAACCTGCTGTCCCTATTGGACGCTGAAACCGGCCAGCGGCATTTATCTGCGGCTGCAGGACAGCCAGGATTCCAAGAAATTCATCATGATTCACGGCATGGTGATCAATGCCATGAACGACCACTTCTTTATGCTGCCCCAGTCCATTGTCTTCAAATCCAATGAGCGGGAATACTTCCGGCAGCCCATCCAGATCGAGACCACCGTCACCATCCACAACGGCCAGCCGGTCCAGCACGAGTGCATTCTGATGGATATCAGCGGCGGCGGCCTGTGTCTGCACACCTCCGTGGAGTATCAGGTGGGGGACTCGATTCAGATTCTGGGCCAGCAGCTCTATCCCGACGGCCCCGTCCACAATCTGGACTGTGTTGTGGTGCGGAAAATCCCCCACAGCAGCATCATGCAGCCGAATATCTATGGCTGCCGCTTCCACAATCCCGACGACGGCGAACAGCAGCGGCTCCTCAGCGATATTTTCTCGCTGCAATGTTCCAGAGTCCGCACCCATTGAGCGCATATTCCGCGAACAAATAGTTTATTATGCGGGCGTGTTGCAATGAATTTTGCAACACGCCCTTGTTCTCAGTATGGCGGTAATATGAAGTACAGTATGGGGGCTGAATTGTGTTTGTAGGGCGGGACCTATGTGTCCCGCCGCTGGTATGCACCATCGACCACCAACAATGTAGGGGCCGGCATCCTTGACGGCCCCGGACAGATTGTGCCAGGGGCGCGTCAGGGATGCCGCGCCCTACGGATGTGGATGCGGATTCGCCCCAGTGCTGTCCAGTAACCGCCAGGAGTTGCCGCACGGCGGGACACGCAGGTCCCGCCCTACGAGATCAAACGGATGTGCCTGCCGAACTTCTCATTACCGCTATACTACAACAATCCCGCGGCGCTGTCTCTTACAAAATACGGCCATCGGTAGAGATGGTGACCACATGGCAGGCCATGGCCCTGCCGCTGCGCTCCAGCGCCGTGCGGACTGCCCGTTCCAGACCGCCGCAGCAGGGCACCTCCATCCGGGCCACGGTGACGGTGCGGATGTCGTTGGCGCGGAAGATGGCTTCCAGCTTTTCCTCGTACTGCACCGCATCCAGCTTGGGACAGCCCACCAGCACAATTTTGCCTTTCAGGAGCTTCTCGTGGAAGGCTCCATAGGCAAAGGCCGTGCAGTCGGCGGCCACCAGCAGATCGCAGCCGTCAAAGTACGGGGCGTGGATGGGGGCCAGCTGAATTTGCACCGGCCACTGGCGCAGCCGGGAGGGCTGCTCCCCTGCCGGGGCCGGGGCCTCGTCCCGCTGGAACGCCATGGCCCGGCTGCTGGGACATCCGCCCCCATGGTGGTGCTGCTTCCGAGCCTTTTCGGCCAGAACCGCCGCCTCGTCATAGGCCGGGGCCTCCCGCTCCTCAAAGGTGATGGCCCCGGTGGGGCAGGCGGGCAGACAGTCGCCCAGACCGTCGCAGTAGTGCTCCCGGGTCAGCCGGGCCTTGCCGTCCACCAGTTCGATGGCCCCTTCGTGGCACGCGGTCACGCAGGCCCCGCAGCCATTGCAGGCCGCCGCGTCAATGTGTATAATTTTACGGATCATTTGCCGTTGCCTCCTTGACTTTATAGGGGAATTGTATCATAATATGGATGCATGTTCTGTTGTATTTCCAACGGTAAGGAGCGATGGATTTGGAACCGCGAATTCTGGCCGCCTCCCCCCTGTTTGCCGGCGTGGACCCGGAGGACATCGGCAAAATGCTGTCGTGTCTGTCCATCCACCAGCGCACCTATGAGCGGGAAGCCTATATCTGCACCGCCGAGGAACCGCCCAGGGAATTGGGCGTGGTCATCCGGGGCAGCGTCAACCTGATCAAGGAGGACTATTGGGGCAACCGGGCCATCATCACCAAAATCGGCGCGGGTGGAATCTTTGGGGAAGCCTGTTCCTGCATCGACGTCCCCTCCATGCCCGTCAGCGTGGTGGCGGCGGAACGGAGTGAAATCCTGTTCCTCAACTACCGGAAGGTCACCACCACCTGTCCCAACGCCTGCCCGTTCCACGCGGCGCTGATTCAGAATATGCTGTCCCTCATCGCCAGGAAAAACCTGATGCTCACCAACAAAATCTCCCATTTGGTCAAGCGGACCACCAGAGAAAAACTCCTGTCCTACTTTTCGGAACAGGCGTCCCAGAGCGGCGGCAGCAGCTTTACCATCCCCTACAACCGCCAGGAGCTGGCCGACTATCTCAGCGTGGACCGCAGCGCCATGTCCACAGAGCTGGGCAAGCTGCGCAAGGAGGGCTTGCTGGAATTCCACAAAAACCAGTTTACTTTATTATAAAAAAAGCTAAAAATTTTTCCAATCTGTTTGAAATCCAACAGACAATTTTAGGAATCAATGTTATTATGTTGTAGAAATCATGAAGGAGGCAATCTGACCCATGTATTGTGTGAAGAAATTACAGGAAGATCTCTACTGGGTAGGCGCCAGTGACCGCCGTCTGGCCCTGTTTGAAAATATTTACCCCATCTCCCGTGGCGTGTCCTACAACGCCTACGTGGTGCTGGACGAAAAGACCGTGCTCATGGACACGGTGGACCACTCCGTCAGCAGCCAGTTCTTTGAGAACCTGGAGCATGTGCTGAACGGCCGTCCCCTGGACTATCTGGTGGTCAACCACATGGAGCCCGACCACTGCGCCACCGTGGAGGAAGTCGTCCGCCGTTACCCCGGCGTCACCGTCGTGGGCAACGCCAAGACCATGCCCATGCTGCGCAACTTCTTCACCTTTGACGTGGACAGCCAGTCCCTGGTGGTCAAGGAGTTTGACACCCTCTGCACCGGCAAGCACACCTTCACCTTTGTCATGGCGCCCATGGTCCACTGGCCCGAGGCCATGGTGACCTATGATGTCACCACCAAGACCCTGTTCTCCGCCGACGCCTTCGGCACCTTCGGCGCCCTCAACGGCAACATCTTCGCCGATGAGGTCAACTTCGAGACCGAGTGGCTGGACGACATGCGCCGCTACTTCACCAACATTGTCGGCAAGTACGGCACCCAGGTTCAGGCTCTGCTGAAGAAGGCCGCCACCATCGAAATTGAGATGATCTGCCCCCTGCACGGTCCCGTGTGGCGCAAGAACATCGGCTGGTTCATCGACAAGTACCAGCACTGGAGCCGTTACCAGCCCGAGGAGACCGCCGTCATGATCGCCTACGGCTCCGTCTACGGCAACACCGAGAACGCCGCCACCATCCTGGCCAACGAGCTGGCTGACCGCGGCATCCGCAATGTGGTCATGTACGACGTGTCCGTGACCCATCCCTCCGTCATCGTGGCCGAGGCCTTCCGCTGCAGCCACCTGGTCTTCGCCTCCACCACCTACAACGCCGGTATCTTTGCCAACATGGAGACGGTCCTCACCGACCTGAAGCACCACAACCTGCAAAACCGCGTGGTGGGCATCATCCAGAACGGTTCCTGGGCTCCCACCTCCGGCCAGCTGATGCGCGAGTGCATCTCCTCCATGAAGAACATGACCATTCTGGACGCCCAGGTGGATATCCTGTCCTCCGTCAAGGACGCCCAGCGGCAGCAGCTGGTGGCCCTGGCCGACGCCATCGCCGACTCCATGCCCAAGCCCGTGGTCATCGATCACACCCAGCAGATTGAGCCCAACGCCATGTTCAAGCTGAGCTACGGTCTCTTCGTCCTGACCACCAAGGACGGCGACAAGGACAACGGCTGCATCATCAACACCGTCACCCAGCTGACCGATGTGAAGAAGCGCGTCACCATCGCCGTCAACAAGGCCAACCTGAGCCACGACACCATCCTCAAGACCGGCGTGTTCAACGTGTCCGTCCTGACCCAGGAGGCTCCCTTCTCCCTGTTCCAGCGCTTCGGCTTCCACAGCGGCCGCGATACCGACAAGTTCGAGGGCTTCGCCTGCACCGAGCGCAGCGAGAACGGTCTGGTGTATCTGAACAAGTACGCCAATGCCTTCTTGTCCTGCAAGGTCACCGAGACCTATGACTACGACACCCACACCCTGTTTGTGGCCGACGTAACCGAGGCCCGTGTGCTGAACAACGAGCCCTCCATCACCTACGCCTACTACTTCGACAACACCAAGCCGAAGCCCCAGCCTGCCGACCCCGAGCAGAAGGGCTGGGTCTGCAAGATCTGCGGCTATGTCTACGAGGGCGAGGATATCCCTGCCGACTTCATCTGCCCCCTGTGCAAGCACGGCGTGGCTGATTTTGAGAAAATCGGTTAAACTATCTACATAAAAAAAATCAAAAAATTTAGGAGGAATTTCCCATGGCTAAGTATGTTTGCGACGTTTGCGGTTATGTCTACGACGAGGCTGCCGGTGATCCCGACAACGGCATCGCCCCCGGCACTGCCTGGGCCGACGTGCCCGAGGACTTCGAGTGCCCCCTGTGCGGTGTTGGCAAGGACCAGTTCTCTGAAGAAGCCTAAGTTGATTACAAAATTGCCCTGTGCCGTTTGGCACAGGGCAATTACTATTTCCAGTTTTGGTAGATCTGCTCAATAGCCTCTATGGCAGCCACACTCAACGCCTCGGTCACCACAGGGCTTGTGATTCGGCCCTGGTCCAGACACTCCTGCACATGGCACACCTCGTAGACCAACTCATGGTCACAGGGGAATTCCAGCGTCTCCGGCTCTTTGCCATCGGCGTGGATGGTCACGGTACGGGCTTTCCAGTAGAGGGGCAGGTCGATAAAGCCCCGTTCCCCGTAGAACCGGGCCCCATCCTGGAGCATGGCCTTTGTGCTGTTGGCCGCTGTGAACAGGACGCCGTTTTCCATGCGGCCCGCCAGCATATACTGGCACTCGCCGCCCTCCGGCGACGGGGTCCAGACGCCGCTGCACGTCTCCAGCGGGCCGAAGAGCCACAGCAGCAGCTCCAATACATAGATGCCGCTGGACAGCAGGGTACCGCCGCCGTCGGCCCGGCGGAACATCCAGCCGTTATAATCGGGGGAAAAGGAGTGACGGAACTCCGCCAGATGGATTTTTCCCACGTCGCCCCGCTCCACTCGCTCTTTCAGCGCCAGAACGGCGGGCAGAAACAGCATTTTCTGGGCTTCCATCAGGAACAGGCCCCGCTGCCGGGCCAGGGCGAACAGCTCCCGCGTCTGTTTGGACGAGGTGGTACAGGGCTTTTCACACAGGACATGCTTTCCGGCCAGCAGGGCCGCTTTGGCCCATTGGTAATGTTGGCCGTTGACGGTGGACAGATACACCACGTCCACATTGGGGTCCCCCAACAGCTGGTCATGGCTGCCGTAGGCCGTGGGAATGTTCCATTCCGCCGCCTTTGCCTGGGCCTTTTCCAGGGACCGGGAGGACAGCGCTACCACTTCCCCGCCGCCGGCCGCCCGGACGGCGGCCACAAACCGGGGCGCAATGGACGAGGTACTGAGGAGACCGTATCGAATGGGTTGCACAGAAAAACCTCCTTCTGCCAAAAAATCCGGGCTTTCGCCCGGATTTTTATGGATGTTCTTATTTGCCCATGAGCTTTTCCAGCGCGGCCATACGGACGCAGACGCAGAAAACCTCCATGGCGGCTTCCAGTTCGGCCACCGGGGGCAGGGACGGGGCAATGCGGATGTTGGAATCCTGGGGGTCCTTGCCATAGGGGTAGGTGGCGCCGGCGCCGGTCATGACCACACCCGCCTCCTTGCACAGGGCCAGGGCCCGCTTGGCGGTGCCGGGCATGGCGTCATAGCTGACGAAGTAACCGCCCTTGGGACGGCACCAGCTGCCGATGCCCAGGGGAGCAATCTCCCGGTCCAGCATATCCACCACGGCGTCGAACTTGGGCTTCATGATGGCGGCATGCTTCTTCATCAGCTCCAGGGTGTGGGCCTTGTCCTTGAGGTAGCGGACATGGCGCAGCTGGTTGACCTTGTCATAGCTGATGACCTGGACCGTCAGCAGCTTCTTCATGTATTCCATGTTGGCCTCGGAGGTGGCAAAGACGGCCACGCCCGCACCGGGCAGCGTCACCTTGGAGGTGGAGGCGAACTCAAAGACCATGTCGGGGTTACCGGCCTCGCGGCACACGGTGAGAATATCCCGGAACGGCACAAAATCGCCGTCAAACTCGTGGATGCAGTAGGCGTTGTCCCACATGATGGTGAAGTCCGGGGCGGCGGGCTTCAGAGCGGCCAGACGGTCAATGACCGCGTCGGAATAGGTGATGCCCTGGGGGTTGGAATACTTGGGCACACACCAGATACCCTTGACCGCCGGGTCCTTGACAGCTGCTTCCACGGCGTCCATGTCGGGGCCTTCCTCGGTCATGGGAATGGTGATCAGCTCCATGCCGAAGGACTCGGTGACCTTGAAGTGGCGGTCATAGCCGGGGGACGGACACAGAAACTTGACCACGTCCTCCTTGCACCAGGGGCGTTCACTGTGGAGCAGGCCGTGGGTGAACGCCTTGGCAATCACATCATACATGAGGTTCAGGCTGGCGTTACCGCCGGCGAAGACCTCTGAGGGCTTGCAGCCCAGAATCTCCGCGAACAGGGCGCGGCAGGCGGGCACACCGGCCAGCTCGCCGTAGTTGCGGACGTCCATACCGTCTGCCACGCAATCCTCCGGCGTGGAGAGCACGGTCAGAATGTCGCTGACCAGGTCCAGCTGCGCCTTGCCGGGCTTACCGCGGGACATGTCCAGCTTGAGGTTTTTGGCCTTGGCCGCCTCAAAGGCAGCGGTAACAACGTCGTATTCCTGTTGCAGCTGGGCTGCGGTCAGAGTTGCGTATGCAGTCATGGTATGACCCCTTTCAATCTTTTTGTACTTATCTGTATTCTACTGTCCGTATGGTATAAAGTCAAACGGCATTTTACTTTACTTTTTGCAGGATTTGCGGTATTTTCTTGTATAGAATATAACACAGTCCATCATTGAAGCACAAGAAAAGACAGTTGTCCATATCATGTGGACCATTAAAAAAGGAGGCATCGGACATGCTGGGAGACTGTCACATCCACCTGGCATTGGACGGGTATGATTACAAGGCGGCCCTGGGCCGCCACCGGGAAGCCGTGGACGATGAACCCATCCACGCGGCCCTGGCCCGGTATCGGGAATTGGGCGTCACCTTTCTGCGGGACGGCGGCGACAAACTCGGCGTCAGCCGCCGGGCCAAGGAGCTGGCACCCCAATACGGCATCGACTACCGCAGCCCCATCTTCCCCATCCACCGGAAGGGCCGTTACGGCGGATTCATCGGCCGGGGCTACGACGATCTCACAGAGTACCGGCAGCTGGTGGCGGAAGCCAAGGCCCAGGGGGCCGATTTCATCAAGCTGATGCTGTCGGGCATCATGGATTTTTCCCACTTCGGCGTCATCTCCGACGAGCCGTTGCCGCCATCGGAGGTCCATGATCTGGTGGCCATTGCCCACGACGCGGGTTTTCCCGTCATGGCCCATGTCAACGGCGCGGACCGCATGGCGGCGGCCCTGGACGCGGGCATCGACTCCCTGGAGCACGGCGGCTATGCCAATGACGAGGTTTTGCACCAGCTGGCGGAATCGAACGCCGTCTGGGTGCCCACGCTGGTGACCATCGCCAATCTCCGGGGGGCGGGCCGGTTCCCCGAAGAGGATGTACAGCAACTGACGCGGCTCCATATGGGCAATATCGCCGCCGCCCACCGGTACGGTGCGGTCATCGCCCTGGGCAGCGACGCCGGGGCCTGGCGGGTCCCCCACGGCAGCGGAACCGCCGATGAGCTGGCCCTGCTGACGGAGGTGCTGGGACCGGACGCCACAGAAATTTTACAAATTGGTGAAAAAATTCTCCGTCAGCGGTTTTCCTTTTGTTGAGGATACATTATAATAGAGGTGCAGGAAAGGAGGAAACTCTATGAAACTGACCTTTTACGGCGCGGCGCGAGCCGTCACCGGCAGCTGCCACTGCATCACCTGCAATGGCCGCAAGATTCTCATTGACTGCGGATTGCAGCAGGGAAAAGACGAATGGGATAACAGCAACAGCGAGTTGGAATTTGTACCCAGCCTGATCGACGATGTCATTGTCACCCACGCCCACATCGACCATACGGGCCGCCTGCCCCTGCTGGTGAAGCAGGGCTTCCGGGGCCGGATTTTCTGTACCCGTGTCACCGGGGAACTGCTGGACATCATGCTCCGCGACTCGGCCCACATCCAGGAGAGCGACGCCAACTGGAAAAACCAGAAGGGCCGCCGTTCCGGCGCGGCTCCGGTGGAGCCCCTGTACACCCTCCAGGACGTCATGGAGACGCTGGAACTGATTGTTCCCTGTGAATATGGCCGGGAGGTCCGCATTGACGACCAGATTCACGCCCGGTTCACCGACGCGGGCCATCTGCTGGGCTCTGCTGCCATCGAACTGTGGCTGACGGAAAACGGTTCCTCCCGCAAGGTGGTGTTCACCGGCGACCTGGGCAACACCGACCAGCCCATCATCCGGGACCCCCAGCCCATTTACGACGCGGACTATCTTGTTACCGAAAGTACGTATGGCAACCGGGAACACGAGGACCGGGAGGACTACACAGCCCGTCTGGCCCAGATCATCGACGAAACCCTGGGCAACGGCGGCAATGTGGTGATTCCATCCTTTGCCGTGGGCCGCACACAGGAACTGCTCTACAAAATCCGGGAGATGAAAGAGCAGAACATGGTAAAAAGCGTCCCCCACTTTGAAGTGGTGGTGGACAGTCCCCTGGCCAATGAGGCCACCCGCATTTATTCCGGCGATCTGCGGGGCTATCTGGACGAGGAAGCGCTGGCCACCATCCGGGAACGGGACCTGTTCACCTTCCCCGGCCTGCGGCTGATTCCCGGCGTGGAGGAATCCCGTGCCCTGAATACGGACCCCACGCCCCGTGTCATCATCTCCGCCGCCGGTATGTGCGACGCGGGCCGCGTCCGGCACCATCTGAAACACAACCTGTGGCGGCAGGAGTGCGCGGTGGTCTTCGTGGGCTATCAGGCCGAGGGTACCCTGGGCCGCTCCCTGCTGGACGGCGTCAAGCGCGTCAAGCTCTTTGGTGAGGAAATCGAGGTCAACGCCAATATCTATGTGCTCCATGGCCTGTCCTCCCACGCCGACCGCTCCCATCTGCTGGCCTGGGCGCAGAACTTCAACCCGGCCCCCCGCCATACCTTTGTGGTTCACGGTCAGGACGAGGTGACGGAGGAATACGCCCAGCTGCTGACCGATAACCACATTCCGGCCCATGCGCCCCTGCCCGGCGAGGTCTATGACCTGCTGGAGAACCGGATCACCGAATTGGGCACCGCCCGTGTACGGCCGACGGCCACGGTCAAGGCCAAGCCGGTGCAGCCCGCTTCCCCGGCCTATCGCCGTCTGGAACAGATGGCCAAGGAACTGCTGCTGGCAGTGGAACACAACCGGGGCGGCTCCAACAAGGATTTGGGCAAATTTGCCGATCAGATCAAATCCCTTATCGACAAGTGGGACCGTTGATTCCCCGTTTAGCAGCAAAAAGGAAAAAGTTTTACTCGATTTTTTTCAAAAAATCGCAGGGGTCCAGGGGGCAGCGCCCCCGGTCGCGCCTCGCAAGGCGCGAACCCCCCGCCCGCCGCAGCGGGCGAAATCCCCTGTCGTCCCAAAGCGCCATCCGCAGATGGCGCAATCCCCACGGCGCAGCCGTAAGGCCGCCGTCCCCACCCCACGCGGGTGGCGGACGGCGGCCTTTTTTGTACCGGTGTTCGTATTTCCGGCGATTCCCGATACTTTTTGCTATGCAACGGAAGCGTGCGCCGCACCATGGCCGGCTGCTTACTTTTTGACGTCAAAAATCCCTATGACCTTATTGCAGTGCTCGCAATAATACGCATTTGGGATTCTTGTCTGGCCAATAACCATGTCAGTTATCGTGCCGTGTCCGATGGACTTTCCATCTTTATACATCAATTTGCGGAGCCCCTTTTTTTGAAACTCCCGGCGCGGCACCCACAGAACGGTAATGCCACTTGTCACAATGCCCCCCTGCTCCATCTCTGCGCCGCATAAAATACATTTTATAGCAACCATCCCCGTTCCTGGCTCCACGGCAGCCATTTAATCAAGCATCGCTTTATTTCGTCATTATATCAATTTACATTTCGTCTGTAAAGGCCCTCCGCTACCGAGAACCCCCCACCATTTCCCATGGGGAAACAGTGGGGGGTTCTGTGTCTCTTAAAACACCGGGACCACGGCGCCGCCGTAAGTCTCCTCGATGAAAGCGCGGGTCTCGTCGGAGGTCAGGCACTCAATCAGCGCCTTAATGGCCTCGTTGTCCTCGTTGCCCTCCTTGACCACCAGCACGTTGGCATAGGTCTGCGCGCCCTCGGAATCAGCGCCCTCCGAAGCCAGGGCATCGGTGGCGGGGTTCAGACCGGCGTCCATGGCAAAGTTGGAGTTGATGACGTTGAGATCGAACTCCTCCACGGTCTTGGGCAGCATGGCGGCTTCCAGCTCGGTGAACTCCAGGTTCTTGGGGTTGGAGGTGATGTCCTTGGGGGTGGCGTTGAGGCCGGCGGCGGGATCGATCTCAATGAGGCCCTGGGCGGCCAGCAGCTGCAAGGCACGGGCCTCGTTGGTCACGTCGTTGGGCACGGCCACGGTGCCGCCGTCGGGCACTTCCTCGATGGAGGCGGACTTGCCGGGATAGATGCCCATGGGCTCATAGTGAATCTTGGCCACGCTGACCAGATGGGTGCCGTTGTCCGTGTTGAACTGCTCCAGGTAGGGGGTGTGCTGGAAGAAGTTGGCGTCTTCCTCGCCTTCCTCCACGGCGGTGTTGGGGATGATATAGTCACTGTACTCGGTGACTTCCAGGGTGTAGCCCTTCTCTTTCATCATATCCTTGCAGGCGTTGAGAATTTCGGCGTGGGGCACGGCGGTGGCGGCCACCTTCAGGGTGGCGTCGTCCTTCTTGGCGCCGCAGGCGCCCAGGGTTGCCACCAGACCGACGGCCAGCAGCGTTGCGATGAGCTTTTTCATTTTCAGGTTCCTCCTTAAATTATCAGCGAAGTCTCTTATCCAGCTTTCTGGAAAGCCAGCTGAACAGCGATTGTACGACCTGGACCATGACGATGATCAAAAGCACCGTGGTCCACAGAACCGGGGGTACGCTGCGGACATATCCGTACCGTACAGCTAAATCTCCAAGGCCACCCGCACCGATGGTACCGGCAATGGTCGTATAGGCGATGATGGTGACGATGGAAATGGACGCACCCAAAATCAGAGAGGGCCGGGCCTCGGGCAAGTAGACCTTCCGGACAATCTGCCATGTGGAAGCGCCCATGGACTGGGCTGCCTCCACCACGCCGCCATCCACTTCCGACAGGGACGACTCCACCATCCGGGCGATAAAGGGGGCGGCGGAAATCACCAATGGCGGAATGGCACCGGCTACACCAATCATGGTGCCCACGAGAAATTTCGTAAAGCCCAGCAGCAAAATCATCAGAATGATAAAGGGAATGGACCGTCCGATGTTGACAATCCAGCCCACAATGCGGTTACACCAGGGACGTTCCCAGATGCCGCCGGGGCGGGTGACAATCAGCAGCACGCCCAAGGGCAAACCGATGATATAGGCGAAGATGGTGGATGCTACCACCATAATGGACGTATCCCGGAGACCTTCCAGAATCAGTCCGCCGTATTCATTCCAAAATTCAGCCATGGTCCGGCACCTCCTCCATGGTCACGTTGGGTTGGGATTGGATATAGTTTACCGCCTTGGCGGCTTCGGTGGGGTCCTGGGGCAGGCCCAGCAGCATGGTGCCGAAGGCCTTGCCGTCGATGTTGCGGGTATCCGCGCCGAGAATATTGACTTTCACGCCGCAGTCGATGGCCAGGGACGCAATGAGGGGTTCATACGAGGAACCGCCGTTGAACGCGATGCGGATGACGCGGGATTCCCGCAGAGCTTCCAGCTTGACGCCGCCGGGGTACACCAGCTGACGGCCGATTTCCGACTGAGGATTGGCGAAAATCTCCGCCACTTCGCCCTGTTCGGCCACCACGCCGCCGCTGAGGATGGCCACCCGGTGGCAAATGCGCTCCACCACTTTCATCTCATGGGTGATGATGACCACCGTGACGCCCAGCTTCTGGTTCAGGTCCTTGAGCAGCTCCAGAATGGACAGCGTCGTGGTGGGGTCCAGTGCCGACGTGGCCTCGTCGCACAGCAGCACCTTGGGGTCCGTTGCCAGGGCTCTCGCAATGGCAATGCGCTGCTTCTGGCCGCCGGACATCTGGGCCGGGTAGGCGTTCTCCCGGTCGCCCAGACCCACAACTTCCAACAGCTCCCGTGCCTTCTTCCGGGCCTGGGCCTTTGGTACGCCCGTCAGCTCCAGGGGGAAACAGATATTGTCCAGGGCCGTCCGCTGCATCAGCAGATTGAAGCCCTGAAAGATCATGCCGATGGACTGGCGGGCCTTGCGCAGCTGCCGGTCCGTGAGCTGGGTCAGCTCCTGGCCGTCCACCACCACACTGCCGGCGGTGGGCCGCTCCAGCAGGTTCATACAGCGGACCAGCGTACTTTTACCGGCGCCGGACAGGCCGATGATGCCGAAAATCTCCCCTTTTTGAATGTTCAGTGAGATGTGCTCCAGGGCGTGGACGGCGTCCGCCCCCTGGCCGAAGGTCTTGGTCAGGTCTCGAATCTGAATGATCGGTTCTGCCATGGACCAACCGCTCCTTTCGTTGTCAAACTATCGTATGGGCATAAAAAAACGCCCCTGATCTTCGATCAAGGACGACAGACTACTCCACCGTGGTACCACCTTGGTTCGCCGCTGCCTCACGGAAACGGCCTTACAGCGTACTGACATACGCCTGCGCGATGACGGGCGCTCCCGTCGCAGCCTATACCGCAGGGGTAGTCGGTGCGCGGCTCCGGAACCATGTTCAGCACAGCGTGCCGTGCCCCCTCTCACCTGCCGGGGCTCTCTTGGACGGTCGGTTTGGCTTACTCTTTCCTTCATTGCCTTTCAGCTATGGAATTGGTAGTCATAGTATACGACACCGGCCGGACGCCGTCAACGGTTATTTTCCACGAAAGCCACAATTTTTTCAGAAATCCTTCGGCCACTCCGCACAAACCGGCCCCGGATTTCTCCCATTGACAACGGTAGACCCATGGTTTACAATAGGAAAAATACTTCAATGCTAAAATTCGGTAAAGCAATCCACGACGGGTCCCGACGGCTTCGGCTTGACCTGGCCTGGAAAAAGGACTAAAATATAAGAAGTATGACTATACAGAATGAACCGGCGGCCCCAGGGGCCCCGGCGGAAAGGAAGACACCATGAGCAACATCAAAATTACCAGAACGGCGACTCCCAAGGCAAAGCCCGATCAGAATCATCTGGGCTTCGGCAAATACTATACCGACCACATGCTGCGCATCGACTACACCGCCGGTATCGGCTGGCATGACGCCCGCATCGAGCCCTTCGGCAATCTGGAGATTCATCCGGCCGCCGTGGTGCTCCACTACGGCACCGAGATTTTTGAGGGCCTCAAGGCCTACCGCCGTCCCGACGGCAAGGTGCAGATGTTCCGCCCCATGGAGAACATCCGCCGCATGAACAATTCCGCCCGCCGCATGTGCCTGCCCACCATGGACGAGGACCTGGCCCTGGAGAGCCTGCGGCTCTTTGTGGAACTGGAAGAGGGTTGGGTGCCCTCCGCCCCCGGTACCTCCCTGTATCTGCGGCCCTTTATGATCGCCACGGAGCCCAATCTGGCGGTCCACACGGCCAAGGAGATTTCCTATCTGGTCATCGCCTCCCCCGTGGCCAGCTACTTCCCCGAGGGTCTCAAGCCCGTCAAGATCATGATTGAGGACGAGGACGTCCGCGCCGTCCGCGGCGGCACCGGCGAGGCCAAGTGCGGCGGCAACTACGCGGCGGCCACCCGTGCCGGCGACCGGGCCGAGACCAAGGGCTATTCCCAGGTTCTGTGGCTGGACGGCGTCGAGCGGAAGTACATCGAGGAAGTGGGCGCCATGAACGTCATGTTCAAGATCGGCGACGAAATCGTGACCCCCAAGCTCACCGGCTCCATCCTGCCGGGCATCACCCGCAAGAGCGCCATTGAGCTGCTGGCCAGCCAGGGCATCACCGTGTCCGAGCGTCTCCTGAGCGTGGACGAGCTCATCGGCGCAGCCAAGGACGGCACTTTGGACGAGGCCTGGGGCATCGGCACCGCCGCCATCATCTCCCCCATCGGCGTTCTGGGCTATCAGGGCGTGGATTACACCATCCACAACGGCGAAATCGGCCCCTTTGCCCAGAAGCTGTATGACGATCTCTCCGGCATCCAGTGGGGCAAGACCGAGGACCCCTTCGGCTGGACCTTCCCCATCGACCAGCAGTAACGTTACATAGCAGCAACGCCGCGCTGTCTCCAGGCAGCGCGGCGTTTTGTTGTATGGGTTTATCTGGCCCGCAGCTCCCAAAAGGCCACGGACCCGGCGGCGGCCACATTGAGAGAATCCACGCCATGCTGCATGGGGATGCAGACCGTGTAATCACAGGCGGCAATGGTGTCATGGGCCAGACCGTCCCCTTCGGTGCCCAGGACAATGGCCAGCTTGTCCTGGGCTTTCAGCACCGGGGCGTCGATGGACAATGCCCTGTCATCCAGCGCCATGGCCACGGTGGCAAAGCCCAGATTGTGGAGCCGGGACAGGCCCGGCTCCGGCCAGCCCTCCTCCAATCGGGTCCAGGGAATCTGAAACACGGTGCCCATGCTGACCCGGACGGCCCGCCGGTTCAGCGGGTCGCAGCAGGTGGGGCTTAACAGAATGCCGTCCATGCCCAGAGCCGCCGCCGCCCGGAACAATGCCCCCGCATTGGTGGTGTCCACAATGCCCTCCAGCACCGCCAGCCGCCGGGCCCCATTGCAGACCTCCTCCACGGTGGGCAGGGGCTTTCTCTGCATGGCACAGAGGACGCCGCGGGTCAGGGTGTAGCCGGTCAGCGAAGCCAGGACCTCCCGCGGCCCGGTATAGGCCGGGATATCGCCGCAGCGGTCCATGATGGCCCGCCCCTGGCCCTCCAAATGACGGTGCTCCATAAGCAGCGCTTTCGGCTGGTAGCCCGCGTCCAGGGCCGTGCCGATGACCTTGGGACTCTCCGCGATAAACAGCCCCTTCTCCGGCTCCAGCCGGTTCCGCAGCTGGGCCTCGGTCAGCCGGGTAAACGCCACCAGTTCCGGAACATTGATATCGGTTACTTCGATGATTTGGGCCATACTTGCGCACCCTCTCCTGTGAATTTCTCCCTTGATGATAGCAAAGGCCGCTTTTTCTGTCAACGCTCCCTGTCTTTTCCACGGTTTGTGATACGATGGAGATATGGAGGTGACAGTATGAATGATCTGAAACAAAAGATGCAGCTGATTTGGGGCATCTTTATCGTCATGTTTCTGGCCCTGCTGTTTTCCTATGGCTGGATCGTATCCCTGGCGCTGATGGCGGTGAACACTTACCTCTACGTTCGTTATATGCGGTGTCCCTATTGTCAGATGCACCTGCCCATCGTCCAGCGTCCCTTCTGTCCCCACTGCGGAAATCGAATTCTGGATTGAACATACAAAAACGGAGCGCTTGGGCGCTCCGTTTTTGCCCCCTGTGAGGGGATGTATCTTGGGGAGTGAGTGAAGCAGAAGTTACTCGACCACAACCACGCGGACCTTGCCGCCCTCGTTGGCGTTGCGGTCATAGTAGACCGTCAGACGCTCGGCGAAGGCTCTGGCCGTCTCCAGGTCCTCCAGCCACTGGCCGGTGGTGCTGTTGTAGCACTGGACCTTGTCGGAGACCCGCAGTTCCTGGTCGCCCAGGGTCACATACGTCTTGCCGTCGCGCTCGGTGAAGGCGCTGCGGTGGACATTGGCTTTCGTCTTCAGCGGAACTGTGGCCATGGCGCTGGTACCGCTGAACGCGACGCCGCCCCAGCCGGTGCCCGGCACTGTAACCGTGCCGGCTGCAATCTTGGTGCCTTCGCTGTTAATCACGACCACATTCCGTCCTGTGGTAATGCCGTCTTCACTGACAATGGGTTCACCATAGCTGACCTTGCCGTAGGTATAGCCGTCGCCGGTCATATCATTGAGGACCAGCACGTCAATGCGGCCGCTGGCGTTGCGGTATGCGTAAGTAATCTTATTGTTGGGCACGGTGGCTACCGCCAGATCGTCCAGGGAGACCTCCACCAGTTCGCCGCCGCCGGCCTGATCGTAAATCCGGCAGCTGGTGCTCAGGGACAAGGTGCCCACTTTGCCGGACGCCACATCCAGAGAACCGCTGACATTGGAGCTGGTCACCGGGGAGACATAGACGCTGTACAGGTCCTTGGAAGCAACGGTCACCAGCTGGCCCTGCTGGGCAATCAGGTTGGTCGCCTTGCTCTTGATGGTGAGACCGCTCAGCAGCTTCACTTCCACGTTTCCGCCATCGGCTTTTTCCAGAATGCCCACGTTGCTGCTTTCCACTTCGCTGGCGCTGCGGACACCGGCCACCCGGCCGTCGGCCGTCAGCAGCAGCGTCACCCGGTCGCCCAGCTCAAACTTTGCCATCTCCTTCTGGGCCTGGGTCATCAGTTCAAAGGTCATGCCCAGAATGGTCACCTTGACCGGGCTCTTCAAGTTGGGTTCCACATTGTCATAGGTGCCTGTCAGCTTGGCGCTGGACACCTGGAGCACCCGGGCCGTAGCGTCATAGGTGCCCACGTCGTACTCCTGAATATCCGCCGCCGTGGCCGGATTGCCGTCCCGGTAGATCTTGTAATCCACCGCGCCGTTGAGGAGGGCGCCGAAGGGGTTGCCGCCGTTGGCCAGATTCTTGGCGATCATGACCGTATCCGACGCGCCCATGCTGTAATAGGCCGATTCAATCTTGCCGGTATCGTTGTAGTACACCGTCAGAACGCTGCCGCCCCGCAGGTCCATCCACAGCTTCTCATAGGTGGTGCTCTCGTTGGGCGTATAAACGGTGGTGGCGGGGTCGATGTTGTAGCGGTGGCCCGCGTCGTCGGTGAACCATGCGGCCTCGGCCTTGTTCACAGATACAGTCTTCTGAGTGCCCTGGGGCAGGAAGGTCAAAACCGCGTTGTCCAGGTTCCGCAGCAGCAGCATGCCCCGCTGGCCCACCAGCTCGGCGGGGGCCGACGCGCCGTTGGCCAGCTTGTAAACGCTGCCGTCACTGGTGACCAGGCCGACGGTGGAGCCGTCCTCCAGCTTGCCGTTGTTGCCGGTGAGGACAACGCCGGTCTTGGGGGTGCCCAGTTTCTGATAGTAGGGCGAACCGTCCTTGGTCTTGGCAAACAATGCCTGATAGAACATGGTGGCCGCCTGGGCGCGGGTCAGACTGCTGTTGGCGTTGAGGCTGCCGAGGCCCTCCGTGACCTTCAGCTTGGCCGCCAGCTGCAAATAGCCCGTGGGCCAGTTCATACCGGCATCGGTATCGGAATAGCCCAGGACCCGCATGAGAATGGTGACGGCCTCGGCGTAGGTGATGGCACGGTCCGGCTGGAAGGTGCCGTCGGCCATGCCGCGGATCAGCTTGACGCCGCCGGTGGTCTGGCCGTTCTCACCGGTGCTGCCGCCCGCATCCACGGAAACGGCCAGATTGATATAGCCTCTGGCCCAGTGGTTGGATTTCACATCCGGGAAAATGGTCCGGTTGCGGTACAGCGGCTCCTCATTTTCCCGGCCCAGGAGCACCACTGCCATTTTGCAGAACTGGGCGCGGCTCAGGGTACCGCTGGGGGAAAAGGTGCTGGCCGACGTACCGCCGATGACGCCCAGCATTTGCAGGACGGACACCTGCTTTTGCAGCTGGCTGTCCTTGATGTCCGTAAAGGCCGCCGAGGCGGGCAGCACCATGGAAAGTACCAGCGCCACGCTCAGCAGCAGGGAAAGAAATTTTTTCTTCATCGTATCACTCCTCCTTTAATCGGCTCGCAACGCTTCCACCGGCTGCAATCCCGACGCCTTGACGGCGGGGTACATGCCGAAGCCCACGCCCATGAGCACCGAGAACGCCACCGCGCCCAATGTCATCGGCAGGCTTGGCAGCAGGAACATTTTCATCAGCAGTTTACCTGCTATGACCGTTCCCAGGAAGCCGATCACCACGCCCAGGAAGCCGCCCACGCCGCACAATACGCAGGCTTCAATCAGGAACTGGGTGATAATCGACCGGCGGCTGCCGCCGATGGCCTTACGAATACCGATTTCCCGTGTTCGCTCCGTTACGGTTACCAGCATGATGTTCATGATGCCGATGCCGCCGACCAGCAGGGAGATACCGGCGATGCCGCCCAGCACCAAACTCATCATGGTATTCTGCTTGTTGCTCTCCTGCTGCCAGGTATTGGGAGAATTCACATAGAAATAACCGTTGTTCTGGTTGATCTTGCCGGACAGGAAGCCGTTGATCTGGGTGATGGCCATGGTGACGGCTTCCGCGTTCTTGGCCTTGACCGTAAATTCCGAGAACGAGCTGTACCCTCTGCTCAGAAAGCGGCTGGTGGAATACGGAATCACGCCGACATAATTGAGATAATCATAGGATGAGGCCATCTCGCTGTTGCTGTCGCCGCCGATGGGGGCATAGACGCCGACAACCTTAAAATACTGGGAATCCAGGGCCACATACTTGCCGATGGGGTCCTGTGCCTGGAACAGATATTCCTTCAGCTTGCTGCCCAGGACGATGACCTTGTTGTACCGCTTGATATCCAGATAGGACAGGTCCCGTCCCTGGGCCAGCTTGTAGTTGTTGCAGATGGAAAACTGGTCGCTGCCCAGGTAGATGTTGGGGCTGCCCATATTCTGATTGTTCTGGGTGTTGGCGGACATATACTTGACGGAATTGATATAAGCCATGCCGTTGGGCGTGACGCCGGAGACATAGTCCGACAGGCTCAGGCAGTATTTGTAAATGTCCTCCGTCAGGTCCATGCCGTTATAGGTCGAGGCGCTGATGGTGATTTTGTTGGTGCCCTGGGCCTCGTAATATTCCTTCATGGCCTTGTTTTGGCCCTGGACCACCGACACCATGATCATAACGGCGGCCACGCCGATGATGATGCCCAGCATGGTCAGAAAGGCCCGGCCCTTGTTGGACATCAGGGACTGCATGGACATTTTAAATGATTGGCGCAGATTCAAAATACCGCCTCCTCTCGCGGGCAATCCTGGATGATGTTGCCATCGGAGATCTGGACAATGCGCCGGGCCGTCTTGGCAATTTTGATATCGTGGGTGATGAGGATGATGGTGGTCCCCACCTGCTTGTTCAGATCGTGGAGGATTTGCAGCACATGTTCACCGGTTTTGGAATCCAATGCGCCGGTGGGCTCGTCAGCCATGATGATGGGGGTCTGGGCGGCGATGGCCCGGGCCACGGCGATGCGCTGCTGCTGGCCGCCGGAGAGCTGAGAGGGACGCCGGTCGTACCGGTCCTCCAGGCCCACCCGCTCCAACGCCTCCATGGCCATGTCCCGGCGCTTGTCGCCCCGGACGCCCTGGTAGATCAGGGGCAGCTCCACATTCTCCACGGCGTTGAGGCCGGGAATCAGGTTGTAGCCCTGGAAGATGAAGCCGATTTCCCGGTTGCGGATGCGGGAAAGCTCCTGGTCCGTCAGGGTGGTGACATCGTGGCCGTCCAGATAGTATTCGCCGTAGGTGGGTACGTCCAGGCAGCCGAGAATGTTCATCAACGTGGACTTGCCGGAGCCGGACGCGCCGACGATGGCCACAAATTCCCCGCGGCCGATTTCCAGGGAGACGCCGTCCAATGCCCGGACCTCGTTTTCCTCGTCCTCGTTGTAGATTTTGTAGACCTCCTGCACGTCGATGAGTTTCGTTTCCATGGTCTCCATGTCACTCACCTCATCCCACAGCGATGGCGCCGCCCATGCCGCCTGTATCCCAGGAGCTGCCTTCATTGGTCATGTACTGGATAAAGACGTTCTGGCCTTCCTCCAGGCCCTCCTTGATCTCCACGTTGGCCTGATCGGACACGCCGATGGTGACGGCCACCGCGTAATAGCCCTCCGGAACCTCCATACCCAGCTCCGCCGGGTCGAGAGCCTTATCGGTGGGCTCGCCCTCCACAAAGACGCAGGTACCCAGCTGGGTCTGCTTGACGGCCTGGAGCGGCACCTGCAAACAGTCATCCACCTGGGACGCCGTCATGCTGTACTCCACATACATACCGGGCCGCAGCTGTCCATCGGGATTTTCCACCTGGATGGTGGCCGGGAAATAGGACACGCCGTTTTCATTCTTGCCCTCCAGACTGACGGAGGTCACCGTACCGGGCACTGTGGTCTGGTCGCCGTTCATATCGTACTGGACAATATCGCAGCTCATACCGGCTTTGACATAGGAGACGTTCATGCTGTCCACTTTGATCTCCACGGTCATAATGCTGGTATCCGCGATGGACACCGCCGTGGTATCGGTGGGCACCGTCTGGCCCGGCTGCAAGCCGACGGACAGGACCGTACCGGAGATGGGGGCCACGGCGTTGTACTTGGCCAGGGATTCCTGGGCCTTTTTCAGGTTGGCCTGGGCATCGGACAGAGAGGTGTTGAGGGACGCCATCTGATCGTCGTTGTTGTCGCCCTTCATCTGCACCAGGACCGTACCGGATTGGACGGTGCCGTAGTTGATGAGGTTGACCTTGATCAGCTCGCCGCCGGCCTTGGTGGTCAGGTCCACGGAACGGTTGTATGTAAGGGTGCCAGGCTCATAGGCGAAAATCTCGCTGCCGTCGGCGGCCTTGAGGGACGCCGTAGCGCCCATGCCCTCGGTGAGGGTACCGGGGTTCTTCATGGAGAAGATGACCTCGAACAGCTTGGAGCCCTCGGGGCTGATGCGCTGGACCTTGTTGATGGTCTCCACGGTACCGGTGACGTTGGTCATGGTGGTGGGAATGGAGATGGTGGCCGTCTTGCCCACGGAAAACTCCTGCTCATAGGCGTAGCTGAAATAGAGGGACAGCTTCATGGTGCTGTCGTCCACCAGCTTGCCCAGCTTCTCACCGCTGGCAATGGTGTTGCCCACTTTCAGGTCCGGGGCGTCAATGAGCTTACCGGTAAAGGGCGCGGTAAAAGTCAGATCGGCATAGGACTTGTTCAGCGCGTCAATCTGCTTCTGATAGTCGTTGACGGTCTTCTGGGCATCCTCCACGGCCTTCTGGGCCTCGGTGCTGTCCACCTTGTACAGGGGGTCGCCCTCTTTGACCTGCTGGCCCTCCTGGACGTAGACCTCCTGGACCGTGCCGCCGGAGGACAGGGTCAGGGTGGCCGATTTCAGAGCCTTGGTCTCGCCGCTGCCGGTGACGCTGCTGCTGATGGGGCCCCGCATGACCGGCTGGCTCCAGACGGTCAGTTCCGGCTTCTTCTCCTTGAACAGCTGCATCATGCCAAAGGCGATGCCGCCCACCACCGCCAGGGCAATCACCGAAGTGATAATGCGCTTACGGCGGATTTTCTTCCGCTTGAGCTTGGCCGCCGCCTCCCGCCGGGCCTTCTTTTCCTCCAGAACCCGCAGACGGTCGGCTTCCGCCGTGTCAATGGCCGGCGTTTCCTCCGGCCGCTTCTCCAACTTGACACCCTGATCCTCCATGGGCGATTCCTCCTTAAATTGAATGTAAATGAGTGTGTTAAATGTCTTAGTACAGAAAATATATCAATCTTTCCCAGGCTTGTCAATGGAGGCGCGAAAAATGCCAATTCCTTTTGTAGAAATTTAAAGGATTCTTAATCAATGACCGTGTCCAGTTCCAGGAAAAACACCGAACCATCCTTGCCGCTCTCCCCAATGCCCCGGTAGACGGTCTCTCCATCCGCCGTATAGGAGATCATCACATTGGTCATCACGTCGGGCAGCATGGCCGTCAGGCCCACAACCTGCCCGTCCTCCAGGCGGTCTACAGCGTAGCAGCAGCCGCCCCGGTACCAGGTGACGCCGTCACTGCTGGTGACCCGCCAGATACGGAAGTCCTCCAACACGCCGTCGGTCCACAGGACCATCTCCGCGCCGGAGTCATCGGCCTGGACGGCCATGGTGGCGGCAGGGGCACCGTCATCGGTTTGCAGGGCAATCTGGGGTTCTCCCTGGCTGTCCGCCGCTTCCGCCGGCATCCACGGTTGGTCCAGCAGTCCCTCCAGATCTGCATAGGATACGGTAAACTCCAGGGTCCCGGCGGCATAGGGTGCCAGCAGCTCCGGCGGCGCCAGCAGCACCAGGCCCTGGTCGGAGAAGTACCAGCTGCCCGTCTCCAGCAGCTGCGGTATCTGCTCCGCTGCCTGGGAAAAGTAGCGGTCGGGGGCGGCACTGATCTCCGCTGTCACCCGTTCGGTGAGCAGCTGCGCCAGGGCATCATAGTCGCCGGTCACATCTTTCAGCTCCAGCCGGTCGCCGGTGGCCACATCAAAGACCCAGGCGGTGGTCAGGGTGCTGTCGTGGGCGCCGCCCAGATTGTCCGACGCGCTCCACAGCAGGCTGACGGTCTTTCCATCCAACCGGGCCACCGTCACCAGATCGCTGACGGAATATCCATTGAAGCCGCCGGTCTCCTCCAGCAGGGGCCGGTCTGTCTTTGCCTGCTGTGCCGCAGACTGGACAGCAGCATGCCGTTCGGCGGCCTGGGCCATCAGTACATCATTGATGGCGGCAGCAGCCACTTCCCCGCCATCGATGAATACCTCCGGGCGAGTCAGATTGCCATAGCACAGCACCGTGCCGTCGTCGTCTGTGACATCGGACCGGTTCAGTTCCATGCGGACGGACGCCACCAGCGAAAGCACCTCCTGTTCTATAGACGTTGCATCCTCCGGTTTGGTTACATCTTCTTGCAAAATTTCTTCATTTTTTTCTTCGGTCCCGGTCTGGTCCGGCTCGGTGACACCGGTGACCGTCTGCTGATCGTCCCCTTTCGCGCAGGCCGTCAGCAGCACGGCCAGCAGGGCCACCAGCGCAAGCATTCTTCGTTTCATGGTGAAACCCTCCTTTCGTAGGTCATCTTTATCATACCATGGCAGCAATCGTTGTCAACGAACAGATTTTTAACAATTCGTATATTCATTCCGATTTTTGCAAATAATTTTTTATGAAAAACGTCAATGGCCCGCCGCTTTTTTTCACTTTATAATAGAAGCAATTCCATATGGCCCTGCGAAGTCTTTCAGGAAAGTGACCGTGCCGGTCTGCCGAAGGAGTCATACTCTCAGGAATCCCTCCGGGGATGGGACTGAAAGATCGAGGGAACTCTGGAGAATCTCCAATGTGGAGTGCCGAAGGTGCAAGACGGCGTCAGCCGTCGAATCTCTCAGGCAAAAGGACAGAGTATCCGGTTGCACCCCTGTTATACGCTATTGGTGCAGTCGCTGCTTTGCATTTTCACGTTGGTCGGCCCTCCGGGACCGGCTCTTTTTTTACTTTTATGCAGAACAGGAGAATGAAACCCATGAATAATGCAGCTGTGGAATCCATCGAATTTGTCCGTTCCTTTGACCCGGAAATCGCCGGTCTCATGGACGAAGAACTGCGCCGCCAGCGGCGCAACATCGAGCTGATCGCGTCGGAAAACATCACATCCCAGGCGGTGCTGGCCGCCATGGGCAGCGTTCTGACCAACAAATACGCCGAGGGTCTCCCCGGCAAGCGGTACTATGGCGGCTGTGAGCATGTGGACGTGCTGGAACAGGTGGCCATTGACCGGGCCAAGGCGCTGTTCGGCGCGGAGTTTGCCAACGTGCAGCCCCACTCCGGCGCTCAGGCCAATCTGGCCGTTTACGCGGCGCTGTTACAGCCCGGCGACGCCGTGGTGGGCATGAGTTTGGAAAACGGCGGCCATCTGACCCACGGCAGCCGCGCCAACCTGTCCGGCAAATACTACGACTTCCATGCCTACGGCGTGGACCCGGCCACGGGCCGCATTGACTACGACGCCGTGGAGGATTTGGTAAAGCGGGTGCAGCCCAAACTGGTGGTGGCCGGTGCGTCCGCCTATCCCCGTGCGCTGGAGTTTGATAAATTTGCCGACATTGCCCACCGGCACGGGGCCCTTTTGATGGTGGATATGGCCCATATCGCCGGTCTGGTGGCCGGCGGCGTCCACCAGAGCCCTGTCCCCTACGCCGATATCGTCACCACCACCACCCATAAGACGCTGCGCGGTCCCCGGGGCGGCCTGATTCTGGGCCGGGAGGAATTTGCTAAGAAGCTGAATTCCGGCGTGTTCCCCGGCACCCAGGGCGGCCCGCTGATGCATATTATCGCCGCCAAGGCCGTTTGTCTCAAGGAGGCCATGGCCCCGGAGTTCCGGGCCTACGCCGAAAAGATCGTGTCCAACGCTCAGGTTCTGGCCAAGGCACTGCTGGAAAAGGGCTTTGATCTGGTGTCCGGCGGCACCGATAACCATTTGATGCTGGCGGACCTGCGGCCCCTCCATGTGACGGGCAAGGAGTTCCAGACCCGTCTGGATGATGTCCACATCACCGTCAATAAAAACGCCATCCCCAACGACCCGGAGAAGCCCACCGTCACCTCCGGCGTCCGTATCGGTACCCCCGCCGCCACCACCCGCGGCCTGGGCGCGGAGGATATGGAGATCATCGCCGAATGCATGTATAAAACGGCGGTGGATTACCCGGCCACCCGCGACGCGGTCCGGGCCGCTGTGGCCGAAATTTGCAAGAAGTACCCCCTGTACGAATAATTAAAAGTTTTACTCGATTTTTTTCAAAAAATCGCAGGGGTCCAGGGGGCAGCGCCCCCGGTCGCCCGCCGCAGCGGGCGAAACTCCCGCCCCGCGCACGGGGCGAAATACCCGCTGGCCGCAGCCAGCGAAACACCCACCCGCCGCAGCGGGCGAAATACCCGCGCCGCGCACGGCGCGAACTCCCCCATCGTCCCAAAGCGCCATCCGCAGATGGCGCAATCCCCCGGCGCAGCCGAAGGCCGCCGTCCCCACCCAAAAGCGGGTGGCGGACGGCGGCCTTTTGTGTACCCCCACCGTAGGGCGCACCATCCCTGACGCACCCATATTGCATTACCAGCCGGGGCCGTCAGGGATGCCGGCCCCTACGTTTCAGCAGAACTGCACACCGGCGGCGGGGGCAAGCCCCCGCCC
>CALWWW010000027.1 GCA_944385365.1 uncultured Oscillospiraceae bacterium | reverse complement strand
CCGCCACCCCGCGATGGGGTGGGGACGGCGGCCTTACGGCTTCGCCGTGGGGATTGCGCCATCTGCGGATGGCGCTTCGGGACGATGGGGGATTTCGCGCCGTGCGCGGCGCGGGTGTTTCGCTGGCTGCGGCCAGCGGGAGTTTCGCCCGCTGCGGCGGGCGACCGGGGACGCTGTCCCCTGGACCCCTGCGATTTTTTGAAAAAAATCGAGTAAAACTTTTTTCTTTTTACCCCTTATTCCAGCTCGAACGCGCCGGTATACAACTGGTAATACTTACCCTTCTGGGCAATCAGCTCGTCATGGGAGCCGCGCTCGATGATACGGCCCTGCTCCAGCACCATAATGGCGTCGGAGTTCTTGACGGTACTCAGCCGGTGGGCGATGACGAACACCGTCCGGCCCTGCATCAGCTGGTCCATACCACGCTGGACAATGGCTTCCGTTCTGGTATCGATGGAGGACGTGGCTTCGTCCAGAATCATAACCGGGGGATCGGCCACAGCCGCACGGGCAATGGAAAGCAGCTGCCGCTGGCCCTGGCTGAGCCGTCCGCCGTCGCCCTCGACCATGGTGTTGTAGCCGTCGGGCAGACGGGTGATGAAGTCGTGGGCATTGGCCAGCTTGGCCGCCGCAATACATTCTTCATCGGTGGCGTCCAGCTTGCCGTAGCGGATGTTGTCCATGATGGTGCCGGTAAACAGGTTCACGTCCTGGAGCACGATGCCCAGGGACCGGCGCAGATCGGGCTTTTTGATCTTGTTGATGTTGATGCCGTCATAGCGGATTTTGCCGTCGGCAATGTCATAGAACCGGTTGATCAGGTTGGTAATGGTGGTCTTGCCTGCGCCCGTTGCGCCGACGAAAGCGATTTTCTGGCCGGGCTTGGCGTACAGCGTCACATTGTGCAGGACGGTCTTTTCCGGCGTGTAGCCGAAGTCCACATCGAAGAACCGCACGTCGCCGGTCAGCTTCGTATAGGTGAGGGTACCGTCGTGGTGGGGATGCTTCCAGGCCCACAGGTGGGTCCGCTCGTTGGTCTCCGTCAGCTCGCCGTTCTCGTCGTACTTGGCGTTGACCAGCGTGACATAACCGTTGTCCTGCTCCGGCTCCTCGTCCATCAGCTCAAAGATACGCTCGGCGCCAGCCAGAGCCATAATCACAGAGTTCATCTGCTGGGAAATCTGGCTCACGGGCTGGGTAAAGCTTTTGGACAGCGTCAGGAACGAAGCGATGGTACCGAGGGTCATGGTGCCTACGCCGGTCAGGGTCAGATTGGGCACACCGGCGATGGCCATGGCGCCGCCGACGATGGCAATGAGCACATACTGCAAGTTGCCCAGATTCATCATAACGGGCATCATGATGTTGGCGATGCCGTTGGCCTTGGTGGCGTGGTCGCAGAGCTCCTCGTTCTTCCGGTCAAACTCGTCTTTGGTGGCTTCCTCGTGGCAGAACACCTTGATGACCCGCTGGCCGTTGATCATTTCCTCAATGTAGCCGTTGACGTCGCCCAGGGCCTTCTGCTGGTTGACGAAGTATTTGGCGGACCGTCCGGCCATGGCCTTGATGGCCTGGAGCATCAGGAACAGGAAGACAACGACGAACAGCGTCAGCCAGACGCTCATCTTCAGCATGGAGAAGAAGACGGCGATAATCATGGAGCCGGAGGAGATGACGTTGGGGATGGACTGGGTGATCATCTGCCGCAGCGTATCGGTGTCGTTGGTGTAATGGCTCATGATGTCGCCATGGGAATGGGTGTCGAAGTAGCGGATGGGCAGCGTCTGCATGTGGTTGAACATCTCGTCGCGGATGTCCTTGAGGACGCCTTGGGAGATGCGGGCCATGATGCGGGTGTAGGCAAAGGCCGACAGAACGCCCAGGGCGTACACGGTGCCCATGGTGACGAGGATTTTCAGCAGGGGGGCAAAATCGGGGGCGCTGGCGCCCAGCATGGGGGTGATATAGTCGTCGATGAGGGTTTGCAGGAACAGGGACGACGACACGTTGGCAATGGAGCTCATGAGAATGAAGCAGACCACCAGGATAAAGCGGACCCGGTACTGGCCGATAATATAGCGCATGAGCCGTTTTGCGGTGGTTTTGACCTGCTTGGGCTTACGGCCCGAGGACTTATTGGGCAGCGGGGGCATTGTCATCGTCTCCTTTCACCTGGGATTCATAGACTTCGCGGTAGATGGGGTTGGTGGCCAGCAATTCTTCGTGGGTACCCACGGCGTTGACGCGGCCGCCGTCCAGGACAATGATCCGGTCGGCATCCTGCACCGAGGACACACGCTGTGCAATGATGATCTTGGTGGTGTCGGGAATCTCCTCCAGGAACGCCTGGCGGATCATGGCGTCGGTGCGGGTATCCACGGCGGAGGTGGAGTCGTCGAGAATCAGAATCTTGGGCTTTTTCAGCAGGGCGCGGGCGATACACAGACGCTGGCGCTGGCCGCCGGAGACGTTGGCGCCGCCCTGCTCGATGTGGGTGTCATAGCCCTTGGGGAAGGTGGCGATAAACTCGTCGGCCCGGCTCAGATGGCAGGCGTGCTGCATTTCCTCGTCGGTGGCGTTGGGGTTGCCCCAGCGGAGATTGTCCTTGATGGAGCCGGAGAACAGGGTGTTCTTTTGCAGCACCATGGCCACCTCGTTTCGCAGCGTCTCCACGTCGTAGTCCCGGACATCCACGCCGCCCACCAGGACCTTACCGCAGGTGGCGTCGTAGAGGCGGGGAATCAGCTGAACCAGGGTGGACTTGGAGGAACCGGTACCGCCGATGACGCCGATGGTCTCACCAGAACGGATGGACAGATTCACGTCGGACAGGCACAGCTTGTTGGTTTTGCCCGTGTAGCTGAAGCTCACGTCCTGGAACTCGATGGAGCCGTCGGCAACGGTCATAACGGGGTTGGCACCGTTGTGGAGGTCGCTCTGCTCGTCCAGCAGCTCCGTCACACGCTCGGCGCTGGCGCGGGAGATGGCGATCATGGTGGCAACCATGGCCAGCATCATCAGGCTCATGAGAATCTGGATGACGTAGGAGAACATGGTCATCAGTTCGCCGGTGGACATGGCCGTGGTGATGACCAGCTTGCCGCCGAACCAGCTGAGGAGAATCATGCAGGTGTAGATGGAGAACTGCATCAGGGGCATGATGTAGGCCATAAGCCGTTCGGCCTTGTAGAAGTCCACATAGATGGCCTGGGACACGTCGCCGAACTTCTGCTTTTCCTTTTCCTCGCGGACGAAGGACTTGACCACGCGGATGCCGTGGAGGTTTTCGCCCACCACATTGTTCAGCTTGTCGTACGTCTCAAAGACCCGGTGGAAGATGGGATAGGAGCGGGTCATAATGAAATACATGCCGATGGCCAGAATGGGCACCACGCACAGGAACACCAGGGCCAGCTCACTGTTCACCTGGAACGCCATAAACATGGACAGAATCAGCATGATGGGGCTGCGGACGGCAATGCGAATGACCATCATAAAGGCGTTCTGGATGTTGGTCACGTCGGTGGTCAGACGGGTGACGATACTGGACGTCGAGAAGTGGTCAATGTTGGTAAAGGAGAAGTGCTGGACATGATAGAACATGTCTTTGCGCAGGTTTTTGGCGAAACCGGCGGAGGCGCGGGAGGCGGCGAGACCGGACAGTGCGCCGAAGCCCAGGGAGGCGGCGGCGCAGACCACCAGCACCAGGCCCATGCGGATGGTGTAGTCCATGTTGCCGGGGGTGATGCCGTTGTCGATGAGCTTTGCCATCAGAAAGGGGATCAAAACCTCCAGGATGACCTCGCAGGTGACGAAGACCGGGGCCAGGATGGTGTCCTTTTTGTACTCCCGGATGCTTCGCATGAGTTTTTTGATCAAGGGTTTATTCCTCCTTCATCGGTATTTGGGGTGAGATTGTGGATCATGCGTGCGAACAGGTTGTGGAGCAGATCGACTTCCTCGGCGGAGAAGCCGGAGATCATCTGCCGTTCGGCGGCGTCCAGCTGGTCCAGAACCTGTTGATTGACCTGCATGGCGCGGTCGGTGACGGCGATGCGTTTGCAGCGCCGGTCCTCTGACGAGGGCTCCATACGGACGAAGCCCTTGGCCTCCATCCGCTGCAGCAGACCCGATACGGTGGGGTGACTGAAATCAAAGTGCTTTTCAATGTCCCGGGGATAGACTGCCTCGCCCTGCTGCGCGTGGTAGCACAGGTAGCCCAGCACAAAGGACTGGGAGCTTGTCAAATCGAGAGATGCGATTTTGTCGGATACCGCCTGTTTGAGCAGCTTGCTGACGATCTTGATTTGCAGCCCCAGGGCATCACGGCTGACCGGTTCTATAGGAAACCGCCTCCTTTTTTATGTAGCATGCTACCTATATTCGGTAGCATGCTACATAATACCGGAAATTGATTTAATTGTCAAGCTGCAAAAAATATTCGATTCATTTTATGCACATGCCACAAAAAAGTGATTGCGTTAGAAACCAATTTGCGCAATGGCCCACGAACCCGGACAGACTGCCCACAGGGAACGTAGGGCGGGACCTATGTGTCCCGCCGCTGGCAGGCACGTTCCAGTTTCCGCGGGCCGATGGATTCCACCCCGTAGGGCGGGGGCTTGCCCCCGCCGCCGGGATGCACCAGCGAACATCCAAATCGTAGGGGCCGGCATCCTTGACGGCCCCGGATGGGGTGCGTTATGGGCGCGTCAAGGATGCCGCGCCCTACGAACATGGACGGACTGCCGACAGGGAACGTAGGGCGGGACCTATGTGTCCCGCCGCTGGTACGCACTCCCGAATATGCAGACCGTAGGGGCCGATGCCCACATCGGCCCGCACACCGCACCACCCAACACCGCGCCCTGGGGGGCGGCCTACGCGCCGCACCGACGAACATCCAAATCGTAGGGGCCGGCATCCTTGACGGCCCCGGATGGGGTGCGCTTTGGGCGCGTCAGGGATGCCGCGCCCTACAAACATGGACGGACTGCCGACAGGGAACGTAGGGCGGGACCTATGTGTCCCGCCGCTGGCAGGCACGTTCCAGTTTCCGCGGGCCGATGGATTCCACCCCGTAGGGCGGGGGCTTGCCCCCGCCGCCGGGATGCACCAGCGAACATCCGAATCGTAGGGGCCGGCATCCTTGACGGCCCCGGATGGGGTGCGGTGCGGGCGCGTCAAGGATGCCGCGCCCTACGGTGGGGTGTAACATAAGGCCGCCGTCCACCACCCGCTGACGGGGTGGGGACGGCGGCCTTGCGGCATTCGCCGCGGGGATTGCGCCATCTGCGGATGGCGCTTTGGGACGATTGAGTATTTCGCCCGTTGCGACGGGCGGGAGTTTCGCCCCGTGCGCGGGGCGACCGGGGGCTCTGCCTCTGGACTCCGCGATTTTGGGCTGCCCGCCGCCCGTTGGCAAGAGTGGTCGGCGAGGAATTTTTCGTCAGAGCAAGGTGTGGGTTCGCAGCCATACTGGATGTATGGCAAGAAACCGCACCGCAGCTATGGCGGAAAAGGCCCGGCGAGCACCGCAGACACACGGGTGGAGGGTAGCCCTGTCAGAAAAAAATCGAGTAAAACTTTTATCTGTTTTGCTTTCTGCTTAATAAAATGGCGTTTCGATATGAATATCCCGCTCCCGGCAGAACATACCCGTCAGCATGGGCACGTCAAAGAGCCGTGTAAACCGGACACACTTACAAAGAAAAATATAATAGACATTCCGCCCGCTGGTGACCAGCGTTTCAAAGTTGGCCTGTCCCTTGGACAGAATCACGTCGGCCGCTTCCAGCACCTGCCGCATTTCCGCTCCGATGTAATTTAATTCCGTGCCGGGAATCCGGGTCCCGTTGTCCACAATGGGCACCAGCTCGTCCAGACCCACGGCGGCAGAGTCCTCCCGTGTCACATCGTTGAGGGCCGGACCGCCCCGGACGCCGTAGGTGATGGACAGATGGGGGAACCGCCGCAGCAGCGCTTCCAGCAGCAGCCGGTCCGCCACAATTTCACCGGCATTGTCACCGATGTACAGCAGCCGCCGCGCCCCCTCCAGGTCCGTGAGAAACTGGGAGTACGTCTTCTCGTCCACCGGATTGTCCGGCGCGGAGAACAGCATCCGTTCCAGCTTTTCCGTGTCCACATTCTCCGACAGCGCGCCGTAGTCGATGTAGTTGGCCACCTGGGCCAGCTGGAGCGCCGTCCGCACCGGGTCCGCCGACGCTTCCACCATGGCCCGCAGCTTGGGCAGCCGCGCCATCATAAAGTCATTGGACGCCCGCTTCAGCTCGGCATAGGGGTCCGTACCGGGCCAGTATTTCTGGAACGCCTCGTCAAATTTGGGAATGAGATACGGGGCCGCCACGCCCTCCGGCGCGTCCAGCACCGCCTGGAGCACATCCCGCATAAAGTGGTAGCTTTTTTCCGGTTCGCCCCGCTCGTCGGCCAGATTCCGCTGGCGGCGTACCAGACAGTCAATACATTGGGCGTCAAATCGCATCGTCCGTGCCTCCCGACAGATGAAGAATGCCCGGCGCCGGAGTCAGATGCAGGAACGATGCCATGGCGGCGATCTCCTCGTCCCGGAGGGCGCGGGTGACGCCGCCCAGTTCACAGGCGGCCTTGTAGATGTTGGCGCACTTCTCCGCCGCCTGAATCATCCCAAAGGCGTGGTCCAGATCGCGGCCCGACGCAAAGACGCCGTGATACTCCCACAGCACCATGGGGAACTTCTGGAACGCCTCGCAGGTCATGGCGGAGATTTCCCGGCTGCCCGACAGGGCAAAGGGCAGATAGGCGATGCCGCCGGGGAACAGGGCCACGCCCTCCGGGTGCATACTCCACAAAAGCCGCGTCAGCTTCACCGAATCCAGCTCCATCACATGGCACAGCGCCACCAGCGTCACCGGGTGGGTGTGGAGAATGACCCGCTCCGCGCCGCCGGATTGCTCCTTGCGGACGGCGTGGGAGAGAAGATGGGCGAAAAATTCACTGGTGGGGACGGTGCCCTCCAGACCCCATACCACCCGGTAGGCGGTGCCGTCGCCGTTGAGCTCCAAAACGCCGCAGTCCCGGCGGGGGAAATGGGGCACGTTACGGATTTGGCAGCCCTTGGCCGTCACCAGGAATTGCTCCCCGGCCAACGCCGGAATGGCGATGGCCAGGGGCTGCCACGGGCCTGCTTCCGGGTCCGTGGGGTATTCTTCCGGCCGCAGCCGGACGGAGATGTTGCCGGCGTTGGCCTCGGCCCAACCGGCACGGGACAGCTCTTCGGCAATGCGGAACAGATTCTGCATAAATTCTTCGTTCATACGAAACACTCCTTATCGATAGAACAGCAGGGAGAACCACACCACGGCGCAGCCGGTGAGGAAGTCGATGCCGTACCGTTCGGCAATATCGGTGACCACAATGCCGTGGCTTTCTACACAGGGGTACATTTTCTCCCGGTGGCGGCAGGGGCCGCCGGGGTAGGCGCACTGTTCGCATATGGCGCAGGCTTCCGTGGACAGAACGTAGGTTTCTGTCGCGCCGCAGTCGTGGAGCAGTTGCTCCACCTGATGGGTCAGGGCCTCATGGGGGCCGCGGGTGGCTAGAGTTTCGGCCATGTTGGCCGTGTCCTGGACCTCAGCTACGGAGGTCATCATCAGGGCGTGGGGGAAGGAGAGACAGCGGGTTTTGCATTCCTCCACCGTTCCCACCGCCGGGGGACAGGCCCAGGTGGTGTTGTACATGGGGCATTCGCTTTCGCATACATGGCGGATGCGGTCGGAAAAGGTCAATTCCTCCGGCGTGATAAATTCATATTGAAACAGGGGCAGCGATGCCAGCCGCTGCTCCAGTTGTTGACGGTCCATGGTCATTCCTCGCAATGCAGTATTTCCCTATCATTCTAAGAAACGGACCGGCCCCTGTCAAGAGACAGAGGGGACTGTAAAGTACGGTGTTAATCTGACTGTCAACAGAAAATCGTTGCAAATCCACTGTAATGCAGTATAATAGAGAACAAGAACGCCCCCGCGGGGGGCAATACAAACGAGGTGCGCCATGACACTGAAACGGGACAATCTCAACCTGACCATGCTCTGCGACTTCTACGAGCTGACCATGGGCAACGGCTATTTCAAATACGGCTATAAGGACCGCATCACCTATTTTGACGTCTTTTTCCGCAACGTGCCCGATAACGGCGGCTTTGCCATTGCCGCCGGTCTGGAACAGGTCATCGACTATATCCAGAACCTCCATTTCACCGAGGAGGACATCGAATACCTCCGGGGCCGGGGGCTGTTTGACGAGGAATTTCTCACCTACCTCAAGGATTTCCGGTTTACCGGCGATATCTATGCCGTCCCCGAGGGGACGCCGGTGTTCCCCAAGGAACCGCTGCTGACGGTGCGGGCTCCCGCCATCCAGGCCCAGCTCATTGAGACGTTCCTGCTGCTGGCCATCAACCACCAGAGCCTCATTGCCACCAAGGCCAACCGGGTGGTCCGGGCCGCCGAGGGCCGGACCGTGCTGGAATTCGGTTCCCGCCGGGCCCAGGGCGCCGACGGCGCCATTCTGGGCGCCAGAGCCGCCTATATCGGCGGCTGTCACGGTACGGCCTGCACCGTGTCGGATCAGCTGTTCGGCGTCCATGCCGGCGGCACCATGGCCCATGCCTGGGTCCAGATGTTCGATACCCAGTATGAGGCGTTCAAGACGTATTGCGAGACGTACCCCCATAACGCCGTGCTGCTGGTGGATACGTATAACACGCTGAAAAGCGGCATTCCCGACGCCATCCGGGCGTTTAACGATGTGCTGAAGCCCCTGGGCATCAAGGAGTGCGGCATCCGTCTCGATTCCGGCGATATGGCCTACCTGACCCGCAAAGCCCGGAAGATGCTGGACGAAGCCGGATGGGAAAGCTGTAAAATCTCCGTGTCCAACTCCCTGGACGAGTATCTGATTCAGGACCTGCTGCGCCAGGGGGCACAGATTGACCTGTTCGGCGTAGGCGAACGGCTCATTACTGCCCGCAGCGAACCGGTGTTCGGCGGCGTCTATAAGCTGGCCGCCGTGGAGGATGACGCGGGCAACGTGATTCCCAAAATCAAAATCAGTGAGAACGTGGGCAAGATCACCAATCCCCACTTTAAAAAGGTCTACCGCCTGTTCGGCAATGATACGGGCAAGGCCATTGCCGACTATCTGACGGTGTACGATGAGACGGTGGACGAAACAAAGCCCCTGCGGCTCTTCGACCCCGACGCCACCTGGAAAGCCCAGGAGATTACCAATTTTACGGCCAAAGAATTGCAGGTGCCCATTTTCAAGAACGGTGAATTGGTGTATCAAAAACCGGCCCTGGACGATATCCGGACCTATTGCCTCCAGCAGGTGGATACCTTGTGGGACGAGGTCAAGCGGTTTGATAATCCCCATAATTATTATGTGGACTTGTCCCAGAAGCTGTGGGATATCAAGTACGGTTTGCTGAAAAATAATAGCTGATAAAAAGTTTTACTCGATTTTTTTCTTGTGAGGGCCGCCCACCGTCCGTGTGTCTGCGGTGCTCGCCGGGCCTTTTCCGCCATGCCTGCGGTGTGGCTTCTTGCCATACATCCAGTATGGCTGCAAAGCCACACCTTGGCCTGACGCAAAATTCCACGCCGACCACTCTTGCCAACGAACGGCGGACAGCCCAAAATCGCAGGGGTCCAGGGGGCAGCGCCCCCGGTCGCGCCGCGCACGACGCGAAATTCCCGCCCGCCGCAGCGGGCGAACTCCCCAATTGTCCCAAAGCGCCATCCGCAGATGGCGCAATCCCCGGCGAAGCCGAAGGCCGCCGTCCCCACCCCATAGCGGGTGGCGGACGGCGGCCTTTTTGGATACACTGACAGGGCGTGAGCTGTACTCACGGGATATCAATGCGGGTGCCGTCGGCAAATTCCACGGCTACGGCGTCGGTCAGGTCCGTGGGGGCGGCAAAGGTGAAGCCCTGCCATTGACGCAGTGTGTCCCCGTCCAGAGTGGGACCGGACGTGGCATACAGGGGTTCTATGCTGCCGTCGGCAAAAATCACCTGTTTCGGCTGCCACTGATTGCCGTAGTAGACATCGCCGTAGGCGACAACGCTGCCGCCAAGGGGCGACAGGCCCAGGCTGACCAATTCCATTTGTCCATCCAGCAGAGAAACCGGTTCCTCCACCAGGGACAGACCGGACGGAATCTCCAGGGGAACCGTAAAGTCCCACTGTCCCATGGCAATATATTGCCATTCTTCTCGGTCTTCCGCACCAATCAAAAAGTTTTCCAGACTGACGTGCAGCTCCTTCTGGCCGCTGCTGTCCTGATTGATAATCTGGAAACCGGCAACCACCGTTTTGACGTTGGGACGGCCCTGGGGGTCATCCTGGACCTCCAGCCATTGCACATTTCCGTCGGCATCGGCGGTGCCCTCTAGTTCGCAATAGCTCCATTCAAAACCTAGGGATTCATTGTTGGTTCCCGTCCAGGCCCCATCCGGCGCTTCCACCGTAAAGACGCAATAGACAATACTATCCTGGTTTGCGGCGGCGGCGGTGACGGACTGGAGGGTAATGGTGGTGTCGCCTACCGTCTGACTCTGATTGACCGTTGTGGTGAACTGTTCAATGTCCAAACGCTGGGATTCATTGGGCGATTCGGCCTGCGTTTGCTGGGTGGCTTCGGAGGGGTCGTGCGGGATCTCGACGCGGGTGCCGTCGGCAAATTCCAGGGCTACGGCGTTGGTCAGGTCCGTGGGGGCGGCAAGGGTGAAAGAATTGTAGTGGAGCATGTGCTCCTCGTCCAGTATGCCGCCATCCATGTTAATATCCACAGCGCTGCCATCGGAAAAGACCACCCGTTCCGGCTGCCATTCCACGTTGGGCAGGTTGATGTCGGTGATGGTGAAGCTGCCGCCCAGGGGCGTCAATTCCAAACTCTGGAGGGTCATGGTGCCGCTGTTCAGCGTGATGGGGGCATCCAGCAGAGAAATCCCTGTTGGAAGTTCCAGCGGCAGTGTAAACTGCCAGGAACCCTCTGTGATGTACTCCATATTACGCTTCCACTCATCGTTTTCCAAGTAACGCTCAAAAATCCGAAAGTTATTCAGCGTTACTTGCAGCTGTACACTGCTGTTGTCGCCATGGGCATGAATGATAAAAGCCATAACAGCAGTTTTGACATTGGGACGGCCCTGAGGGTCGTCCAAAACGCGGAGCCAGCCGCTGGCGCCATATCGGATGGTATCTCCTTCAAACAGCAAACAGCCATACTCTTGAAAGTCCAGGGCCTCGTTGTCTGCTTCCGTCCAGGTCCCGTCCGGCGCTTCCACCGAAAAGGTGCAGTAGGTGAGAATGTCGTGGCCGGTGGCGGCGGCGGTGACGGCCTGCAAGGTGACCGTGGTGCCGTTTACGGTGTGGCTCTGACCGATTATCGTGGTGTGGCGGTCGATGGTCAAAAGCTGGTCTTTGCTGAGGGGGGCAGTCACATCTTCCGGTGTGCCCTCATTCCCAAACGCGCCGCCGGACTGGAAAAACTGCATCAGGATGCCGTTGACCTGTTCTTTTGTATCCGGGACTGCATCCGCGGCGGTGCCCTCCGGCGCATGGCTGAGGGGTACAGACGTATCTACCGGCGTTCGTTCCACATGGAACGTGTCGGTGGATTGGAAAAACTGCATCAGCGCGCCGTTGGTCAGCCCGTTGGCGGCCAGGGCCGTGACCCCCAGACAGCAGACGACGGCGGCCACGGTCAGCGCCGCCCGACGCAGGGGACGGACAGCGGGCCGGGCAGGGGACAGGGTCACACCGGTCTTTTCTTCAAAAATCTCTCGAATATGTACCAGGTTTTCCGGTTTCATGGGGATACCTCCTGTTTAAAAGGTGAGCCGGTCGCGCAGAAAGCGCTTGGCGCGGTAAAGACGGTTTTCGATCTGCTTTACCGGCAGACGCAGCACCGCCGCGATTTCTTTTGGCTTCTGGTCGTAGTAGTACCGCCGGACCAACAATTCCCGGTCCGGTTCCCCCAGGGCGTTCATGGCATGGTGCAGGGCTTCGTCCGGCGGCCCGGTCCGGTCCGGGTCTTCCGCCGCCGGTTCCTGGGACGGGGACAGCTCTTCCAGGGGCAAGGCGTCCTGCCGCGTCAGCTGGCGGCGGCGGTTCAGGGCCCGGCTGCGGGCCACCATGGCCAGATAGCTTTTGAGACTGCCCCGCAGGGGGTCGAATTTCTCCGGGTGCATCCAGAGGAAGACATACACATCGGCCACGCATTCCTCCAAATCCTCCTCCGTGCCCACGCCTTGTAGAATCCCTCCGGCCACGGACCACAGGAGCCGGCTGTATTGGTCCATCACACGGCGAATGGCCCGTTCGTCCCGGGCGGCAATGGCTTGAATGGTTCGTTCATCGTTCAAAGGGCCTCCTCCTTTCCTGTGTATCATGACCGGTCATCTATAGTACAACGCAAATTGGAAAAACACTCAATCTTTTTTTGGATTTTATCAAAAAAGGCGGGGGAATGCTGTTCTGTTGTCAAAACCGATGGGTTCCACTCCGTAGGGTGGGGGCTTGCCCCCGCCGCCGGTACCGGGTACGATTGCGCCGCCATGCACGGAAAAATGGTGCCGGGTACTGCCGGGACGATGTGGGCATCGTCCCCTACATTCCCAGACGAACTGCCGACATGGTTCGTAGGGCGGGACCTATGTGTCCCGCCGCTGCACCGCACCGCCGACCAGCACCGGCGTAGGGGCCGGCATCCCTGACGGCCTCGGATGGAATGCGGTGTGGGCGCGTCAAGGATGCCGCGCCCTACGGTGGGGGTACCAAAAAGGCCGCCGTCCGCCACCCGCGGTGGGGTGGGAACGGCGGCCTTCGGCTTTGCCAGGGATTGCGCCATCTGCGGATGGCGCTTTGGGACGCTGGGGTGTTTCGCGCCGTGCGCGGCGCGACCGGGGGCGCTGCCCCCTGGACTCCGCGATTTTGGGCTGCCCGCCGTTCATTGGCAAGAGTGGTCGGCGAGGAATTTTTCGTCAGGCCAAGGTGCGGCTTTGCAGCCATACTGGATGTATGGCAAGAAGCCACACCGCAGGCATGGCGGAAAAGGCCCGGCGAGCACCGCAGACACACGGACGGTGGGTGGCCCTCACAAGAAAAAATCGAGTAAAACTTTTATCTTTTTTACTGGGGGAGGAATCCCTCAAAAATGATGGTTGCGCCGTCTTCCTCGGCCTGTTTCTGCTGCTGCGCGTCGGTGATGGTCCAACTGAATTCCTGGACCCGGTACAGCTTCCGGCACAGCCGCAGACTGAGGTTCCGCCGGTCCTCATAGCGATACGCGATAAAATCCGGTTTGGACAGCCAATTCAACAGCAGATTTCCCGCCAGAAAGCCCAGGAGCGGGTGAACGTTCCGATCTCCGGCAAACTTTTTCGACAACTGCCCCCGGATACAATCGGGACGGCGCAGCCGCAGAACGTACAGCGCCCAGGGGTCAAAGCACTCTATACAGTAATCGCCCCGGTAGCCCTCCAACGCCGCGCACAGGGCATCCACCAGCTGGACGCTGTTTCGCACAACCTTCATTTCAATCACCAGCGGCTGCCGGTCCGCGAACAGGGGTAGCACCTGTTCCAGAAAGGGAATGGGTTCCTCCGTGCCCCGCAGCCGCAGGCCGGACAGCTCCGCCGCCGTCAGGTCCTCCACCTGCCGAGACACGCCGCACAGGCGGGTCAGATCGCTGTCGTGAATCACAACCAGATGGCCGTCCCGCGTCAAATGCACGTCCAGTTCCGCACCGTAACCCATCTCAGCGGCCCGGCAAAAGGCCGTCAGGGAATTTTCGGGGATGCCCGCCGCTTCGTCGTGGAGCCCCCGGTGGGCGTAACGGTACTGGGTCAGCAGGGGCCAGCGGCGCAGCCGCCGTTTACACCGCAACAGCAGCAGATATAGGAGAATCAGGGCCAAAAGCCCATAGAACAAACCGGAAAAAACCGCCATACAGCGTTCCCATCCTTTAAAAAAGGTCTTGTCATACCAAGCCAGTCTGTATTATACTCCATGCTGTGTGAAAAGGATATAGGAAATCTGTTAAGATTTGGTTTGGATAGGAGGCGTTCATGGAAGAACGATTTTTGAAGCTGGCCCAGGTGCTGCCCGATTGGTACCAGTCCCACCGGCGGGACCTGCCCTGGCGGCGGGACCGGGAGCCGTACCACGTCTGGCTGTCGGAAATCATGCTGCAGCAGACCCGCGTGGAAGCGGTCAAAGGGTACTATCTGCGGTTTCTCGACGCCCTGCCCACCGTGGACGCATTGGCCCAGGCCGAGCCGGACCTGCTCCACAAGCTGTGGGAGGGCCTTGGGTATTACACACGGGTGCGGAATCTCCAGAAAGCCGCCCGGCAGATCATCGAGGACCACGGCGGCGTCTTTCCCACTGACCACAAGGAAGTCCTGTCCCTGGCGGGCATCGGAGATTATACGGCGGGGGCCATCTGCTCCATCTGCTTTGAACAGCCCACCCCGGCGGTAGACGGGAATGTCTTACGGGTAACATCCCGTGTGGATGCCTGTTATGACCCCATCACCGACGCCAAAACGAAAAAAGCCGTGGCGGCCCGATTGGCCGCCGTCTATCCGGCGGGCCGCTGCGGCGACTTCACCCAAAGTCTCATGGAGCTGGGGGCCACGGTCTGCGTCCCCAACGGCGCGCCCCATTGCGATGTCTGCCCCTGCCGGGACTTCTGCCGGGCCTGTGAAACGGGCTGTCAGATGGAATTACCGGTGAAAGCGGCCAAAAAGGAGCGGCGGGTGGAGGAAAAAACGGTGTTTCTCCTGCGGTGCGGTAACCAATACGCCGTGGCCCGCCGCCCGGAGACGGGGCTGCTGGCGGGTCTGTGGGCCTTTCCCCATGTGGACGGCAGACAAAGCCCCCAGGCGGCGCTGGATCAGGCGGCCGCCTGGGGGGTGCATCCCAAAGAGCTATTGAAGACGGTGGAAAAATCCCACATTTTTACCCATGTCCGCTGGGACATGACCGGCGTCTATCTGACCTGCGGCCAACCGGCGGGGCCGTTCCGCTGGGTCACGGCGGAGGAAATCCGGGAGGAAGTGGGACTGCCTACGGCGTTCCGTCAGTTCTGGGAGGACTGATCGTTGTCGTTCTTGTCTACCGGGGGCAGAGGGTGCCCATGGCGCTTGCGGCGGACGCGGCGGATTACCACCACAGCCACAATGACGATGACGGCCAACAGCAGCAAGGCGGGCAGGGAATAGAGGATACCGATAAACAGGTCCTCCATGGTGCGGGAGAAGTTGGCCCAGCCGCCGGAAAGGGCGTCGGACACCCGCTGGCCGAAGGTCCGCTGGACCGATGCCGTAGGCGTGTAGACGGCCACCTCATAGAGGGACAGGGTGATGGTGGAGTAGTCCACCTGATTCTGCATGTTGCGGAGCGTGCGCTCGATGGACTCGATTTCGTACCGGACCTCCGACAGCCGGGCTTCCAGGGTCACCAGGGTGTCCACATCGGCGGCCTGGGACAGCAGCTCCAGCAGCCGCTGCTCCTGGACCTCCAGGGAGTTCTGGCGGGCCTCCTGGTCGATAAACTGGGAGGTGACGTTCTGGGCGTCCTCGGTGGCGCTGATGACGTTGCCGATGGAGCCGGTCCGGTCCAATGCCTCCCGGAACCGGTCGGCGGGAACGCGGATGGTGTAGTAGGCGGCCCGGTCGGTGATCTGCACGGTCCCGTCGCTGTCGTACCGGCTGTTGCCGCTGACGTTGGCGCTTTCGGCAAAGCCGCCCAGCTCGGAAATCATCTGATCCAGGGCGTCCAACGCCTTGTCAAATTCCAATGTCTCCACGGTGACATCGGCGCTGTAGATGATTTTCTGCTCCGACAGGTCCAGCTGGGCCGGTGTGGAGCCGCCGGAATCACCGGTGTCAGAGTTTTCCGCCGGGGCCTCCGGCGCGGCTTCTGTGGTTCCCATGTCCATGGCCATGCCGTTTTCTTCCATGGCGGCGGAGCCGGTGCTGGAGGCTGTTTCGCTGGCGGCGGCGTCGGTGGCGGCGCTTTTGGCCCCGCAGCCCGCCAGGGCGGAGAGCATCAGCAGGACAGACAGGAAGAGGGCAAGCATGCGATATTGCTTTTTCATAGGGACATCTCCTTTCGGTGGATTTGGTCGTTCACCTCTTCAGACGGAAAATTCCGGCGGACGTTGCAGCCGCCGGAAAATTTTTTGCATCTTTTTCCCGTTTGTAGTATACTTGGCCCATAGGAGGGATGCAACATGAATACATCTAATATTACCGGTTTACAGCACATCGGTATGCCGGTGAAAAGCATCGACAATACCATTCGCTTTTATGAGGGCCTGGGCTTTTCCGTTATCCACCGGACGGCCACGCCGGAGGGCGTGCCGGTGATTTTCCTGAAGCTGGGCAGCTGTGTGCTGGAGTGCTGGCAGGACGACAACACCGTGGGCAAGGCCGGCGCCATCGATCACATCGCATTGGATGCCGTCAACATCGACGAGCTGTATGCCGATGTGAAAAACGCCGGGTATCCCATCACCACCAACGGCATTGAATCTCTGCCGTTCTGGGAGAAGGGCATCCGGTTCTTCAAGACCGAGGGCCCCGACGGCGAAAGCATTGAGTTCTGCGAGATTTGCCGGTAAAAAAACCCATGCCCCAGGGCATACTATATCATAAACTCAACAATCAAAGGAACGAGGTGGCGCTATGGCCGATTTTAAGATTCTCACCGACTCCTGCGGCGACCTGTCGCCGGCGCTGATTACCCAGCTGGAACTGGACGTGTTCCCCATGTTTTTCCATCTGGGCAACAAGGATTACCAGAATTACCCCGACGACCGGGAGCTGTCCAATCGGGTGTTTTATGACAATCTGCGGGACGGACAGGTGGCCACCACGGTGGCCGTCAATCCGGCCCAGTGGAGCGACCTGGCCCGGCCCCATCTGGAGGCGGGCAAGGATATTCTGATTCTGGCCTTTTCCTCGGGACTGAGCACCACCTATCAGTCGGCCTGTCTGGCGGCGGAGGAGCTGCGGGAGGAATTTCCCGACCGGAAAATTGAAGCGGTGGACAGCCTGTGCGCGTCCATGGGCGAGGGCTTGTTCTGTTACCATGTGGCCCGAAAGCGGCAGAGCGGTGCAACGCTGGAGGAGACAAAGGAGTACGCCTTGTCCATCCGGCTGCAGCTGTGCCATTGGTTCACGGTGGATGACCTGCACTTCCTCAAGCGGGGCGGCCGGGTGTCTTCCACGGCGGCGCTGGTGGGTACCATGCTGCAAATCAAACCGGTGCTCCATGTGGATGACGAGGGCCATCTGATTCCCGTGACCAAGGTCCGGGGCAGAAAGGCGGCGCTGAACCAGCTGGTCAAGGAGATGGAGGCCACGGCTACGGACCCGGAGAACCAGACGGTGTTCATCAGCCACGGCGACTGTATCGAGGACGCCCAGTATGTAAAGAAGCTGATTCAGGAGAAGATGGGAACGCGGAATATTATCCTCAATCCCATTGGACCGGTCATCGGCGCCCATTCGGGCCCCGGTACCGTGGCGCTGTTCTTCTTAGGAAGTAAAAGATAAAAGTTTTACTCGATTTTTTTCCAAAAATCGCAGGGGTCCAGGGGGCAGCGCCCCCGGTCGCGCTCCGCAGAGCGCGAAATCCCCGCTGGCCGCAGCCAGCGAAACACCCGCCCGCCGCAGCGGGCGAAACACCCCAAGCGTCCCAAATCGCCATCCGCAGATGGCGCAATCCCCACGGCGTCAGCCGTAAGGCCGCCGTCCCCACCCCATAGCGGGTGGTGGACGGCGGCCTTTTGTTAAGGTAAGAGGGAATAGTGAAGAGTGAAGAAGTGTGGTGACCGCTGACGCGGTCGATTGAAAATGTGCCGCACCCAGTATGGTGCGGCACGGCGGCGGGACACATCGGTCCCGCCCTACAGTCCTTGTCGGCAGTCCGTTTGTGTTTGTAGGGCGGCACCTGCGTGTGCCGCCGCGCGGTGCCGGGTATCGTTGTGCGGTGCATTGGGCGCAATCGCACCCGGTACCGGCGGCGGGGGCAAGCCCCCGCCCTACGTTGTGCAACATATCGGCCTGTCCAATGGCTTTCGGCGCGTACCAGCGGCGGGACACATAGGTCCCGCCCTACGTCCCGCGTCGGCAGCCCCTGAAAATAATACAAGGGGCGTGCCGCGGATGGCGGCACACCCCAAAAGCGCTGTGGATTACTTGCCCTCGACGAGAGCGGCGGTGTCCATGGCGATCATCAGTTCCTCGTTGGTGGGGATGACGAAGACCTTGACCTTGGAATCGGCAGCGGAGATCTCCAGCTCCTTGCCGCGCTGGCTGTTCTTCTCGGCGTCGATGGTGATGCCCAGATAGCCCAGCTGCTCGCACAGAGCGGCGCGCAGACCGGCGTCGTTCTCGCCAACACCGGCGGTGAACACGATGGCGTCCACACCGCCCATGGCGGCGACGTAAGCGCCGATGCTCTTGCAGACCTCATAACGGAACTTGTCCAGAGCCAGCTCGGCGCGCTCGTTGCCCTCGGCAGCGGCCTTCTCCAGGTCGCGGAAGTCGGAGGAAACGCCGGAAATACCCAGAACGCCGGACTTCTTGTTCAGAATGTTCAGCATTTCCTTGATGTCGTAGCCGTAACGGCCCATCAGGTACTCCAGGATGGTGGCGTCGATGTCGCCGCAGCGGGTGCCCATGGGAACACCGGCGAGGGGGCCAAGGCCCATGGTGGTGTCGACGCACTTGCCGTCCACGCAGGCGGACAGAGAAGAACCGTTGCCCAGGTGGCAGCAGACAATGCGGCTGTGCTCGGGGTTGCCCAGCATGTCGATGGCACGGGCGGAAACGAAGCGGTGAGAGGTGCCGTGGAAGCCGTAACGGCGGACGTCGTCCTTCTCATAGTACTCATAGGGGATGGCGTAGGTGTAAGCCTTGGCAGGCATGGTCATGTGGAAGGCGGTGTCGAACACGGCCACCTGCTTGGTGTTGGGCATGATCTTCTGGCAGGCCCGGATACCCATGAGGTTGGCGGGGTTGTGGAGGGGACCCAGGGGGATGCACTTCTCAATGGCGGCAATGCAGGCGTCGTCGATGATGCAGCTCTCGGTGAAAGCCATACCGCCGTGGAGGACGCGATGGCCCACAGCCTCGATCTCGTCCACGCTCTTGATGACGCCGTACTGAGCGTCCACCATGATGTCCAGAACGGCCTGGATGGCCTCGCCGTGGGTGGGCATGGCGATGTCGCGGGTCACGTTGTCGCGGCCGGGAACCTTGTGGGTCAGACGGCCGTCGATGCCGATGCGCTCGCACAGGCCCTTGGCGTAGACGTCACCGGAAACAGAGTCCATGAACTGATACTTCAGGGAAGAGCTGCCGGCATTGATAACCAGAATCTTCATTGGTGTCACATCTCCTATAAAACTAATGTTTTCTTTTCAGTTGGTTTGTGCTAAACTCTTACATACCATCTAGTATTCTACAATAGGATTTGGAAATACACAAGGGCATTTTCCTAATTTTTCATCGGTTTTTTTGTGGGAGGGATACCATGGGGCCTGTGGTGGCCATTGTCTGCGAATACAACCCCCTGCACCGGGGCCACGCCCGGCAGCTGGACCTGGTGCGCCGGGACTTCGGGCCCGACGCCGCCATTGTCTGCGTCATGAGCGGCAATTTCGTCCAGCGGGGGGAACCGGCGGTCTATGAAAAATCCGTCCGGGCACGGGCCGCCGTGGCCTGCGGGGCCAGTCTGGTGCTGGAACTGCCGTTGACGGCGGCCCTGTCCTCGGCGGAGGGGTTTGCCGACGGGGCTGTGGCCGTGGCCGACGGCCTGGGCTGTGTGGGTGCCCTGTGCTTCGGCAGCGAGGATGGTGAGACGGCGGCGCTGGTGGAGACGGCAACACGCCTGTTGGACCCGAACCTGGACGGGCTGCTGCGGCGGTTCCTGAACCGGGGGCTGTCCTATGCCGCCGCCCGGACGGCGGCCCTGGAAGCGCTGGGGGGCCGGGCGGATTTGCTGCGGCGGCCCAATGACATTCTGGCCATTGAATATTGTAAGGCCATTGTGAAGCGGGGCAGCGCCATGACGCCCCACGCCGTCCACCGCCCCGGCGGCTACCACGACACATCGCCCCACCCGGACCATCCATCGGCCACGGCCTTGCGGGGATTGCTGGCGGCAGGGGAGGACATTACCCCCTACGTGCCGGAAGCTGCGGCGGCCCTGTTCCGGGACGCGGTGTTCCACGATCTGGCCCACGGGGAGCGGGCCGTTCTGGCCCGGCTGCGGGGCATGGAGTACGACGAGTTTCGGACCGTGCCCTATGGGTCCGAGGGATTGTGGAGCAAATTGGCACGGGCCTGCAAGACGGAGTCCACGTTGGCGGGGATTCTCCATGGCGTCAAATCCAAACGGTACGCCTACAGCCGGATTCAGCGGATGGTGCTGTGTGCCTATCTGGGACTGACGGCGGAGGACTTACAGCGACCCGCGCCCTATGCCAGAGTGCTGGCCTTTGATGATACGGGGCGGCAGATATTAAGTATAGCCCGGAAAACGGGGACGCTGCCCCTGTGCAACGCCGGGTCCACGCCGCCGGACCGGGCGTATTATAAAATGGAGTGCCGGGCCGCCGATTTGTACAGCCTGTTTGCCGCATCGGACATTGCGCCGGTGGGCGGCGAGGACCGGGGCCGGGTGTATTACCAAAGGTAGAGAAGGCAGGTACGGGCTTGCCACGGTGCGGCCATAGACGGTACCCGGTACGGCACGGCGGCACACACAGGTGCCGCCCTACGGATACGGACAAGCTGCCGACATGGGACGTAGGGCGGGACCTATGTGTCCCGCCGCCGGCAGGAGCCATCAACACCGTAGGGGCCGGCATCCCTGACGGTCCCGAATGAGGGAGCAATGCAGGGCGCGTCAAGGATGCCGCGCCCTACGACCAATGCACGGAAAACCGATTGGTTCCACCCCGTAGGGCGGGGGCTTGCCACGGTGCGGCCATAGACGGTACCCGGTACGGCACGGCGGCACACACAGGTGCCGTCCTACGAACACGGACGAGCTGCCGACATGGGACGTAGGGCGGGACCTATGTGTCCCGCCGCCGGCAGGAGCCATCAACACCGTAGGGGCCGGCATCCCTGACGGTCCCGAATGAGGGAGCAATGCAGGGCGCGTCAAGGATGCCGCGCCCTACGACCAATGCACGGAAAACCGATTGGTTCCACCCCGTAGGGCGGGGGCTTGCCACGGTGCGGCCATAGACGGTACCCGGTACGGCACGGCGGCACACACAGGTGCCGCCCTACGAACACGGACGAGCTGCCGACATGGGACGTAGGGCGGGAGCCATCGACCATCATACCCGTAGGGGCCGGCATCCCTGACGGCCCCCAATGGGGGGCAATACAGGGCGCGTCAAGGATGCCGTGCCCTACGACCAATGCGCGGAAAACCGATTGGTTCCACCCCGTAGGGCGGGGGCTTGCCCCCGCCGTGGTAGGTGCGGATTCTTCGACGGTGTCATGGCAGAAAAAAGATTGTAAAAAACACTTGCAAAATAGAGACACTTATGCTATCATAGCTAGGCATGACAAGATAAGGGCAATATGTCCTTTTACGATTATCCAGAAAGAGGTGAACAAAATGAAGGAAGGTATCCATCCCAACTACGAGCAGACGACGATTCGTTGCGCTTGCGGTGCAGTGATCGAGACAGGTTCTACCAAGCAGGACATCAAGGTTGAAATCTGCTCCAAGTGTCACCCTTTCTATACCGGCAAGCAGAAGCTGGTTGACACTGGTGGACGCGTCGAGCGCTTCAACAAGAAGTTCGGTCTCAAGTAATCCGCACCCAAAGCCCGCACCGATTCGGTGCGGGCTTTTTTCAATATTCCGACAAAAAACCTCAGAAAAAACTCCCATAAAGGAGGTATTTTATGCTGAAATCTGAACAGGCTGCCATTGAAAAGGCCGTTCTGGTGGGCCTCAACGCCGATGTGTTCACCAAGGAGGAGACGGCCACCGACGCCACGTTGGACGAGCTGGAAGCATTGCTGGAGACGGCCGGCGGCGAGTGTACCGCCAAGGTGCTCCAGAACCGCCACACCCCCGACCCCCACAGCTTCATCGGTGAGGGCAAGGTGGACGAGGTCAAGCAGCTTCTGGAGACCACCGAGGCCACCATGGCCATTTTCGACAACGATCTCTCCCCGTCCCAGAACCGGGCCCTGGAAAAACTCCTGGGCGTCACGGTTCTGGACCGCAGCGCACTGATTCTCGATATCTTCGCCCAGCGGGCCAAGACGAAAGAGGGCCGCTTGCAGGTGGAGCTGGCCCAATACAAATATCTGCTGCCCCGTCTGGCGGGCATGTGGACCCACCTGGAACGGCAGGAGGGCGCCATCGGCTCCCGCGGCCCCGGTGAGACCCAGCTGGAGACGGACCGCCGCATCATCCGCAGCCGCATCACCCGGCTGGAACAGGAATTGAAAGAGGTTCGGAAAGTCCGGGCCGTCCAGCGGGAGCGGCGGCAGAAGAACGCCGTCCCCGTGGTGGCATTGGTGGGCTACACCAACGCCGGTAAATCCACCCTGTTAAACTGCGTCACCGGTGCGGGCATCCCCGCCAATAACCGTCTGTTTGACACCCTGGACACCACCACCCGCCGCTTGCAGGTGTCCGACACGCTGGAAGCATTGCTGTCCGACACCGTCGGATTCATTGCCAAGCTGCCCCACCATCTGGTGGAAGCGTTCAAGGCCACGTTGGAGGAATTGGAGTATGCCGACCTGCTGATTCACGTCATCGACGCGTCGGACCCCAACCGGGACGACCATATCGAAGTGGTGGAACGGCTCATCAGTCAGCTGGCCAAGCCCGGCACGCCGGTCATTGAGTGCTATAATAAAGCCGATCTGGCGGACCCGGACCTGCTGCCCCGCGGCGAGAACCGGATTCCCCTCTGCGCCAAGACCGGCGAGGGCGTGGACGCCCTCATGAAACTGATCGAGAAGAATCTGAACCGGGGACTGCACCATGTGAAACTGCTGCTGCCCTACAGCATGGGCGGCCAGCTGGACACGCTCCACACCCAGGCGCGGGTCCTCAATGTGGATTACGCGGGCGAGGGCATTCTGGTGGAGGCCGTCTGCGACGAAGCCCTCTACGGCAAGCTGCGCCAGTACGTCCAGGAGGAGGGCCTATGACGCCGGAATATTTTGTACCCACCCAACAGGCCCAGTCGGAGTTTGTGGAAAAACGGTCCCGGTTTATCACCGATGTATTCCCCGTGGAGACGGAGGAAGAAGCACGGGCCTGTCTGGAAACGGTGCGGAAAAAGCACCATGACGCCCGCCATCACTGCTGGTGCTACCGGTTAAAGGAGGGGGGCGTGGAGCGGTACTCCGACGACGGCGAGCCCCAGGGCACCGCCGGTCAGCCCATGCTCAACGTCTACCAGCGGGAGAACGTCACCAATGTACTCTGTGTGGTCACCCGGTACTTCGGCGGCATCCTGCTGGGAGCGGGCGGCCTGACGCGGGCCTATGCAAAAGGGGCCAAGGACGGACTGGACGCGGCGGGTATTTCCGTCAAACGGCTGTGGAAGCTGGTGGACGTGCCCTGTCCCTACCGGCTCTATGATCGCGTGAAGCTGCTGGTGGAAGCCCAGGGCGGCGTCATCACCGATACGGAGTACGGGGCCGATGTGGTTTTGAAAGCCATGTTCGCCCAGGACGCGCTGGAGCCGTTCCAGGCGGAATTGACGGAACTGACCAACGGCGGCATTGAAGCCGCCGTTACCGGCGAGGAATTTCGGGCATTCCCCATCCGCTGATAAAATCTTTACAAAATCTTCACAGTTTTGACAGAGGATTTGGGAAAGGAATTGCGTATATACTAAATAGGTGGTGTTGTGTATGGAGGAAGAAACCATTCGCCAGGGCTTGGAGCGGGAGGAGCTGGAACGGCTGGCCCCTACGGCGGCCAAGGCCTGCGAGACGAAAGGCCGTCTGCGACCCGGTACGAAGGAATCGGCGGTGCGCACCTGCTACCAGCGGGATACGGACCGGATTCTCCACTGTAAAGCCTTCCGGCGGCTCATGCACAAGACCCAGGTCTTTCTCAAGCCCGAGGGGGACCACTACCGCACCCGCATGACCCACACCCTGGAGGTGGCCCGCATTGCCCGGACGGCGGCCCGTGGGCTGCGGCTCAATGAGGATTTGACCGAGGCCATTGCCCTGGGCCACGATTTGGGCCATACGCCCTTCGGCCACGCCGGGGAGCGGGCGTTGAGCGAGGTGCTTGGAAAACCCTTTTACCATAACGAGCAGTCGCTGCGGGTGGTGGACCTGCTGGAAAAGGACGGCGACGGCCTGAACCTGACCTATGAGACCCGCATGGGCATCTTGGGCCATACAGGCCCGAGAATCCCCGAGACCCAGGAGGGCCAGCTGGTCCGCATTGCCGACCGGATCGCCTACATCAACCACGACATTGACGACGCCATCCGGGCGGGCATCCTCACCGAGGAGGACATTCCCCGCCACCTGCGGGCATCGTTGGGCCATTCCCACAAGGGTCGTATCAACTTTCTGGTGGAAAATCTCATCTGCACCACGTCGGATACGGGGCTGGTGGGGTTGGAGCCGGACGTGGCCGACGCCATGAACGAGCTGCGGTCCTTTATGTTTGAGCGGGTCTACTGCAACCCCGTGGCCAAGAGCCAGGAGGACAAGGCGAGAGCCATTTTGCAGCAGCTGTACCACTACTATATGGCCCATCCCGACCGGCTGCCGGAGCATTTCCGGCCCCAGATGGATTTTGACGGCATGGAGCGCACCGTCTGCGACTACATCGCCGGTATGACCGATAAATACGCCATCGATCAGTTTTCAGAACTGTTCATTCCCCAGGGCTGGCAGGTCCGCTGACCGCCGCCCGCAGTTTGTACACAGGAGGTGGAATCCATGGCCTTTTCTCCGGCGTTTCTCGACGAGCTGGCCGCCCGCAACCCCATCGAGGAGGTGGTGGGCCAGTATGTGAACCTGACCCGCAAAGGGTCCAATCTCTTCGGCCTGTGCCCGTTCCACTCCGAAAAGACGGCCTCTTTTTCCGTGGCCCCGGACAAACAGATTTTCTATTGCTTCGGCTGCCACAAGGGCGGCGGCGTGGTCCAGTTTATCATGGAACAGGAAAATCTCGATTTTCCTGACGCCGTCCGGTTCCTGGCCAAGCGGGCCGGTATGGAGGTCCCCGATGACCGGGCCGCCGGGTCCGGCTACAAGCGGCAGGAGCGGCTCCGGGAGCTGTGCCGCCAGGCCGCCCGGTATTTCCGGGAACAGCTCTTTTCCCCGGCGGGCGCGCCGGGGCAGCAGTATATTATGAAACGGGCCCTGTCCCGTCAGACCGTCACCCGGTTCGGATTGGGCTACGCCCCCGAGGGCTGGTCCAATCTGATCGACGCCATGACGGCCCAGGGCTATACCAAGGAGGAACTGCTGGAGGTGGGACTGGTGGTCCGCTCCCAAAAGGGCGGGCTGTACGACCGGTTCCGCAACCGGGTCATGTTCCCCATCATCGACGTCCGGGGCAACGTCATCGGCTTCGGCGGCCGGGTCCTGGACGATTCCACGCCGAAATACTTAAATTCACCGGAATCGGTGATTTTCAACAAACGGAAGAATCTTTTTGCCCTAAACGTGGCAAAAAAGAGTAAGCAGGGCCGTATCATTCTGACCGAGGGCTATATGGACGCCATCGCCCTGCATCAGTACGGCTTCGACTGCGCCGTGGCGTCTCTCGGCACCAGTCTGACGGAGGAACACGCCAACCTGCTGGCCAAATATACGAAACAGGTGGTCATCACCTACGACGGCGACGAGGCCGGACAGAACGCCACCCGCCGGGCCATCGATCTGTTGGAGAAGACCGGCGTCCAGGTGAAGGTGCTGCGGATGCAGGGGGCTAAGGACCCGGACGAATTTTTGAAAAAATTCGGTCCCGACCGGTTCCGGCTCCTGTTGGAGCAGTCGGAAAACCATGTCCTCTACCGGCTGGACAGTCTGCGGCGCAAATACGATTTGCAGGCCGACGACCAGCGGGTGGAATTTCTCAAACAGGCCGCCTATCTGGTGGCATCCCTGCCCAACGCCGTGGAGCGGGAAATCTACGGGGCCAAGGCCGCGCAAATGGGCGGCATCTCCGAAGAAGCCATGAAGCTGGAGGTCCAGAAAGCCGCCAAACAGCTGCGCAGCCGCCAGAAAAAGCAGTGGGACCAGAAAGCATTGGCCCCCGCCGCCGCGGCTCAGCCCGGCGTCCGGGAAATCCGGTATGATAACGTCCGTTCGGCCCGTGCCGAGGAAGGGGTCTTGCAGCTGGTCCTCAAGGAACCGGCCTTGCTGGACCGGTGTCCCGAAGCGGTGTCCCAGCGGTTTTCCTCGCCGCTGCTGGCCCGCGTCCTGGACCTGCTGCGGCAGCAGTATGAGGAAGGGCTGACGGTGCAGCTGGGGGCCTTGGGCGACCGGCTGACGGCCCAGGAGATGAGTCATCTGACGGCGGTGGCCCAGAAAGGCGACGTACTGGTCAATGAACAGGCCATGGACGATTACCTTTCGGTCATCGACGAGGAATATGAAAAGGCCCACGTGGCCGACACAGAGGACCTGCTGGCCATGGGACAGCGGCTCCGCCGAAAAAAGGGTTTTGGAGGGACAGAACAATGACAGAATCCGTACAGAAGCAGCCCCTGCAGGAGCTGACCCCCGAGCAGCGCAAGAAGATCGACGCCCTGATGGAGCAGGGAAAGGCAGCGGGCAAACTGTCCTCCAAGGTCCTCATTGACACATTGGACGCCATGGGTGCCGACGATGAACTGTCGGACCGGATTTATGAGCAGCTGGAGAGCGCGGGCATCGAAATCGACATCAGCGACGTCATGGATGTGATCGGGAAGCCGCTGGAGCTGACGCCCACGGAGGAGGAGCTGCAAAACACCGCCGACGAGGTGGTGGTGGAGGACCCCAACGCTCTGGCCGAGACCTTCAAGCTGGACGACCCCATGCGCATGTACCTGAAGGAAATCGGCAAAATCCCCCTGCTGACGCCGGAAAAGGAGCTGGAGCTGGCTAAGCGCATGGCCGACGGCGACGAGGATGCCCGCCATCAGATGGCCGAGGCCAATCTGCGGCTGGTGGTGTCCATCGCCAAGCGGTACGTGGGCCGGGGCATGCAGCTGCTGGATTTGATTCAGGAGGGCAATATGGGCCTGATCAAGGCCGTGGAGAAGTTCGACTATACCAAGGGCTATAAATTCTCCACCTATGCCACCTGGTGGATTCGCCAGTCCATCAGCCGGGCCATTGCCGACCAGGCCCGGACCATCCGGATTCCGGTCCATATGGTGGAGACCATCAACAAGGTCCTGCGGACGGCCCATTCCATGGTCCAGGACCTGGGCCGGGACCCCAGCGCCGACGAGATCGCCAAAAAAATGGACATGCCTGTGGAAAAGGTGGCGGAGATTCTCAAGATGGCCCAGGAGCCGGTGTCTCTGGAGACGCCCGTGGGCGAGGAGGACGACAGCCATCTGGGCGACTTCATCCAGGACCAGAAGATTGCCGAGCCCGCCGAGGCGGCTTCCTTTAATCTGCTCCATGAGCAGCTGGAAAAGCTGCTGGAGGGTTTGTCGCCCAGAGAGGCCACGGTGCTGCGGATGCGCTTCGGTCTGGTGGACGGCCGTCCCTATACGCTGGAAGAGGTGGGCAAGGAATTCAACGTCACCCGGGAGCGAATCCGGCAGATTGAATCCAAGGCGTTGCGGAAGCTGCGCCATCCGTCCCGGTCCAAGCTGCTGCGGGACTTCCTCAACTGAATAATTTGCATGTAGAAAGAGAGGATATACGATGAAGCATTCTTTTTATAGAGGCGTGGCGGCTCTGGGTATGAGCCTTTGCCTGCTGGGCACTACGGCCCTGGCCGCGCCGGTGTGTACCGATATTCCCGAGGACCACTGGGGCGCGGAAGCCATGACCTTCGCCCTGGACAATGATCTGATGCGGCCCACGTCTGACGGTGTCTTTTCTCCCGATGCCCCCATGTCCCGCCTGATGCTGCTCAACGCATTGGCCACCATGGACGGCGAGACGGTGCCCGATGGCCCCACATGGTATAATGTGGGCCTTAAATGGGGCGTTTCCCTGGGTATCAGCGACGGAGAAAACTATCAATCTACGGCGACCCGGGAACAGATGGCCACCATGCTGTACCGATACGCCATAGAGGAACGGCTGACCAACTACGGCGACGACCGGGTGCTGGTGACCTTTGCGGACGCCGACGATGTAAGCCCCTGGGCAAGAGAGGCCATGGCCTGGGTCACGGATGTGGGCATCCTGGACGGCGTGGGCGGCAACTGTCTGGCGCCGCAGTCCCAGACCACCCGGGCCCAGGCAGCGGTGGCCCTGATGCGCTTTGCAGAGCTCCTGCATTGGGGAAGCTGAGGCATCTGTGCGGGTTCTTCCAACTTTACCCTTGACAATCGGGAAAAAATCCGTATGATAATCTGTGACTGTTCCGCATTGGCCGTGGGGCCGTGCGTATTGAAAAGAAACTGAAGTTCGGAGGAATACAACATGTTTGAGAAGATCGCCGCATATCTGGCAAAGCAGATGGACATTTCCGTGGACGACATCCACAAGGACACCACCTTTGAGTCCCTGGGCATCGACTCCCTGGACATGGTCGAGATGGTCATGGACCTGGAGGAAGAGCTGGGCGTGGAGCTGGAGACCGAGGAGAAGCTGACCACCGTCGGCGAACTGGCCGATTTCGCCGAGAGCAAGGCCGGTTAAAATTCACAGTTGCCAAATTGGGCAGCTTGTTGTAAAATCAAACGTATGTCACACGCCATCGGCCTGTGACAAGGTCGCACTAGTCGGGGAGTTAGCGGTGCCCTGTCACCCGCAATCCGCTGCAGCGGGGATGAATTCCCGGCCGAGGGTGTGCACTGTATCGTCTGACCCATGTAAGTGGTGATGAGGAGCCGGTCTTACGCAACGAGAACCCGTGAACCATGTCAGGCGGGGAACCGAGCAGCATTAAGCGGACCTTCTCGTGTGCCGTGAGGTAGCCGTTTCTGAGCCGGCTGTATGGGTTACGGATATAGCGCATGATTCAACGTCGGGTGTGCGATCTTGTCACGGGCCGATGCTTTTATGGGGCAGGGCCTTGCCGCCGGGACGGCGGCGCGCGATGGACCTGGGCTTACAGCCCTGGTCCCACCTTGGATTCCCGTGGTTGGTTTCCGTGGATTGATTTTGTGTGACAAGCAACAAATGAGGAGGCGAAGGGATGTACCAGGCTTTGTATCGAAAATACCGGCCCCAGACCTTCGACGACGTGGTGGGCCAGCGGAGCATCACCGAGACGCTGAAAAATCAGCTGATCACGGGACGGCTCAGCCATGCCTACCTGTTCACCGGTACGAGAGGTACCGGCAAGACCTCCTGTGCCAAAATACTGGCCAAAGCCGTCAACTGTGAGAATTTGCAGGACGGCAATCCCTGCAACTGCTGCGCCGCCTGCCGGAGCATCGATTCCGGCGGCTGCATGGACGTGCTGGAAATCGACGCCGCTTCCAACAACGGTGTCGATAACGTCCGCACCCTGCGGGAGGACGCGGTCTATACGCCCTCTGAGGTGCGCCGCCGCGTCTATATCATCGACGAGGTCCACATGCTGTCCATGGCGGCCTTCAACGCATTGCTGAAGATCATCGAGGAGCCGCCGGAACATCTGGTGTTCATTCTGGCCACCACGGAGCTCCACAAGGTCCCGGCCACCATTCTGTCCCGCTGCCAGCGGTATTCCTTCCGGCGTCTGCTGCCGGAGGATATCGGCGGGCGGCTCAACTACGTGGCCTATCAGGAGGGCATCGCCATCGAGCCCGAGGCTGTTTCTCTGTTGGCCCGGCTGGCCGACGGCGGTCTCCGCGACGGTTTGAGCCTGCTGGATCAGTGCGCGTCGGCCACGGCGGGAACGCTGACGGCGGAGGGTGTCTATCAATGTCTGGGTCTGGCGGGCGACCGCAAGACGGCGGCGCTGATGGAGGCCATCGCACGGGGCGATACGCCGACGGCCCTGGAGATCTTCTCTGAGCTCTACGCCGGAGGCAAGGACGTGGCCGCCATGACCGGCGAACTGTCGTCCCTGGCCCGGGACCTGCTGATCCTTAAAACAGCGCCCCGCAGCGGCATGTCCATGCTGTCCGGCGTCTGTACGGACCAGGAGCTGGCGGGATTGCAGGAGCTGTTGTCGGCGGGGGCGCTGCTGCGCATCACCAACCGATTGCAGGAGACGGCGGCGGGATTCGCCCGCAGTGCCGACCGGCGGCTGGACATGGAATTGTGTCTGGTGGAGCTGTGCGCGCCGGAGCTGCAAATGGATGTCCAGTCCCTCAATGCCCGCCTGTCGAAGCTGGAAGAAGCCGTGTCCACCGGGAAAGTGGTGGTCCAGGCCGCGCCGCAGCAGAGCGCACCGGCGCAGCCGGTGCAGCCCCAGCCCATGCAGCCCCAGCAGCCGCCGGTACAGGCGCAGCGGCCCCAGCAGCCGTCCAACGGCGGAGAACTGCCGGTGGGGTTCTGGACTGATCTCATGCAGACGGTGCTGCCCCAGGTGCAGCCGGGGCACCGCAGCTTTTTGGCCCGACAGGTGAAGCCCCAGCTGCAAGGGGACACGCTGCTGCTGCTGGCGGACAGCGGCTTCGGCAAACAAGTGCTGGATCAACCGGCGTACCTGCAAGCCATCCGGGAACGGGCGGCGGCGCTGCTGGGACGGCCGGTGGCAGTGAAGCTGGCCGTACAGGGGCCGGGGAGTGTGGACGGAGCCGACGGCTTCGGACGCATCGCGGACTTTGGACGGCAGCATCCAGATATATTTGAATTCAAATGACGGCATTTCGATGCCCAAATCAGAAAAGGAGCGATTTTATCATGGCGAAAGGCGGATTTCGCGGTATGTCCATGGGCGGTATGTCCATGATCAAGCAGGCCCAGAAGATGCAGCAGGAGCTGCTGAAGATGCAGGAGGAGATGGAGACCAAGGAGTACACCGCCACGGCTGGCGGCGGCATGGTTTCCGCCACTGTCAACGGCAAGCACCAGGTGCTGGCCCTGTCCATCAAGCCCGAGGCTGTGGACCCCGAGGACGTGGAGATGCTCCAGGACATGATCCTGGCCGCCATCAACGAGGCCACCCGCATGGGCGAGGAGGCCACCTCCGCCGCCGTTTCCAAGATGACCGGCGGCATGAACCTGGGCGCCCTCAGCGGCCTGCTGTAAGATGCGCTATTTTCCCGCTGCCCTGGAACGGCTGACGGAGCAATTTGCCCGTCTGCCGGGCATCGGCGGCAAAAGCGCCCAGCGTCTGGCGTTCCATGTGTTGAGTATGGACGACGCGGCGGCGGCGGAGTTTGCCGCCGCCATCACCGACGCCAAGGCCACGGTGAAGACGTGCCCCATCTGTCAGAACCTGACGGACCAGGAGCGGTGCTCCATCTGTGAGGACGAGGAACGGGACCACGGGCAGATCTGCGTGGTGGCCGAACCCAAGGACGTCATTGCCATGGAACGGGCACGGGAGTACCGGGGCGTGTACCATGTGCTCCACGGCGTCCTGTCGCCCCTGAACCATGTGGGGCCGGATGATCTGCGCATCAAGGAGCTGCTGGCCCGTGTGGCCGACGGTTCGGTGCGGGAGGTTATCATGGCTACCAACCCCGATACGGAGGGCGAGGCTACGGCCATGTATTTGTCGCGGCTCCTGCGCCCCATGGGCGTCCAGGTGACGCGATTGGCCTACGGCATTCCCATGGGCTCCCAGCTGGAGTACGCCGACGAGGTGACGCTGCTGCGGGCGCTGGAAGGCCGCCAGGAGATTTAAGAAAAACGGGCGCGCTGCAAGGGTTATTGCAGCGCGCCCGTTTCATCGTTGTACCGTATAGCCGAAAAAGCAAAAGATAAAAGTTTTACTCGATTTTTTTCAAAAAATCGCGGTTTCCAAAGGCAGAGCCTTTGGTCGCGCCTCGCAAGGCGCGAAATACCCGCCCCGCGCACGGGGCGAAACACCCGCCCGCCGCAGCGGGCGAAATCCCCAATCGTCCCAAGCGCCCGTCGCAACGGGCGCAATCCCCGGCAAAGCCGAAGGCCGCCGTCCCCGCCCCTTACGGGGTGGTGGACGGCGGCCTTATGTCGTACTGTGTCCGATGACGTACCAACCCTCAAACCACGCGAGGTAGTCCGTCCATGTTCGTAGGGCGGGACCTATGTGTCCCGCCGTGCCGCACCGGCTGGCGTTGAACGACGTATGAGGGCGAATGCGTAACCGTTTCGTAGGAGGCGGCATCCTTGACGCGTCCATGGCGTATTCCGTCCGGGGCCGTCAGGGATGCCGGTCCCTACGCTGGGCAAAATGGATGCCCCCCGCCGTCCACCCCGCAGGGGGCGGCGGCGGGGGGCATGGCCTACGGCCAGGGGTTGCGCCATCTGCGGATGGCGCTTTGAATGACAGGGGATTTCGCGCCGTGCGCGGCGCGGGTGTTTCGCTGGCTGCGGCCAGCGGGAGTTTCGCCCGTTGCGACGGGCGACCAGAGGCTCTGCCTCTGGACTCCGCGATTTTTTGGAAAAAATCGAGTAAAACTTTTATCTATTTCTTTATCGGGGGAATTCTGGTGTTTCATAGCGCAGCTTATCCGCCTCGGTAATGGGCCGCACCACCCGACAGGGGTTACCCACCGCCAGAACACCGGCAGGAATATCATGGGTGACCACACTGCCCGCGCCGATCACTGTACCGCTGCCGATGGTAACGCCGGGCAGCACCCGGACGCCGCCGCCGAACCACACGTTATCGCCCACGGTAATGGGATAGGCGGCCTCCAGCTTGGCGTTGCGCCGTTCCACATCCAGCGGATGCAGCGCCGTATAAAAACCGCATTGAGGGGCAATAAAGACGTTATGGCCGAAGGTAATCTTGCCAGGGTCTACAAAGACACAGTTGTTGTTGACAAAGAAATTATCCCCGGCCTCAATATTGAAGCCGAAGCCGCAGAAGAGTGTAGGCTCCACATAGGGATTCTTGCCCAGCTTGCCGAAAATCTGCCGCAGCAGCTGTTCCCGGCGGGCAAGGTCCGAGGGGCGCGTGTGATTGAAGTCGTAACAGAGATCGGCACAGCGGTGGTGGGCGTCGGCCCGATCCGGCGTGGTGGTATCATAGAGCAGACCGGCGTCGCATTTTTCACGTTCCGTCATAATAGGGAACCTCCTTGCGCAATACTACTGTTGAGTATATCATAAGGGGTCAAGGGTGGCGTTTGGAGAGTCGCATAAAAGGGAAGATAAAAAATTGTCGAAAAAAATCGAAAAAAGGTGTTGACAAAAGCTGCCTGGTCTGATATTATATGCAAGCGCTTGAGGGACAGCGGT
>CALWWW010000026.1 GCA_944385365.1 uncultured Oscillospiraceae bacterium | reverse complement strand
TCCATCAAGTATTTGCTCTAGCAATTACTCAAGAAATTTCGTTGGCTAAATCTTGTACTTTGAACAAAATTTATCCGTCGGTTTTTCTAAACCGACAAACTCATTGTCCAAGGTGCTTCGTCATGTTTTCACGTTGTTTAATTTACAAGGTACACACGAAACTTTCGTTTCTGAACATTTCGCTCGATTTCATCCGCTTCGCTTTCGCTTGGCGTCCATCGCGCGGAACTCTTATATTTTAGCAAATCGCTCAGCGTTTGTCAAGAACTTTTTTCAAAATCTTTTGAAATTTTTTCCTGATTTTCGCTCGATTCGCTCGCACCCGTCAGGTGCCTAGATATAATAGCAAGCCGCAATCGAAATGTCAACACCTTTTTTTCATTTTTTCAAGATTTTTTTAATTCGACCAAAAACAGTGTCGTTGCCGGCACGATAGCGAGAACCGCCAGATTGCCAACAATCCATCCCCAGTTGGGTACCGACGGCACCAGCCACAGGAATGCCGCCGCCAGCGTGGCGCTGCCCCATACGGTTTTATGGGCCGGCGCATTGGGGGCCGCACACGTCAGCGCCTGTCGAGCCGCCGCCAGCAAAAAGGCCAGCAGGCAGCAAAAGCTAATGGACAGCAATGCAGAGATCACCACCTCAAACCGCTCCATGACCCCCAGTACGGAGATACTGCGGCTCATAAGCCAGAAGGCATTGGACGACGCCTGCGCCAGAGGCAATCCCAGCGCGCCCACGCAGACCAGGCTTACCGCCACGCCCGCTCCTGCAATCAGCAGGTACCACCGGAGCCACGCCGTTTTCCGCCGGGTCAGTCCATCTCTTAAATAGAACGCCGCCGCCGGAATCAGCAGCACCGTCAACGGGCTCAGGCTTTCCGCCGCTGTCCCGTCAGGCCGCAGGGAACGCAGCTCCACGTCTGTGGTGCCAAAGGCCAGGACCAGAGAAATCATGGGGGCCACCGCCAGAAAGAGCGTCGCGCCAAACCGGCAGGTAGCCGCCGCCCCCTGGGACGACGCCACAGCGGCCAGAATCAGCAGCACCATGGGAATCAGCGGAAACGCGTTGTCTCTCGGAAAGGCCGTTACGGCCATGGATGCCGTCAAAGCCGCGATCAATACCAGCCACAGCCAGGACGCCAACGCCAGCCACTTGCCCAGCATCTTCCCCCATGCCGTTGTCAGCAGTTCCGCCGGACCAAGCCCCTGGGGTAACGCCGTGGGGCCCATGCTTCTATAGATATAGAAAAGAGGAATTGCCGCAACGGCAGCCCCCAAGAGCACCCAGGGCCATGTGACGGCGGAACAAACGGTCACCAGCGGCGCGGCCAGAGCGGCGGCCAGCAGGGCGCACAGCTGCCGGGGCGAATAGCTATCCATCATTGATCAGTCGATACCTCCCGTCTGTCTCCGTCAACGGCGGCAGCGTTACCGTCCGCTCCTCCAACCACGCCGCCTGTAGGTCCTGCAGCGTCTTGTCTCCCTGGTGGGTGGCCAGATACGGTGCTGCGCTGTCGGCTTCCACATTGCCCTGGCCCAGATAGACGCGGGCGGCGGGCCGCAAGGCCCGGTCATTCAACACCTGGTCCAGATGGGTCCAGGTGTCACCGCACAATACAATATGGGCCACCGTGTCAAAAAAGGCCACGCCGGGGGCCGTCTCGGTCAGATCTTCCACGGCCTCGGCCCAGCTCCGGCCCTGTCCTGCCAGATCATTGCCGCCATCCAGATACAGCAGCCCGTCCCGCTCCGACAGGACCAACACTTCCACCGGCAGCAGATCGGCCACATCCCGCGGCTTCACCGGCAGCCATCCCGCCATGGCAACCAATGCCACAGCGATGGCCAGCAATACTATTTTTTTCACGGCTTGCCCTCCTGTCCCGCGTCCTCCGGCTTCTGATTGCGGGTGACCAGCCGTTTGCGCAGAATGGCTCCGCCGCCGCTGGCCGCCGAAAACGGCGCCAGATAGGCCGCGCCATAGGATTGCAGCCCTGCCAGCCGGGCCACCAGCAACAGCACCGCCGCCGTCAGCCCAAACAAGCCCGCAATACTGGCCGCAACGGCCAGCACCAGCCGCCAGATGCGGATGGCGTCGGCAAAGTCCCGGCCCGGCAATGCGAAACCGCAGATGCCCGCCACAGAAACGGCAATCAGTGCCGCCGGGGAGATCAGCTTGGCTTCCACCGCCGCCGAACCGACCACCAGGCCGCCGATGATGGACACCGTCTGGCCGATGGACTGGGGCAGCTGCAAGCCCGCCTCCTGGAGAATCTCAAAGGCCAACAGCAGAAACAGCACCTCTATAATGGTGGGGAACGGCACATTCTGTTTGCTTTCAATGACGCTTTGCAGCAGCGCCGTGGGCAGCATTTCCTGGTGGAACGCGGCCATGGCCACATAGAGCCCCGGCAGCAGCAGCGTTACCAGCAATGCCGCGTACCGCAGAACCCGCAGGGCCGACGCGCTGACAAAATCCCGGCTCAAGTCCTCCGGGGAATCCATCAACCGTCCCAGGTTGACGGGGGCCAGATAGGCCAGGGGCAGACCGTCAATGAGAATCCCCACCCGGCCCGCCAGCAGCGCCGTTACAAACCGGTCGGTCCGCTCCGTATATTGGAGCAGCGGGAAAGCCGTCTTGCGGCTGCCGGTGAGATATTCCTCGGCGGCGGCGGTGGTGGCCAGGGAATCCACATCCAGACTTTTGAGCCGCTGCACCGTCTTTTCAATCAGGTCCGGGTCTGTGACGCCGTCCACCCAGGCCACCGACACATTGGTGGCCGTCTGGGTACCCACCACCAGCTGGGTGAATCGGAGCTTCTCCGAACGCATATGACGGCGGATTAAGCCGGTGTTAATGCGCATATTTTCATTGAAGGCGTCTTTTGCCCCCTTGACGGTGTTTTCCACCTGGGGCGCGCCGGTGCTGCGGTTGACGGTGGTCTTGGCCTCAAAAGCCAGGGCCGTCTTTTCCCCGGGAAATAATACGAGCGCAAACCCGTTGAGCAGCTTGGAAAGCGCATCATCACCGTCGGTGACCCGGACGCAGACGGCGTTATAAACGGCGCCCCGTTCCGCCCGCTCCACCAGCTGGCCCATGGTGGCTCCGGTCAAAGCCTGGGCCAGGGGACGCAGAACGTATTCGGAGATGGTGCCGCCGGTGACCAGCCCATCGATGAAATACAGCCGCAGCCGCCAACCGGCGGCCTCCACCTCCCGGACCACAAAATCCCCGGTCTCTCCAAAGGCCGCTTCAATGGCGGCGGCAGTCAGTTCCATTCGTTTCACCTCCTGGTAAGGATGCCCGGACCCGTGTAAAAGTATACATTGCGCCGCCCCACCTTTCGCGGTATAATCACTGCGAGAGGAGGGGTTTCATGGCGTTTCCCTTTTTTGCCCTGCTGTCCCGGATGCGCTACATTCAGCGCTGGGGCCTCATGCGCAATACCTTCCAGGAGAACATTCAGGAGCACAGCCACATGGTGGCGGTGCTGGCCCACGGTCTGGCCATGATCGACCGGGAACTGTGCGGCGGCGACGCCGACCCGGACCGCTGCGCCGCGGCGGCCCTGTTCCACGACGCGCCGGAGATTCTCACCGGCGATCTGCCCACGCCCATCAAGTACGCCAACGACGACATCCGCACCGCCTACCGTCAGGTGGAAGAGGTCAGCGCCCGCAAGCTGCTGTCCATGCTGCCGCCGGAGGTCCAGGCCGGATACGAACCGCTGCTGCTGGAAACCGATACCGATGTGCGGCAAATCGTCAAGGCCGCCGATAAGCTGTCCGCCTATATCAAGTGTGTGGAAGAGCTGAAAGCCGGGAATCAGGAGTTTGCCACGGCGGCGTCCCAGACCAGAGAAGCGCTGGAACAGATGGACCTGCCCTGTCTGCGGTATTTTATGGAGCACTGTCTGCCGTCCTTTGCCGAAACCCTCGACCAATTACAAGGAGGAACTTGAACTATGCGCGCTATCGTCACCGTTGTCGGCCCCGACCGGGTCGGCATCATCGCCGAGGTCTGCACCCAGCTGGCACAGCTGAACATCAACATTATTGACATTTCCCAGACGGTTATGGAGGGGTTCTTCACCATGATGATGGTCACCGACACCTCTAAGGCCAACAGCGATTTCGATACCATCGCCGATGTTCTGGCCCGCAAGGGTGAGTCCATGGGCCTGTCCCTCCGCATCCAGCGGGAGGATATCTTCCACGCCATGCACAAGGTCTAAGGAGGTCGTCATGCTCAGTCACAACGATATTATGTCGACCATCGACATGATCGACCATCAGCACCTGGACATCCGCACCATCACCCTGGGATTGAGCCTGCTGGACTGCGCCGACCCCAACGCCGAGCGCTGCGCCCAGAAGATCTATGACAAGATCTGCCGCCATGCGGAACAGCTGGTCCCCACCGGCGAGACCATCGAGCGGGAACTGGGCATTCCCATCGTCAACAAGCGCATTTCCGTCACCCCCATCGCCCTGGTGGGCGGGGCCAGTGAGACGGAAAACTTCGCCATCTTTGCCCAGGCCATGGACCGGGCGGCCCATACGGTGGGCGTCAATTTCATCGGCGGTTTCTCCGCCCTGGTCCACAAGGGCATGACCAGCGGCGACCGCCGCCTGATTCAGTCCATCCCCGAAGCCCTGTCCACCACGGAGCTGGTCTGCTCCAGCGTCAACGTGGGTTCCACCAAGGCGGGCATCAATATGGAAGCCGTCCGCTGGATGGGCCAGATCATCAAGGACACGGCGGCCCGCACCGCCGACCAGGGCGGCATGGGCTGCGCCAAGCTGGTGGTCTTCTGCAACGCCGTGGAGGACAACCCCTTTATGGCCGGCGCGTTCCACGGCGTGGGCGAGCCGGAATCGGTCATCAATGTGGGTGTCTCCGGCCCCGGCGTGGTGGCCCACGCCTTGAAAGAGGTCCAGGGCAAGCCCCTGGACGAAGTGGCGGAGCTGATCAAAAAGACGGCCTTCCGCATTACCCGTATGGGCCAGCTGGTGGCCCAGGAGGCCAGCCGCCGGTTGAACGTGCCGTTTGGTGTGGTGGACCTGAGTCTGGCCCCCACCCCGGCCATCGGCGACAGCGTAGCCCGGATTCTGGAAGCCATGGGCCTGGAGGTCTGCGGTACCCACGGCACCACGGCCGCCCTGGCGCTGCTCAACGACGCGGTGAAAAAGGGTGGCGTTATGGCGTCCAGCAGCGTCGGCGGCCTGTCCGGCGCGTTTATCCCCGTCAGCGAGGACGAGGGCATGATCGCCGCCGCTTCCTGCGGCACGTTGACGCTGGACAAGCTGGAAGCCATGACCTGTGTCTGCTCTGTGGGTCTGGACATGATCGCCGTCCCCGGCGACACCACCGCCGACACCCTCTCGGCCATCATTGCCGATGAAGCGGCCATTGGTATGGTCAACACCAAGACCACCGCTGTCCGGCTCATTCCCGCCGTGGGCAGCAAGGTGGGCGATATGGTGGAGTTCGGTGGTCTGCTGGGCAGCGCCCCGGTCATGCCGGTGCATCCGGAATCCGCGGCGGAACTGATCGCCCGCGGCGGCCGCATCCCCGCTCCCATGCAAAGCCTGAAAAACTAACAATTAAAGCGAAAAAGTTAGAGAAAACGCTATTAATATTGTTTTCTCTAACTTTTTCTTTGTCCTGTCTTTTCTAAATTCTATTGTAACGAAGGAGCCAAGAATGGACTATAAAATTCGTTCTGCAACACCCGAGGACCATGATTGGATATACGAACTCAAAGCCCGTTCAGTCCGTCCCTATATAGAGAAAATATGGGGCTGGGATGAAAGTTATCAACAAAGAGATTTCAACAGTGATTTTTCTCAAATCGATCAATTCAAAGTCATTGAAATTGACAGAACATTGATCGGTTTTGTACAGTGCTATTTGGAGCACTCCTATTACAATGTAGTTGAGATTCATCTGCTTCCGGAATTTCAAGGCAAGGGGATTGGCTCTGATATTTTGAAAAATCTCCAAGAAATTTGCATTGCCAAGGACAGAAAAATACGAATTGGGTGCTTTAAAGAGAATTGCAGGGCCAAAAATCTCTATCAGAAACTTGGTTTTATACAGACAGAGGAAACTGACACTCACTACATACTGGAATACGCAGGAGAAATTTGCGGTCACAGGCAACGTAAAACACCAAAAAGACCCGAAAGCATCTGAGATTAATGGCTACGGGGGTGGGGTTTAAATCGACAGCCTTATTTTCAGCTCTCTCCGTCCCTTGACATGCCTAGACAACCCAGGTATACTATACCTAGATAATCCAGGTATATAGGAGGGATGACCATGAAAAAGACCGACCGCGCTGCCGCCCCCGGCGGCACCGCCATGCTGGTGCTGGCGCTGCTAAGTACCGGCGAGATGTACGGCTATCAGATGATTGAGGAGCTGGAACGCCGTTCAGAACGGGTGTTCCAACTCCAGGAAGGGACCCTGTATCCCCTGCTGCACAGTCTGGAAAAAGACGGTCTGGTGACCGCCCGCAATGCCCAGGCCCCCAGCGGCCGCACCCGCCGGTATTACCGCATCACCACCGCCGGACAGCGGGCCCTGGAAGAAAAGGAACGGGAATGGCGCGTCTATGCCGGCGCTGTCCACGCGGTGCTGGCCGGGTGTACCCCATGACCCGGCATCAGTGGCTGGACGCAGCCACTTCCCAAATCCGATTCCCGCCGGACCGGGAACGGGTACGGCAGGAGCTGGAGGCCCATATGGAGGACCGCATGGACGCCGCCCAGGCGCGGGGTATGACTGCGGAGGACGCAGAATCCCACGCCCTGGCCGCCATGGGAGACCCGGCGGCCATTGCCCCGGAGCTGGGACGGCTCCACAGTCCCTGGCTGGGGCGGCTCTGGTGGGCTGTCCGGGCTGTGACCATTGCCGCGCTGATTATAACGTTTGTCGCCTTTACAGACTCCAGCTTTTGGGGGAATTTTCTGGGCAATGACCTGCCATACATAGAAGTTCCGCCGGAGCAGCGGGTTTCCGACGGTATGGTCTATTCCCGCACGGGCCTGTGGGAAGACCTGGACCTGAGCACCGTGGGCGGCTACCGCTTCCATATCCCCGTGGCCTATGTCCAGCGGTTGGAGGTTCCCGGGGAACCTGGCTATGCGACGTATTCCATGGAATTACAGCTGCTGGCCAGCACCTGGCGGGTATGGGAACCGTGGGAGCCGGACATGAACTGTATTTCCATCACTGACCGTACCGGCTGTACCTATCTGTCCGGCAATGCTCCCCAGTCAACAGAATCCTTTGTTCCATATTTTTATCTCAGCGCCACACACAACGGCCCAGGCCGCAGCGGTATAAATCTCTTTCTGGACCATATGCCGCAGACGCCGGAGTGGCTGGAACTCACCATTGGAGATGCAATCCTGCACATTGATCTGCAAGGAGGTGGCGGACGATGAACCTGCTGACCCCCGCAAACCGCCAGGACTACCGGCGGCGTATCCTCCTGGATTTGACGGTGCTCCTGCTGGCGTTGGGCGTGCTGTGGGCCGGTATGGGCTTTCCCCTGCCCCAATCTCTGCGATTTCACGCCATGGAGCGCCGCCGGTTGTTGGAATCTTCTCAGGTGGTGCTGGAAACAAAGCTGATCAGCGGCAGGCATGTCACCGTTGGCATCACCGATGACCACATCCACGCCGCTGCCACTACATAGGACCCGGCGTTGGACCAGTTTTACCGGTGGGAACGCAGCGGCAAGCCCCAGCTGATTCTGCTGCCCAATGACTACGCCGATGCTCCGGTATTTGCCGCCGTGGACGCGCCATCCGAAGCCGTCGCCGCGGAGTTGTCCATCACTCTGTCCCTGCAAGGCTCCGTGGACATTTCAGCCCAATATACGGCGGCGGGGAAACTGGACAGCGGGCTGTTTCTCTTTACCCTGGAACCCCAATATGATGGTGAGCACTCCACCCTGGCCCAGGCTGAATCGCTGTGGCTGCGACACTGTTACCAGTCGCCCCAGTACCGGCAGCTTCCTCCCTATACGCTGACCTTTTTCGACGGCAGCGGCGCGGTACTCGCCGCGGTACACAGTGAAAATACCCCATGAGTCCCATTTCTTTTCTTTGTTTACTTCAACAAAGTACAGCCCTGTATTCTGTTTAATTTTATATCATTTGCACAATTTCTTTCTCGACAGGGGCCGTTGACCATGCTATAATAAATAGCAGTCTGAACCACGGCCTGCTGCAGTTTGCGGCAAGGGAAAGGAGACAAGAACATGAGCAAACACAGAAGAAACCGGATTTTGTCGGCGGTGCTGAGCGCAGCCCTGGTGCTGTCCCTCTCCACCACCGCCCTGGCGGCGGGAACCGGCGAGGTCCATCTGACCATCATCGGCACTTCTGACACCCACGGCAACGTCTGGGGCTACTCCTACGAGGATATGAAGGAGAGTACCGGAGACGGTCTGGCCCGGATTTCCACCTATGTCAATGGCGTTCGGACGGAAAACCCCAACACCATTCTGGTGGATGCCGGCGATACCATCCAGGGCACCATCATGACCGACGATCTCTATGCCAAGGACACCGCCGATCACCCGGTGCCCGCGGCCCTCAACTACATGCAGTACGACGCCTGGGTTCTGGGCAACCATGAATTCAACTTCGGCGTGGACAACCTCAAGGCCATTGTGGACCAGGCCGACATGCCGGTTCTGGCCGCCAACATCAAGAACGCCGACGGCACATACCTCACCGGCGCTGGATACACCATCGTGGAGCGCGGCGGCGTGAAGGTGGCCATCATCGGCGTGACGACGCCCAATATCCCCCGCTGGGACGGCACCAAGCAGGGCGTGGCCGATCTGACCTTTACCTCCATGGCCGACGCCGTGGCCGGCTGCATCGACGAAATCGGTTCCAGTGCCGATGTCATCATGGTTTCGGCCCACGCCGGTCTGGGCGCGGAATACTCCACCGACGGCGCGGACGCCGCCCAGACCATTCTGGACCAGTGCCCCGAGGTGGACGTCCTGCAACTGGGCCACACCCACACCACCTATGTCAACAATGACGGCGCCATCCCTGTGGGCGAGACCAAGAACAACGCCGGCGAGGTGGTCCGCTATGATCTGACCCTCAACAGCAGCAAGGAGATCACCGCCGCCACCGTGGAAACCGTGTCCATGAAGGGCGTCGAGCCGGACCAGGGCCTGCGGAACGTTCCCGCCATCCAGGCCGCCCAGACCAAGACCGTTTCCTTTATCCAGGACAACGTACTGGGCCACGCCGCCGCCGACTTCCAGCCGGTCAATGAGATCAACGGCCTGCCCGAGGGCCGCTTGCAGGATACCGCCGTCATCGACCTCATCGGTACCGTCCAGCTGGAAAACTCCGGCGCCGATGTCACCGCCGTAGCCCTGTTCAAGGACACCAGCGACCTCAAGAAAGGCGATCTCAACTACGGCAATCTGTTTGACATCTACAAGTTCCCCAATGTGCTCTATACGGTCAAGGTCACCGGCGCGGAAATGAAAGCCTATATGGAATGGGCCGCCGCCTGCTGGAACCAGTGGCAGCCCGGCGACATGAATATCTCCTTCAATCCGGACAAGCCCGGCTATCTCCACGACCACTTCATCGGCCTTAACTACGAGGTCAATCTGTCCAAGCCCGCCGGGCAGCGCATTGAAAATGTGACCTTCCAGGGCAAGCCCCTCTCCGACACCCAGGAGCTGACCCTCTGCGTCAACGACTACCGCTACACGGGTCTGAAAAATGAGGGCATCATCTCCGGCGAAAAGCTGTGGGAGTCCTCCGCCTCGGTCCGGGATATGCTGTTGGTCTATCTGGGACAGCACGACCCGCTGGAGCCCACCGTGGACAACAACTGGAAGATCACCGGCGTTGACCTGCAAAAGGACAATCCCCAGCGGGCCGCCTACATCGAGCAGATCAACTCCGGCAAGCTGGCCGTCCCCTATAACAAGAGCATCAACCTGAACGAGGCCAACAATGTGGTGGTCAACGGCCAGCTGTTCTCCGCCGCCAGCGCCGTCAGCAGCGGTCTGGGCGATACCACCTTCTTCCGTCTGCGTGACCTGGCCGCCGCGTTCCAGGGTACGGAAGCCGCCTTCAATGTGGACTGGAACGGCAGCGTTGTGCTGACCCGCGGCGGTACCTATACGGGCCCGGCCCTGCCGGACCACATGGAGGGCAGCGCCATTGACTACTCCACCCCCACCGTCCTGGTGGATGGTAAGCCTGTGGAGATTTCGGCCCTCTACATCGGTGGCAACTACTACGTCTCCGCCGACACCATCAATACGCTGCTGGGCACCCAGGCCACAGAGCAGAACGGCGTGCTCACTCTGACCGTGGACCTTGCCAGCGACGCCGGCAACGGCAACGCCGGTTAATTTCTCAGCGCATATCGTTCCCTTTTTTGGGGCGGGGTTCATCCCCCGCCCCGATTTTCTGTGCTGCAACTATTACCCTAGTTATGCAAAACGGGACGCACTGCCTTAGGCAGTGCGTCCCGTTTGAATGTATATAATGTATATGGAGTCAATCGGATACTGTCTCCGGCTTTTACTGAGACTCCCGGCTCATTTCGTTCAGCTGTTCAAAGTGGACACCCAGCTGGCGGGTGGCCTGGGCAATATCCTGGGCCGCGGCGGAAATCTCCTCGCTGTTGGCAGTCAGATGGTTGAGCCGCTCGTTCACCTTGTCGGTGACCCGGCACAGAATCCCCACATCGGCGGTCAGCTGTTCCAGCGTCTGGCTGATCTCGTCTTTGTTGTGGTTGCTCTCCTGGGCCGTCTGCTTGCTGGCCTCGCTGAGGGACCGCACCTCGCTGGCCACCACAGAGAAGCCCTTTCCGGCCTCTCCGGCCCGGGCCGCCTCCACGGAAGCATTGAGGGACAGCAGCTGTGTCCGCAGGGCCAGCTGTTCAATGCCGTTGTTGTTCTCCTCCAGCCGCTTCAGCAGCGCCCCCACTTCGCCCAATACCTGGGTCAGCTTGGCGCTGAATTCCACAATCTCCTGCATATCGGTGGTGATGCTGATGCTCTCATTGGCATTGTTGGTGTTCTGCTCCGTCATGGCGTTGATGGACCCGCTGAGCAGGGCCAGCTGTCCGTCGGCGTCGGCCACCATCTCCCCGATTCTGCGGTTCTTGTCCAGGACGGCCTTGGACATCTCTTCCACTTCCTGCTTTTCCTGTTCCACCTGATGCTTGATATAGTGAATGCAGCCGTCGGGCTTGTTGCATCCGTTATAAATGGCCGTGGCCATTTCCTCACAGGTGGCGTAGCCACAGGCGCCGCAGTTGATCTTCTGGCTTTCCGGGGTTTTCTTTTCCATCTGCGCAAAAATTTCCCGCAGCTTTGCCCCGTCGGGATGGCAGATCTGATTTTCCTGGGAACGGTCCGTATACCGCCGCGTAAAATCCTCCAGCCGCAGCTTGGAAAATGCGCGGTTTAACTGCTTCCACCGGGATTTTCGGCTTCGCCACTGGCTCCAGGGGCCTCTGCCATTGGCCTGTCCGGCGGCCCGGCGCTGCTGGACCGCATAGAGCATATCGTCGTTGCCTCGCTTTGTTTCCTCCACGGCGGGACCGTCGATACAGCCGTGTTCACAGTTGAGCACATCCAACAGCAGCGGCAGGGATTTGCCCGCCTTGACCCGATGGACGTACCGGCGCAGCGTCTCATAGACGGCCTTTTCGCCCTCGCTCTGCTGCACAAATACCTGCTCCCCGCAGAACCACCGGATGTTCTCCTTCAAGCCGCCCGGCATGGGGTACACAGCGCCCATACCCGCGGGCCATTCCTCCTCCACCGGGTCGCCCTGTATGCGGTTTTTCCGGAGATACTGGAGCAAATGGTCAAAGGTCACATTGTAACTCACATAGCCATGGGTATTGGGATCATCGATCTCCGCTTTTTTGGCAATGCACGGCCCGAGAAAGGCCAGCTTGTCATGGATGCCCATATAGTTTTTAGCGTAGATGGCGGCGCACAGCATGGGACTCTGCACCGGCATCAGCTTGGGCAGCAGCTCCGGCAGAAAACTCTCAATGTATCGGACCACCGCCGGGCAGGGCTGGGCAATGCCGCCCTCCAGGTGATTTTTTTGTATGTAGTTCAAATAGGCCCAGGTGGTGATATCGGCGCCGAATCCGACGCTGAACACGTGGTTGACGCCCATATGCTTCAAAGCGCCCAAAATGCGCTTGTATTCTCCCGGATAATTGGCTTCCAGCGCCGGAGCATACAGCACGGAAATCTTCTGTCCTGCCCGCAAATCTGCAATGAATTGTTCCAGATCGTCCTCAAATCCCCGGGCGTTATGCTCACAGGCATCGAGGCAGGAACCGCAGGCGATACACTTGGAGGCATCCACCTGAATACGCCGCTCATGTTCTCCCAGCTCCACCACATGGTTGGCCGTCAAAACCGGGCAGGCGGAGATACAACGATTACAGCCAATGCACCGGTCTGTTGTATAAATCAGCTCTCGCAACGCTTCCATCCCCTTTCTATATTCTCTCTTCTGTTTTCTTTGTCAAAAACGGTTGTCACCCCATGGGAGGCCCGTAATGGTTACTGTTTTTATTATACACAGCCGCCTGCAATTTTTTCAATATATATGACAGAATTTACACAAAAAAATTACAGTTCCTGCATAAAATTCCCATATTCCAGTATGGTTTTAGGTACATTCCGTCCGGTTGGCAGGGCGGCCCATTATTTTTATATTTTTCGTTGACAACCTGGGGCTTTCGGGGTATGATACAAGTAATATGATATGGTAATTGCGATGAGCAGGAGGAGTACACGGTCTGACCCGTCCTCAGAGAGCGGCCGGTTTTGGTGAAAGGCCGCGGCGGAGGAGCGTGGAAAATCACCTGGGAGCATGCCGCCCGAACCTCAGTAAGGCGCGCCGGCTGACGGCCGATATCCCGTTGTCCCCATGGCTGTGGGGCGTGAGCGGCCGGAGAAATCCGGCAACAAGAGTGGTACCGCAGAGGTTCTTGCCTTTGTCTCTTATGTAAGAGACAGGGCTTTTTTTATTGCCCAGATTGCCAAACCAGATTGTCAAATTTCAGATAAGGAGCATCACAATGGACTACAACAAGACCATTAACCTGCCGAAGACCGACTTCCCCATGCGGGCCGGTCTGCCCGCCCGCGAGCCGGAAATGCTGGAGCGCTGGAAGAAGATCGACGTCTACAATGAACTGCTGAAAAAGAACGAGGGCAAGCCCCGGTTTGCGCTCCATGACGGCCCTCCCTTCTCCAACGGCGGCCTGCATATGGGCCACGCCCTGAACAAGTCCATCAAGGACTTTATCACCCGCTCCTACGCCATGCGGGGCTATTACACCCCCTATATCCCCGGCTGGGACAACCACGGTATGCCCATTGAATCCGCCATCATCAAGGAGCAGAAGCTCAACCGCAAGCAGATGAGCGTGGCCGAGTTCCGCACCGCCTGCCATAACTACGCCCAGAAGTATATCGACATTCAGATGGCTGGTTTCCAGCGCATGGGCGTCATCGGCGACTGGGAGCACCCCTACAAAACCATGGACCCCGGCTTTGAGGCCGAGGAAGTGAAGATTTTCGGCGCTATGTACAAGAAGGGCTACATTTACAAGGGTCTCAAGCCCGTGTACTGGTGCCCCAAGGACGAGACAGCCCTGGCCGAGGCCGAGATCGAGTATCAGGATGATCCCTGTACCACCGTCTATGTCAAGTTCCCCATGCACGACGATCAGGGCAAGCTGAGCCAGTTTGACCACAGCAAGCTGTTCTTCGTCATCTGGACCACCACCATCTGGACCCTGCCCGGCAACCTGGCCATTGCCCTGCATCCTGACGAGAGCTACGCCCTGGTGAAGAATCCCAACGGCGAGGTTTACGTCATGGCCGAGGCCCTGACCGAGAAAGTTATGGGCATCGCCGGTATCGAGGGCTGGGAGATTGTGGAGACCCACCCCGGCTCCTTCTTCGAGAACATGCTGGCCGACCATCCGTTCCTGCCCAAAACCTCCCGTCTGGTACTGGCCGACTACGTCACCATGGATTCCGGTACGGGCTGCGTCCACACGGCTCCCGGCTTCGGCGCCGACGACTACCAGACCTGCCTGCGCTACGGTATGGACATGGTGGTGCCTGTGGACGACCAGGGCCGCCACACCGACTATGCCGGTAAGTATGCCGGTATGAAGACCGAGGAGTCCAACCCTGTCATTCTCGCGGACATGAAAGCCAGCGGCAAGCTGCTGGCCTCCGAGGAGATCGTCCACTCCTATCCCCACTGCTGGCGCTGCAAAGGCCCCATCATCTTCCGCGCCACACCTCAGTGGTTCTGCTCCGTGGACGCCTTCAAGGACGCCGCTGTGGCAGCCACCGACGATGTCCGCTGGATTCCCGGCTGGGGCAAGGACCGCATGATCTCCATGATCCGCGAGCGCAGCGACTGGTGCATCAGCCGTCAGCGCCGCTGGGGTCTGCCCATCCCCGTATTCTACTGCGCCGACTGCGGCAAGCCCATCTGTGACGACGCCACCATCGAAGCCGTCTCCAAGCTGTTTGCCGAAAAGGGCTCCAATGCCTGGTATGAGATGGAAGCCGCCGATATTCTGCCCAAGGGCTACACCTGCCCCCACTGCGGCAAATCCAACGGCTTCACCAAGGAAGAGGATACCCTGGATGGCTGGTTCGATTCCGGCTCCACCCACTTTGCTTCCATGAAGAAGGACCAGGGCTTCTGGCCCGCCGACATGTACCTGGAGGGCCTTGATCAGTACCGCGGCTGGTTCCAGTCCTCCCTGCTGACGGCTGTGGGCGCACTGGGCCAGGGCGCGCCCTTCAAGGAGTGCGTGACCCACGGCTGGACCGTGGACGGCGAGGGCAAGGCCATGCACAAGTCCCTGGGCAACGGCGTGGACCCCGCCGATATCTTCAAGAAGTACGGCGCCGACCTGCTGCGCCTGTGGGCCGCTTCCGCCGACTACCATGTGGACGTCCGCTGCTCCGACAACATCTTCAAGCAGCTGTCCCAGAACTATCTGAAGTTCCGCAACACGGCCCGCTACTGCCTGGGTAACCTGGACGGTTTCGATCCCAACAATCTGGTCAAGCCCGAAGACATGCTGGAGCTGGACCGCTGGGCCATCACCAAGCTGAACGCCCTGATCGAGAAGTGCGAGGCCGCCTACAAGGATTATGAGTTCCTGACCATCACCCACGCCATCAACGATTTCTGCGTGGTCGATCTGTCCAACTTCTATCTGGATATCATCAAGGACCGCCTGTACTGCGATGAAAAGGACAGCGTCAGCCGCCGCAGCGCCCAGACGGCTCTGTACCTGATTCTCGACACCATGACCAAGATCTTCGCCCCCATCCTCTGCTTCACCTGCGACGAGATCTGGCTGGCCATGCAGCACCGCACCGGCGACGACGAGCGCAATGTGGTGTTCAACGAGATGAACAAGCCGTTCACCGAGTACGGCCTGTCCGACGTCGCCATGCAGCGCTGGAGCGTCCTGAGCCAGCTGCGTACCGGCGTCAACGCCGCCCTGGAAGCTGCCCGCGCGGACAAGAAGATCGGCAAGTCCCTGGAAGCCTGCGTGACCCTGGTCACCGACAAGCCCATTGTGGAGAGCAATCTGGCCGAGACTCAGAACCGGTTCGGCAGCCAGTGGGCCGACCTGTTCCTGGTGTCTACGGTGGAGGTCACCGACAATGCCGAGCTGTACGCCCAGGCAGCTGAAACGCCCATCGAAGGCGTCCGCGTTCTGGTCCGCGAGGCCGAAGGTACCAAGTGCCCCCGCTGCTGGAAGCACACCCATTCCACCCATGCCGACGGCCTGTGCCCCCGCTGCGCCGCCGTGGTGGAAGCGCTGTAACAACTATAAAAAACTGCCATGGAATCCTGCGGGATTCCATGGCAGTTGCATTCCATTTCCTTTGATTTATGGCACTTTACGTCTATTGACTTTTATTTCAAAAGTGGATATACTAACCATAGAGAAGGGGTGCTGCCGGTAGACGGTTGTTCCCTTAGCTAGTTACAAAGAAGTAACCGCAAGCTGGGGAGCTGGGCGGTTACTTCTTTTTTGGTCTCTGAAAGAGCCCAATGATGCCGACGACCAGAATGCCAATCTGAATGATATCAGAAACTGTAACATACTGTTGCACAACATCACCCCCTTTCGCAAGGGGGCAGAAGCACCCCCTTCGGAATCCGGGGGATCAACCGCCTACCGTAAACTGGCAGCACCTTGTGTATCAGTATAGCGAACTTCATCGGATTTTGCAAGAATTTCTAAGTTATTGAGGAATCATCCATGACCGCTATCTTTTTTGACTTGGACGACACCATTTACCTGCGCTCCGACCCCTTTGACCGTACCTGTGCGGCACTGCTGCCCCATTTGACAGAGGACCAGCGGCGGCGTGCGTTCCGCACCTGCCGGGACCGGGGCGACGAGGTTTTTCCCGCGGCCCAGCGGGGTGAGATTTCGGAAGCGGAGATGTACCGTTACCGGTATCGCCAGGGTTTTGCCGACGTGGGTGTGACCATTGACGATCCGTTTGCCTGGGCTTTTTATGAGGAATACATTGTCCAGCAGCGTGCCATTGCCCCTTCCCCTGCCATGCAGGCTGTGCTGTCTCTGGCCCAAAAGAAATTTGACCGGGTGGGCATCCTGACCAATGGCGAGTCGGTACGCCAACGGGACAAAGTGCGTCAGCTGGGGATATTGCAATGGGCCGAGGAATCGCTGGTCTTTGTCTCCGGCGATGCCGGGCGGCCCAAGCCGGACCCCTATTTGTTTGAAACGGCCATGGAGGCCACCGGCCTGTCTCCCCAACAGCTCTGGATGGTGGGCGATTCCTACGAAGCCGACGTCTGCAGCGCTGCCGCCTGCGGCTGGTATACGGTTTGGCTTAACCGGGACGGTGCACCGATGCCCACCAGCAGCATTGTACCGGATGTCATGGTGGAGAGTGAAGCGGCGCTCCTGTCGTGTTTGGAGTGTTTCGCTTTCCCGTTTGTATAAAAATAATTTTCATCCTGCCCTTATGTTTCTGTCGAAAGCTGTCGATAAATAAGTATTACAGTGGATAAAATCGTGCTATTTTTTAGGGATTTTTCTCTTCACTTTCGGAAAGGGCTTGTCGATGATGTGTAGAAATTGTACAGCTTGGCAGCGGCAAGCTCCGCTCCCCTATCCTGCACTGAATTAAATCACGGGATAATCACGCCCTTTTCTATACTGAGAAAAGGGCGTTTTTATATAGGTTCTCTTATTTATTTATATAGATTTTATAAAGGAGTGTGAACACAGCAGTGATGTGACAGTACATCATTTATTCTGTATTGAGATAAAGGAGAGATAAGGTTGAAGAACTTGAAATTGAAATGGAAACTTCTGGTTTCCTATGGCGTTATTTTTCTGGTTTTGCTGGTCTTGGGCATTACCTCGTTTTCTGTCATGAACATGATGTCAAAAAAAAGCGTGGAATATGCCGAAGAAATTGTTCCCGTTGTGGAAGAAATCGGATTGGCCAGAAGAAACATGATTTCTGTCCAGCGCTATCTGCTCAACGCCATGATTGCAAACAGCTCTGAGGACTATCAGAGAATCCAGGAATCCATGAATACCGACCGGGAAGCGCTGTATGCTTCTCTGGACACCATTGAGGCAATCAACCCGGACTATGCCACCTCCATTGATTCCATCCGGGAAAAGCTACAGGGTGTGTCGCAATACAATGCGCAGATCATGGAACTGAGCCAGGACTTTGAAAATGCGCAAGTCAAAGAGCAGGCCTATGATATCTATTTGAATACCTATGCTCCCGCTTTTAATGAAGCGGCAGATATGATTATTGCGCTGAACGATGATACCAATCAGGATGTGGCTTCTCAGGAAAACCTGGTAAAAGAGGTACACACCATTGCCGTTGTGATTGTCGTTATCATTCTGATCTTGGGTCTGGTGGCGGTTATTGTGTTCACCGGCCTGATGCTCCGTTATATTTTGACGCCCACCAAAAAACTGTTGGAGGGTTCGGAAGCACTGGCACGGGGCGATTTTCAAAATGCCTCGGTTGACTACACCTCGGAGGATGAATTCGGTACCCTTGCAACGAGAATCACCGGTGTTATGGGCCGGATTGTGTTTATTACCAAGGACCTGCAAGCCGGTCTGCGGGCTATATCGGAAGGCCAGTTTAATGTAAAAAGTACGGATGACAGCCAGTATGAAGGCGAATACCATTATTTGCGCGATTCCGTCTATCATCTGATCAATATGTTGACCGATGTAATGCACCAGATTCATATTGCATCCGACGAAGTATCCAGCGGTGCGGAGCAGGTGTCCAACTCTTCCCAGGCGTTGAGTCAGGGTTCCACGCAGCAGGCCTCCAGTGTGCAGGAGCTGGCCGCCACGCTGGCCGATATCTCCCAGCAGGTGGATGAAAACACCCGTCTCATTGGCGAGACGGAACACAGCGTCAGAGAATCTGTTTCGGAAGTGTCCCTCGGTACCGGCAGAATGCAGGAAATGCTGGTGGCCATGCAGAATATCAGCGCCACCTCTTCGGAGATCGGCAAGATCATCAAGAGCATCGAGGACATTGCGTTCCAGACCAACATTCTCGCCCTGAACGCGGCGGTGGAAGCCGCACGGGCCGGCAACGCCGGAAAGGGCTTCGCGGTGGTGGCGGACGAGGTGCGCAGACTGGCGGCCAACACGGCGGAAGCCTCTCAAAATACCGGCGAACTGATTTCCAAGGCCCTGCAGGCGGTGGAAAACGGAAAATCCATTGCAGATGAGACAGCCGCCTCTTTGGAGCGAATCAACACCATCATCGGCCAGTTGGCGGAGCAGGCGGAGAAAGTCTCGGTCAACTCCCAGGCCCAGGATTCTGCCATCAAGCAAATATCCATCGGCGTCGATCAGATTTCCGCCGTGGTACAGAACAACTCTGCAACGGCGCAGCAGAGCGCGGCGGCCAGCGAGGAGCTTTCCGCCCAGGCAAACATTCTGAAAGATCTGGTGGCCAGATTCACCGTCCAGAATTCGGCCCTGCGCTGATTCTCCAGAATTGCAGCCTTGATATGGTACAAAAAACCCGGAAACCGTCTGGTTTCCGGGTTTTTTTATGACTTAAAGATGTGCCACGACCTGATCGCCCATGGCCACACAGCCCAGCAGCGTACAGCCCGGCTGCATAATATCGCCGGTGCGATAGCCCTCGTTGAGGACCTGCTGAACAGCGTTCTCAATGGCGTCGGCCTCCTGGGCCATACCGAAGGAGTACCGCAGCATCATGGCCGCCGACAGGATGGTGCCCAGGGGGTTGGCCTTGTCCTGGCCCGCAATATCAGGGGCAGAGCCGTGGATGGGCTCATACATGCCGCGGGTGCCGGAGGACAGGGATGCCGAGGGCATCATACCGATGGAACCGGTGAGCATGGAAGCCTCGTCGGACAGGATATCACCGAACATGTTCTCCGTCACCAGCACGTCGAACTGGCCGGGGTTCTTGATCAGCTGCATGGCGGTGTTGTCCACCAGAATATCACTGTATTCCACATCGGCATATTCCTCCGCCAGCTTGTGCATGGTGGCCCGCCACAGGCGGGAGGTGTCCAGCACATTGGCCTTGTCCACGGAAGCCAGCTTTTTATTGCGCTTCCGGGCCGTCTCAAAGGCCACCCGGCCGATGCGCTCAATCTCATGCTCGGAATAGGGCATGGTATCGGTGGCGACTTTCTCGCCGTCCACTTCTTCCGTCTTTCTGGGGCCGAAGTAGATGCCGCCGGTCAGCTCCCGGACAATCAGCAGGTCGATGCCGTCGCCCACCACCTCCGGCTTCAGCGGAGACGCGCTGGCCAACTGGGGGAACAGCTTGGTGGGGCGCAGATTGGCAAACAGGCCCAACTCCTTGCGGACGGCCAGCAGCGCTTTTTCGGGGCGAATATTGGCGGGGCAGTTGTCCCACTTGGGGCCGCCCACAGCGCCCAGCAGCACGGAGTCGGCGTTCTTGCAGACCGCCATGTTCTCGTCGGTGATGGGGACGCCATACTTATCGATGGAACAGCCGCCGATGTCCACATCCTTATAGTGGAAGGTGTGGCCGAACTTCTCCGCCACCTTGTCCAGAACCTTGAGGGCCTCGCCGACGATTTCCGGGCCGATGCCGTCGCCCCGAAGGACTGCAATGGTCTTTTCCATGGTTTAACCCTCCTTGAGAGAGGCCAGCAGGCCGCCCTTGGAAATGATGTTCTGAATGAAGGGCGGGAAGGGCTGGGCCTGGTATGTCTTGCCGGTGGTCACATCGGTGATGATGCCGGTGTCAAAGTCCACGGACACCTGATGGCCCGCTTCGATCTCGTCGGCAGCGGCCTCGCACTCCAGAATGGGGAGACCGATGTTGATGGCATTGCGGTAGAAAATCCGGGCGAAGCTCTTGGCAATGACGCAGCCGGTACCGCAGGTCTTGATGACCAGGGGGGCGTGCTCGCGGGAGGAGCCGCAGCCGAAGTTCCAACCGGCCACCATAATGTCACCGGGCTGGACCTTCTTTACGAACTCCGTGTCGATGTCCTCCATGCAGTGCTTGGCCAGCTCCTGGGCATCGGAGGTGTTCAGATACCGGGCCGGAATGATGACGTCGGTATCCACGTTGTCGGGGTATTTGAAAACCGTTCCCTGTGTGTTCATATCCGTTAAACCTCCTTGGGTGCGGTGATGTAGCCGGTCAGTGCGCTGGTAGCCGCCGTAGCGGGGCTGGCCAGATAGACCTCGCTCTCCACATGGCCCATGCGGCCCACAAAATTCCGGTTGGTGGTGGCGATGCAGCGTTCCCCTGCCGCCAGAATGCCCATGTAGCCGCCCAGGCAGGGGCCGCAGGTGGGCGTGGAGACAATGGCACCGGCGTCGATAAAGGCCGTCACCCAGCCCCGCTCCACGCACTCCCGCAGAATCTGCATGGTGCCGGGGATGATAATACAGCGGACGCCGTCGGCCACGTGGTTGCCCTTGAGAATGTTGTACGCGGCCTCCATGTCCTCCATGCGGCCATTGGTGCAGCTGCCGATGACCACCTGATCGATTTTGATATCGCCCAGCTCAGCGGCGGGCTTGGTGTTCTCCGGCAGATGGGGGCAGGCCACCACGGGAACGATCTTGGCCAGGTCGATCTCGTAAGTCTTCTCATATTCGGCGTCTGCGTCGGCGGTATAGACCACGGGCTTGCGCTCGCTGCGGCCCTCCAGATAGGCCATGGTCACGTCGTCCACGGGGAAAATGCCGTTTTTGGCACCGGCTTCAATGGCCATGTTGCAGATGCACAGGCGGTCGTCCATGGAAAGGGTCTTGACGCCCTCGCCGGTGAACTCCATGCTGCGATACAATGCGCCGTCCACGCCGATCATGCCGATGATGGTGAGAATCACGTCCTTGCCGCTGCAATTTGCGGGCAGTTTGCCGCTCAGACGGAACTCCAGAGCCGTGGGAACCTTGAACCAGGCGGTGCCGGTGGCCATACCGGCGGCCATATCGGTACTGCCCACGCCGGTGGAGAATGCACCCACTGCGCCGTAGGTGCAAGTGTGGCTGTCGGCACCGATGATGCAGTCACCGGCGGTCACGACGCCCTGCTCCGGCAGGAGGGCGTGCTCAATGCCCATTTTGCCCACGTCGTAGAAGTGGCTCACACAGTGCTGGCAGGCAAATTCCCGGCACTGCTTGGACTGCTCGGCGGCCTTGATGTCCTTATTGGGCACAAAGTGGTCCAGGACAATGGCAATGCGGTCCTTGTCAAAAACCTGATCAAATCCCGCCTTGCCGAATTCCTTGATAGCGACGGGGGTGGTGATGTCGTTGCCCAGAACCAGGTCCAGCTTGGCAGAAATCAGCTGGCCCGGAACAACGGTGTCAAGCCCCGCGTGGGCCGCGAGGATTTTTTGGGTCATGGTCATTCCCATGGTTTACTTTCCTCCCTCAATGGTGCGGTTGATGGCTGAGAACAGCGCGTTGATGGACGAGGCGATGATATCGTCGTGGATACCCGCGCCCCAGACCTTCTTGCCGTTGGGCAAGGTGATACTGACATAGGTGATGGCCTGAGAGGCGCTGCCCTGGGTCAGGGCGTGCTCCTCATAGGTCAGGTCGGAGAACTCCAGACGCAGCTGCTGGCGAATGGCGTTGGCCACGGCGTCCAGACGGCCGTTGCCGGTGGCCGTCAGATTCATGGCCTTGCCGTCGATCTCCACCAGCACGTCGGTGGAAATCACGTCCCCTCTCATAAAGTGATAATCCACCAGCTTGATATGGTTATTGATATTGACATAGGTATTGGTGAAGACGTCCAGGACCTCCTGGGGCGACAGCTCGGCGTGGGCGTGGTCGGACACGCTCTTGACCGTGTAGCCCACGTCCTCCCGCATCTTGGCAGGCAGCACATAGCCGAAGTTGTGCTCCAGCAGATAGCCGATGCCGCCCTTGCCGGACTGGGAGTTGATACGGATGACGTCGGTCTCGTACTGGCGGCCCACATCGCCGGGGTCGATGGGCAGATAGGGCACGGTCCAGGTGTCGCAGCCCTTCTCCTCCCGCCACTTCATACCCTTGGCAATGGCATCCTGATGGGAGCCGGAGAAGGCGGCAAAGACCAGCTTACCGGCGTAGGGCTGACGGTCATAGACCTGCATCCGGGTGACCCGCTCGTAAACCTCGCAGATCTCCGGCATATTGGAGAAGTCCAGCTCCGGGTCCACGCCCTGGGCATACATATTCAGGGCCAGGGTGATGATATCCACGTTGCCGGTGCGCTCGCCGTTGCCGAACAGCGTGCCCTCGATACGGTCCGCACCGGCCAGGAGGCCCAGCTCCGAGTCGGCCACGGCACAGCCCCGGTCGTTGTGGGGGTGCAGGCTGACTTCCACGGCGTCGCGGTAGTGGAGATTGTCGCACATGAACTCAATCTGATCGGCGTAGACGTGGGGCGAGGACAGCTCCACAGTGACCGGCAGATTGATAATGGCTTTCCGGTCCGGGGTGGGCTTCCACACATCCAGAACGGCGTTGCAGATTTCCAATGCGAAGTCCATTTCCGTACCGGTGAAGGATTCAGGAGAGTACTCATAACGGTAGTTGGTGCCGGTCTCGGCGGCGATCTTCTCAAAGAGCTTCGCACCCTCCACGGCAATCTGGATGATCTCCTCCTTGGACTTGCGGAAGACCTGCTCCCGCTGTGCCAGGGACGTGGAGTTGTACAGGTGGACCACCGCGTTTTTGCAGCCCTTGAGGGCGTCAAAGGTCTTGCGGATGATGTGCTCCCGGCTCTGGGTCAGCACCTGCACCGTCACGTCATCGGGAATCATATTCTCTTCAATGAGGGTCCGCAGGAAGGTATATTCCGTCTCGGAAGCCGCCGGAAAGCCCACCTCGATTTCCTTGAAGCCCACTTTCAGCAGCAGTCGGAAAAATTCCAGTTTCTCTTCCAGGCTCATGGGGATCATCAGGGACTGATTGCCGTCCCGCAGGTCCACGGAGCACCAGGTGGGCGCGTGGTCAATATGCGTCTTGTCGGCCCACCGGCGGGTGGGCTTGGCCACGGGGAAAAATTGCCGTGTGTACTTCGATGCGTTTCTCAAGGGAAGCTCCTCCTCTTATCCTCCCGGCGGCGGACCGCCGTATGAAGTTCCGGTTTATATAATATGTAATCCTGCGTCTGTCAGGGCTTTTTTAATGGCTTCGATGTGTTCAAAGTTTCGGGTTTCCAGATTGACCCGCAGATAGCAGCCGTTGACGTCGGAGCCCTCGTTGGAGTGCTCGTGGTGGACGGCGGTGACGTTGCCGCCCTGCTGGGCGATGACCCTGGCCACCTTCAAAAGCTGTCCCGGCTTATCCACCAGCTCAATGTTCAGCTGGCAGCTGCGGCCCGACATGAGCAGACCGCGGGAGATGACGCGGGAGAGAATGGTCACGTCGATATTGCCGCCGGACAGGATGCACACGGCTTTCTTGCCCTCCAGGTCGATCTTGTCGAACATGGCGGCGGCCACGGCCACAGCGCCCGCGCCCTCGGTGACCAGCTTGTGCTGCTCCATCAGGGCCAGGATAGCGGCGGAAATCTCGTCGTCGTTGACGGTCACAATGTCATCCACATACAGGGAACACAGGTCATAGGTCAGAGAGCCCGGCTCCTTGACGGCGATGCCGTCGGCAATGGTGAACACCGATTCCAGCCGCTCAATGTGGGCGTCGTGGATGGAATTGCGCATGGACGGCGCGCCTTCGGCCTGAACGCCGTACACCTTGATATTGGGGTTCAAACTCTTGATGGTAAAGGCCACGCCGGAGATCAGACCGCCGCCGCCGATGGGGACGATGACGGCGTCCATGTCCTTGACCTGTTCGGCCAATTCCAGAGCAATGGTGCCCTGACCGGCAATCACGTCGGGGTCGTCAAAGGGGTGGATAAAGGTATAGCCCTTCTCGTCCCGCAGTTCTAAGGCTCTGCGGTAGGCGTCGTCATAGACGCCCTCCACCAGACAGATCTCCGCGCCGTAGCTGCGGGTAGCCTCCACCTTGGAGATGGGGGCCCCGTCGGGCAGGCAGATGACGGACTTGATGCCGTTGCGCTGGGCGGCCAGTGCCACGCCCTGGGCGTGGTTGCCGGCGGAACAGGCGATGACGCCCCGCGCCTTCTCCTCCTCCGTCAGCTGGGTCATTTTATAGTAGGCTCCGCGGATTTTAAAGGAGCCGGTAATTTGCAGATTTTCGGTTTTCAGATACAGCTCCCGGCCGGGGCGCAGCTTGGGGGCGTAGAGGACATCCGTCTGGCGGATGACGCTGCGCAGTGCGTAATTGGCCTTGTAGACCGTGTCCAGGGTCAGCTGTTTGGGGGTATTTTCCATAGGTAATGTGCCTCACGTTCTCATGCTGTTGATAAATTGCTCCGCGGCCCGGGCCGACCGGCTGCCCCGCCGCAGGGCGAAGGCTTCGGCCTCCCGGTCCAGATCGGCCTGGGCCATGTCGATGCCGCAGCGTTCGGCCAACCGGTGGACAATGTCCAGGTACAGGGGTTTGTTAGGCCGCTCAAAATACACCGTCAGACCGAACCGCTCCGACAGAGACAGCAGTTCCTGGAGGGTGTCGTTGCGGTGGATATCGTCGCCGGTCTCCCGCTCGGAGAACCGCTCTTTGACGATGTGACGGCGGTTGCTGGTGGCATAGATGACGGCGTTGGGGGCCTTGGCCGAGGCCGAACCCTCCAGGGCCGCTTTCAGCATGCTGAAGCAGTCGTCGTTTTGATTAAAGGAAAGGTCGTCGATAAAGAGAATAAATTTCAAGGGGTTGCCGCGAATGCGGCCCAGGACCATGGGCAGCTGATACAGCTGGTCCTTGCGCAGCTCGATGAGCCGCAGGCCCCGGCGGGAAAGCTCGTTGACACAGGCTTTCACCGTGGAGGATTTACCCGTACCGGCGTCGCCGCACAGCAGCACATTGGCCGCCGGGCGTCCCTCCAGCAGGGCGATGGTATTCTGTAGGACCTTCTGCCGCTCGGCCTCGTAGCCGACGAAGCGGTCCAGGGTGATCTCGTCGGCGGATTCCACCGGGACGATTTCCGTGCCGTCGATGCGGAACATGGCCGCCGTGGAGAAGATGCCGTAACCGTACCGGCCCAGGTAGAGGAGCCGCTGGTTGTATTCCTCCCGAAAGTCCGCGCCGTGGGTCTCGTACCGGGGCAGATAGCCGCTGTAGTCGATGCCCGCCCACAGGTCTTCCGTGGTCAGGGCCGACAGGGTGGACAGGATGGACAGTTCCGCCCGGGCGTTGGCTGCGGCGGCGGGGGCCACCGTACCGGTGCGGGCGAAGTGTACCACCACGGCGTTTTCGTCGGAGAAGATCAGCCGCCGCAGATAGGCGTCCAGGCAGTATTCGTCTCCGGCCAGGGCCGCCACAAACCGGCCGTAGCTGTCCAGCCGGTCATTGAGATCGCCGCTCAGCAGAAACTGCCGCAGCGCGGCCATACCCGGCTCCGCCAGCAGGCCCCGAAAAACCGTAAAAGCCGAAAGGCCGTGGGCCAGGGCCGTCAGACCCGATGATTCCATGGTGGATTCCTCCTTGTTGCGTGTTTCCCACGGGCATTGTTGCTGCACCGTGTTCGGTACCGGTCCGGAACGGCGGGGGCAAGCCCCCGCCCTGCGCTCTGACCATTGCCGTGTTGCGCCAATGGCAGTTCCGCTCCCGGATCCCGTTTTTGCTGGGCTATTCAACGAACTGGTTGATGATTGCGCCCTTGTCGGCGGAGCTGACCATGGACGCGTACCGGGCCAGACAGCCCTTGAGACCGGTCTTTTTCCGAATCTCCGTGGATGCCTTGCGGCGCGCCAGCTCTTCCTCGCTGACCTCCAGGGTGATGGAGTAGTTGGGAATATCGATGGAAATGCGGTCGCCGTTCTCCACATAGGCAATGAGACCGCCGCGAACGGCCTCGGGGGAAATATGGCCGATGGACGCGCCGCGGGTCGCGCCGGAGAAGCGGCCGTCGGTAATGAGGGCCACATCCTTATCCAGGCCCATACCGGCAATGGCCGAGGTGGGCGACAGCATTTCCCGCATACCGGGACCGCCGGCGGGTCCTTCGTAGCGGATGACCACCACGTCGCCCTTGACGATCTCGCCGCCGTAGATGGCGGCAATGGCCTCCTCCTCGCTGTTGAAGACCTTGGCGGGGCCGGAATGCTTCAGCATTTCCGGGGCCACGGCGCTGCGCTTGACCACACAGCCGTCGGGGGCCAGATTGCCCCGCAGAACGGCAATGCCGCCGGTCTGGCTGTAGGGGTTGTCGATGGGCCGGATGGTCTCCGGGTCCCGGTTCTCTGCGTCGGCGATATTCTCGGCCATGGTCTTGCCGGTGCAGGTCATAACGGAGGTATCCAGCAGATTCTTCTTTGTCAGCTCCTTGAGGACGGCGTAAACGCCGCCGGCCTCGTTGAGGTCCTCCATATAGGTATGACCGGCAGGGGCCAGATGGCACAGGTTGGGGGTGTGCTCGCTGACATCGTTGGCCATGTTCAGGTCCAGCTGTACGCCGCATTCATTGGCGATGGCGGGCAGATGGAGCATGGAGTTGGTGGAGCAGCCCAGGGCCATGTCAGCGGTCAGGGCGTTGCGGAAGGCGGCGGGGGTCATGATATCTCTGGGGCGAATATTGTCGCGGACCAGATTCATGATCTGCATACCGGCTTCCTTGGCCAGGATGGTGCGGGCAGAGTAGACAGCGGGAATGGTGCCGTTGCCCCGCAGACCCATGCCCAGAACCTCCGTCAGGCAGTTCATGGAGTTGGCCGTGTACATGCCGGAGCAGGAGCCGCAGGTGGGGCAGGTGTGCTCTTCAAACTCACAGAGTTTTTCGTCCCCGATCTTCCCGGCCTTGTGGGCGCCCACGGCCTCAAACATGGAGGACAGGCTGGTTTTCTGGCCGCCGACGCGGCCGGCCAGCATGGGACCGCCGCTGACGAAGATGGTGGGGATATTGAGACGGGCCGCGGCCATCAGCAGGCCCGGCACGTTCTTGTCACAGTTGGGGACCATCACCAGGCCGTCAAAGCCATGGGCAAGAACCATGGCCTCGGTGGAGTCGGCAATCATGTCCCGGGTAATGAGGGAGTATTTCATGCCGGTGTGGCCCATGGCGATGCCGTCACAGACGGCAATGGCCGGGAACACGATGGGGGTACCACCGGCCATGGCCACGCCCAGCTTCACAGCCTCCACGATCTTGTCCAGATTGATGTGACCGGGGACAATCTCATTGTGGGAGGAGACGATGCCGATAAGGGGCCGCCGCTGTTCCTCCCGGGTCAGGCCCAGGGCGTGGTACAGGGAACGGTGGGGGGCGTTGTGCACGCCCTCCACAATGGTATCTTTGATCATGAAACCGCCCTCTTAGTTGTTGATGAGCTTATCCTCGTCGCTCCAGCTGTAGAGCTTGCGGATCTCACGGCCCACGATTTCGGAGGGATGCTCGGCGGCCACGCGGCGCATGGTGCGGAAGTGGACCTGGCTGCCGGCGTCGGACATATCCAGCAGGAAGTCCTTGGCGAAGGAGCCGTCCTGGATGTCGGACAGAATCTTCTTCATGGCCTTCTTGGTGTCCTCGGTGATGATCTTGGGACCGGTGATGTAGTCGCCGTACTCGGCGGTGTTGGAAATGGAGTAGCGCATACCCTCGAAGCCGCTCTGGTAGATCAGGTCCACGATGAGCTTCATCTCATGGATGCACTCGAAGTAGGCGTTTCTGGGGTCGTAACCGGCCTCCACCAGGGTTTCAAAACCGGCCTGCATCAGGGCGCAGACGCCGCCGCAGAGAACAGCCTGCTCACCGAAGAGGTCCGTCTCGGTCTCGGTGCGGAAGGTGGTCTCCAGCACACCGGCGCGGGCGCCGCCGATGCCCAGGGCATAGGCCAGACCGATCTGGAGGGCGTCGCCGGTGGCGTCCTGATGGACGGCGATCAGGCAGGGCACGCCCTTACCGGCCTGGTACTCGCTGCGGACCGTGTGGCCGGGGCCCTTGGGGGCGATCATAATGACGTTGACATCCTTGGGAGGCACAATGCAGCCGTAGTGAATATTGAAGCCGTGGGCAAACGCCAGGGTCTTGCCCTCGGTCAGATAAGGTGCAATGCTCTCCTTGTACAGCTTGGCCTGCTTCTCATCGTTGATCAGAATCATGATGATATCGGCGTTCTTGGCAGCGTCGGCGGCGGTCATGACCTGGAGACCGGCGGCCTCGGCCTTGGCCCAGCTCTTGCTGCCCTCGTACAGACCGACAATGACTTTCACGCCGGAGTCGTGGAGGTTCAGGGCATGGGCATGGCCCTGGGAGCCATAGCCGATGATGGCCACGGTCTTGCCGTTGAGCTTCTCCAGATTGCAGTCCTGCTGATAGTAGATGTTTTGCATGATATGTCGTCTCCTTTTGGATTTTATAGGTGAAATAATTTGAACTTATCGGTCGATGGTGTTGTCGCCCCGCTCCAGGGCCACCGCGCCGGTGCGGCACATCTCCAGAATGCCCAGGGGCTTCATAACCTCGATAAAGGCTTTGATCTTGGATGGCTCGCCGGTGACTTCCACGCACATGGCGTCGGTGTTGTAATCGATGATCTTGGCCCGGTAGATTTCCGCCGCCGCCATGACCTCGCTGCGGTTTTCAGGGGTGCTGCGGACTTTAATGAGCATCAGCTCCCGCTCCACGGAGGTTTCGCTTTCCAAAACCTTGACCCGCTTGACGTTGTGGAGCTTTTTCAGCTGGTTGACCAGCTGTTCCCGTGCATAGTCGTCGCCGTTCATGGTGATGGTCATGCGGGAATAGGCGGGATTTTCCGTCTCACCGACGGTGAGGGAATCGATATTGAAGCCCCGGCGCATAAAGAGACCGGCCACACGGGTCAGAACGCCGTATTTGTTTTCCACATAGACAGAAATGACAGAGCGCATGGCGTTAACCTCCTTTGGTGGTGATCATGTCATCGATGGAGCCGCCGGGGGGCAGCATGGGCAGGACAAATTCGTCCATATCGATGAGGGTATCGATGACCGTGGGGCCGTCGTGGGCCATGGCCTCGGTGAAGGCGGCCCGGAACTCATCAATGTTGGCCGCTCTCGCACCCCTGGCCCCGAATGCCTCGGCCAGCTTGACAAAATCGGTCTTGCGGTTCAATACCGTATTGGAATACCGCTGGCCGTAGAACAGTGTCTGCCACTGACGGACCATACCGAGGACGCCGTTGTTCATCAGGACGATGACAATGGGGGTGTTGTAGGAAACCGCCGTGGCCAGCTCGTTGAGATTCATACCGAAGCTGCCGTCACCGGTAATCAATACCGTCCGGTCGCCGGTGGCAATCTGCGCGCCGATGGCCGCGCCCAGGCCATAGCCCATGGTACCCAGGCCGCCGCTGGAAGCGAAGCGCCGGGTTCTTCCGAAGTCCACATACTGGGCCGTCCACATCTGGTGCTGGCCCACGTCGGTGGCAATGATGGTGTCGTCGTCCTTGATCTCGTTGATGACGTCAAAAATCTTCTTGGGGGTCATGGCGTCCCCTGCCGCCCGTTCGGCCTCGTCGGCAATGTGCTGCTCCTCGGCCTTGAGGGCCTCCACCTGCTGCCGCCATGCGGGATGCTCCGTTTTGGCGCAGCGCTCCAGAATGCGGTTGAAGGAGGATTGAATCTCACCGATGATGCCCAGGTCCACGGGGATATTCTTGTTGATCTCCGCCAAGTCTGTGTCCAGCTGGATGATTTTAGCGTTGCGGGCGTATTTGGCGGTGTTGCCCGTGGCCCGGTCGCTGAACCGGACGCCGACGCCGATGATCAGGTCGGCTTCATTGTTGGCCATGGAAGAAGCATAGTGACCGTGCATGCCCTGCATGCCCAAAAAGCGGTCGTAGCTGTTGGCCAGGGCCGACAGGCCCATAAAGCTGCATCCGATATAGCCGTCGATTTTTTCGGCCATGGCCATGATCTCTTTCGTCATGCCGATGCCCGCCGCGCCGCCGCCGATGTAGATATAGGGCCGCTGGGCCTGATTGATCAGCTCCACCGCCCGGTCGATGAGGTCGTCTCCGGCCTCGTCCTGGGGCGCGAAAGGCACCACCGGCTGGGGAATATACGTACATTCGGCCACCTGCACATCCTTGGGGATGTCAATGAGCACGGGGCCGGGGCGGCCGGATTTGGCAATCTGGAACGCCTCCCGGATGGTGTCGGCCAGCTCCTTCACATCGGTGACAAAGTAGTTGTGCTTGGTGATGGGGATGGTGACACCGGCAATGTTGATCTCCTGGAAGCTGTCCCGGCCGATGAGGGTGGTGGGGACGTTGCCGGTGATGGCCACCAGGGGGATGGAATCCAGCATGGCCGTGGCGATGCCGGTGACCAGATTGGTTGCGCCGGGGCCGGACGTGGCAATGACAACGCCTACCTTGCCGGTGACGCGGGAATAGCCGTCAGCCGCGTGGGAAGCGCCCTGCTCATGGGCCGTCAGCACGTGATTGATGCGGTCGCTCGCCTTGTACAGCTCATCGTACAGGTTCAGTACCTGACCGCCGGGGTAGCCGAAAACGTCGGTGACGCCCTGCTCGATCAGTGTTTCCACGACGATCTGCGCACCCGTCATCTGCCTGCCTTTTGCCGTTTCCAATGAAATCCCTCCAAACATCTGAAAAACATACACACATATAGCAAAAGCGCCTCCGTCTCGCTGCTGCTTTGACAACAGCCCAAAGAGACGAAAGCGCAATTCCAAACTGCGAACCCTTCCGCGGTACCACTCTTCTTCATCCCCTGTGGGATGCACCTCCGGTGCCAACACACCGTTTCTCTGTAACGGGAGTCCCCGTCTGCCACTACTCTGCAATGCGGGCGGTTCGTGGCAGCCACTCCATGGCCAGTTTCAACAGTCCCGCCCGACGCCTTACACCAACCGGCGTCTCTCTTTGCGGCAGCTCGCTGTCTACTCATCCATATCCTTGTGTTTTTGTGATATAAACATGGTCAGTATAGCACCGCGTTTCAGATTTGTCAACACGGTAAAGTGACAAAGATATAAAAAAAATTCTCCTCTGATTACCAGCTCTCCGGCAGCGTCAGCAGCAGGTCGGGAAAGGTCAGGTGTGGGAACCGGCGGGAGAGGTTATCCAGGTGGGACAGCCGCAGCCGGTCGGGGAACTTTCCGGCCTCGATGGCGGCCACGGCGTCCGGCGGCAGCTCCATAATCCGGGCCATTTCCTCCACGCTCATCTGGTGATCCAACCGCAGCTGACGGAGATTGCAGGATAAATTGCGGTCCATTTGCAGCATTGCAAGCAATTCCAGGTCCATGGTACCACCTCATGATAATACTAAATTGATATCATTATGATACTACTCTAATTGTAGAATTTCAAGTTTTTATACTGCTAAACTTGTAGCATAATAGTAACGGAGTGATACCATGAAACAGCGGAAAATTCAGACCGCTCTGCGGCTGACAGAGGAAATGCACTACAAGCTGACGCAGATTGCGCAGAATGAGCACCGCTCGTTTAACGCACAGCTGGAGTATTGGGTGCAAAACTGCGTAAAAGACTACGAAAAGGAACACGGCGAAATTCCCTTTGACCTGGAAAAGACGGCCATTGAATAATATATAGGTACAAATTTATGAAACAATACACACTGTATTTAGACGAAAGCGAAACCCACCAATTTGATGCGAAACGGAAGAAAAACGTTAACGCGCATTTTTGTATGGCTGGTATTATCGTAGAAGATGCCGATATTGAACCGTTAGACCGCAGCCTGTGCCAGCTAAAGCGTGCCGTATGGCCGGAACTGCCAAACCCGGAATCCGTGATTCTGCATCAAATGAACATTCTGAATGCCGATAAAGGGCGGCTGGATGAAACACTCTACCCGGAATATAAAAAGTTTCGGCATAAGCAGCAGCAAAAACTTTTTTATGGCGAACTAAAAAAAGTCTTTGTCAGCAATCCCATTACCATCCTCGGAAGCAGCATTCATCTGGAGCATTTACAATCCTATTATGGTGTGCAAAATCGGAATAAACCGGATCGATATCTGGTGGCCATGCAGCTTCTGTTGGAAAATTACTGTCATTTCCTCTGTGCGCAAAATGCCCGTGGGCGGATCATCTATGAGTACATAGAGCTGCTTGCCAATGAAAAGCTTCGAGATCGATACTACCACATCAAGCTGATGGGCTCCATGTATATCGCCCGCGCCACAGCGGAGCAGCGTCTGTTGGGTCTGGACTTTGTTCCCAAAGAGGTTCTCGGCATTTTTTATAGGTATTTATAGTGCCTTATAGTCCTTTTCGCTCCAAAGTAATTACTTTTTAATGCTCTTATTTCCGATGTTTCCGAGTGCTCCGGCGCTGTCTGTGGTCAAACATGTGGTCAAAGAGCCCTTCTTGATCGGGCGCGGCATCCGCTGCCGCCGCCTGTCCAGAAGGGCTCTTTTTCATGTTTTGGGTATTGTACCTCTGACAAAGCCTGAAAGCAAGTCATTTCTGCCCCCTCAGGCGTATCAGTTTTTAGCACGCCTAATCAAAGAAATATTCTTGCGTCAAGGCGTTGACAGGTCGGAATTAGTTTCTTGTCAGATGAATAGAATTTGACAAGAATGACAAGGATGACTATAATGACAACTAAGAAGAGGAGGCGCTATGTATGGCATTTATTGAAAGCGAAGTTGTTGAACTGAAAGTAGAGGTCGTGGGAGATATCTGCAAAGAAGTCATTGCCTTTGCCAATACAAAAGGCGGTACGCTGTATATTGGCGTCAGCAACGATGGAAATGTCGTGGGAGTCCAAAACGCCGACCAAGTCATTTTGCAACTGAACAATATGATTCGAGATTCTATCAAGCCTGATGTGACAATGTTTGTGGGCTATGAAACCCAACATGTCAGTGACAAGGATATCATCGCCGTGACCATTCAAAAAGGGACCGACCGGCCCTATTATCTTGGCAGTAAGGGGCTGAAACCCAGTGGGGTCTATGTCAGGAACGGCACATCTTCTGACCCGGCTACAGATACTGCGATCCGGAGAATGATCAAGGAGACCGATGGCGACAGCTTCGAATCCATGCGTTCGCTGGAACAGAACCTCAGCTTTGAAGCGGCAGAGAAGCAATTCGAGAAGCAGAATATCCCATTTGATTCGGCAAAAATGCAGACCCTTGGGATGATTTCCGCGGATGGTATCTACTCCAATGTGGCGCTGCTCCTGTCCGACCAGTGTCCCAGCACCATCAAGGCGGCGACCTTCTCGGGGGAAGATAAAGGAAGATTTCAGGACAGAAGGGAATTTGACGGTTCGCTGTTTCAGCAAATGGAGGAGCTGTACAGCTATCTGGATATGCGTAATCAGACAAAGGCAACTTTTGATGGGCTATACCGAATCGACACACGGGATTATCCGGAAGATGCGCTGCGGGAAGCGCTATTGAACTCACTGGTCCACAGGGACTATTCCTTTCGTGCAAGCACCCTTGTCAGTGTATATGTCGACAGGATTGAATTTGTCTCTGTAGGCGGACTGCCCTCCGGTATTGAATTGGACGACATTATGCTGGGACTTTCAGTTTGCCGAAACCCCAAGCTGGCAGCCATATTTTATCGTCTGCAGCTGATTGAAGCATACGGCACAGGTATGCCTAAAATCATGAACGCCTACGCGGACACGGAATTGAAACCCAAAATCGAAGTATCAAGCAATGCGTTCAAAATCACACTGCCAAACAGGAATACCGGCGCAAATAAAGCAGTGACACTCACCAGTACGCCCCAAAGCAACGAGAAATTGATTTTAGATTTCATTGATTCCCATGGTCATATCGTGCGCAGTGATGTGGATCGGCTGCTGGAGGTAAGCCAGGCCACAGCCAACCGAATTCTGAAACGCATGGTCGCCGAGGGCCTGATTTATCAGGACGGAAACGGCAGGAAAACAAAGTATAGACGGAAGTAACTGCTGGTGTGGAGGGGGCTGTGTATGAATCGAAAAGCGAACATCAATGGTCGGGAATATACGCTTCTTGAAATCGTCCCGTCTCTGGATGGAGGGCAGGCGCTGCTCCTTTGTGAAGACGAAAACGGCAAAAAGGCTACATGCTCTGAGTCGTTGTGGTGCAGCTGTACTCTAACGGATGTGCAGTCTGCCCCTGTCCATGCACACAGCTCCTCACAGGAGAAAATCGAGTATTTCCTCTCTGTTTTCAAAGGGCGGGAAGATGTATATGCACGCCG
>CALWWW010000025.1 GCA_944385365.1 uncultured Oscillospiraceae bacterium | reverse complement strand
CCTGGGCATATCCGTCACCCCCACTAGTATTTTACCTCATAACTCTATATTTGTCAGGTTTTGTTAGGCACTCTAAACCAAACATCGGATACTGCAATGCAAAATAACGGCAATTTTTTGACAGCGGTGAAATTTTCCAGCGTACTAACAACCGAAAGACCACCAGAAAAGAAAAAGAGACGGAATTCACAATAAGTTGAACTGATCAATCCAATGTATTTTCCATCTTGTTAATATGCCAAAGTACTATCAATCCGAGAGGAGTCTGAGATGAAATATTTATTGAACCACCAGCGCAAACGATTTTGGCTGTATACAGTATGTGTATGCCTTTCGTGTATCTGCGAAATTGGCCTTGCCTTCGTTATGTCAACATGCATTGACCTTGCATTGCAGCAAAAAACCAGCTTATTTTGGCACTACGGCGTTCGATTCATCATATTTATTCTTGTGTATTTGGTGATTGACTATTCCACCCAAAGAGCACGCTATCGTCTCCTGCAAAATGCGCAGACTTTTTTGAGAGATGATACACTCTCCAATATTTTACTGCTGGGTTCGGATGCATTCCATCAGAAAAATACCGGTGAGTGGGTATCCATTCTGACAAATGATGTAGAGGTTGTTGGACAGTCCTATTTCAGTATTATTCTTAATTTTATTCCTCAGGTAATTTCTTTTGTAAGCTGTACAGCGCTCTTATGCTACCTGTCCTGGCCATTGGCAGTGTTTGTAGTTGCTTTTACCTTATTCCAAATGATTATCCCTAAGGTTTTGGCACCCAAAATCTCCGATGCCAAAGAAGCGCAGTCCAATGCCGCGTCAGCCTTTACGGTAAGTGCATCGGAACATTTTCAAGGTTACGCTCTGCTCCATGGGCTTAATTTAACAAAGTATTCCTGTGATGCCTTGTCCAAATCCAATGCCCTTTGGGAAAAGACAAAGTTCAGAGTAAAACATATTACCATGGTGGCCAATATCTTATCATACGGCTGTGGTAACGTTGTATACATTGGTTTGTACTTTATCGGCGCCATCCTGGTTGCGAACGGTCACATGAGTTTGGGAACCATGGTAGCCATTACGCAGCTGAGTGTGTATATTATGGGGCCACTGCAAACATTTAGTGGAGAGGTTGCAGAAATCATCAGCACCCGGAAGATTCTGCAGAAGATGCCGCAGTCCCCATTCCCCAATGCAGGAGTGATCGAGAAGAGAGACATCCCCGCAGAAACGATTCATACTATCGCACTTGAGAACATTTCATTTACATACGATAAAACCACGCTGATTGCAAATACAAGTTTTGTTTTTGAACGAGGAAAAAAGTATATCCTATCCGGTTCGTCTGGCTCTGGCAAGACAACGATCGCAAACCTTCTGTGCGGAACGATTGCACCACAGCAGGGCGCAGTTTATTTTAATAATCACCCACTTTCAGAACTCAGTCCACATTCTGTCATAAAAACCATATCGATTTGCTCGCAGAATACGTTTATTTTTAATGACACATTGCGCAATAATATTACATTATTTGAAAGCCGCTACACGGATGAACAAGTAAAAGCTGCGATCCGTCATGTGGGATTGGACAAAGTCTTGCAACGATTTGAGCATGGACTGGACGAAATCCTGACGCAGTCGGGAAACACTCTGTCCGGCGGCGAACGGCAGCGAATCGCGTTAGCACGGATGGAATTGCTGAATACGCCTTTTATAATTTTAGATGAGAGTTTTGCCAATCTGGATATTCAGTCAACGCAGCGTATTCTTTCAGGTCTTACGAAAAATAAAGAGAAGACTGTAATCTATATTGGGCATCAACTACCCGACGAGATTACATCTCTATTTGATGAAATCGTTGAAATCAGAGACAAAAAGCTGGTCGCAAAAGGGTGCCTGTGATGGATTGCTATCGGGCGAGGGGCTGATCAGTTCCCCTGCCGGAGCGCCATTTTTCCCCCTTCCCTATTCGGTATAATACTGGGCCTGTGCGTACCAAAGCTCGGCGTACTTGCCCCTTGCATCGGCAACCAGGGTTTCATGGCTGCCCTTCTGGACGATTGTTCCCTGGTCAAATACCGCAATCTCGTCACAGAATTTGCAGGAAGACAAGCGGTGACTGATATAGATTGCAGTCTTATCACCGACAATGTCGTTGAACTTGCTGTAGATCTCCGCTTCGGCGATTGGGTCCAGCGCGGCCGTTGGTTCATCCAGAATGATAAAGGGCGCGTCCTTATAGAGGGCGCGGGCGATGGCGATTTTCTGCGCCTCACCGCCGGAGACCTCCACACCGTTCTCGTCCAGCTCCTGATAAAGGTTCGTATCCAGCCCTTTCGGCATGGTTGCTAACCGCTCCCCAAAGCCCGCGTCTCTCAGGCATTCCACAACCCGCTCCCGGTCATATGTTACGCCGCTTGCGACATTTTGGCCCAGCGGCAGCGCCAACAGCTTAAAATCCTGGAAAACCACTGAGAAAATCGACAAATACTCATCATATCTGTATTTTTGAATGTTGATGCCATTGAGCAAAATCTCCCCCTCTGTGGGGTCGTACAGCCTGCACAGCAGTTTGATAAACGTCGTTTTTCCGCTTCCGTTTTCACCGACAACCGCCAGCTTTTCACCGATACGGAATTTCATGGAGACGTGGTGCAAAGCATACTTTTCACTTCCCGGATACCGGAAGGACACATCCCGAAATTCAATTTCATATTGCCTGTCGCGCCGCTTCTCCGTTGTCAAACTTCCCTGGTACATGGTGTTAGGGATATCCAGAAAGTCCAAAACAAGGTTCAGATACGGTACGTTGTTCCGCATGTCTCCCCCCACCTGGATACAGTCGGCAATCCCGCCGGACAGGGACGTAACCGCCCCGATATACTGGGTGACATACCCCACCCCGAACGCGCCGCCCAGCGCCTTCAGGCACACAAACAGATAGACAATCCCGTTAAGCAGCCTTGTCACGGCCTCCGCCGCGGCCTGATACGCCCCCATGGGGCCTCGGGCATAGGCTGCCGTCTGGGATTTTTCCGTAATCAGCACATCGATTACAGACGCCAACTTCTCCCGGAAAAACTGCTCCTGGGCATATGCGCGGATATCCTGGGCCCGCTCCCGCTCTTCAAAGGCAATATAATTAAAAAAACCGAACAGACGATTGCCGTATTTTACATCCTCGCCGACCTTGGACCAGTATGCTTCCCCTTTGTTAAACAGGTACGGGGACAGCATGGCGGCACCGAGCAAGGCGAGCAGGATTCCAACCGTACATACCGGCAGATTCAGCCAGACAAGGGGACTGTCCCCTTCCACGGGCTTGAAAAACAGGCTGGCCGAGAGCGCCACCGAACAGATGATTTTCGTCAGTCCGCCCAATAGCTTTTCATACTGCTCCGGCATACGCGGCAGGCCCCAGCCGGACCAGTTGGCGTTTTGTCGGATTTGCGAGAGCAATTCATGGGTTCGGAAGTCGTCCACCAGACAGAAGTCCATGGACAGCAATTTGGTAAAATACTGCTGGGCCTCCGTATAGGCAGCGGTTTCTTTTTGCGCGGCGTTCCATCTCTTACAGACACTGGAGAGCAGCAGCACGGCTGTACTCACGCTCAGCAGCAAAACCGTGAGCATTACCAGCCGTTGGGGATTGCGGTTTCCGGCGATCTCTTCCAGCAGCCGGACCGTAAACACCAGTGGTACATATGGCGCTGCCGCTTCCAACACCGAACTGGCCGTTATGGCAATCAGCAGACGGCCCGCCATTTTACGCCAGAGCTGCAAGGCGCGGTAATTGACGGCGATGGTCTCTTTCAACAATATCCGGTCACGCTTCTTCATGCTGCGCCGCCTCCTCTCTGTAATACTTGCTTTGCACTGCAAACAGGTGGGCATAGGAACCGCCCAGGGCAATCAATTCCTCGTGGGTGCCCTCCTCCGCAATCGCCCCATTTTCGACCAGTATGATTCGATCACAAAAACGGGTGGAGGCAAGCCGGTGAGAAATATAAATTGCCGTACAGCCTGCGGTCATTTCATGGTACTTTTGATAGATATTGCTTTCCGTGATGGCGTCCAGCGCCGCTGTCGGCTCGTCCAGAACGATGATGGGCCCCGCTTTATAGAGTGCCCGCGCCAGCAGCAGGCGCTGTGTCTCGCCGCCGGAAAGCTCCGCCGCATCTTCATACACCTTACGGTTTAAGCGTGTGTCAACGCCCTTTGGCAGGGCGTTTATTTTTTCGGAAAGTCCCGCCTGATTCAAACATTGCTGTACCCGCTGTTGGTCCACTTCCCCCATGGATTGTGCGACGTTTTCCGCAATGGAACCGGCCAGGATGGAAAACTGTTGGAATACCGCCGAAATCAGCCGGTAATAGTCCCGGCGATTATACTGCCGGATATCCTCTCCATCCAGCAGTACCTGTCCCCCGGTGGGGTCGAGAAAGCCGCAGAGCAGGCGGATGATTGTGGTTTTACCCGCACCATTCAGGCCGACAATGGCCAGCTTTTCCCCCGGCTGAATCTTCAAATTGACATGGGACAACACATCCTCCGATGCATTGGGATAGTGGAACGAAACGTCGCGCAATTCCAGGGAATACCGATGGCCCGGCTGGACTTCCAGCCGTTTTCCGTCCTCAAACCGGAACGGTTCCGGCTCTTCCAGATACTCCCGTGTTACGGAAATATCCATGCTCTGCCGGTTCAGAATCTCCAGATTGTTTAAGATGCCCGTTGTCCATTTGCCGAAGCCGGAAACGGCGGCAAAGTACAGAACAAATTCCGACGCGGACAGCCGTCCGGCCGTCGTGATATGGATGAGATAGAAGTAGGCCACGCCATTGCGCAGCAGGGTGGCGAAAATATCTGCTGCATCCGCCAGCAGGTTCATCTTCTCCGATTTGGCGCAGAAATCCCGATAGAGCGTCAAGTATTGCTCCCACAGCTCCCTGAGCCAGTCGCCCAGGCCGAAAATTCGGACGTCCTTGGCCAACTCCCGGTTTCTGGCCCTCTGGTTGATATACGACAGCTTGTGCTGATACGCTGCTTCCTCGTCCCTGTGACGGTAGCGCCATTGGCGTATTGTTCTGCCAATCCAATAGCTGGCAGCCGCAGCCAGAACGGTCACCACCAGAATCAGCGGGTCAATGGAAGCCAGCAGAAGCAGGTAGATGGCGAAGCTGATGACATGGATGGACAACACGGTCAGCGTTTTCCAAATTGCTTCCGTTGCCTCCTGATTGCCCCGGGTGGACTTCTGTGCTTTTTCGCTGCGCTCGATATAGGCGGTATCCAGCAGGTTGGAATACGAGGTGGTACAGAATTTATGGTGCAGCTCCGTACTGATCTGGATGCGCAGATGGACCCTGCCGAACAGCGCGTTCAGGCTCAGATACGCCTGGGCCGAATATGCCAGAATCATCGCCGCCGTAAATGCAACAATGCGGCGGACCACGGCAGCCGTGCTGTCCGCGTCTTCAATGGCCGCGAGAATTGCCGGGACCACAAACAGCTCCAGCAGGTTGATGGCTACCCACGACAGGATGATGCCCACCGCAATGGTCAGGATACTGGGGACCGTTTGCCATGCCCGCCGAATCATGTAAATGCTGTTTTGCGCCGCGTTGTACCTGGGCTTTGTTTTTCCTTTCAAACCGCTCACCTCTTTCCCGGTAACCTTAACACAAAAATTCGCCCCCGGATGATTCTGGGGACGAATGGTTCAAATTGGGGGACGAACTGCAGCCATCACACCTGTGGAATCAAGAGTTCCGTGGTAAACGCGCCGTCCTCGCTGTTGCGGCTGAGATAGCCGTCCAGCCGTTCTATGATATTGTCAATCCGCACAAGGCCGAACCCATGGTCCGCGCCTTTGGTGGTTTTGAAAATCTTGCCCACCTTGGGCAGTTTCTTGCCGGCGGTCCTGTTGGTAAAGGAAAGATAGAGCTGTGTACCCTTCATATCCAGGTAGACCCGAATCATGCGTTGGTCCTCCGGCAGCGCCAGACTGGCTTCAATGGCGTTGTCGAACAGATTGCCGAGAATCACACAGAGGTCCAGCTCGGACATGCTCAGCTTTACCGGAATGTGGGCATCCACCTGGGTGGTGATGTTTCTGGACCTTGCCAGGGAAATTTTACTGTTCAAAATGGCGTCTGCCATGGCATTGCCGGTTTTGACCACGGTATCCACGGTGTTCAAATCGGTGTCCAGTTCGTCCAGATAGGCTTTGATGCCGTCCAGATCACCGTTTTCCGCCAGTACCTTCATCATCTGGATATGGTTCCGGTAATCATGCCGCCAGCCGCGGATTTGCCGGTACATATTCTCCACTTCCTGGTAGTGGGTTTCAATCAGTTCCCGCTGATAGGCGGCAATCTGCCTGTCAATTTTCTTGGATAGTATTCCCATAGTCTTATCCCATGTTGATTATGGCACGGTTGAGTTTCTCGTATGCGCCCCTGGGCAGCGGGATGGCGGAACCGTCCCGCAAAAAAATCTCCGTCTTTGTCACCCGGCTGATGCAGGTCAAATTGACCACGGCAGAGCGTCCCACACGGTAAAACCGGTCATCCAGCTCCTGGAGCAAGTCGCTCAGCGTCTTTCTGACGGTATAATGCTCCTTGGCGTGGATGGTTATATAGTTGCCCCGCACATCCACATAGCGAATCTGGTAGACCGGAAGACGGAGCAGTTCGCCGTCCAGCTCCAGGTTGAGAATTTTCTCATTTTTCGACAACTTTTCTGCGGCGCGGTCCAGGACGGAAAAGAGTTTTTCCGGTTTTACAGGTTTCATCAAATAGTGCAGCGCGTCCACCTCGTAGCCCTCGGAGATATAATCGGAATATCCTGTGATAAACACGATTTGGATGGTGTCATTGTCCTGCCGCAGTTTTTTGGCCATCGTCACGCCGTCCATGGCCCCCATCTCGATGTCAAGGAGCAAAATATCATAGTCGTTCTCTTCGGCATAATGGAACAGGAAGGTTTCGGCAGAGGAAAACGCGGCGGTCTGCACAATCCGCCCTGTATTCGCAGCCCATTTGGCCGCCAAATCGGCAAAATATTGTCTGTCACCATCGGAATCATCGCATACTGCTATTTTATACTTCATGTTCTCACCTGCCCTGGCTGCCGCCCGAAATGTTGCATTCTATGGGCGTTGCTGATGAAAGTATATCATATACCACAGGCGTTCTCAACGAAATCCCGGAAAATTCGACGCCTCAACAGATGCCATTCTATCATAACCACTGTATCCAGGCAAAGCGAGCGGGCTTGCCGTCTGCTCCTCGCAGACAGCAAGCCCGCTCGGCTGCTGAAACAATTTTTGCTTTCATAGATTGTCTAACTTTTCGGGGTCACTTCCAGTGGAGATTCCCACACTGCATGGGGCCTCTTGCTCAAAGGAGCCGCAGCAGTTCCTCCGCTTCCTCCAATTCCAGCTGTTCCAACACGCAGCGCACATAGGCGGCTACGCTTTCCACGTCCTCCCCCTCACTGCGGTATCCGGCCTGCCAGTATTCCTGTGCCAGTTCCGTGCAGCGGCGGCGGGTGGCGGCGTCCCGTGTGACCGCCAGCAGCGCCGTGGCATTGCCCAGGGCCAGCTCCGGATGGGTCAAGGCCAACTGCTGCAACGCATAAATCAGGACGCATTCCAGCTGGTCCCGGGGGCGGAGCGGGTCCATCCCGGCATATTGCAGCAGTACGTCCAATTCCTCCAGTGTCATATTCAGGTGGAGGCCCAGGGCCGTCAAACTTCGCCGCCGGGGCACAATCCCGTGACATTTTAACAGGGAAAGCTGCTTCTCCACCTGGGCGGGCAGCCCCAGGCTATGGAGACTGCCGCCGCCTGCCCGGGTCGCGGCCAGACGATGTGCGGTGAGGTACTCTTCCAAATATCGTTCCAGCTTCTGTTTCCGTCCCGTCAGCTCCGGTCCAAATTCCTGCATAAATGATCGGAATTCTGTTTCCGTATCCACAGCGGTCAGATGGGCCATCAGGGTGGTGGTGGTCAGGGTGGACCGGCCCTCCGTGGGCTCCTCCTCCATGACCTTCCGGTACAGGTCTTCCGCCGCCGCATAGTCATACCGCCGCTCCCCTGCCGCCTGCTTCCGCAGGCAAAAAATACAGCAGGCATCAAAGGGGTCCCGTGGATTCAGCCCGCAGTAGCCCCCATACTGGGACAGCATGGCGCTGACCGCCTGGGGCGTCATGGCCGCGCCGAACCCCACTTTCAAATAGGTGTCCCGGCTTCTGGGCGCGCCGCCCTGAATGCTCCACCGCTTCACCGTATTTTTGCTCAATCCGCATCTGGCCGCAAAGCGTCCGTAGCTCAAGCCGGTGGCGTCCAGCACCCCGGTAAAAAAGGTCTGCCAGGCGTCTTCCCCAGAAAACTCTTCCAGCAGCGTCAAAACGTCTGCCGCCGTTTCACACCGGGACAATTCCATGGACCGTTTCCTCCTATTCCTCCCACTGGCAGACAAATCCACAGCTGATCTGCTCAAAACTCGTCATACCACGCAGCACCGTATCATTCCAGACCCAGCCCTCTTCGTCTTTCTGGTACATCATCAGATAGTGTTCTTCGCCGTTCTCATTGTTGGGCTCTCCCTTGGCCCAGGCGGTAAACTGAAAGGGTTCCCCGGTCAGCCATTGAAAGGCGCCGTCTTCGCTGAAATTGGCGGCTCCCAGCCAAACCGTCTTGACCTGGTTTTCCTCCAGCAGCGCCGTAATTGCATCCATCTGCTCCTGATTGGCGATGGTGGCCAGCTGACCGCCCTGGGATTCACAATATGCACGCGCGTCCTCCCAGGTCATGACGCCTTTGATCACCGCATACCGGCGCTGGACCGTCTGTGGCTCTCCTACCGGGTCCCCGGTTGTCTCCGGCGTAGTATCTTCTATTATGGACTGTTCGGTTTGGGCGGGCGGCGCGTCCGGCAGCTGTACCGTGACTTCCTGCCGGGGCAGGGTCAATGCAGCCGCCGCGGCCAGCACCGCACAGGTCCAGCCCGTCACCGCCACGATCTTCCATCCACGGTTCTGCGGCTCCAGCGCCGCCAGCAGCGCTTCCGCCGTGGGGAACCGCTTTTGTGCCTTGCCGGCACAGCAGCGCAGGACAATTCGTTTCAGCCGCCGGTCTCCCTGGGGCGGCGGCGGCAGCCGGTTGAGCTGCCACCGGCGGCGAACCGCCGTCTCCCGCTGGGCAAAGGGCGTATTTTCATCGGTTAACGGCAGCTGGCCCCCGTTCAGCAGCTGATACAGGACGATGCCCAGGGAATACAGGTCCACGCGGCTGTCGTAGACGTCCCCCCGCGCCACCTCCGGCGCCATATAGGCCGCCGTACCCGTCATGGTCTCCAGGATTCCGGTGCGGCAATGGCGGGCAACGCCAAAATCGCCCAGTTGGAACCGTCCCCGGGCCGTGCGGTACAGATTGGCCGGTTTCACATCCCGGTGAATCACCCCGAGCTGGTGCGCGGCAGCCAGGGCGGCGGCGATATCCCGCGCCAGGGTGCGGACTTCGGAAATGGTCAGGGTTTCCCCCTCCCGCAGCAGTTCCGCCACACAGTCCAGCCGCTCCATCCGCAGCAGCACGTCCCAGCCCACCAGCACCTCATGATCATACAAGGGCATCCAGGCGGTATCGTACAAGGTGACCACCGCCGCACAGTCCCGCAGCTGTTCCAGGGCAGCAATCTCCTGGCGCACCTCCGCAGCCCGCCGCTCCAAGTCTTCCCCCTGGCCCAGTATGGTGATGACCTTTGCCACATAGGACACGTCTTCTTCCGGGCTGCTGCTGGTCAGGGTATAGACGCAGCAGCGGCTGCTGCGATAAATCCGTACTGCCGGGGTAAACCGGCCCCACAGGGGCGCGTACTGTTCCAGTCGCTTTTCTAGCTGCTCCATAAAACGGCAATCCTTTCCATCCTGCGGCGGTTCTGTTTCTACTTTACTATACCAGAAATGGCGGGCGGATGGAAGTCCATACGCAGCACACCGCCACCGGCTTTCCATGGGAAAATCCGGTGGCGGTGGAATCTTTTTCAATATTCGATGTTCTGTAATCCTACGGCGTATATGTCAGGGTGGTGATACTCCCGTCCTCCAGCTGGATTTCCAAGGTGATCACATGGGTTTCCGCCTGCCGCATAGTCCACACAGCCGTCTCTGTGCAGAGCGTCTCCAGCTGCTCCGGCGTCGGCTCCACGGTCAGCTGCGGGGACGGCGTACCGGATTCCAGATAGAAAAAAAAGCAGTTAGTAGCGTCAATATAGCTGTCCTGGTCATACAATTCGCTGTCCAGCGGCGTCAGAAGGGGCATCCGCCAGACTGGTTCCCGCAGCATTGCAATCAAAAATTGCCGGCTGATCGGGTGCTCCTGATAATGGGCATCTTCGGGATCGGTGCCGTACTCTTCGCACTGGGACAGAATCTCAAACTGATAATACTCGGCCAGCCATTGGTAATCATCGCTGCGCTCCCGTATGAACGTACTGGAAGCCGGCTCGTATTCCTTCGCCAAACAGCGAAACAGGGCGCATTCCACCTGCGTACGCTCCGTGGGTTCCGTCTCGGGCTGTCTGCCATTGATCGCAGCCCGGAGTGGTTCGTTGTTTTCCGGCGCCAGCAGATCGGTCAGACACAGCAGCGCGACGGCGGCGGGGTCTTCTTCCATGCTGTCCGCCAGTTCCGGCGCGACCTGTGCCACCGGCTCCAACGTAACTGGTTCCCCATCGGGCAAGTCGGACACCAGGAGCTCCAACTGGGCCTGGAAGGTTTCCTCTGTCAGTGGGGACGCCGGCTCCGGTACAGATTCGGTCGCGTCATTTTCCTCGGATTCCACCATAGATGCAGAGGGATTGGATTCCTGTACGCTCTCCACCTGCTCCGGCGCTTCCGCTTCCGTCTGCTGCGCCCCGCTGCAGCCGCAGAGCAGAATCAGGCTGCCCGCCAGAACGCCGGACAGCATTCTTTTAGAAACACCAATGGAACGGTGGTTCTGTGTGAAATTCTGTAGCCATTGTTTCATAAGCTCTCACCTTTCTGATTCTCGCGGATTGCTCCGCTCCAATGTTCCATCATTCGTCGTATTGTGACCAGTGTAATACAAATTGCACCAGCGGTCAACCGGTTTGGTACAAATTACATCGGTTCGATGTCAGCGCTTCCCTGTTCGGCTGGACGGGTTTTGACAACGGGGATTTTTTCCAGTATACTGTCCACAGAACCAATTCCACGGAAGAAAGCGAGGAGGCGTATTTTTTATGAAACGTATGGTAACCCTGCTGCTGTCTGTGCTGCTGGCGTTCACCCTGTCGTCGCCGGTGCTGGCCGGTTCCCTCGACAGTGAGATTACCGCCGCCGCTGCGTTTTTGCAGCAAAACAACATTCTGGCCGGTGATGAAACCGGCGATTTACAGTTGGACAAGCCGCTGACCCGCGCCGAGCTGGCGGTCATCGCCTCCCGGCTGACGGTGAATCAGGAGCATCTCCTGGCCGATCAGCAATTCTACGACGGTCAGTGCACCTTTACCGATGTGCCGGAGTGGGCGCGGGTTTACGTGGGCTACTGCGCTTCCATGCACTATGTGGGCGGCTATGGCGACGGACGCTACGGTCCCGACGACCCGGTGACCCCTGCCGCCGCCTGCACGGTGCTGCTGCGGTGCTGCGGCAATCTGGTGCCCTTTGCATGGTCCTATGACACGGCGCTGGACGCGGCGGTCCAATACGGCATCGCCCCCAGGGAAGCCCTGCTGGAGGAGCACATTTCCCGCGGCAATTTGTCCATCCTGCTGTACCGCACCACGGAAAAGCTGGGATTTTCCATGGAGGATGTGGAGCCGGACACCGGCGACACGTCGGACGAAAACACCGCCAGTGAAATGGAGCAGCAGGTGGCGGACCTGGTCAATCAGGAACGGGCCGCCAATGGTCTCGCGCCCCTGACGCTCAGCGACGACCTCTGTGACGGCGCCCGGCGCAAGTCCCAGGATATGCACGACAACAACTATTTCAGCCACGACAGCCCCACCTTTGGTTCTCCCTTTGACATGATGAGTTCCATGGGCATTGACTTCTGGGCCGCCGGAGAAAACATTGCCATGGGCTATCCGACGGTGGAGGCCGTCATGGAGGGCTGGATGAACTCCCCCGGCCACCGGGCCAACATTCTCTCGGACGCATTTACGGAACTCGGTGTGGGGTATGTGGACGGCTACTGGACCCAGTGGTTTGTGAACCGCTGAAAATCGGACTGGTTCTGCCATAAAATCGTAAAGAACGGGAGTATGCCGCGGCATGCTCCCGTTCTTTTGGAATTGGTCTAGGATTCCGGCAGCCAGACCACCGTGCCGCAAATCCGCAGCCCCGCAATTTCCTCCCGGAACTGGGGCACGGGAAACATGGCCGTATAATGGCCGTTTGCAGTGGTGTCGCCCTCGGTATAATTGGCGCCGCAGTTGCCGCTCAGCTGCGTTTCCGTACCGTCGGCGCCGATGATGGAAACCGGCACATCCAGCATTTTCGGCGTATCGTCAAGGACTGTCAAAAATTCAAGGTCCATATACAAGCCCACCGGAGACAATCGCAGCTTTTCGATCTCTAACTCCACGCCATATTCATTCTGAACAACGGTTTCAGGCAGTCGAATGGTCTCCGTGGCGTCGGTATAGCTGGCTGTATAGGACAGGGTCCATGGTCCCTCTGCCAGCAGGGTTTCCGTCCCATCTTCGTTCCATTGTACCAACCCCCCAAAGGTGGTGCGGCACATCCGGCCCAGCAGCGGCACGTCGCCGCTCCATTGCTCAATGATCTGGTATTGGCTGGGGTCCTCTTCATTCTTTATTCCCGACAGGCTGCCGCCTCCGGAACCGATGCCGAAGAAACCCAGGAATTTGTACCGCGTCTCCCACTCCTGAAAGCGCAGGTTTTCCGGCAGGGGCTGGCCATCGTCCCGGGTCAGGGTATACACCACCGCCAGATTATACCGGTCTCCGATGATGGCGTCAGCGGTGATGGTATAGCCGTCGGCGCTGACCGACACCCCGATGGGACTGCCGATGTGGTCCACAATCTCCGTGCGGGTACCGCCAAACAAGGGAGCCAGCAAACTGCTGACCGCTCCCGACTGGGCTTCCACCGTCAACGTGGCCAGCAGCACCAGGGCCACGCAGGCCGCCGCCGTCAGTCCGCGGGGAATTTTACGGCGGGACCGCTGCTGCCGCGCTTGGTCGGCTTCCAATAACAATTCATCATCCAGCTGGTCCAGACTGTCCAGCAGTTGTTCCCGGTTGATCATAGAAATCCCTCCCTGACAAGATGCGTTTTCAACTGCTGCCGGGTGCGGTACAGCAGACTTTTCACCTTGGCCCGGCTCATGCCGCTCCGGCCTGCAATCGCTCGGATGTCATCAAAATAGTAATACCGCCAGAGAAACACATGGCGCGTCTGCGGCGGCAGGGTCCATAGAAACTGCCCGATGGAATCGGCCAGCTCCCTGGCCGCCACCTGCTGCTCCGGCGTTTCGCCGCCAGGGACTGTGTCCCCCAATTCCTCCAGGGCACAGGCGTAGCTGTCCGCGCCGCGCCGGGCGGCATGCTGTTTCCGGACACCGTCAATGGCCCCCTGCCGGGTGATCTTCCCCAGGTAGGTGGACAAAACCGCAGGACGGTGGGGCGGAATGGAATTCCAGGCCCGCAGATACGTATCGCTGACACACTCCCGGCAGTCCTCCAGGTCGTTCAGGATGTTTTTTGCAATCTTCATCAAATACGGTTCGTATTTCAGTCTGGTTTCGTCAATGGCTGTTTCTGACCGGCTCCAATAGAGCGCTACAATCTCCCGGTCCTCCATGGACATCTCCCCTCTCTCTTCTCCCCTTTGGGTTCCTTTACTCTATATCCCGTAAAAAATCCCGTTTGGTTGCAGAAAATTTCTTTAAAGAAGTAAAAAAACAGCGTCGGCTTTTTGTTATTTAGCACTTTCTTCCAGTCAAGTATTCCACAAACTTGTTGATAACTGGCCGCTTCGATCCCGAAGTGTGCCGCAAGCAGCAAACACCCCCATTGACCAGAATTCGGTCCATGGGGGTGTTGCCATAAATTTTTAGTTGCCTTTCCATCTGCGCTGCCAGAGAAACAAGCACGGCAGGCTGAGCACACAGAGCACCCCGCCAAAGAGCAGCGATACGGGCAAGCTCCGGTCCGCCAGGACGCCGAACAGCAATTCGATGCCAATGGCGAGACTGCTGAGCACCATGGAATGGATACTCAAAGCCGTGGCCCGGTTCTCCGTCTGGGTTTGCCGGTTCTGCAATTCCGATTGCAGAGGCTGGAGCAGCGTATGGGAAAGCCGCAGCGTCAGAATCCCCAAAATGGACGGAACCGCGTTGGATGTCAGCGCCAGCGTCACACAGGAGAGCGCCGCCAAGCTGCCAAAGAGCACCAGCGACGACCCCTGTCCCAGCCGGTTTGTGATATACACGGAGCACACGCCCAGCAAGCCCAGCACGGCAGCCGCCATATACAGCACGCCCATGGCTCCATGGTCCAGGCCGCATCGTTCATATTGCAACTGGCTGAGAAAGACGGTGACCATCTGGTGGGTTTCGGACAGCAGCGCCATGGCCAGAAGAAACCACAGCAGCGGCCGGTTCCGCAGCGTATCGCGCAGCGTTGCCCGGAACGGCTCCCGCTGAACAGGCCGCTCCCCTGTCTCTTTCACTTCCGTCAGTCCCAGAGACAGCACCGCGGCAATGCCATAGCTGAGCACCGTCAGCAGAGCCGCCAGGGAATCGTTCTCCTGTGCGATTAGGGAGAAAACACCGGCGGCCAGCAGCAGCCCCACCATGCTCAGGCTGTGATAGATACCAAACACCCGCTGGCTCTCTTGCCCCTGGCAGGACAAATACAGAATGCTGGTATCCACACCGGAATAACCGGCCAGCACCACGCTGAGCAGGATACGCTCCAGCAGGAAACCGGCAAACCCCTTCGCCTGCCAGAAGACGAGCTTTGAGACAAAATACAGGCCGGAACAGAAACACATGGTCTTTCGGTATCCGATCCGGTCGGCCACCACGCCCCAGGGTACTTCCAGCACCAGGACCAGCGCCAGAGAAATTCCCTCAATCAGGGTGATCTCAAACACCGAGACGCCCCTGGCCTGACGGTACAAGGTGGCAATGGGGCCGTAAAACACCATGCCCTGCAACAGGGCGATGGCATACAGCAAATAGATATTTTTCTTCATAAAGACGGTCCTTTCCAAATGGTAAGCATGCCAAACAGGCCCCGCTTTCGCGGCGCCTGCGCTCCCCTGCCGGGGAAGATGCTTCCAATCAGATGGGACGGTCCATGGCGGTTCCTCACTCTCGGTACAATCTCTATTCTACTGTAACGGTACCATACGCCGTCGGGATTGTCAATGTCCGGTTCCGCTGTCCCCACGGCAAGCCAACCGCCATAAAAAAATCAGGCCCTCCGGCCAAACCGGAAGGCCTGATTGCATGGAATTTAAGACGCCAGGGCCAGACCGAACCGTTTACATGTACTGCGTTCAATCTGATAATACGCGATGCACAGCATAATGGCCGCCGCAATCCACGAAGCCGGCGACGCCTGACAGATACCCGTGTAGCCAATCCGCACACTGAGGAAAAAGGCGATGGGCAATCGCATGGCCAATTCCACCGCGCCGGACAGCATGGGAATATTGGCATTGCCCATGCCGGAAATGGCGCAGCGATACACCAGCAGAACCCCCAGGGGCAGCACAAAGTAGCTGATCCAGCGGAGATACCGCGTCGCCGCGTCGATGACCTCCGCCGTCGGGGCTTCCAGGAACACGCCCACCAGGGCCTTGCCGCAGAACTGGGCCACCACAAAGCCGAAGACAGCGCAGCCCAGCATCAGCTTGAGGCAGTCATGGGTACCCTTGCGCACCCGGTCCATCTTGCCCGCACCCACATTCTGGCCTACGAAGTTGATCAGGGCGGAGCTGAACGCAAAGCAGGGCTGCGTCGCCACGCCCTCAATCTTGGTGCCCGCCGTATATCCGGCCACCATATCGGAACCGAACCGGTTCACCGCCCCCTGGACCGCCATGCAGCCGATGGCACAGACGCTGTTGGACAACGCCGACGGCACGCCCAGCCGGACCAGGGACCAGGCCAGCGACGGGGAAAAGTGCCAATCGCTGCCATGGGGAATCAGAAATTGATAGCGCCTGAACATATAGAACAGGCAGCCGATGCCCGAAAGCGTCTGGCTGACAATGGTGGCCAATGCCGCGCCGGCGGGTCCCATGGGGATGACCACCACCAGCAGCAAATCCAGTAGGATATTGCCCACCGACGCAATCATCAGAAACACCAGCGGCGTCCGGCTGTCGCCCACCGCCCGGAGAATACCGGAAAACAGGTTATAGTACACCATACCGGGAATGCCCCAAAAGATGATGACGATATAGAGATAGGCGTCGTGGAAAATATCCTCCGGCGTCTGCATGATCTCCAGAATGGGTGTGGCGAAAATCACGCTGACAGCGGTGACGGCCAGGGAAAACAGCGCGGATAGCTCAATACTCACCGCCACCGCGTTGCGCAGTTCCCGCTCCTGTTTGCCGCCGTACAGTTGGGCGACGATGATGGCGAAGCCCGCCGTCAGGCCAAAGGCCGCGCCCAGGATGAAAAAGCTGATGGAGCCGGTACAGCCCACGGCCGCCAGGGCCTTCTGGCCCACAAAACGGCCCACAATGATGGTATCCACCATGCTGTAGAACTGCTGAAACAGATTACCGATGAGAATGGGCATGCCCAGGGTAAACAGCAGCCAGATGGGTCTGCCCTGTGTCAGATCCTTTGCCATATGGTTCTCCTTTATGCTTCGCTTCTTCTGAGGACCGCCTTGGTCCAGCCCACATTGCCGCCTTGCAGCAGGAGCCGCTTCAAATTGCGCCGCAGCGTCGTATCCTCCGGCAGCTGGGCCGGGTCGGAGCCGCAGCCCCGGAACACCCAATCCATGACCGCTGGACTGTTCTTGTCCTCTTCCAGAACGGTGAATCGGGACTGGAAGGCCAAAATTCTCGACCCCTCCGGCAGCAGTTCCCGCAGCGTCGGGGACATCATCCAGGACTCACAATACCAGTCCCGTTGGACCCACTGGGGATACTGCCGCCGCAAAAACGCGTCAAACTCCGCCATGGACTTGTCGACGGCTTCCGCCGACAGGTCCGCATCCGACGGAATATGGACGGAAATCAGCGGCGCTTCCCCATCGATCAGCTCATATTCCAGGCAGCCGACGCGATATTCCAGCATGGCCAGCTGCCGCGGGAACCACCAATCCCAGGCAAAGTGATAGCACCCGTGCTCCTGGTAATAGGTGTGGAGGAAGCGGGTGCAGAATTTCATGGTCTCCACAAAAATTTCCTGGGAAATGCCCCGTTCTTCATAGTGCGTATAGGTACCGCAGGCCACATGGAGCAGCTCCCACAGCATTCTCAGGCCGGTGGGGTCCGGGTCCAGACGCTGCCGCAGTTCCGCCAGGGCGTCATCCCAGGTAGCGCGGCACAGCAGACGGGACCGCAGCGCGTCGTCCACCTGGGACGTGTACTGTGCATCGTATTGGGCAAAGCTGGTTCGTACTTCCTCCGGCAGTTCCAGCCATTGGGGCAACTGGGCCCAGACCTCTGTTGTTGTCATCACAGCCGATTCTCCTTTCCATTCTCTGCAAAAGGGATGCCGCGGAACGGCATCCCTTTGATTTTCTTTACGCCTGAACCTGCACATGGGCCACAGTGCAGGGCGGCAGCGTCACCGTAAAGCCGCTCTCTCCCATGGCAATGGCCGGGAGCGCTTCCAACGTCACCGTCTCCGGCGCGTCGAAGGTGTTCATCTGGTGCATCTCGCCGTGCAGCATCCGGCCGGTCACGGTCCGGGCCGTGGTACCGAACAGGTTGACCTCCAGCGTCGCCGCCTCGGTGTTGGAGGCGTTGGCCAGGGTCAGATGCAGCGTGCCGTTCTCGTCCCTGGAGACCGACTGGCTGATCTGCGGCACCTGCCAGTCCGCCGTGCCCACCTGCTCCGTCTCCAGGCAGGTGTCCACCAGCGTACCGTTCTGGTGGTGCTGGAACAGGTCAAACACATGGTAGGTGGGCGTTTTGATCATCTTGGCCCCGTCGGTCAGCAGCACCGCCTGCAGCACATTGACCATCTGGGCCAAATTGGCCATTTTCACCCGGTCGCTGTGGTTATTGAAGATATTGAGGGTGATACCGGCCACCAGAGCGTCCCGCATGGTGTTCTGTTGATAGAGGAAGCCGGGATTGGTGCCGGGCTCCACCGTATACCATGCGCCCCACTCGTCCACGATCATACCCACCCGCTTTTCCGGGTCGTACTTGTCCATGATGGTGCCGTGCTTGCGGATCAGCTCGTCCATATACCAGGCCTTGGACAGCGTCTTGTAGAACACGTCGTCGTCGAACTCCGTGGCGCTGCCCTTGATCTCCCAGCCCTCGGGATGGACGTAATAGTGGAGGGAAAGGCCGTCCATCTTGCCGTGGCACTCCGGCGGCGTCCGGCGGAAGCAGGTCTCCAGGACCTTCTCCGTCCACTCGTAATCGGCCACGTTGGCGCCGCCGCAGATGCGGTCGATGCGGTGGCCCTCCTGGAAGTCCCGGACATAGGTCCGGTAGCGGCGGTATTCGTTGGCGTAATACTCCGGCAGCATATTGCCGCCGCAGCCCCAGTTCTCATTGCCGATGCCGAAATAGTCCACCTTCCAGGGCTTGTCCTGGCCGTTGGCCCGGCGCAGGTCCGCCATGGGAGAAACGCCGTCGAAGGTCATATACTCCACCCACTCGGCCATCTCCTGGACGGTGCCGCTGCCAACATTGCCGTTGACATAAGTTTTGCAGCCCAGCTGACGGCACAGTTCAAAAAACTCATGGGTGCCGAAGCTGTTGTCCTCCACCACGCCGCCCCAGTGGGTATTGATCATCTTTTTCCGCTGCTCCTTGGGGCCGATGCCGTCTTTCCAGTGGTATTCGTCGGCAAAGCAGCCGCCGGGCCAGCGCAGCACGGGAATGCGAATCTGCTTCAGGGCTTCCACCACGTCGCAGCGCATACCGTTGACGTTGGGAATGTCGGAATCCTCTCCCACGTAGATGCCCTCATAGATGCAGCGGCCCAGGTGCTCAGAAAAATGTCCGTAAATCTCCGGGGCAATGGTGCTCAGAGGCCGGTCCGCGTAAATGTTCAGTTTTGCCATGGTTATTCTACTCCTTTGCTGTCCAGCGCCGCCAAACCGCTGCCCCAAATGGCAGTGCCGGTTTCCGCACAGACGGCGGTAAACGTCATTACATCTTTCTGTCCATCCTCGTCCCACTGACGCAGCAGAACGCCGGAATACGTCTTGCCGTCCACTTCCAGGGTAATGTCATGGTCGCCGCTGCGGCTCCAGGTACCGGTGACATCGCCGGTGATCTTGCCGTTTTTCTTCAATTCCACGTTGCAGGAGGTCTGCATCTCCGGTGTGATCTCCCGGCCATGGTCAATCCACTTGTAGGAACCCACCACCTCACTGTCGTCATAGGCGCCGATGGTCTCGCCCGTATAGCGGTAAGGGGCAATGACCGGCCAGCCGTCATCGTTGAAGAACATCTGATGGACGCGGACCTGGTGCTCCTCGCCGCTCTTTTCAAAGCGGGTGTGGTAGATGATGAAATACTTGCCGCTTTCCTCGTCGTAGAGGCAGGAGTTGTGTCCGGGAGACAGATATCCCTTGCGGTCCTCGCCGCTCTCCCCCTCCTGCCAGAGGAATTTATAGCCGCCCATGAGCTTGGTGCCATACTGCTGGGCCGTCACATCGCTGAACGTGCTGTTGGCCGGGCCCTTGCAGTCGATCATATCGTTGCCCATGGAGTCATAATAGGGACCGTCCGGCGTCTCGCTGCGGCAGACGCGAATGTTGTAGCCGCCGTCGGAGTCGAGACCGCCGAAGGACAGGAACATATAATAGTAGCCGGTCTCTTCATTATATAGAATGTAGGGGGCCTCGATGCGCAGATGGTTGCCGCCCAGCAGCTTCTTGCCGTAGCCCGGTTCCAGGGGCAGCCCCGTGTCCGGGTCCATCTCCTTGACGAAGATGCCGCCGGAGTAGGAGCCGTAGATCATCCACAGACGGCCCTCGGCGTCATAAAACACCACCGGGTCCACGGCGTTGGGGTCCGTCGTGGCCTGGTACAGGTCGCCGTCTTCATCCGGTACCGAGGCTTCCATACCGGATTTCAGCAGAATGCCCTGATTTTCATAGGGGCCGTCGATGTTGTACGACAGGGCCAGACCCAAACAGCTGATGGGGGCGTCGCCCTGGCAGTTGCAATAGTACATGGCATATTTGCCGCTGCGCAGTTGGACCACATCGGGGGCCCAGAACGTATTGCTGTGGGACCACTCAAAGGCTTCCTCCATCTGATGGTAGACGTCGGGAATCACGTCGTTCTGGTTTTTGACGCCTTGATTGACGTACTCCCAGTTCATCAGATCGGACGTTTTGGCCACGGCCAGATGGGAACCGAAAATGTAGTATTCGCCGTCGTCCCCCTGGACAATGGCCGGGTCGTGGACCGAAACCTCCGCAAAGGTATGGGTCACAGGCTCCGCTGCCTGTAACGGAACGCTGCCGCCGCAGGCGGTCAATACCAGACAAAGGGCGGTAACCGGCAGCAATCCAATGGTTTTTCTCACAAAAATCCTCCTAAAAAGGGCGGTATTCCTGAGATAGCCCGGTTATTTGGGCATGGGGTGATATCCCAGGCGTACCTTGATATCCTGGTTATAGTTGCCGAAGCCGCTTCCGAAAATCGTGAGTCCGCCCACGTTTCTGGCGTCCTCGGCAACCTCAAATTTGAATCGAATGGTGCTCTTGTAGTCCAGATGGAACTGATCGATGGTGACGTCGGAGATTTGCAGCCCGTCCACAAAGGTACCCTTGCGGTTGATGACGATCATCTTCAGCAGACCGTACTGGTTCCAGTTGGGGAACCACCAGTCAGGGGTGAAGATGCCGCGGATATCGCCGTAGTCGCCGGGGCTGGTCCAGGTGCCGATTTTCACATCGTTGAGCCAGAACGAAATATCCGACGGCCAATCGCTGTTGACGCCGGGGGCCTCGGAGCTCATTTCCAGCGACAGGGTGATCTGGTCCACCCGGGTGCCGGTGGGCAGCACATTGGGAATGATATATTCAATGTACCCCTTGGCAAACCACAGGACACCGGCGTTGATGCGCTCCGGATAGGCAAAGTACCGGGGGTCGTCCACAACGCCCACCAGTTCCGTAGTGGTGGCCAGGCCGCAGGTGGGAAAAATCCGGTAGTCGGAATAGTGACCGATGGGAATTTCCGTCTCACAGATGTTTTCCTCGCTGTCCGCGTCATCCTGCTGAATCTCCACCAGGATTTTGTCCAGCCCAATGCGGCACAGCTTCTGGTTGCCATGGCCGCCCCGTTCCGACAGAATGGTGATCAGGCCCACCTCTTCCATCTTCTTGATATGGCTGGTCAGCGCGCCATTGGTAATTCCCAAGTGGCTGGCCAGCTCATTCATATTCATTTCTTTGTATTCCAGCAGGAGTTTGAGGATGTTGATGCGCAGTTCCGAGCCCAGCGCCTTGAACAGCTCAACGCCCTCCTCCAGTCGTTTGATATGCAGCATGTTGAATCATCACTTTCATAATGGTACTAAATTAGTTTAGATAAAACTATATTAGGTATCATTATAGCGAAATTTCCCCCAAGATACAACACCAAACTTGTCAAATCCAGTAAATACAGTTCTAGTTTTCCCGGTTTCAAAATCCCAGCTGTCGTAGCAGACACCGCTGGTCAGCCGGGCCAAAACCGCGTCGCCGGAATCCATCACGGAAGTCTGCTGGCGGTTGTCCTCCCAGGGCAGCGTCAGCACTTCCACTTCCCTGCCCCGCAGCTCTGTCAGGGGCCGCGGCACAATGGCCGCGCCGTCGTAGGGCTCCGGTCCCAGGGTGGGCCAGCCGTCCAGGAAGAACATGGGCCGCACCATCATGTAGTGCTTTTGGTAGCTGACGGGGTGTTCCCCGTCGCTCTCCACCCGGTGAATGGCCGCACCGTCCCGGATGTGGTGGACGAAAAAGTACCGCTTTCCCACCGGGTCATAGAACGGTACGCCGTGGCCCGGTCCATAGAAGCCGCCGAACTGCCAGTCCGGTTCGTCCTGTCCCTGGCCGGGGGCGTCGCCCTGGAACCGGTAGCTGCCCGCCAGCTTGTCGCCCAGCGTTTCCTCCACCAGATTCCGGCCCTGCCGGTCCACATAGGGACCGGTGACACAGTCGCTGCGTCCCACGCGGATATCGTAATTCTCGCCCAGCCAGCCGTAGGACTGGAACAGATAATAACAGCCCGTTTCCGGTACATATTGAATGGCCGCGCCCTCTGGTCCGTCCAGCAGAGAATTGGGGCCTTTTCGTGAAATACAGACGCCCAGTTCCTTGGCGTCGCCGCTCTTGGCCAGACCCGTCTCCGGGTCCAGCTCCTTCAAGTAGATGCCGCCGAAAAAGGAACCGTACACCAGATAGCATTGCTCCCCGGTCCAGATCACATGGGCGTCGATGGCGTTGGGGTAGGTGTCGTCGGTTCCCCAGGTGTCGGCCACAACGCCCCGGTTTTCAAAGGGGCCCAGGGGGTTCTGTGCCACGGCCAGCCAAATCCGGGATTCCGAACTGCCAAAGGCACGGGTCGCGGAGTAGTACATGCGGTATTCTCCCCGGACATATTCCACGTAGGGAGCCCAGAAGTTGACCGTAGGCGAAAACGCTCCATTGTCGCGTCCCTCTGCGATGGCTTCCGGAGACAGGGCCAGCCCTTCATATTGAAAGTCCACCAGATTGGCAGAACTGCGGATGGGAATGCCGATGGCGTCGGGCAGCCCCAACGGCGGCCCATAGATGTCCGTACCATAGGAGTAATACCGCTTGGTGGCCGGGTCGTACAGCATGGAAGGGTCATGGGCGCCGGCCATGCCGTTGCAGGCGACGGCATATTGATTCAGGCGAAACAACGGTTTTTCACTTCCTTTCAAAAAGAGGGGCGTTGCAGACGCAACGCCCCTTGTATCAGGCCAAACCGCAGGATGAGGTTATCCCTTCACGCCGGAGATGGCCACCGACTCAATAATATACCGCTGGAAGAAGAAGAACAGCAGCAATGTCGGAAGAATGGACAGCACCGAAGCCGCCATAATGAGGGGATAGTCGCTGTTGACCGCGTAGTAGGAATTGAACGAACGGATGACAACCTGCAAGGTAAACCACTCGTCATCCTGGATGAAGATGGTGGGCGCCAGATAGTCGTTCCAGATGCCCATGAACCAGAGAATCAGCTGGGTCATCAATGCGCCCTTCATCAGCGGCAGGAAAATCTGATAGTAAATGCGGAAGTAGCCGCAGCCGTCGATCTTGGCCGCCTCCACCAGGGTGCTGGGGATGCTGGTCAGATTCTGCCGCAGGAAGAAGATCACGCCCACATTGCCGAAGAGGCCGGGAATGATCAGGGGCAGCAGGCTGTTGGTCCACTGCATTTTGGTGAACATGACGTACTGGGGAATCATCACGACGGCAAAGGGAATCATCATGGTGGCCAGCAGGCCCAGGAAGATTCCGTTTTTCCCCTTGAATTGCAGCTTGCTGAAGGAGAACGCCGCCAGAGAGGACGTAAAGCCGCCCACCACCAGCACCGGAATGGCCACCATCAGGGTGTTGCGCACGCCCCGGAGGAACTCCGGGCGCTGCAGCACTTCGGTGTACTTTCCGAACTTCCACGGGTCGGGAATGATGGAAAACTCCGCGGAAAGAATCTGATTCTTCGTCATAAAGGAGCTGAAAACCATGTAGACCAGGGGAAATACCATGGCCACAGCGCCCAAAATCAGGAGAATCAGGACGATGGTGTCCACCAGTTTCGTTTTTTTATTGCGCTGTAACGTCATGGGGACACCTCCTTAATCCATGGTCTTGACCCACTTGTCCTGGGCCCTGAAGTTGATGGCCGTGATCACGAAGATGATCAGGGACAGCAGGAACGCCATGGCGGAGCCGTAACCCATCTGCCGACTGGTGAACGCCTTCTCATAGAGGTAGAAGACGACCGTAGCCGCGCTGTAATCCAGGCCGCCGCTGGGGACCATGACCAGCACTTCCACGAACACCTGGAAGCCGCCGATCAGGCCGGTAATCAGCAGGTAGAAGGTGACCGGAGACACCAGGGGCACCGTGATATGGCGGAACAGGTTCCAGCCGTTGGCGCCGTCGATGGTGGCCGCCTCATAGTAATCTCTGGGAATGCCCTGCAAGCCCGCCAGATAGAGGATGATCGAGGTGCCAAGACCTTTCCAGACCATGAAGATGATCATGGAGACCTTGACCCACGTCTCATCACCCAGCCAGTTGGGGCCGTGGCTGCCGGTCAAAAACTTGATGATGCTGTTGAGCAGACCGTAATCATAGTTGAAGACCCACATCCAAAGAATGGCCACAGCCACCAGAGACGAAACGACCGGGATATAGTACAGGGTCCGCAGGACCTTGATGCCGCGAATCTTCCGATTCATACCCACGGCAATGACCAGGCCGAGGATCATGCCGATGGGGATACCGAGCATGTAAATGACCGTGTTGCCCAGGACCTTCCAGAACTTCTCGTCTCCCATGAGCTTGACGTAGTTCTGTAAGCCGCAGAACTGGTCCAGCATGTCGTTCATGCCGTTCCACTTGGTCAGACTGGCCACAAAGGCGAACACAATGGGGAACGCCATAAAGAGCAGAAATCCGATGAAGGGAGGCGCCACGAAGGCCAGGCCCCAGCGATGCTCTGTCAGAGCGGCCTTGCTCATTTTCTTTTTCACCGGGCGAACTTCCGATACGTTCATGCTCTTTCACCTCCTACAATTCATCGAATGTTCTTCTGTTGGCTCATCATTCAGGAAACGCTGTCCCAGGCCTCGTCCAGAGAAGCCTGCATCTGGGGAGCGATCTCCGCGATGAAGTCGTCCACACTGGTGGAGCCGTTCTTCACCTTGTCCACGGACTCAAAGAACAGGTTGATCCACTCGGCGTTGGGGGTATAGGTGCTCTCCATGAAGCGGCCGCCGCAGAAATCGGTACCGTTCATGTAGTTGAAGATGACATTGGCGTTGGAGGGATACTTGACGGTGCCGTCAGCGATGGCATCCAGGAACTCACCCTCGGCCAGCTCCACGATGTTGGGGATCTGGATGGAGTTGCCGGTGGTGATGCCGGAGACCTCGCGCTGGCCGTCGGCGTCGGTGCTCAGGTAGTTGATCAGGTCCACAGCCTCTTCCTTGTTCTCGCTGTCGGCGGAGACGCAATAGCCGACGGTGCCCAGGTAGGTCATGGACTTACCGGTGGACAGCGTGGGGAACAGGCACAGGTCCCAGTTATAGGGGAAGGTCTCGGGGTCCATGAAGGCAGCCACGTCCCAGGTGCCGCAGGCGTAGAAGGCTTCCTGACCGGCCAGCCATCTCTGATACACGCCCAGGGAGGCGTCCTGCTCCACGGTGGGGGTGACCTTGTGCACCAGGGTCAGGTCCACATACTTCTGCAGCGCTTCCTTGAACTCGGGGGTGTCGATGGTGACGGTCTTGTAGTCGTCGGACAGGAAGCTGGCGCCGTTGGACCAGACGAACTGATACAGCATGAACGCATTGGCAAAGCCGGCGCCCCACTGGTCGATCTCGCCGTCGCCGTCGGTATCCTTGGTCAGCTTCTTGCAGACCTCGACAAACTCGTCATAGGTGTAGGGGTCCTCGGGGTCGGGGTACTCCAAACCGGCCTCATCGAACAGGTCCTTGTTGTAGGCGTAGGCAAACACGGAGGAATCCTTGGGCAGCGCGTACAGGTCGCCGCTGCCGGTGGCCGTGCCGTCATAGCGGTAGCTGTTGAGCACGTCCTGCATCAGGCCGTCGGTGGAGATGCCCTTCTCCTCCAGATAGGGGGTCAGGTCCTCGATGTAGCCGTTGTCCACAAACTGCTTGACGGACTCGGGGCCCACATAAAACACATCGGGCAGAGAACCGGCGGTCATCATACCGGTCAGGGTGGTCAGATACTCCTCCTGGGTGGTGATCTGGAGATTGATCTCACCGATGGTGTCGGCATGCTCCTGCTGGAACTTGTCGATCATGTTCTTGTAGATCTCGGACTCGTGGTCGTTGAGGTACAGGAAAACGTCCAGGGACTTCTTGCCATCGGCGGTCTGGCCCTCCTTGGAGCCGCAGCCGGTCAGCAGGACACCGCCCAGCATGGTCACAGCCAGGAACAGAGCAACTACTTTTTTCAGCTTCATATGTTCTCTTCTCCTCCTAATGGATCTGAATGCCCGTCGAAATCACGGAGATTTTGGCAGGCTTTTTTAAGTGGCCATATCATAGCACTTATTTTTAGGCAAATCAATAATTATTTTATATTTTCTAAAATCAAACTAAACTTTTATACCATTTGTCAAAAATCTATGTCTGAATTTATATATTTCACACAATGGCAAATTTTGGTTTAGAAAAATATAAATATTAAAAAAAGGTTTCGATTTGCTCAAAATTCCACGGAATTGGCATAGTCGAAAACGGGGCTGCCGGCCTCGTCATAGGTCACTTTCATCAGCATGGCGTGGCGGTTGGGGTCATAGAGGGGGTCACCCACGATCTCGCTGTAGGGTCTGGCGTGGTAGACGCAAATGTCGGTGACGCCGTCCTCCGCCTTGACGAAGGAGTTGTGACCGGGGCCGAACAGACCCTTTTCCTCGCTGGTGCAGAGGACCGGATACCGCTCCTTTTTCCACGCTCTGGGGTCCAGCAGATCGGCATCCTCGTCGATGCTCAGCATACCCATGCAGTAGCAGGCGCCGGTCTCGCTGGCGGAATACGTCATGTAAATCCGGCCGTTGTGGCGCAGGAAGGCGGGGCCTTCGTTGACCCAGAAGCCAATGCGCTCCCAGTCGTAATCCGGCGTGGTCAGCAGGACCTGGTCGGTGGCCAGCTTCCAGGGCGTCTCCATCCGGGCGATGTACAGGTTGGAAATCTTCTTGCCGACGCCAACTTTTTCCGCCCAGATATAGTACATTTCACCCTTATGGCAGAGAATTGTTGCATCCAGAGAAAAATCCTGGAAAGAGAATAAATCGGTGTCCGCCGCCTGCATCATGCCCAGCTCCACCCAGGGGTCCGCCATGGGGTCTGTGCCGGTGCACTGGAGCACGTAGGGACGCAGCTTCCAGGGGTCCTCGATTTCGCTGGCCGCGTAGTACACGTACCATTTGCCCTGGAGATAATGAATCTCCGGCGCCCAAACGTGGCAGCTCTGGGGACCGTTGGCATGCTTGGTCCAGATGGTCACTTCCTCTGCCTCCCGCAGTCCCACCAGTGTGGCGGCGCGGCGCAGCACAATGCGGTCATAGGCCGGTACCGAAGCGGTAAAATAGTAGGCGCCGTCCGGTCCGCGGTAGATATACGGGTCGGCGCGCTGTTCGATAAAGGGGCGGTTATACGGTGTAACAACGGCAGTTGTCTGGGGCATTGGCTCCACTTCCTCTCAGTAATGCTGTGTTCCGGTTGATTCCGTTCCAAACTGCGTTTTAGTATACAATACCCGGTTCTGTTGCGCAAGTTTTATTTTAGATTTTATTAAATTTATACAGTATTACCTAAATGATATATGGATTTCTGGTCTATTTCCCCATCGACAAGATTTTGCTTTTTCTATATAATACTATCCATCCCCTGCGGGGACCTTCAGTACACTTCGACAGACGGAGGCAATGCGTTTTGAACCCCTTTTCTTACGACGGTCTGCTGGTGCGGTTTCTCAATCTGGTGGCCGATCTGGTGGCGCTCCACGTGCTGTGGCTGCTGTGCAGCCTGCCCATTGTGACCATGGGCGCGTCCACCACGGCCCTCTATTACGCGTCCATGCGCCGCATCCGCACCGATGAATCCCATGTACACCAGAACTTTTTCCGGTCCTTTCGCCAGAATTTTCGCCAGTCCACCATTCTGTGGCTGATGATGCTGGTGGTCGGCGCTGTGCTGCTGCTGGATTTTCGCCTGGGTCTGGCCATGGAGGGGCCCCTGTCCACGGCCGTTCTGGTGGTCAGCTCCATTGTGACGGTGCCTTTTCTGATGACGTCCCTGTACGTCTTCCCCGTTGTGGCCAAATTCCACAACCCCATCTGGGCCCATGTGAAAAACGCCTTTCTCATGTCCTTTCTCAATTTCCCTTACACCCTGCTGCTGGCCCTGGTTCTGGGGACCTTCGTCTTTTTTTCCATGCACTTCATCCCCTTTCTAGGGCTGGTGATTCTCTGCGGCGCGGGTATCTACGGCTATCTCACGTCGGGCATCTTTGTTCAGATTTTCCGCAAGTACCTGCCCGACGAGCTGGAACAGGACATGGACAAAACCGATTTGACGTACCACGGTTGACATAAAAACCTTTGCAGGAGGATGGACCATGTATCGAATTTTGTGCTACGGCGATTCCAACACCTGGGGGTATATTCCCCTCACGGAAAAGCGTTACCCGCCGGAGGTACGGTGGACCGGACGGCTCCAAACGCTGCTGGGTCCGGATTATCAGGTTTTAGAGGACGGGCTCAGCGGACGGACCACCATCTGGGACGACGCCCTGGCGGAGTATCACAACGGCAAAAAGACGCTGCTCCCCTCTCTGGACAGCCAAAGCCCCGTGGACGTGGTGGTGCTCCTGCTGGGCACCACCGATCTCAAGTCCCGGATGCACCTCAACGCCATGGAGGTTGCCATGGGCGCGGAACAGCTGATTCAGATGATTCAGGGGTTCCGCACGGCGGAACAGGTACGGCCCGCCGATGTTCTGCTGGTCTGTCCCCCGTCCATCCGGGAGGCCGTGGATCAGACGCCGTCCCAGTGGTATTTTTCCGCCGAGCACTGCGTCCCCGTGTCGCGGCAGCTGCCCGAGTTCTTCCACGATGTGGCGCAGCGGTACGGCTGCGCCTATGTGGCGGCGGATGACATCTGCGAAATCTGCACGGAGGATGAAATTCATTTTACTGTGGAGGGTCACGCCCGGTTTGCCGAGGGCATCGCCCCACTGGTCCGCCAGCTCTGCGCCGCCCGTCAGCCGTGAACCGCGGTTCGGCGTACATCGTTCTGCAAATACACCCGGCCGGAGCAGCGTTGCTCCGGCCGGGTGTTTTCCATGTTCCGATGGGCTTGCAAACTCCGGCCCGCGGTGCTATTCTGATACCGAAAGCGAGCTGAACGACCATGACCACCAAAGACCTGGCCTATTTCCTGGAAGTCTGCCGCCAGGGCAGCATCAACGCGGCAGCCCGGGAGCTGTACATCACCACCCAGGGATTGAGCAAGATTTTGCAGAAGCTGGAGACCGAGCTGGGCTATCCCATTCTGGTACGCACCCAGACCGGCGTCACCCTGACCGACGACGGAAAGATTCTGGAACGCCACGCCCGGAAGATTTTGCAGCAGATGGAGGGGCTGAACTTTGAAATCGCCCAGCGGCACAAATCCCACACGGGCCGCCTGCGCATTGCCGCGTCCTACGGTCTGTTGGGATTGCTGAGCCCCGCCTGTATCGTGGCGTTCCGCAAGAAATACCCGGACATTCAGGTGGATTTTTCCGAATACACCGACCAGCGGGCCGTGGAAGCCGTCTGGTACCACGAGGTGGATGTGGCTCTGACGTATCTGCCGGTGGATACCCAAAAGTATCAGGTCCGCCCCATTGCCGCCACCAAGCTCTATCTGCTGGTACACCGGGACAATCCCCTGAGCCGTCTGCCCGCCGTCACCATGGAACAGCTGAACGGGCAGGAATTTGCCCTGCAAAACCGGGAATTCCATCTGCATCAGCTGGTCCTGAAAAAATGCCGGGAGGCCGGATTCGAGCCCCAGGTGGTTTTTGAGACCAACGGCGTGTGCATGTGCAATCAGCTGTGCAAGCTGGGTCTGACGGTCTCCGTGGCCCCGGCCCACACCATGCGGAATCTCCGCAGCCCCGACGTGGTGCTGGTGCCCTTTGCCGACGAGGAGATGCAGCTCCACAGCGGCCTCATCCGCAAAGCCGACGAGGTCATGACCCATGAGATGAAGCTGTTTTACGACTTTTTGGAGACGTGGCAGCGTCCCATATAGAAAAAAACCGTGTCATCCCCCGCAATTCGGGGTGGTGACACGGTTTTTTGATTGGGCCTGCAACCATTGGTAGATACCCCTCTCCCCTTTGTTGATACCTGCGGGTCGCCGGATATGGTACCATGGAGCAAACAAATAAATTACAGCAATTTATTTGAACCTATGCGTTTTTTGTTCCGCACCATACGCCCTGACAGACGTCAGAATCTCGAAGAAAGGGGTAAGGAAAGCATATCCCTATGCGTTCCATGCAACGATCATGAAGTATATTTCCGTAGAACAAATGGAAGCGGCCACCGAACAGCTTTTGGCCCTCGGTCAGAAAGTCGGCGCCGACTCCTGGCAGCAGCGCGTCAAAAACCAGACGCCTCACTGCGGGTTCGGTGAAGCCGGAACCTGCTGCCGCATCTGCTCCATGGGACCGTGCCGCATCACGCCCAAAGCGCCCCGCGGCATCTGCGGCTGTGATGTCCACGGCATTGTGGGCCGGAATTTCCTCCGGTTCACCGCCGGCGGCGCCGCCACCCACTCCGACCATGGCCGCGAAATCTGCCACACCCTCCATGAGACGAAGGCAGACGGCAACTACCAGGTCAAAGACCCGGAGAAGCTGAAACGCATCGCCCACGAATGGGGCGTGGAGACCGTGGGCAAGGACATTTACGATCTGGCCCACGAAATGGCCGAACTGGCGCTGATGGAATACGGCAAGCCCTTCGGCATCTCCCGCTGGCTGTCCCGTGCCCCGGAACACACCCAAAAGCTGTGGCACGACGCCGGTATCGAGCCCCGCGCCATCGACCGGGAGGTTTCCACGGCCATGCACATGACCCACATGGGCAACTCTTCCCTGCCGGAAGCGCTGGTCCGCCAGGCACTGCGCAGCGGCATGAGCGACGGCTGGGGCGGTTCCATGTGCGGCACCGAGTTTTCCGACGTCATGTTCGGCACCCCCATGCCCGTGGACACCGAGGCCAATCTGGGCGTCATGCAGAAGGATATGGTCAACATTGTGGTCCACGGCCACGACCCGTCCCTGTCGGAAATGATCGTCTTCTACGCCAACGACCCGGAGATGATTGCTCTGGCCAAGGAACAGGGCGCGAAAGGCATCAACATCTGCGGCGTCTGCTGCACTGCCAACGAGGTGGCCATGCGCCACGGCATCCCCATGGTGGGCAACTTCCTCCAGCAGGAAAATGTGGTACTTACGGGAGCCTGTGAAGCCATCGTCGTGGATGTGCAGTGTATCTTCCCGGCCCTAGGCCCCCTCTCCAAGTGCTTCCACACCAAATTCATCACCACCTCCGACATTGCCCGGATGCCCGACTCCGAATTTATCCACTTCTCCCCGGAAAATGCCGGTGAAAACGCCAAATCCATCGTCAAAATGGCCGTGGAGAACTTCAAGAACCGGGACCCCCAGCGGGTATTCATCCCCGATCTGAAGGTGGACGCCACGGTGGGCTTCTCCGTGGAAGCCATCCGGAAGTGTCTCGACACCGTCACCAACTCCCATGTGGACGAGCTGGGCACCATGAAACCCCTGGTGGAGTGCATCACCTCCGGCGTTCTCCGCGGCGCGGCCGCCATGGTGGGCTGCAACAACCCCAAGGTCCGCCCCGACCACGCCCACATTGAACTGATGAAAAAGCTGCTGGCCAACGATGTCCTTGTCATCGTGTCCGGCTGCTCCGCCCAGGCCGCCGCCCGGGCCGGTCTTATGAGCAAGGAGGCCAAGGAGATCTGCGGCGCGGGTCTGAAACGGGTCTGCGAGCTGGTGGGCATTCCGCCGGTGCTGCATATGGGCTCCTGCGTCGATATCTCCCGCATGATGGTCCTGGCTTCGGAAATTGCCAAGGATGCCGGTGTCAACATCTCCCAGCTGCCCCTGGTGGGCTGCGCCCCCGAATGGATGAGCGAAAAGGCCGTATCCATCGGCAACTATGTGGTGGCCACCGGTATCGACACCTTCCTGGGCGTGGACCCCTACGTCAAGGGTTCCAGCGAGATTTCCGATTGGCTCCAGCACGGTATCCGCGACTGGGTCGAAGCCAGCTACACGGTGGAACTGGACATTGAAAAGCTGGGCGACAAGATGATCGAGCGCATCGAGGAAAAACGCCGTCTGCTGGGCATTTGAGGAGGAACGCAGCCATGACCTTATTTGACAGAGTATTCCAGGGCGGCCACGCCGTCTATCAGCTGACGGAGGATGCCGTCGCCAAGGCGGTGGCCCAGTACGGTACCGATCAGGCTGTCGGTTTCCCCGACACGGCCTACAGTCTGCCCTGCTTCTATGCCGTCACCGGCAATAAAATCGCCACCTTGGGCGAACTCCAGGCGGCTCTGCCCACCCTGGCCGGGATGATGACCACGGCTCCCCGGCTCCAGGACGCTTTCTTTACCGGCATTGCCACGGCACTATGCGCCGAATTTCTGGAGGTTTTGCAGTACATCAACAACCCCACCCCCTACGAGGCCCCCTGCGCCGGTCACCTGTCCGACGCCGCCATCCGGGAGCTGGGCGTTCCCCTGGTCACCGGCGACATTCCCGGCGTGGCCGTCCTCATCGGCGGCGCGCCCTCGGTGGAAGACGCCGTCGGTCTCGTCAAGAGCTACCAGTCCCAGGGCATTCTCGTAACGCTGGTGGGTGAAATCATCAGCCAGCTGGAGGAAGCCGGGTATAAGACCGGCGCTAACGTCCGCGTCATTCCCCTGGGCCGGGGCATCACCTCGGTGATTCATGTGGTGTCTGTGGCGTTGCGCGCCGCTTTGATCTTCGGCGCGGTCACGCCCGGCGACGCCAATGCTCTGCTGGATTACACCATGCACCGCGTCCCCGCCTTTGTCAACGCCTTCGGTCCCCTGGATGATGTGGTGGTGGCCTGCGGCGCGGGCGCTATCGCCCTGGGCTTCCCGGTGGTCACCAATGAGACGGAAAACATCTGGCGGGTGCCCAAGAGCTTGATTGTGCAGCCCGACGTGTCCCAGTTCCACGACACCAGTCTGGAAGCACGGGATATCCGGGTGAAGGTCTCTGATCTGAACATTCCCGTGGCCTTTGCCTCGGCCTTTGAGGGTGAAATCATCCGCCGGAACGACATGCAGGTGGAGTTTGACGGCTCCCGTCTGGATGCCCTGGAGCTGGTGCGCACCCACGATCTCCACGACGTGGAGGACCACAAGTTCACCCTGATCGGCCCCGATCTGGACGAACTGGAGGAGGGCGGTAAGTTCTCCCTGTGTCTGGTGGCCGATGTGGCAGGCAAAAACATGAACCCCGACTTTGAGCCGGTTCTGGAGCGGAAATTCCACGCCTACATCAACTGTATGGAGGGTGTCATGCACACGGGCCAGCGGGACATGATCCGCATCCGCGTCAGCAAGGCCGCCTTTGCAGCCGGTCTGCGGCTGAAAGATTTCGCTGAGGTCCTCTATGTGCAGCTGAAAAACGATTTCGACGCCGTGGTGGACAAGTGTCAAATCACCATCTACACCGACGCGGAGCAGTGCAAGAGCTTCCGCCATGAGACGGCCCTGCCCATCTATGACCGCCGGGACGAGCGGCTGAGAACGCTCACCGATGAAAGCGTCGATTGCTTCTATACCTGTACCCTGTGTCAGTCCTTCTCTCCCAGCCATGTCTGCATCGTTACACCGGAACGCCTGGGTCTCTGCGGCGCGGTCTCCTGGCTGGACGCCAGAGCCACCAACCAGCTGGACCCCTCGGGCCCCTGCCAGGTGGTCCGCAAGGACAACGTGATCGACGAGCGGGTGGGCCGCTGGGAAGAGGTCAGCGAGGCCATCCGCCAGTACAGCCACGGCGCGTTGGAAAACGTGACGCTGTATTCCATTCTGGAAGACCCCATGACCTCCTGCGGCTGCTTCGAGTGCATCTGCGGCATGGAGCCGTCCAGCGGCGGTGTGGTCATTGTCCACCGGGAGCACACCGGCATGACGCCTCTGGGCATGACGTTCTCGGAGATGGCATCCGTGACCGGCGGCGGCGTTCAGACGCCGGGCTTTATGGGCCACGGCAAACAGTTTATCTCCTCGAAAAAGTTCCTCAAGGCCGAGGGCGGCGTAGCCCGCATTGTCTGGATGCCCAAGGCGTTGAAAGAGCAGGTGGCCCCCCGTCTCAACGAGACGGCCAAAGCCCTGTACGGCATTGACGATTTCTGTGACCGCATTGCCGACGAATCCATTGCGGAGGACCCGGAAACTCTGGTCTCTTTCCTGACGGAGAAGAACCATCCGGTCCTGCAAATGGAACCCATGATGTAACGGATGGCCCGCGGCCCGAGTGAGGGTGGGCCGCCAGCAAGTTCCTTACATAGATCCCATTTCTCAAACGGGAGCAGGTAGGCGTACCTGCTCCCGTTTGTTCCCTTGCGGCCGTGTTTCTCTATCTTTGTAGGCACATACAGCCAGCCGTTTTAACACGGCTGGCTGCATACTCTCCTTTCCCACTGGAGTACGCAGGTTAGGAACGAAAAAGGAAAGCAGACATTCCGAAGATGTCTGCTGAAAAATTAGAATTATTTCCTTTTAAACTCCTTAGAGTGCCTAACAAAACCGAAAAGCAATCAAAGCAGCAGCAAGTGTGAGGAAGGCCAAATGGATATCGGCCC